>NZ_LLWQ01000162.1 GCF_001447385.1 Paracoccus sp. MKU1 | reverse complement strand
AGCACGTCGGGGATGCCGAGGCCGGTCTTGGCCGAGATCTCGATGGCGTCATGGGCGTCGATGCCGATCACGTCCTCGATCTGTTCCTTGACGCGGTCGGGCTCGGCGGCGGGCAGGTCGATCTTGTTCAGCACCGGCACGATCTCGTGCCCGGCATCGATGGCCTGGTAGACATTGGCCAGCGTCTGCGCCTCGACCCCCTGCGTCGCGTCCACGACCAGCAGGCTGCCCTCGACCGCGCGCATGCTTCGGCTGACCTCATAGGCGAAGTCCACGTGGCCGGGGGTGTCGATCAGGTTCAGCACATAGGTCCGCCCGTCCCGCGCGGGGTATTCGATGCGCACGGTGTTGGCCTTGATGGTGATGCCCCGCTCGCGCTCGATATCCATGCTGTCGAGCAGCTGGGCCTTCATGTCGCGTTCGGCGACCGTACCCGTCAGCTGGATCAGGCGGTCGGCCAGGGTGGATTTGCCGTGGTCGATATGGGCCACGATCGAGAAATTGCGGATGAGGTCAAGGTCGGTCATGGCCGGGCTATACAAGGGCTTTGGCGTTGCGGAAAGAGGGTTCATGAGGCGGCGACGAAACCGGCCTCGCGCAGCCGGCGGCGGCGCAGCGCGGCCTCGCGCCACATGGTGTAGCAGCCCGAGGCGACGATGATCGCGGCGCCGGTCAGCGTCAGCGCGTCGGGACGCTCGCCAAAGACCAGAAAGGCCAGGATCAGGGCAAAGACCAGCCTTGCATAGCGATAGGGCGCAAGTGCCGAGGCCTCGCCAACGCGGGTGGCGGTGACCAGCAGCGCATAGCCGCCGACACCCAGGGTGATGCAGGCGAGAAACAGCAGCCATTGCCGCGGGCTCGGCATGACGAAATCCTGCCCCAGCGCCAGCCCCATCAGCACCGCAGCGATCAGGATGGCGAAAAAGGCCGAGGCGGCAAGCTGGTCGGAATGGATATGCGCCGGCACCCGTCGGGTGGCGATGTCGCGTGCCGCCAGCCCCACCACCGCCATCAGCGCCATCAGCGACACCGGCTGGAACCCGGCCAGCCCCGGCCGGATCACCAGCAGCACGCCAAGAAAGCCCGCGATGATCGCGCTCCAGCGCCGCCAGCCGACCGGCTCGCCCAGAAACAGCGCCGCGCCCAGCACGATGGCCAGGGGCAGCGCCTGCATGATCGCCGAGGTCGAGGAAAGTTCCGTCAGCGCCAGCGCCACGACGATGCCGATCGAGCCCACCGCCTCCATCAACCCGCGAAACAGCACGATGGGGCGGACCAGGTCGCGCGTGAACAGCCGCCCGCCCTTGAGCTTCAGCATGGCCGTGAAGGCGAGAAAGCCCAGAAGCCCGATCAGCGCCAGCACCTGCGCATAGGGCAACTCGGCCGCAAGCAGCTTGATGAACATGTCCTCGAAGGCGAACAGCACCATCGAGACGACCATCAGAATCGCGCCGCGGAAATTTTCGGTGACCATTGGTCGCAGCCTCATGAGGGGGAGTTGCGCCCGCGGCGCCGCGACGCGATCATAGGCCGGTTCCTGGGCGAGCGAAAGGATGCGCCGATGAAATTCCGCGTCGAGGACATGAGCTGCGGCCATTGCACCGCCGCCATCCAAAAGGCGGTGGCCGAGGCCGGCGGCCGGGCCACGACCGACCTGGCCGGCCGCAGCGTCACGGTCGAGGGGCTGGAGCCGGCCCGCGCGGCCGAGGTGATTCGCCAGGCGGGCTACACGCCGGCGCCGGCCTGACCGCATATCTTGCGGTCGCAGCCCCCCGCAGCCGCCATCCTTGGAGCAGCCATGCCGCCCTGCCGCAATTGAGGCGAAGGGCGGCTTCTGTTAAGCTTCGCCAGACAAGATGCGCGGCCGAAAGAGGGTGCCCAGCCCCGTTGCCGTGGCAGGAGCCGAGGAGACAGAGATGTTCAACCGATTGATGATCGCAGCCGCGGCGGTGGTTTTGACTGCGCCGCTCGCTGACGCCGGCCCGATCGATTCCGCCTGCGTGCGTTCGGAACGCGGCGCCCGCAACAGCCAGGCGTGCCGCTGCATCCAGCAGGTGGCCGACCAGACGCTGTCGCGCTCGGACCAGCGCCGGGCCGCGCGCTTCTTCCGCGACGCGGACAAGGCGCAAGAGGTGCGCATGTCGAAAAGCGACGCCGACAACGCCTTCTGGGCGCGCTACAAGAATTTCGCCGCCGCGGCCGAGGCCTATTGCGCGCGCTGAGGCAGGAATGCGCATCGCCATACTGACGGGAGCCGGCATCTCGGCCGAAAGCGGCATCAGGACCTTCCGCGCCACCGACGGCCTGTGGGAGGAGCACCGCATCGAGGATGTCGCGACGCCCGAGGGCTTTCAGCGCGACCCGGCGCTGGTGCATCGCTTCTACAACCAGCGCCGCGCCGATGCCGCCCGGGCGCAGCCCAATGCCGCGCATCGGGCGCTGGCACGGCTGGCAGAGCGTCACCAGGTGACGCTGATCACGCAGAACGTCGACGACCTGCACGAACGCGGCGGCTCGCCCGAGGTGATCCATATGCATGGCAGCCTGCTCGGCGCGCTCTGCGCCGGCTGCGGGCATCGCTGGCCGGCGGCGCTGGTGATGCGGGCGCCGGATCCCTGCCCGGCCTGCGGCCAGGCGCTGACCCGGCCCGACATCGTCTGGTTCGGCGAGATCCCCTATCACATGGAGCGGATCTGGGAAGCGGTCGAAAGCGCCGACCTCTTTGCCGCCATCGGCACCTCGGGCCTGGTCTATCCGGCCGCCGGCCTCGCGCAACACGCCCGCCGCAAAGGCGCCGAGACGATCGAACTGAACCTGGCGGCCTCGGCCGTCAGCCGCGACTTCTCCGACCGCCGCACCGGCCCCGCGACCGCGGTGGTGCCGCAATGGGTGGACGCGCTCTGCAACTGACTTCTCCTACGCCTTCTCTGTTGCCGAAATACCCCGGGGGAACGCCGGGCGGGCCCCATCCAGGGGCCGGCCCGGCGTGGGGGCAGAGCCCCCGGGCACCCGTGCAATCCGCAGCACGCTTGACCCCGCAGGCGCAATCGGCCACCCCTTGCCTGCCGAAACCCGAAGGCCCGCGCCGAAAGTCCGCCATGACCCGAACCATCCTCGCCAATGCCCGCCTGATCCTGCCCCAGACCGTGATCCCCGGCGCCGTCGTGATCGAGGACGGCACCATCGCCGGGATCGAGCCGGGCACGACCGTCCCGGCCGGCGCGCTGGACATGGGCGGCGACTTCCTCGCCCCCGGCATGGTCGAGCTGCATACCGACAACCTGGAGCGCCACATCCGCCCCCGCCCCGGCGTGGACTGGCCCCATGCCGGGGCCATCCTGGCGCATGACACCGAGCTGGCGGGCTGCGGCATCACCACGGTCTTCGACGCCATGCGGGTGGGCTCGATCCCGAACGAGGGACCGGATCAGGATTACGACAAATATGCCCGCGAGCTGGCGCATGAGCTTGCCGCCATCCGCGCCCGCGGCGTGCTGCGCATCAGCCATTTCCTGCATCTGCGCGCCGAGGTCTGCTCGGAAACCCTGCTGGCCGAGCTGGACGAGTTCGGCCCCGAGGACCGGGTGGGCATCATCAGCCTGATGGACCACACCCCCGGCCAGCGCCAGTTCCGCGACATCTCGAAGCTCGCGCAATATGTGCAGGGAAAGTACAAGCTCTCGGACGCGGAATTCGCCGATCACGTCGCCCGGCTCAAGGCATTGCGCGCCCGCTTCGGCGACCGGCACGAGGCCGCCGCGGTCGAGATCGCGCACCGGCTGGGCGCGGTGCTGGCCAGCCATGACGATACCACGGCCGAACATGTCGCGCTTTCGGCCGGCCATGGCGTGCGGCTGGCCGAGTTCCCCACCACCGCCGAGGCCGCGGCCGCCTGCCACGACCACGGCATCATGGTAATGATGGGGGCGCCGAACCTGATCCGCGGCGGCAGCCATTCCGGCAATGTCTCGGCGGCAGAACTGGCGCGGGCCGGACATCTGGACATCCTGTCGTCGGATTACGTGCCCTCGGGACTGCTGGCCGGGGCGCTGATCCTGGCGCGGATCTGGGACGACCTGCCGCGTGCCATGGCGACGGTGACGGCCAACCCGGCGCAGGCGGCCGGGTTGCATGATCGCGGCCGGCTGACGCCGGGGCTGCGCGCCGACCTGATCCGCTTCGCGATGCTGGAGGACACCCCGGTCATGCGCGAGACCTGGGTGCGGGGGCGGCGGGTCTGACCGTTGCCGCAAAGCTGCGAAAATTCGTAACTTCATTGACCTGGATCAAGCCGCAGCCACCGGCACCGGGCTAAGCCATGCCCGGCCAGAAGGAGGGCGAACCATGAGCTACAGGGCAAAGATCGACGAGATGCGCGGCGAATTGCGGGTGATGAGCAAGGCCATCCCCGACACCGCCAAGGGCTTCGGCGCGCTGTCCAAGGCGGTGCATGACGGCGGCGTTCTGGACGCCAAGACCAAGGAATTCATCGCCGTCGGCATGGCCATCGTCCAGCGTTGCGAGCCCTGCATCCTGTTCCATGTCGAGGCGCTGATGAAGGCCGGCGCCACGCGCGAGGAACTGGGCGACGTGTTGTCCATGGCGATCCAGATGAGCGGCGGGCCGGGCCTGATGTATGCCGGCCACGCGCTGGCCTGCTGGGATGAGCTGGCGGCGGGCTGATCCCGCCGCCGCGGGACGCGCTCAGGTGATGACGTCGGGCGCATCCCGGCCGGTGCGGGCGCGGATGCCGGCGATTTCCTCGGCGGCGGCGATGACCCCGGCCAGCGCCTCTTGCGGCTCGTCCTGCATCCGGGCGGGGTCGGTCTCGACCCGCTCCAGATAGACGCGCAGCGTCGCGCCCTCGGTGCCGGTGCCCGAAAGCCGCAGCACGATCCGGCCGCCGCCCTCGGTCATGACGCGCAGGCCCTGCGCCTCGGTGCGCGAGCCATCCACCGGGTCGTCATAGGCGAACTCGTCCGCCGCCTCGATCCGCAGCCCGGCCGCGGTCTGGCCCGGCAGATCGGCCAGACGCTCGCGCAGCGCCTGCATCAGCTCGGCCGCGGCCGCGGCATCCACCGCCTCATAGTCGTGGCGGGAATAGTAGTTGCGGCCGTATTTCGCCCAATGGTCGGCCATGATCCCGGCCACCGGCTGCCGGCGCTCGGCCAGCAGGTTCAGCCAGAACAGCACCGCCCAGAGCCCGTCCTTTTCCCGCACATGGTCCGAGCCGGTGCCGGCGCTTTCCTCGCCGCAGAGCGTCGCCTTGCCGGCATCGAGCAGGTTGCCGAAGAACTTCCAGCCGGTCGGCGTCTCGTAGCAGGCAAGGCCCAGCCGCTCGGCCACCCGGTCCAGCGCCCGCGAGGTGGGCATGGAGCGCGCCACGCCCTTCAGCCCGCAGGCATAGGCCGGGACCAACGCGGCATTGGCCGCCAGCACCGCAAGGCTGTCCGAAGGCGTCACGTAGCAGTTGCGGCCGACGATCATGTTGCGGTCGCCGTCGCCATCCGAGGCGGCGCCGAAATCCGGCGCGTCCGGCCCGAACATCGCGTCCATCAGGTCCTTGGCCCAGATCGGGTTCGGGTCGGGATGGCCGCCGCCGAAATCCGGGCTCGGGACGGCATTCACCACCGAGCCCGCAGGCGCGCCCAGCTCGCCTTCCAGGATCGCCTTGGCATAGGGCCCGGTCACCGCGTGCATGGCGTCGAAGCGGATGCGGAAGCCGTCCGCGAACAGCGCGCGGATCTTGGCGAAATCGAAGATCGAGCGCATCAGCTCGGCATAGTCGGCGACGGGATCGACGACCTCGATCTCCATGCCGCCCAGGGTCTTGGTCCCCAGCGAGGACAGGTCCACGTCCTGCGCGTCGAGGATGCGGTACTCGGCCAGGGTCTTGGTCGCCTCGAAGATCGCCTCGGTCACCGGCTCGGGCGCGGGGCCGCCATTGGCGGTGTTGTACTTGACGCCGAAATCCTCGGTCGGGCCGCCGGGATTGTGGCTGGCGGACATGATGATGCCGCCATCCGCCTTGCGCAGCCGGATCAGGTGCGAGGCGGCGGGGGTGGAAAGCAGCGCGTTCTGCCCGACGATCACCTTCTTCGCGCCGCTGGCCGCCGCCATGCGCAGGATGACCTGCGCGGCGCGATCGCCGAAATAGCGCCCGTCGCCGCCCAGCACATAGGTCTTGCCCGCGGCGCCGCCGGTGCCGTTCCAGATCGCCTGCACGAAGTTTTCCAGGTAATGCGGCTGCATGAAGACCGGGGTCTTCTTGCGCAAGCCCGAGGTGCCGGGCTTCTGCCCCGCGATGGGCTGGGTCGGGACGGTGTGAACGGTCATGGACCTCTCCTTAGCGTTCGTGGTCGCGCATGATGCTGGCAGTCCGCGCGACCGAGGGCAATGCCGGGAAATCCCCGGCCGCCACCGGCAGGCGCAGCTGCCAGTTGGGATATTCGCCGACCGTGCCGGGCAGGTTCGGCTGGTCGGTCATGTCGAGCAGCAGTTCCGCCTGCACCGCCACCAGAAGCGACGGCGTGCGGGCGAGAAAACCGTGCAGCCCATCCACGCCGGGATCGGGCAGCAGCCGGTCGAAGGCGGCGACCTCCTCGGCGCGTTCTTGCTGCCCGGCGGCGGTTTCCTGCCCGGTGATGCGGGCGCGGGCCTCGATATCGGCGCCCTGCCGCCAGCCGCGCCATGTCGGCAGGTCATGGGTCGAGAAGCTGGCAATGGCATCCCGGTCATAGGCTTCGGCCGGGCGGAAGGTGGGCGGATGCCAGCCGTCGCGCTCGAACATCGCCACGCGGCAGCCGAGGATGCCGGAAGCCGCCAGCGCCTCGCGCAGACCCTCGGGGATGTTGCCCAGGTCCTCGCCGACGATGACCGCCCCGGCACGGGCGGCCTCGATCCGGGCCACGGCCAGCATGGCGTCGCGCGGCATGGCGACATAGGCGCCGGGGGCGGCCTCCGGCACCCAATAGGCGCGCTCGAAGCCCAGGATGTGGTCGATGCGCAGCACGCCGGCGAATTGCAGCTGCCGGCGCAGGGTCTCGGCCAGCGGCGCATAGGCTTGGGCGCGCAATCCCAAGGGGTTGAAGGGTGCCAGCGACCAGTTCTGCCCCTGCGGGGCGAAAGCGTCGGGCGGCGCGCCGAGCGAGGCGCCGAAGGCGAAGCTCGCACGATCCTCCCAGGTCTCGGCGCCGAAGGGATGGGTGCCGACGGCGAGGTCGAGATAGAGCCCATGCGCCATCCCGCCGTCGCGCGCCGCCTGCCCTGCCGCCGCTAGCGCTTGTTCGGCCCGCCATTGCAGCCAGGCGTGAAAGCGCATCTCGCCCGCCAGCTCGGCCCGCGCGGCAATGGCGGCGGGCATGTCGGGCGAGGCGAGCGTCGCCGGCCAGTCGCCCCAGAAGGCACCATGTCGGGCCGACAGCGCCTGATGCAGGGCGAAGCGTTGCAGGCCCTCGCCCTCACCCGCCTGCCAGGCGTCGAAACCGGGATCGTCCGCAAAGGCTTCGTATTCCGCCCGCAAGGCGACCATGCGGGCCGGGATGTCGCGGGCATAGTCGAGGCGCGGGCCGGGGGTGCCGGGACCACCGGGCAGGTGGATGACGTTCAGCCGCCGGCGATGCGAGGGCGTATAGGGGCTGAAAAGCTGCTGCTCGGTCGGAAAGCCGGCATGGACAGGGTTGATGCCCAGGAATGCCGCGCCCTTCTCGCCCATGCCCCGCGCCAGCACCGCAAGGTCGGCATAGCTGCCGATGCCCGTTTCCGAAATGCCGTAAAGCGGCGCGATCAGCCCCCAGCAGCGCGCCGGCTCGGGCAGGCGCGGCGGCGCGGCAAGCAGCGTATAGTCGCGGCCCCCGGCCCGCAGGCAGTGGATGCCCAGCGGCAGCCCCGGCAGCGGGCCGTTTCCCTCGGCCTCGGTGCCGCTCTCGAAGGTCAGTTGCCAGTCGCCCAGGGCCAGGTCCGGGCGCGCGCCGGCGGCGCAGATCACGTCCTGCGGCAGGCGGTCGGCATGGTCGTCCAGCGCCGCCTGCGCCTCGGCCGTGGTGGGCACGGCAAGGCCCATGGCGGCAAGCAGCGCCACCGCCGTCTCGACCGAGGTCTCGCGCCATTGCCCGGCAAGGTCGTGAAAGCCCGGCAGCACGCCCATGCGGCCGGCCAAGGTCAGGCGGGGGTCAGTCATCCGCGCGCTCCAGATCGAAGACCAGCACAGACTGGCCGTCCACCGCCAGCCGCTCGGCCTCGACCACATGCGGGGCCAGGTCGGGGCGGCTGGTATCCAGGTGCAGCCGCCAGCGCCAGCCCGCCGGGCGCTCGGGCAGCATCACCTCCAGCGGGCCGCCATTGTTGAAGACCAGAAACAGCGCCTCCTCGCGCTGCGCATAGTCGGGGGTGCCGGCGGCCATGCGCAGCTCGGCGCAAAGCACCCGCAGCTCGGGGTTGCCCCAATCGGCCGGGGTCATCTGCGCGCCGTCCGGGCGCAGCCAGAACAGGTCGGGCAGCCCGTCGGTCAGGCGCGGGCGCGAATGCAGGAAGCGTTTCTGCCGCAGGATCGGATGGGCACGACGAAAGGCGATCAGCCGGCGGGTGAAGTCCAGGAATGTCGGGTCGGCGCCCTGCCATTGCACCCAGCCGATCTCATTGTCCTGGCAATAGGCGTTGTTGTTGCCCTGTTGCGAATTGCCCAGCTCGTCCCCGGCCAGCAGCATTGGCGTGCCCTGCGACAGAAGCAGCGTCGCCAGCAGGTTGCGGCGGCGCCGCGCGCGGGCGTCCAGGATAGCGGGGTCGTCGGTCGGCCCCTCGGCGCCCATGTTGTCCGAGAAATTCTCGGAATGGCCGTCGCGGTTCTCCTCGCCATTGGCGGCGTTGTGCTTTTCGGAATAGCTGACCACGTCCATCAGCGTGAAGCCGTCATGCGCGGTCAGGAAGTTCACCGAGGCCGTGGCGGGACGGCCGGAATGGTCGAACTGCCGGGCGGAACCCGCCATGCGGTCGGCCAGTTCCGGCACCTGCCGCGCATCGCCGCGCCAGAAGCGGCGGATGCCGTCGCGATACTTGTCGTTCCATTCCAGGAAGGGCGGCGGGAAGCCGCCCAGCTGATAGCCGCCGGGGCCGATGTCCCAAGGCTCGGCGATCAGCTTCACCCACGTCAACACCGGGTCCTGGCGGATCGCGTCGAAGAACGAGGCGCTGCGGTCGAAGCCGCCGCGGACCCGCCGGCCCAGCGAGGCACAAAGGTCGAAGCGGAAGCCATCCACATGCATGACCTCGACCCAATAGCGCAAGGAATCCATGACCATGCGCAGCACCATCGGGTGGTTCACGTTCAGCGTGTTGCCGGTGCCGGTATCGTTGATGTAATGGCGCGGATCCTCTTGCAGCCGATAATAACTGCGGTTGTCGAGGCCGCGGAAGCTCAGCGTCGGGCCCATCTCGTTGCCCTCGCAGGTGTGGTTGTAGACCACATCCATGATGACCTCGATGCCGGCGGCATGCATCCGGGCAACCATGTGCTGGAACTCGGCGATCTGGTCCTTGGCCAGATAGCGGGGATCGGGGGCGAAGAAACCCAGCGTCTGGTAGCCCCAGTAGTTCACCAGCCCCTTTTCCAGCAGGAAACGGTCGTTGAGGAAAGCCTGTGCCGGCAGCAGCTCCAGCGCGGTGATGCCCAGAGATTGCAGGTGATCGAGCACCGGGTCCGAGGCGAGGCCGAGGAATGTGCCGCGATGCGGCACCTCCGGGTGCAACTGGGTCAGGCCCTTGACATGGGCCTCGTAGATCACCGTTTCGGCGATGTCGCGGCACGGCGGCTGGTCGGGGCCCCAGGCGAAGGAGGGATCCTCGACCACGCAGCGCGGCATGAAGCGGGCGCTGTCGCGGCGGTCGAAGCTCAGGTCGGCCTCGGGCGCGCCGACCGTGTAGCCCATCAGCGCGTCGTGCCAGACCGGATGCCGGGTCAGCCGCTTGGCATAGGGGTCGAGAAGCAGCTTGTGATAGTTGAAACGGTGCCCCTCGGCCGGCGCATAGGGGCCATCGGCGCGCAGCCCGTAAAGCTGGCCGGGACGCAGGCCGGGGATATAGCCGTGCCAGACGTCGCCGTCGCGTTCCGGCAGGTCCAGCCGATGCGTCTCGGTCCGGCCATCGGGCGAAAACAGGCACAGCGTCACCCGGCGCGCATGTTCGGAAAACACGGCGAAGTTCACGCCCTCGCCGTCGAAGGTGGCGCCCAGCGGTTCCGCCCGGCCCTCGAGTATGCGCAGTTGGGTCATCAGGCGGCCATCGCCCCGAACAGCTCGGCATAGGCGCGGGCCGAGGCGTCCCAGCCGACCGGTTGCGCCATGGCGTTTTCCATCATGCGCTGCCAGACCGCCGGCTGGCGCCAGAGCGTGCAAAGCCGGGCCAGCGCGCGGGACAGCGCCCGGGCATCGACTGGGTGGAACTGCACCCCGGTCGCCACCCCCGCGGCCAGCCCGGCGGCCGAGGCGTTGATAACGGTATCGGCCAGCCCGCCGGTCAGCGCCACCAGCGGCAGGGTGCCGAAGCGCAGCCCGTAAAGCTGCGTCAGCCCGCAGGGCTCGAAGCGCGACGGCACCAGGATGGCGTCGCCGCCGGCGATCATGCGGCGCGACAGCGGCTCGTCATAGCCCAGCCGCAGCGCGACGCCGGGATGGCGGGCGGCGGCCTGCGAAAACGCCGCTTCCAGCTCTGGGTCGCCCGAGCCCAGCACCGCCAGCTGGCCGCCGTTTTCCAGCAGCGCCGGCAGCGCCTCGATCAAGAGGTCCAACCCCTTCTGCCCGGTCAGGCGCGAGACGACGACGCAAAGCGGCCCCTCGGCCTCGGGCAGGCCGAATTCCTTGCGCAGCGCGGAGCGATGCGGCGCCTTGCCCTGCGGCGTGGCATAGGGCGGCTTCCAGGCGTCCAGGTCGATGCCGTTCAGGATGCCGGTGAAGTCGGCGGCCCGGTCGGCCAGCACGCCCTCCATCCCCATGCCGTATTCCGGGGTCATCAGCTCCTCGGCATAGGTCGGGCTGACGGTCGAGACCTGATCGGCAAAGACGATCCCCGCCTTCAGCGCCGAGATCCGGCCCCAATATTCGAAACCGCGCGGGTTGAAGAGATGCGCCGGCAGTTGCAGCGCCGACAGCATATGCGCCGGGGCTAGGCCCTGGAAGGCGATGTTGTGGATGGTCAGCAGCGTCCGCACGTCCCGCACCCCGGCCTGGCGCAGATAGACCGGGGCCAGCCCCGCCTGCCAGTCGTGCAGGTGCAGCACCTGCGGGCGCCAGTCCTCGATCCCCTCGGCGGCGGTCAGGGCGGCGGCCTTGCAAAGCGCGGCGAAACGCTGCGGATTGTCGGGCCAGTCGCGGCCGTCCGGCCCCAGATAGATGCCGCCCGGCCGGTCGAAAAGATGCGGCGCGTCAAGGATGTAAAGCACCGCATCCCCCAGCGCGCCGCGCCGGATGCGGGCCGGACCGCCGAACAGCTCCGGGATCTCGCGCAGCACCGGCGCCTTGGCCTGCGCGGCCAGCACCGCCGGATAGCCGGGCAGCAGCACCCGCATCCCGACCCCGTGCCCGGCCAGCGCCGCCGGTAGCGCCCCCGCCACGTCGGCCAGCCCGCCGGTCTTGACCAGCGGCACGCATTCCGAGGCGACGGACAGAACCCTTGTCATAAAGACGCTTCCCTTCGATCCAGCATATCCTGCGTGATCAGCGTGACGCCGCCTTCCGAGACGCGGAACCATTTCGCGTCCTCGTCGGGGTCCTCGCCGACCACGAGCCCTTCGGGGATTCTGACGGCGCGGTCAATGACCACATTGGTCAAACGCGCGTGTCGGGCGACATTGGCGTAAGGCAGCACCACCGCGCGCTCCAGGCTGGAATAGGAATTGGTGTGGACCTGGGTGAACAGCAGCGACTCGCGGATCTCGCTGCCCGAGATGATGCAGCCGCCCGAGATCAGCGAGCTGACGGCGCTGCCGCGGCGGTCGGGCTCGTCATGGATGAACTTGGCGGGCGGCACCAGCTCGGAATAGGTCCAGATCGGCCAGTCGCGATCCCAGAGGTTCAGCTCGGGGTTGAAGTCGGTCAGGTCGATATTCGCCCGCCAGAAGGCATCGACCGTGCCCACGTCGCGCCAATAGACCGGATCGCCGTCCGAGCGCACGCAGCTGTCGGCAAAGCGATGCGCCTGCGCCTTGCCGTTCCTGACGATCTGCGGAATCAGGTCGTTGCCGAAATCGTGGCTGGAATTGTCGTCCTGCATGTCGCGGATCAGCAGGTCGCGCAGGAAATCCCAGCGGAACACATAGATGCCCATCGAGGCCAGCGTCACCTCGGGGTCGTCCGGCGTGCCGGGCGGGTCCTTGGGCTTTTCCAGGAAGCTGGTGATGACGTCCTTGCCGTCCACCGCCATGACGCCGAAGGCCGAGGCCTCGGCCCGCGGCACGGTCAGGCAGCCGATGGTTACGTCCGCGCCCGCCTCGACATGGTGGCGGATCATCAGCTCGTAATCCATCTTGTAGATATGGTCGCCGGCCAGGATCAGCACGTAATCGACGCCGTAGCTGTCGATGATGTCGATGTTCTGCGCCACGGCGTCGGCGGTGCCGCGATACCACATCGATTCGTCGTAGCGCTGGGACGCGGGCAGGATGTCGAGGAATTCGTTGCGCTCCGCGCGGAAGAAGTTCCAGCCGCGCTGGACGTGGCGGATCAGGCTGTGGGCCTTGTATTGCGTGGCCAGCGCCATCTTGCGGATGCCCGAGTTCAGCGCGTTCGACAGCGCGAAGTCGATGATCCGCGACTTGCCGCCGAAATAGACCGCCGGCTTCACCCGCTTGTCGGTCAGCTCGCGCAGGCGCGAGCCGCGGCCGCCGGCCAAAATGAAGGCCATGGATCTTCTGGAAAGCCTTTCCTCACGCTGGGCCATCTCTATCCCCTCCCTCTTTACCCGGCGCCTGTGCGCGGGATGGTTACGTCTTGTCGTCCCTCACGAAGATCAGCGTCGAAAGCGGCGGCAACACCAGATCGGCATGGGCGGGCTGGCCATGACTCTCGCCCGGTAGGGCGGCGACGCGGCCCAGATTGCCGCGCCCGGCCCCGCCATAGACCTCGGCATCGGTGTTCAGCACCTCGCGCCACAGGCCCGCCTGCGGAAAGCCCATGCGCCAGCCGCTGCGCTCGACCGGGGTGAAGTTGCAGACCACCGCCACTTCGGGATCGCCCGGACCCCCGCGCCGGATCCAGGCATAGATGGAATGGGCGGCGTCATTCGCCTCGATCCACTGGAAGCCCGCGCCGTCGCAATCACGCGCGTAAAGCGCGGGCGTGCCGCGATAGATCGCGTTCAGGTCGCGCACCAACAACTGCATGCCGTGATGCAGCGGGTTGCCGATGCAGGCCCAGTCGATCTCGGCGTCGTGGTTCCATTCCGAGCCTTGGGCGAACTCCTGTCCCATGAACAGCAGCTTCTTGCCTGGATGGCCCCACATGAAGCCGTAATAGGCACGCAGGTTGGCGAATTTCTCCCATTCGCCCCCCGGCATCTTGGCCAGCATCGAGCCCTTGCCGTGCACCACCTCGTCATGGCTGATCGGCAGGATGAAATTCTCGCTGAAGGCGTAATGCAGGCCGAAGGTCATCTGGTGGTGATGGTGCTTGCGGTGGATCGGCTCGCGCCGGATATAGTCCAGCGTGTCGTTCATCCAGCCCATGTTCCACTTGAAGCCGAAGCCCAGGCCGCCTTCATGCACCGGCCGCGAGACCTTGGGGTAGCTGGTCGATTCCTCGGCCACGGTCATGATGCCCGGCTCCGCGCCATAGGTCAGGCGGTTCATCTCCTGCAACATGGCGATGGCTTCGTAATTCTCACGCCCGCCGTCCTTGTTGGGGATCCATTGCCCCTCGGCGCGGGAATAGTCGCGGTAGAGCATCGAGGCCACCGCATCCACCCGCAGCCCGTCGAGGTGGTATTCCCTGAGCCAATAGAGCGCGTTCGAGGTCAGGTAGTTCATCACCTCGCTGCGGCCGTAATTGTAGATCAGGGTGTTCCAGTCCTGATGAAAGCCCTCGCGCGGGTCGGCATGTTCGTAAAGCGCGGTTCCGTCGAACTGCACCAGCCCGTGCGGATCGGTCGGGAAATGCCCCGGCACCCAGTCGAGGATCACCCCCAGCCCCGCCTTGTGCGCGGCATTCACCAGGTCGCGGAACTCGTGCGGCGGGCCAAAGCGGATGGTCGGCGCAAACAGCCCGACCGGCTGATAGCCCCAGGAGCCGTCAAAGGGATATTCGCTGATCGGCAAGAGTTCGATATGGGTGAAGCCCATGTCGCGGGCGTAATCGACCAGTTCCACCGCCGCCTCGCGGTAGGAGATCGGGCGGCCGCCGTCCTTCCTGCGCCAACTGCCCAGGTGCACCTCGTAGATCGAGATCGGCCGGTCGATGCGCTGCGCTTCGGCCCGCGTGCCCATCCAGCCGCCATCCGACCAGCCATAGCCCCCGATCTCGCGCACCACCGAAGCCGTCGCCGGCGGATGCTGGGCGCCGAAGCCGACCGGATCGGCCTTTTGCGCCAACCCGCCATAGGCGCCGAGGATCTCGTATTTATAGGCCGTGCCCTCGCCCAGATCGGGCATGAAGATTTCCCACACGCCGGTCGCGCCGCGCCGGCGCATGACATGGCGCCGCCCGTCCCAGGCGTTGAAATCGCCGATCAGCGACACGCGGCGGGCATTGGGCGCCCAGACCGCGAAATGTGTGCCGCGCGTGCCCTGGTGTTCGATCACATGCGCACCGAGCGCCTGCCAAAGCCGCTGGTGCCGGCCCTCGCCCAGCAGGTATTCGTCAAGCTCGCCCAGGACCGGGCCGAAGCGATAAGCGTCCTCGACCAGCCATTCCTCGCCGTCGCGCCGCCCGCGCAAGAGATAGGGTTCCGCGCCCGGCACCTTGCCATGGAACAGGCCCGGATAACCCTCGACCGGGTGCAGCGGATGCGCCTTGCCGCCGACCATGGCCGCCATCTCCTGCGCGCCGGGATCGAAGGCGGTGACATGGCGCGTGCCGCCCCTGGGATGCGGGCCGAGAACCGCGAAGGGATCGTCGAAGCGCCCCTCGGTGATGCGGGTCAGCACCGCGGGATCGGCGACGTCATTCGGGTCGATCTGCGCCATGGTTCCCCCTCCGCGATGGCCTCACTCCTGCCCGAGCAGGCTTTTCGCGTTCCAGATGTCCTGCATGTAGCCGCGGATCGTGCGGTCCGACGAGAACCAGCCCGAGCGCGCCACGTTCAGCGCCGCCATCCGCGTCCATTCGGTCCGGTCGGCATAGGCGAAATCGACCTCGCGCTGCGCCCGCCAGTAATCGGCGAAATCCGAGGCGACCAGGAAGTAATCCGCCGCCGTCAGGTTCTCGACGATATTCGCATAGCGGTCCGGCTCGCCGGGGCTGAAGACGCCGCTGCGGATCGCCTCGACGGCACGCTTGAGGCGCGGATCGCCGGCGACCGCCCTGGCGGCATGGTCTGGAACGGCGCGGCGGGCCTCGGCCTCCTCGGCGGTCAGGCCGAACAGGAAGAAGTTCTCGGCCCCGACCAGTTCGCGGATCTCGACATTGGCGCCGTCCAGCGTGCCGATGGTGGGCGCGCCGTTCAGCGCGAATTTCATGTTGCCGGTGCCCGACGCCTCCTTGCCGGCCGTGGAAATCTGTTCGGAGAGGTCGGCGGCGGGGATCAGCCGCTCGGCCAGCGTCACGTTGTAATTCGGCAGATAGACGACTTGCAGCTTCTCGTTCGTCGCCGCGTCGGCATTGATAACGGCAGCCACGTCGTTGATCAGCCGGATGATGTCCTTGGCGAAGAAATAGCCTGGCGCCGCCTTGCCGCCAAAGATCTTGACCCGCGCCGTCCAGTCGGCCGAGGGGTTCTCGCGCATCTCCTGCCACAGCGCGACGGCTTCCAGGATGTTCAGGTGCTGGCGCTTGTATTCATGGATGCGCTTGATCTGCACGTCGAACAGCGCCTGCGGGTTCAGCATCACGCCATGCTCGCGGGCGATCCAGTCGCACAGATCGGCCTTGTTCGCAGCCTTCACGGCGGCGAACTGCTCCAGCCAGCCGGCATCGGCGGCATGGGGCTCCAGCGCCTGCAACTGCTCCAGATCGCCGATCCAGCCGTCGCCTATGGTCTGGGTGATGAGCCGCGACAGGTGCGGGTTGCAGCCGTGCAGCCAGCGGCGCGGGGTGACGCCGTTGGTCTGGTTCACGATGCGCTCCGGCCAGATGCGATGCTGGTCGGCGAAAACCGTGGTCTTCATCAGCCCGGTATGAAGCGCCGAGACGCCGTTCACCCGGTTCGACAGGATGAAGGACAACTCGCCCATCCTGACCCGCCCGTCGCCCCGCGCCGCATTCCGGCGGTCGGGATGCGCCTTGGCATCCTCGGCATCGATGCGGTCGATGAT
Source organism: Paracoccus sp. MKU1 (assembly GCF_001447385.1). Classification (GTDB taxonomy): domain Bacteria; phylum Pseudomonadota; class Alphaproteobacteria; order Rhodobacterales; family Rhodobacteraceae; genus Paracoccus. The sequence goes on along the minus strand of NZ_LLWQ01000162.1, from coordinate 145,466 downwards.
CTGCAAGTGGCGCGGCAGCAGGTCGCCGAACAGCCCCTCGCCCCAGCTTTCCAGCGCCTCGGGCAAGAGCGTGTGGTTGGTGTAGTTCACGCAGCCGCGGGTGATCGCCAGCGCCTCGTCGAAGGGCAGGCCGCGTTCGTCATGCAGGATGCGCAGCAGTTCCGGCCCGGCGATGGCCGGATGGGTGTCGTTGAGCTGGATCGCCACCTTCTGCGGCAGCAGGCGCAGGTCGGCGTGATCGGCCTCGAAGCGGCGCAGGATGTCGCGGATCGAGGCGGCCGAGAAGAAATATTCCTGCGTCAGCCGCAGCCGCTTGCCTGCTTCGGTCGAATCCTCGGGATAGAGCACGCGCGAGATGGTGCGCGCCAGCGCCTCGGCCTCGGCGGCCGCCGTGAAGTCGCCGGCGTTGAAGCGGTTCAGGTCGAAGGGATCGACCGCCCGCCCGGCCCAGAGCCGCAGCGTATTGGCCCAGGCGCCGCGCCAGCCGATGACCGGCGTGTCATAGGCCTCGGCCTGCACGAAGTTCTCGGGCTCCCAGACCGCGCGGCCCTCGCAGGTCGCGACCCGGCCGCCGAAGCCCAGGGTGAAGCGCGCCTCGGGGCGTTCGAACTGCCAGACGAAGGGCTGTTCCAGCCAGTCCTCGGGCGCTTCCACCTGCCGCCCCTCGGCGAAGCTCTGGCGGAACAGCCCGTGTTCGTAGCGGATGCCGTAGCCATAGGCCGGGCAGCCCAGCGTGGCGAGCGACTCCATGAAGCAGGCCGCCAGCCGGCCCAGGCCGCCATTGCCCAAGGCAGCGTCTGGCTCGTCCAGCAGCAGGTCGGAATAGTCGAGGCCGAAGCTCTCGATCGCCGCCTGCGCCTCCTCGGCCAGTTGCAGGTTGACGATATTGTCCTGAAGCAGCCGGCCGATCAGGAATTCCATCGACAGGTAATAGACCCGCTTGGCGTCGGCGCGATAGGTGGCGCGGGTCGACTCCATCCAGCGGTCCACGATGCGATCGCGCACCGCATGGCTCAGCGCCAGCCGCCAGTCGAAAAGCTGCGCGTGATCCGGGTCCTTGCCCAACGTATAGGTCAGGTGCCACAGGATCGCGTCGCGGAAATCGCTCTTGGGCATCTCGTCCTTGGCCATGCTTTCCCCTGTCCAAATCATCGCACCCGCCCGCGAAAACCCGGGCCTTTCCCTCGACTCTGCTTAAAGCACGGCCGAGCGCAAGCTGTGCAAGGGAAAATGTTAGCGTTAACCGATTTTCGGCGGAACATGGCAGAAACGCCCCGACCGGGCGGGGCGCTGAAAGGCCGGAGGCGGCCGGTCATTTTCGAGATATCCGGATCATCCCTCTGAATGGGTTCTGGATTTGCGATCTGCCGGGATTTTGGTCAGAAATCCAGACCCAGATCCAGCGTGCGCGCCGAATGCGTCAGCGCCCCGACCGAGATGTAATCCACCCCGGTCGCCGCCACCTCGGCCACGCGGCCGAGTCGCATGTTGCCCGAGGCTTCCAGCACCACGCGGCCGGCGGTCATCGCCACCGCCTCGCGCAGGTCCGCCGTCTGCATGTTGTCCAGCAGCACGACATCGGCGCCGCCCTCCTCCAGCACCTCGGCAAGCTGGTCGAGCCGGTCCACCTCGATCTCGACCCGCATCATGTGCGAGGCGCGGGCCTTCACCGCTTGCAGGACCGGCCGGATGCCGCCCGCCGCCGCAATGTGGTTGTCCTTAATGAGAATCGCGTCCGACAGGCTGAAGCGGTGGTTGAAGCCGCCGCCATGCAGCACCGCCTGCTTCTCGACCAGCCGCAGGCCGGGCGTGGTCTTGCGGGTGCAGGTGATGCACGCCTTCGTCCCCGCCGTCTCGGCCACGAAAGCCGCCGTCTGCGTGGCGATGCCGGACAGCCGGCCGGCAAAGTTCAGCGCCACCCGCTCGGCCGAGAGGATCGAGGCCGCCTCGCCCTCGATCTCGGCCAGGGTGTCTCCGGGCTGGAAGCGGCTGCCGTCGGGACGGTGCAGCCGCCAGTCCAGCGCGGGGTCGATCAGGCGAAAGGCGATGCCGGCGAGCTGCATCCCCGAGGCCACGCCCGCCTCGCGCGCTACGATCCGCGCCCGATAGCGGGTGCCGGCCGGGATCACCGTGCGGGTGGTGATGTCGCCATAGGTGCCCAGATCCTCGGTCAGCGCGGCGCGCAGCAGCGGCTCCAGCACCAGGTCGGGCAGCGGGGGCATCTCGGTCATGTCGTCTCCGGTTCAAGCGAGGCGCGCAGGGCCAGCGCCTGCGAAAGCCGCAGGCGCGAGCGGCGCCCCTCGGGCGCGGTCTGCGGGAAATCGGTGCGGCAATGCGCGCCGCGGCTTTCCTGCCGCATCAGCGCCACGGCAGCGATCAGCGTGGCGGTGGCGGTCATGTTCAGCAGCGCCGGGCAATCGGGCTGCGCCGCCTCGATGGCGGCGATCTCGCGCAGGCAGCGGGTCAGGCCTTGCGCATCGCGCAAGACCCCTGCGCCCTCGGTCATGGCGCGGCGCAGGCGGGCGACCAGCTCTGGATCGGGCACCGGTCCGGGCGGCAGATCGGGCAGCGTCACCGGAGCCGCGTCCTGCACGGGACCCAGCCGCGCCTCGATGGAGAGCGCGCAGCGTCGGGCAAAGACCAGGGCCTCCAGAAGCCCGTTCGAGGCCAGCCGGTTCGCACCATGCAGCCCGGTGGAGCTCGCCTCGCCGCAGACCCAGAGCCGGTCGAGGCTGGCGCGGCCGTCGCTGTCCACCGCCACCCCGCCCATGTGGTAATGCGCGGCGGCCGCCACCGGGATCGGTTCGCGCGTCGGGTCGATCCCCGCCCGCGCGCAGGCGCCCGCCACGGCCGGAAACTCGGTCAGGATGCGGTCGCCCAGGCAGGCGCGGGTGTCCAGCATCGGCCGCAGCCCGGCCTGGCTTTGCGCATAGATGGCGCGCGCCACCACGTCGCGCGGCGCAAGCTCGGCATCGGGATGCACCGCCAGCATGAAGCGCTCGCCCAGCCTGTTGACCAGATGCGCGCCCTCGCCGCGCAGCGCCTCGGTGGCCAGCGGCGCCGGATCCTCGCCGCAATCGATGGCGGTGGGGTGGAACTGCACGAATTCCGCATCGGCGATCTCGGCCCCGGCCCGCGCCGCCATGCCGATCACCTGGCCGCGGATGCGCGGCGGGTTGGTGGTCAGCGCATAAAGCCCGCCCGAACCGCCGCCGGCCAGCAACACCGCCGGCGCCCGGATCAGGACCGGCGCCGAGCCCTGCGGGCCGGAAAGCGCCACCTCGACCCCCGCAACCGTGCCGGCCTCGACGCGCAGCCCGGTGGCCATCACCCCCTCCAGCACCTGCACCGAGGGCGTCTCGCGCACGCAAGCGACCAGCGCGCGCATGATCTCGGCCCCCGCCTGGTCGCCGCGCACCCGCACGACACGGGCAAAGCTGTGCGCCGCCTCGCGCGACAGCACATAGCCGCCGTCCGGCTTGCGGTCGAAGGGGGTGCCCAGCGTGGTCAGGTCCAGGATATGCGCCCGCGCCTCATCCGTGACCAGCGCCGCGACGGCGGGATCGACGGTGCCGGCGCCGGCCCGCAAGGTGTCGCGGGCATGGGCCTCGGCGCTGTCGGCCGGGTCCATGGCCGCCGCCACCCCACCCTGCGCCCAGGCCGAGCTTGCGCCCTGCCCCAGCACCTCGGGCGAGATCATCAGCACCGGGCGCGGCGCCAGCTTCAGCGCCGCGTATAGCGCCCCCAGCCCCGCGCCGACGATGATGGCGCGGCCGGTCGAAATCTCGCGCACTTCAGGCCGCCAGGCGTTGCGACAGGTCGATCATGCGCTGCACGGCCAGCCGGGCGCGGTCCGCGACCTGGGGATCGACCTCGACCACGCCGGTCATGGTGTGCAGCGACCACAGCACTTTTTCCAGGGTGATCTTCTGCATGTAGGGGCACATGTTGCAGGGGCCCAGGAACTCGACATCCGGGTTCGCATCCGAGATGTTCGAGGCCATCGAGCACTCCGTGACCAGCATCACCTGCTTCGGCCGCTCGGCCTCGACCCAGTCCTGGATATTGGCGGTCGAGCCGGCATAATCGGCCTCGGCCACCACCTCAGGCGGGCATTCGGGATGGGCGATAATCTTCAGCCCCGGGTTCCAGTCGCGGAAGTCGCGCAAATCCTGGGCCGTGAACTGCTCATGCACGATGCAGGCGCCGTCCCACCAGACGATGCGCTTTTGCGGCACCTTGTTGGCGACGTTCTGCGCCAGCCACTTGTCGGGCGTCATGATGATCGTCTCGGCATCCAGCGCCGCGACGATCTGCGCCGCATTGGCCGAGGTGCAGCAAATGTCGGACGCCGCCTTCACCTCGGCGGTGGTGTTGACATAGCTGACCACCGGCGCGCCGGGATAGCGCGCGCGCATCTCGGCGATGCCCTCGGCGGTGATGCTTTCGGCCAGCGAGCAACCCGCCTCCATATCGGGCATCAGCACGGTCTTCTGCGGGTTCAGGATCTTCGAGGTCTCGGCCATGAAATGCACGCCGCATTGCACGATCACCTGCGCCTCGACCTTGGTCGCGGCTATGGCCAGCGCCAGGCTGTCGCCCACCACGTCGGAAATGCCGTGATAGATCTGCGGCGTCATGTAGTTATGCGCCAGCACCACGGCATTGCGTTCTTTCTTCAGCTTGTTGATCGCCGCGACATAGGGCGCATGGATCGCCCAATCGGGCCAGGGCATGACACGGCCCATCCGGGCATGGATGTCGGCCATGCGCTCGGCCAGCTCGAGCGAGGGCTCGAGATCGTAATGCGAGCCCAGCTCGCTGCGGATGGTCGTCAGATCGAGCATTCGGTCCCCCCACTCTGCCCGCGTCGCAGTCACCCCGGATATAATGCGCCCGGCCCCCGATACCAGAGCGCCGGGGCCTGTGAGTCGGGGTTCCTAACGGAAGGATGACGCTGGGGCAACGCAAATGCTACGGTGCGGCGACGGGATGGAAGGCCCCCGCCCGGTCCCGGCGCAAGGCGCAAAAGGACACAAGTCGGCCCGCGGCGTCTGGACCTCCGGCCGCGCTGCGGTAAAAAAGATACCGTGACGTGATCAGGTTCCAGGCCATGCAAAAGTTTCAAGACGGTTCCCAAGTGCCCCCCAGCCTGCGAAACCTCCAGATCCTGGAAGTGCTGGCGCGCGAGGCGCGGCCGATGACCGCCACCGAGATCAATGCCAGCATCGGCCTGCCCAAGCCGACCATCCACCGCTTGGTCGCGAACCTGGAGCAAGAGGGCTACCTGTCGCGCCAGCTCGACGGGCGCAGCTATCTGCCCGGCCTCAAGCTGCGGCAGATGATGCTGGGCGTCATGCATGCCAGCCAGTACGACCTGCCGCGCCATGACGTGCTGGTGCGGCTGTTCACCGCCGTCGGCGAGACCTGCTCGATCTCTATCCCTGAAGGCGACACGCTGGTCTATGTGGACCGGGTCGAGACGAATTGGCCGCTGCGGCTGGTGATCCGGCTCGGCACCCGCGTGCCGCTGCATGCCACCGCCGCCGGCAAGGTCTGCCTGGCCTTCATGAACCCGCAGAGCGTCGAGCATTTCCTGTGCCATGCCCGGCTGCACCCGCATACGCCGAACACCTTCGCCTCGGCCGGCAGCCTGCGCGAGGAACTGGCGCGGGTGCGCGAACAGGGCTATGCCGTCGACGACCAGGAATTCATTCCCGGCATGGTCGGCATCTCGGTCCCGGCGCTGGATGCGCGCGGCCGCGTGCTGGCAGCCGTGACCTTCCACGCGCCCGTCCAGCGCATGCCGCTGGACGTCGCCATGACCCATCTGCCGGCGCTCCAGCGCGCCGCACGCGAGCTGGCCGAACTGGCCTGAGAGGCTCAGCCCGCCCAGATGGCGGGGATCAGCCCGCGCAGGGCATTGCCCACCCACAGCCGGACGCGGGGCAGTTCCTCGGCCAGCAACAGCTCCTCGCGGCAGGCGCCCTCGGCCAGCATCCCCGCCCGCAGCACGCCGGGCAGGAGACCGCAGGACAGGGGCGGCGTGCGGATACCTTGGCCGCGGTCGAAGAAGACCGTGGTGATGGTGCCGTCGCAGACCTCGCCGCGCTCGTTCAGAAAGATCGCCTCCTCGATCCCCTCGGGCAGCGCGGCGCGGGCAGCGTCGTAATGCGCCCGCCGCGTGGTCTTGAGCCGCAGCCAGGGATCGCCCGAATTGAGCCGCGTGCCGGCCGGCGCCAGCCGCCATTCCGGGCGCGACGCCGGCAAGGGGCCGCGCGTCACCTCGATCCGCCCCATGCGGTCCAGCGTCAGCCGCAGGCGCGCCGGCTGGCCCTGGGGCGCGATCAGCGCGGCGCGGGCGGCCGGCGAATCGCAGGGCCAGCCGAGCGCCCGCGCCCCCGCCGCCAGCCGCGCCAGATGCGCCTCGATCCGCGGGCAGCCGGCGCCGTCCCAGAGCGCGGTCTCGATCAGCCGCAATTCGGGGTCGTCAGCTCCTGCGCGTAGCGGGCTTTCCATAGCGCCTCCTCCCATTCGCCTTCGGCGGTCGAATCCTGCACCACGCCGCCGCCGACATTCAGCGTGACCTCGCCATCCGGCCAGACCGACAGCGTGCGGATCGCCACCGAGAAACAGGCCGCCCCGTCCGGCGCCATCCAGCCGATGGCGCCGCAATAGACCCCGCGCGGGAACGGCTCGACCTCGCGGATGATCTGCATGGCGCGGATCTTGGGCGCGCCGGTGATCGAGCCGCAGGGAAACAGCGCCCGCAGCATCGCGCCCAATTCCGCCGGGCGCTCCAGCCGGCCCACGACGCGCGAGCTCATCTGGTGGACGGTGGCGAAGCTGTCCACGGCGAAAAGCTCGGGCACCCGCACCGAGCCCACGCGCGAGATGCGGGCAATGTCGTTGCGCAGCAGGTCCACGATCATCAGGTTCTCGGCCCGGTTCTTTTCCGATGCCGCCAGCGCCGCTGCCAGGGCCGCGTCGCGCGCCGGGTCCGGGTCGCGCGGCGCCGTGCCCTTCATCGGCCGCGCCTCGATGCGGCCCTGCGCATCTAGGCGAAAGAACAGCTCGGGCGAGCGCGAGACGACGACCGGCCCCTGCCCCAGATCGGCATAGGCGCCGAAGCCCACCGGCTGGCGCGCCGCCAGCGCAGCGTAAAGCTCCAACGCCGAGCCGGAGATCAGGCGCGAGCCGATGGGAAAGGTCAGGTTGATCTGATAGCAGTCGCCGGCCGCGATATAGTCGCGGGTCCGGGCAAAGGCGGCCGCGTAATCCTGTTGCGAGATCATGGGTTTCAACGGCGCCAGCCGGGCCGCGCCGGGCGCGGGCAGCGGCGGGGCCGGCTCAGGCGCGTCATGGACGGCGAAGGCCATGAGCGGCGTGCGCCGGTCCGCCGGCATGGCGCGGGCCAGCACCGGCTCCAGCGCATAGCCCAGCTCATAGGACAGGTAGCCCGCGATCCAGGCCCCCTGCCGGCGCCGGGCCTCGAGATGGTCGAGCGCAGGCGCGACATCCTCGGGGCGGGTCACCACCAGCAATTCCCGCGGGTCCCGGAACAGGACCGGCCCGCCGTCAGGACCGAATTCGCAAAGGATCACGCGCGCCTCCATTCTCGCCGCGCGGGGTAGCATAGGCGGGACGGCGGGAACAATGGCCGCGATGGGAGCGGCGCGACAATGCGGCGGAAGGCGGGAGTTCCGGGCTAGAGCGCCAGCGCCACCCAGGCGCCGTTGCGCTTGCCGGAGCGCAGGCAGGCATCGACGAAGGCCACGCCCTCCAACCCCTCGCGAATGCCGGGAAACGTCACCGCCGGGTCGGGCGCGCGGCCCTCGCGACGGGCGAGGATGGCACGCGCCGCCTCGGCATAGATATTCGCGAAACCCTCCAGATAGCCCTCGGGGTGGCCGGCGGGGATGCGGGTCAGGCGCGCGGCCTCGGCTCCCGTACCCGTGCCGCCGCGCGACAGCCGATAGCGCGGCCGGCCCAGCTGCGTGACCCATAGATAGTTCGGCTCTTCCTGCGCCCATTCGATGCCGGCGCGGCTGCCATAGACCCGCAACCGCAACGCGTTCTCGCAGCCCGAGGCGACCTGCGAACACCACAGCATCCCGCGCGCCCCGCCGCGATAGCGCAAGAGCACATGGCCGTTGTCATCGACCGCCCGGCCCGGCACGAAGCTGTGCAGATCGGCGGCCAGCGCCTCCAGTTCCAGCCCGGTCACGAAACCGGCCAGGTTGAAGGCATGGGTGCCGATGTCGCCGATGGCCCCGCCCGCGCCGGATTGCGCCGGGTCGGTGCGCCAGCCGGCCTGCTTGTTGCCCGCCTGCTCGATGGGCTCGGCCAGCCAGTCCTGTGCATATTCGACCTGCACCAGCCGGATCTCGCCCAGTTCGCCCGCCAGGGTCATGGCGCGGGCCTGCCGGACCATCGGATAGCCGGTATAGTTGTGGGTCAGCACGAACAGCGCCTCCGAGCCTTCAGCGGCCTTGGCCAGCTTGCGCGCCTCGGGCAGGGACGCGGTCAGGGGCTTGTCGCAGATGACATGGATGCCGCGCTTCAGGAACGCGCGGGCGATGGGGGCGTGCAGGTGGTTCGGGGTGACGATGGCGACCGCCTCGATCCCGTCCTTGCGCCGCGCCTCGCGCATCGCCATCTGCGCGAAATCGCCATAGGCGCGGCCCACGCCCAGTTCCGCCGCCGAGGCCGCGCTTTTTTCCGGCGTCGAGGAAAAGCAGCCCGCGACCAGCTCATACTGGTCGTCGATGCGGGCGGCGATGCGATGCACGGCGCCGATGAAGGCGCCCTGCCCGCCGCCGACCATGCCAAGGCGGATGCGGGGCGCGCGGCGGGCCTGCGCGGGAACGGTCTGGGTCATGCCATGCTCCTTGCAAGGTGTCCGGCGGCGGCAGGGAGGAGAAGGCCGCCGCCGGATCGGTTGCGCCCTAGACGGCGAGGCCGAGACCCGCCTCGACCGAGGATTCCTCGGCCCGGTCCAGCAGGCGTTGCAGCGCCGCGCCGCGGGCGAAATCGGGATCGGCCGCGCCCTCGCCCCGGATCGCGGCGATGAAGCGCTGATAGATCGTCGGCACCGGCGGGCATTCGACCTCGTGCCAGGCGGCGATCTCCAGGTCCGGCGACAGGCAGGCGCGCAGCCGGCTGACGCGGTTCTCGAAGCAGACCTCCAGCCCGCCCCGGTCGCCATAGATCCGCAGCCGCAGGTCGTTCAGGTGCCCGGTGGCGAAACGCGTCGCCGCCACCGTCCCCAGCGCGCCGTTCTCCAGCACGATCTGCATGGTGGCGCTGTCGTTGGCGTCCAGCACATAGTCCCCGATCCGCCCCTCCGGCGCCTTGTCGAAGGTCTTGAGCAGGCAGGAAACCTGCGCCGCGTCCTGCCCGGCGATGAAGGTGGCGAAATCGAGGATGTGGATGCCGACATCGCCCAGCACCCCCTTGGAACCATGCGCGGTCGAGACCCGCCACAGCCATTTCGGGTCGGTCCGCCAGTCGCCCCAGCTGGGCTGGGTCAGCCAGCTTTGCAGATAGCTCGCCTCGAAATGCCGCACCGCGCCGATCTCGCCCGCGCGCACCATGGCGGCCGCCTTTTGCAGCGCCGGCACGTCGCGATAGCTGAGATTGACCATGTTCACCACCCCGGCCCGCGCCGCCGCCTCGGCCATGGCGCCGGCATCCGCGGCATTGGTGGCGAGCGGCTTTTCGCACAGCACATGCTTGCCCGCCGCCAGCAGCGGCATGGTGGTCGGGAAATGCGCGGCATCCGGCGTCACGTTGGTCGCCGCGTCGAATCCGCCCCAGGCCAGCGCCTCGTCAAGGCTGGCAAAGCCGCGCGCGATGCCATGTTCGGCGTTGAAGGCGGCCAGCGGCCCGGGCCGCGGGTCCACGCCGCCCACCAGCTCGACGCCGGGAATGGCGGCAAAGGCGCGGGCATGGTTCGCCGCCATGCCGCCGGTGCCGATGACGAGAAGCCGGACCATCAGCGATAGCCCTCCTCGCCGGCGGCATGCAGCCTGGGGCCGCGTTCCTCGATCGGCTCCAGCGCCTGCTCGATCGGGACATTGGGCGCCACGGTCGGCTCGGCCAGCCGCGCGGCCGGGTTATGCGCCCATTTCACCGCGTTCAGGATCACCCGCTGCACGTTGGCGTCGTGATAGGTCGGATAGGTTTCGTGCCCGGGCCGGAAATAGAACACGTTGCCGGCCCCGCGCTTGTATGTCAGGCCCGAGCGGAACACCTCGCCGCCCGCGAACCAGCTGACGAAGACCGTCTCCAGCGGCTCGGGCACGCCGAAGGGCTCGCCATACATCTCTTCGTGCTCCAGCTCGAAATGATCGGGCAGGCCGGCGGCGATGGGATGGTTGCGCGAGGTCAGCCACAGCCGCTCGCGCTCGCCCGCCTCGCGCCAGGTCAGGTTGCAGGGCGTGCCCATCAGCCGCTTGAACGGCTTGGAGAAATGCGCCGAATGCAGGAAGATCATGCCCATGCCGGACCAGACCGCCTCGGCCACGCGCTCGACCACCGCATCCTGCACCTCGCCATGGGCGCAATGACCCCACCAGATCAGCACGTCGGTTTCGGCCAGTCTCTCGGCCGTCAGCCCATGCTCGGGGTCTTGCAGGGTCACGCTGCCGGCCGCGATGCCCGGATCGCGGTTCAGCGCCGCGGTGACGGTGTTGTGCATGCCGTCCGGGTAGATCCCCGCGACGGTCCTGTTCTTCTGCTCGTGGACGTTCTCGCCCCAGACAGTCACTCGGATGGTCATTCATCGCTCCTTGTTGCTCCCCTGCGGGAGCGGTGGTGGATTCAGCGGATCGGCGCGTCGTTGGCGTCGAAACGGTGCAGGTGGCCCAAGCGCGGCGCCAGGCTCAGCCGCGTGCCCAGCGGCCGGGCCAGCTTGCCGGGCTGGCGCACGACCAGCGGCTCGGCCGCGCCGATCTCGACGAAGAGGTAATGGTCGGCGCCCAGGTCCTCGGCATGGACGACCTCGCCCGACCAAGGGCCGGCCTCGACGATGTCGATATGCTCGGGCCGGATGCCCAGGGTCGCGCAGTCATGCGCATGCGCGAAACCGTCGGTCAGGAAGTTCATCTTGGGACTGCCGATGAAGCCGGCGACGAAGGTGGAATTCGGCCGCTCGTAAAGCTCGGCGGGCGTGCCGACCTGCTCCAGCCTGCCGTCGCGCAGCACGGCGATGCGGTCGGCCAGCGTCATCGCCTCGACCTGGTCATGGGTGACGTAGATCATCGTCACGTCCTCCATGCCGTGATGCAGCCTGGCGATCTCCAGCCGCGTCTGCACCCGGAGCGCCGCGTCAAGGTTCGACAGCGGCTCGTCGAACAGAAACACGCGCGGGTCGCGGACGATGGCGCGGCCGATGGCGACGCGCTGGCGCTGGCCGCCGGACAGCTGCTTGGGCAGCCGGTCCAGCAGATGCTCGATCTGCAAGAGCCGCGCCGCCTCGCGCACGCGGCGGTCGATCTCGGCCTTCCCGGCCTTGGCCAGCTTCATGCCGAAGGCCATATTGTCATAGACCTTCATATGCGGGTAAAGCGCATAGCTCTGGAACACCATGGCGATGCCGCGATCCGAGGGCACCAGGTCGTTCACCCGCTGCCCGTCGAACAGCATGTCGCCGCTGGTGATCTCCTCCAGCCCCGAGACCAGTCGCAACAGCGTGGACTTGCCGCAGCCGGACGGGCCGACGAAGACCATGAACTCGCCCTTGCGGATCTCCAGGTCGATGCCCTTGATGACCTGCAAGCCGCCATAGGATTTGGTGACGTTCTTCAACTCAATCTTGGCCATGCTTCAACCTTTCACGCCGCCGGCGGTCAGGCCCGCCACGATCTTGCGCTGGAAAATGAGGACGAGGACGATCAGCGGCACCGTCACAATGACCGAGGCGGCCATGATCGGGCCCCAGGGGATCTCTTGCTCGGAGGCGCCCGAAAGCAGGCCGATGGCCACCGGCACGGTGCGCATGCTTTCGGTGCTAGTGAAGGTCAGCGCGAACAGGAACTCGTTCCAGGCGCCGATGAAGGCCAGAAGTCCGGTGGTCACCATCGCCGGCCACAGAAGCGGCAGGAAGACGCGGGTGATGATGATCCAGGGGCTGGCGCCGTCGACGATCGCCGCCTCCTCGATCTCGACCGGCAGGTCGCGCATGAAGGTCGTCAGCACCCAGACGGTGAAGGGCAGCGTGAAGATCGTATAGGACAGGATCATCGCCCAATGGGTGTTGAAGATGCCCAGAAAGCGCACCAGCTCGAACAGCCCGGCCAGAACCGCGATCTGCGGGAACATCGACACGGCCAGGATGGTCATCAGCAAAAGCCCCCGCCCCCGGAACCGCACCCGCGCCAGCGCGTATGAGGCGGTGACGCCCAGGAACAGCGACAGCCCCACCGTGGCCGTGGCGATGATCAGCGAGTTGCCGATGGAATAGAGGAAGTTCCTCGATCCCAGCACCGCCTGGTAGTTGCGCAGGTCGAACCCCGAGGGCAGGTAGTTCACCCTGAACAGCGCCGTCCCCGAGGCGAAGCTGGTCACCACGGCATAGTAGAAGGGAAAGACCGAAAAGACGACGATCACCGCGACCAGCGCGTAAAAGCCGATCCGTTTCAGCAGTTTGTGACGGGTCATTTCGAGCCCTCCCCGCCCAAGTCCACGCGACCGAGCCAGATATAGGCGCTGACGAAGACGGCGATGATCGCGAAGAGCAGCGTCGATTGCGCCGCGCCATAGGCGAACTTGTCGAAGTCGATCATGTTCTCGCGGCTGATGACCGACATGGTCTTGGTGGCCGAGCTGTTCGGCGTCAGCACATAGATCAGGTCGAAGATGCGCAGCGCGTCGAGCATGCGGAAGATCACCGCCACCATCAGCGCCGGCTTGATCAGCGGCAGGGTGACGCGGAAGAACACCCTGACCGGGTGGATGCCGTCGAGCCGCGCCGCCTCGTAGATGTCGCGCGGCACCATCTGCAACCCGGCCAGGATCAGCAGCGCCATGAAGGGCGTGGTCTTCCAGATATCGACGATCAGCACGGCGGTCATCGCGGTCTCGGTGCTGGCGGTCCAGGCGATCTTTTCGCCGATCAGCCCCAGCCGCAGCAGGATGTCGTTCAGGATCCCGAACTGGTCGTTCAGCATCCAGGCCCACATCTTGGCCGAGACGATGGTCGGGATCGCCCAGGGGATCAGGATGGCGGCGCGCACCAGGGCGCGGCCCTTGAACTCGGCATTCAGCACCAGCGCGACGATCAGGCCCAGAACCGTCTCGAACCCGACCGAGATCAGCGAGAAGCGGACGGTGTTCCAGACCGCGTTCCACCAGGCCGGATCGACCAGCGTGCCGCGCCAGACCACCCGCCCCGAGGACAGCGTGCGCATCGACAGGTAATTGTCGAAGCCGATCCACTCGCCGCCGTAAAGGTTCGACAGCGTGGTGTTGGTGAACGAGAACCAGATGGTGCGCGCCAGCGGCCAGGCCGCGACGCAGAGCAGCGCGAAAAGCATGGGGGCCAGGAACCAGAAGGCCGCCCTTTGCCGACGCTGCCGCAGGCTGGGACCGCCGGGGCGGCCCGCGATGGGGTCAGTCATGGGGGAAACTCCTCATCGGCCGCAGGGGCCGGTCGGGGCCGGCGCGAACCCGCCAGCCCCCGCAAAGCGCCTTACCAGCCCGAACCTTGCAGATCGGTCAGATCCAGCTCCAGCAGTTCCAGGTTCTCGGCCGCGGTGCCGTTGCCCGACAGCGTGTCATGCACGGCCGACCAGAATTTCGACGAGATCTCGTTATACTTGCTCTTGACCGGCCCCGAGGGGCGCGGCACCGCATTGGCGAAGACCTCTTTCCAGCGCGGGATCAGCGGCACCGCCTCGGCGATCTCGGCATCGTCGTAGAGCGCGACCACGGTGGGCAGGTTGCCGTCCAGCAGCGCGCGGCGTTTCTGCGCCTCGGCCGAGGCGAGATAGAGCGCTAGATCGACCGCCGCCTCCTGCTTGGTCGAGAATTTCGACACCGCGACGTTCCAGCCGCCCAGCGTCGCGGCCGAGCCGGCCTCGGCCGTGCCGGCGGGCAGCGGCGCCACGTCGAACTTGTCCTTGACCGCGCTGTCCGCGCCCGCGCTCAGCGCGAAGGCATAGGGCCAGTTGCGCATGAAAACGGCGTTGCCGGTCTGCCAGACGCCGCGCGCCTCTTCTTCCTTGTGCGCCAGCACGCCGCGCGGGCTGATGGTGCCGATCCAGCTGGCCGCCAGTTCCAGCGCCGCCACCGCCTGCGGATTGTTGATCGAGACGGTGCCGTCCGCCTCGACGATTTGGCCGCCGCCAAAGGATTTCACCCATTCCAGCGCGTTGCAGGTCAGCCCCTCATAGGCATTGCCCTGCCAGACGAAGCCCCACAGATCGCCCTGGCCCGCAGCCCGCTCGCCGTCCTGGATCAGCTTGGCGGTCTCGGTCAGTTCGGCCCAGGTGCCGGGCACCGGCTTGCCGTATTTCTCCAGCAGGTCGGTGCGGTAATAAAGCGCCGGGGCATCGGTATAGAGCGGCAGCGCCACCAGCTTGCCGTCCGTGGTCTGGCTTTCGATGACCGAGGGGAAATGTTCGCCGACAATGTCCTTGGCCGCCTCGGACAGATCGACGAAATATTCGGAAAGCTGCGGCGCCCAGATCACGTCGGTCTGATAGAGGTCGACGTCCTTGGTGCCGGCCGCCAGCCACAGCCGGTATTGTGCGAACTGGTCCGAGCTGGACTGCGGCATCGGCACCAGCGTCACGGTATGGCCGGTGCGTTCCTCCCAGGGCTTGACCAATTCCTTGAAATGCTCGGCCTGCTTGCCGACCCCGCCCGCGACATAGAACAACTCGTCCGCCACGGCAGGCAGCGCGATGCTGCCCATCAGCGCGGCCAATGCGACCGGACGCAAGGCGCCCCGGCTGAATTTTCCCATCAATTCCTCCCCTTTACAAGGTGCCTCCCCAGCACCGTTCGCAGCGTCGGCGCCTTGCTTGCGCCATCCTGAAGACAATCCGAAACCTTTCGGAAATCTCTACTGCATTTGCCGATTCCGGTCAAGAATTCCGGCAACCCAGCCGTCATCGCCAACATGAAACCGCACGAACCCGGCAAAAACCATGCATTTCCAAAGAAAGTCCGCATGGCGGAGCGACGCCCTCTCAACGCGGAAGGCGCATCGCCGATGTCATGCGCTAACATCGGCGCCATCGTTTCGGGCCCAAGACGATTCCGCGGCCCGAATCACCCGGCCCAGCCGAAAACCGGCCGCGCAAAGGCGTTCCAAAACATTTCGGATGAAAGGATCCACAGATTTCGGGCTATCCGGCCCGAGGGCGGCAAACCGGCGCGGCTGCGGAAAAAAGGCGCCGGCTTGGCCGGCGCCGCTGGATTTCAGCTCTCGAGCAGGCGCCGCAAGCTGGCCATGGCGCGCTCGCGCTCCTCCTGATAGCCGATCAGCCCGGCATAATCGCCATTGGCGTCAAACAGCAGCATGGTCGAGGAATGGTCCATGCTGTAGTCGCCGCCCTCTTGCGGCGACTTGCGGGCATAGATGCGGAAGGCCTTGATCGCCTTGGCGACCTCCTCCGGCGTGCCGGAGACGCCAACCACGCCCGGCACCCAGGAGACATATTCGCGCAACGCCTCGACCGTATCGCGCTCGGGATCGACGGTGACGAAGAACACCCGCAGATCCTTGCCGGCCTCGCCCAGTTCCTCCTGCCAGCTCGCCACGTCGCCCAGCGTGGTCGGGCAGACGTCCGGGCAATGGGTGAAGCCGAAAAACACCGCCGAGGGCTGGCCCTTCAGCGTCGCCTGGGTGAACTCTGTGCCATCCGTGGCGGCAAGGCGGTAATCGCCCCGCCCCAGCGAGGCGGTGCCCGCATCGGCGATGGTGCCCGAGCGTGGCGCGACGAACTGGAACCAGCCGAGCCCCGCCAGCGCCAGCACCACCAGCGCCCAGAGCGCATAGCGCACTGGCCGCAGCGGCGAGCCCTTTCTAATGTCCGCCATGTCCACCATCCTTTCCGCCGTGCTTGCCGGCATTCATCGGTCCGACCGTCATCGGCACCTCGACCTCGCCGGCCTTCTCGAAATGCAGCGTGACATTGACCGTCTCGCCCTCGACCAGCGGCTGCTTCAATTCCATGAACATCAGGTGATAGCCGCCGGGCTTCAGTTCAACCGTCGCCCCGGCGGGGATCGGCAGCCCGTCGGCAAGCTGCCGCATCTTCATCACGTCGCCCTCCATCGCCATCTCGTGGATCTCGGCGCGGCCGGCGAAATCGACGCTGGCCGAGACCAGCCTGTCATCCGCGCCGGCATTGGCGACGGTCAGGAAACCGCCCGCCACCGGCGCACCGGGAGGCGTCGCGCGGCTGAAGGCCCCGCTGAGCGTCAGATCGCCCAAGGTCACCGTCCCGGCCGTTGCCGCATGGCCTCCATGCCCGTGCCCGGCCTTGGCCTCGGTGACGGTCACGCCCGGGGCGGGGTTCGGCGCTTCCTTGTTGCCGGTGACGTCGATCCACTCCTCCTTGCCATCCGCGCATTCCTGCACGGTCTGGAAATACAGCACCGTGCCCGGTGCGACATCGGCGCCGACCGTGCCGCGAATGACGAATTCGTCATACCAGTCGTCCTGCAACGCGCCGCCGGACCAGACCACCTCGCGCGTGCCCTCGGTCATCGGCGTGCCGTGATTGTCGAAGGGCTGGGCATAGGGGCCCTTTACCGTTTCCAGCGTCCAGCCCGCCTTGGGCATGGGCTTGGCGTTGTAGAAACCCTCGGGCAGTTGCACGCGCAGGGTCTGGGTGGCCTGCCCGTCGCAGCCATGGCCGATGCGGATCACCGCGCGATAGGCGGCACCGGCCGGGGCCTCGGAGTGCTCCAGCGTGGCATGGGAGAGGGCGGGACTGGCGCCAAGCGCCAGCAACGAGACGCAGAGCGCGCCAAAAACAGGGTTTTGCATGATCGTTCTCATCTGATGGAAAGGATGCCCGGCGGGACTTGGCCCACGGGCTGCCAAAGCAGGATTCCGTCAGACGAGCACCGGCGGCCCCCGCGCCGAGGGGGCCAGCATCTCGGCGCGATAGAGGTGGTCGGGCAGATCCAGCGACCGTTCCATGCGCAGCGCCGGCAACAGCGGCGCCGGCGCCGCGGCTACCGCGCCCTGCAACAGCGGCTGGCCATGCGGCGCCCAGTCGCAGGCATGGGGATCGCCATGCGGCGCCTCGCCGGCCGGGACCAGGCTGCCATCGGCCGCCACGGCCATCTGGACCGGCCCCTCGCCCGAGCACAACACGACGGTGACGCTGCCCTGCGCATCGCGGGCGATCATCGTGCCGGGCAGGATCAGCGAGAACAGCAGGAAGGGCAGGACCGCCAGCCAGCAGCACAGGCGCCGCAGCGACCCGCCGCGCCCAAGCCCCGCCGTCCGATATCCGCCCTGAACCTGCATGCCCGCAGCCCTGTCAGAAATCCGCGCCGGAGAAAAGGGACAATATGCCGCAATCACCGGCGGATCGTCCGCGCCAGAACGATGACCGGCAGGATGCCGATGAGCACGATAATCAGCGCAGCAATGGCGGCATCCTCGTAGGTGCCGCGCGCCGCCTCGCCATAAAGATGGGTCGAAAGCGTCTCGAAGTTCAGCGGCCGCAGCAGCAGGGTGGCGGGCAGCTCCTTGACGCAATCGACGAAGATCAGCAGCCCCGAGGCCGCCAGCGCCGGGCGCGAGATCGGCACATGCACCTCGCGGAACACCTGGCCCGGGCTGCGGCCCAGCGTCCGCGCCACATGGTCGAGCGAGCGCGGCACCCGGCTAAGCCCCGCCTCGATCCCGCCGGTGGCGATGGCCAGGAAGCGCGCGACATAGGCATAGATCAGCGCCGCCCCCGAGCCGAGCAGCAAAAGCCCCGGCCCGGCGCCGAACAGCGCCTGCGAGATGGCGGCGATCTGCCGGTCGGCCAGCGCGATCACCGGCAAGAGCCCGATGGCCAGGATGGTGCCGGGCACCGCATAGCCCAGCGTCGAAAGCCGCGCCATGGCCTGGGTCAGCCGCCCGGGCCGCATCCGCGCCGCGCCGGTCACCACCAGCCCCAACAGCAGCGCGACCAGCGTCGCCAGCGCCGCGAAGAAGGCGGTGTTGCCGGCCTCCTCGAGGATGCGCGGCGACAGCCCGGCAAAGCGGTAGCGCGCCCAGGCCGCGCCGACCAGATACCAGGCCGGCGCCGCAAAGCCGAAGGTGACCGGCAGCGCGCAGACCAGCATCGCCCCCCAGGCCCGCCAGCCGCGCAAGCGCGTGCGCCGCAAGGGCTGGCTGCGCTGCGCGCCCGCCGCGTAGCGCTGGCGCCTGCGGCCGCGGCGCTCCAGCATGACCAGCGCCATGGTGATGGCCAGCATCGCAAGCGCAATCTGCGCCGCCCCCGGCAGGTCCGAGCGGTTGATCCAGGTCGAATAGACCGAGACGGTCAGCGTCCGCACGCCCAGGAACTCGGCCGCGCCGATGTCGTTCATTGCCTCCATCAGCGCGAGCGCCGTGCCGATGGCGACGGCGGGCCGGGCCAGCGGAATCGCCACGCGCAGGAAGGTGGCGACCGGCCCCGCCCCCAGCGTCCGCCCGGCATCCAGCAGGTTGCCCGCCTGCATGGCAAACAGCGCCCGCACCGGCAGATAGACATAGGGGTAAAGCACCAGTCCCAGCAGCACGATGCAGCCCGGCATCGAGCGGATGTCGGGCAGGCGGAACTCGCGCGGGCTGGAATAGCCCAGCCAGCCGCGGATCGCGCCCTGCACCGGCCCGACCGGATGCAGCAGGTCCAGATAGGCATAGGCAACGATATAGGTCGGCACTGCCAAGGGCAGCAGCAGCGCCCAGCCGAAGATGCGCCGCCCCGGGAAATCGCAGGCCGCGACCAGCCAGGCCGTCACCGTGCCGAGCGTCGCGACGATGATGCCGACACCGGCCAGCAGGATCACCGTCTGCCGCGCCGCCACCGGCAGCACGTTGCTGACCAGATGCGCCCACAGCCCCGGGCTGCCCTGAAGCGCGAACAGCCCCAGCGCCAGCACCGGCAGCAGAACGAGCGCGGCGACAGCCAAGGCTGCCGCCTGCCAACCTGCCCCCGCGCGGACGCGGGAGCGTTGTGCCAGTTCGGGGATCATGCGGCCTGCGCCCGCGACAGGCTCAGTTGTCGAAGCCCACCGCCTCGGCCAGCTCGCTCGCCGCCTTGCGCTGGCGGGCGATCTCGGTCAGGTCGGCGCCGTCCACCTTGAGATCGGCAATATCCTCGATCACCGGGCTGACCGCGACGCCGGGCTTCACCGGATATTCGAAATTCGCCTCGGCATAGATCTTCTGCGCCTCGTCCGAGACCAGGTATTCCAGCAGCTGCACCGCCTGGTCGCGGTTCGGCGCATTCTTGGCCACCGCCGCGCCCGAGACGTTCACCTGCGTGCCGCCGCCTTCGAAGGTCGGCAGGACGACCTTGATCGCCTTGACCCATTCCTCCTGCTCGGGGCCGCCAGCACCGCTGCGCATCAGGCCGACGTAATAGGAATTGGCGATACCGATCTCGCAGATGCCGCCCATGATGTCGCGCGCCACGTCGCGGTCGCCGCCGCCGGCGGTGCGGGCCAGGTTCGCCTTGACGCCCTCCAGCCAGGTCTTGGCGGCTTCCTCGCCGTGATGCACGATGTACGAGGCGGTCAGCGCCACGTTATAGGGGTGCTGGCCCGAGCGGATGCAAACCTTGCCCTGCCATTCCGGCTTGGCGAGGTCTTCATAGGTGAAGCTTGACAGGTCCAGATCCTTGTCGGCGTAAAGCACCCGCGCCCGCTGCGACAGCGCGAACCAGTTGCCGTCCTTGTCGCGCAGATTCTCGGGGATGGCGGCGCTCAGCGCCTCGGATTCGACGGGCTGGGTCAGGCCGCGATCCACCAGATCGACCAGGTTGCCGATGTCCACGGTCATCAGCACATCGGCGGGCGACGCCTCGCCCTCCTGCTCGACCCGCTCGGGCAGGCCGTCCTTGAGGAAGATGGTGTTGACCTTCACCCCGGTGGTTTCGGTGAACGAGGCCAGCATCGGCTCGATCAGATTCGGCTCGCGCGTGGTGTAAAGGTTCAGTTCCTGGGCGCTGGCGGCAACCGCCTGCGCAGCCAGCATGGCGCCAATCAGTCCAGATAGTCCAACACGCATCAGCCTGTCCTCCTTGCGATTTCTCGACATGTTTACTAAACTAATTACTAATGTAAACTATTCTCATGCGGTTGCGGTCACGAAGGGATGCCGATGAACCAATTCGCCAGCCCTCCCGACTGGGCCAGCCAAGTGGATGCGCGCCATGTCGCGCCGGATGCCGCCGCAACCCGGCCCATGCTGGAGGTCGAGGCGCTGTGCCGCCGCTTCGGCGGCGTGGCGGCGGTCGAGGATGTCGGCTTCAGCGTCACCCGAGGCGAGGTGATCTGCCTGCTCGGCCCTTCGGGCTGTGGCAAGTCCACCACATTGCGTATGATTGCCGGCATCGAGCGGCCCGATTCCGGCCGCATCCAGATCGGTGGCCGGGCCATGTGCGACAGCGGCGCCTTCCTGCCGCCCGAGCGGCGCCCGGTCGGGCTGGTGTTCCAGGATTTCGCGCTGTTCCCGCATCTGGACGTGGCGGCGAATGTCGGCTTCGGCTTGCAGGGTCCGGCGCCGGAAAAACGCGACCGGGTGGGCGCGCTGCTGGAGCGGGTCGGCCTGTCCAGCCATGCCGCGAAATATCCGCACGAGCTTTCGGGGGGCGAGCAGCAGCGCGTGGCGCTGATCCGCGCCCTGGCGCCGCGCCCCTGCCTGATGCTGATGGACGAGCCGTTTTCCAGCCTCGACCACCGGCTGCGCGACGGGGTGCGCGACGCGACGCTGGACCTCTTGCGCGAAAGCGAGACCACGGTGCTGATGGTCACGCACGACCCCGAGGAGGCGATGCTGATGGGCCATCGCATCGCCGTGATGCGCAAGGGCCGGCTGATCCAGGAAGGCCGCCCGGACGAGCTTTACAACCGCCCGGCGGATCGCGGCGTGGCGGCCTTTTTCTCGGACCTGAACATCGTCGCCGGCCGGGTGTCGGGCGGCCGGGTGCAGACCAGCCTGGGCGCCTTTCCGGCCCCCGGTCTTGCCGAAGGCAGCCCGGCCGAGGTCGTCATCCGTCCCCAGCACCTGGTCCCCACCGAGGCCGGCGGCACGCCGGCCCGGGTCGAGCGTGCCCGCTATCTGGGCCGCGAAAGCCTGATCGAGACCCGGCTGGAACCCGGCGGCGCGGCGATGAAGTCCCGCGTCCCCGGCCTGATCCTGCCCGCACCCGGCAGCCTGATCCATATCGCCGCGCAGCCCGACAGCGCCATGGTCTTTGCCGGCGACGGCGAATAGGACCTTACTATTCGGCCGCCGCCCGGCAGGCGGTGCCGGCCTCGAGCAGCGCGCGGATCTCGGGGCGGCACGAGCCGCAATTCGTGCCCGCCCGCAGCGCCCGCCCCACCGCCTCGACCGAAGTCAGGCGCTGGCTGGCGATGGCCTGCACGATGCTGTTCACGCCGATGCCGAAACAGGCGCAGACCAGCGCGCCCTCGTCCGGGCGGTCGGCGCCGGGGCGGCCGGCCAGCGCGCCCGCGCCGTCCTCGCCCAGCAGCGCCGCGACATGGCTGCGCGACAGGCCCACCGGCGCGGGCGCGACGAACAGCGCCGCCCGCAGCCGGCCGTCGCGCAAGAAGGCCAGCCGCACCTGCCCGCGGGCGCGGTCGTGCAGCACCAGCGGCTCGTCCGGGAGGCCGAACAGCGCGCGGGCATGGGCGGTCCAGTCCTGCACCGGCTCCAGCCCGGCCAGTTCGGCCTGCTCTCCCCTGGGCAGCGTGGCCCGCGCCCAATAAGCGCAATCCGGCCGGATCGCGCCCGCCGAGACGGCAAAGCCGAACCAGCGCGCGGCAAAGGGCCGGATCGCCATCGCCGCCGATTTCAGGGCCGGCTGGCCCGAGACCGGATCGACCGTCCCCGGCACCAGCGCATCGACCCGGCCCGAGGGCGCAGTCTCGCCCGTCCAATGCATCGGCGCGAAGGGATGGCCCGGCGCCACCCGGTCGGTCACCAGCACCCGCAGGACCGCGCGGCCATGCGGGCTGGCAACCTCGGCCAGGCTGGCGGGGGCCAGGCCCAGCCGGGCCGCGTCGCTGGGATGCAGTTCCAGGAAGGGTTCGGCCAGATGGCGGGACAGCCGCGGCGACAGGCCGGTGCGGGTCATGGTGTGCCAATGATCGCGCACCCGGCCGGTGTTCAGCCGGAAGGGATATTCGGCGCCGACCGGCTGCGGCGGGCGCGGCGAGACCGCGACCATCCGGCCCCGGCCCGAAGGCGTATGAAACCGCCCGTCGCCAAAGAACCGCCCGCCCTGCCTGCCCGCCGATTGCGGCCACAGGAAAGGCTCCAGCGCGTCATATTCCGGCTGGGTGATGCCGGCATGGGCCGAGATGTCGAAATCGCTGCCCAGCCCGCCTGCGACGCCGGACAGCGCGGCATGTTCGGCAAAGACCTGCGCGGGGCCGGTCCAGCCGAAGGCATCGGCCCAGCCCATGCGGCGCCCGACCTCGGCCAGGATGCGCCAGTCGTCGCGCGCCTGCCCGGCGGGGGCGAGGGTGCGGCGCTGGCGGCTGATGCGGCGTTCCGAATTCGTCACCGTGCCATCCTTTTCGCCCCAGCCGGTCGCCGGCAGCAGCACATGCGCCAGCCGCGCGGTGTCGGTCCGCGCCATGATGTCCGAGACCACGACGAAGCCGCAGCCGGCGATGGCGCGGGCGACGCGATCGGCCTCGGGCATGGTCGCGGCGGGGTTGGTGCAGATGATCCACAGCGCCTTGATCCGGCCCTCCTCGACGGCGCGGAACATGTCCACGGCCTTCAACCCCGGCCGCTCGGCCATGCGCGGCGCGTTCCAGAAGCCGCGCACCGCCGCGCGATGCGCCGGGTTCTCGATCTCCAGGTGGCAGGCCAGCATGTTGGCCAGCCCGCCGACCTCGCGCCCACCCATGGCATTGGGCTGGCCGGTGACGCTGAACGGCCCCATGCCCGGCCGGCCGATGCGGCCGCTGGCCAGGTGGCAGTTCAGGATCGCATTCACCTTGTCGGTGCCGCTGTCGGACTGGTTCACGCCCTGCGACCAGACCGTCACCACCTTGTCGCTGCCGCACCACAGGTCGAAGAACTGCCGCAGCTGGCTATGCGCCAGCCCGGTGGCCGAGGGCAACGTCTGGCGCGCAGCGGCCAGCGCCTCGTCGAGCCCGTCCAGATGCGCACCGGCATCCCCATCGGCGAGACCGCGCCGCGCGATCTCGGCCAGCAGCAGATTGAACAGCGCCGCATCCGAACCCGGCGCCAGCGGCAGATGCAGGTCAGCAATATCGCAAGTCGCGGTGCGGCGCGGATCGACCACCACGACCCGCGTGCCCCGCGCCTCGCGCGCCGCCGCCAGCCGCTGGTAAAGCACCGGATGGCACCAGGCCAGGTTCGAGCCGACCAGCACCACCGTATCGGCCAGCTCCAGATCCTCGTAGAGCCCCGGGACCGTGTCGGTGCCAAAGGCCCGCCGGTGCCCCGCGACCGCCGAGGCCATGCAGAGCCGCGAATTGGTGTCGATATTGCCCGAGCCGATGAAGCCCTTCATCAGCTTGTTGGCAACATAGTAATCCTCGGTCAGCAGCTGGCCCGAGACGTAGAAGGCGACCGAATCCGGCCCGTGTTCTGCGATGGTTTCGGAAAACCGGCGCGCGACCAGGTCCAGCGCCTCGTCCCAGCCGGCCTCGCGCCCGTGGATGCGCGGGGCAAGCAGCCGGCCGGCATGGCCGACCGTCTCGCCAAGCGCCGCGCCCTTGACGCAAAGCCGGCCCCGGTTCGCCGGATGATCGGGATCGCCCGCGATGTCCAGCCCGCCCCGACCGTCGGGCGTCGCCAGCACGCCGCAACCCACGCCGCAATAGGGACAGGTGGTGCGGATGGTCTGCATGGCGGCCCTCACTCGGCAGGAACGGCGGCGGTGGCTTCGGAGGGCGCATCCACCGCACGCCGGGGCGAGGTCCTGTGATGCGTGGCATAGATCATCGCGCCGACAAAGATCAGCCCGCCGACCAGGTTGCCCAGCACGGTCGGGATCTCGTTCCAGATCATGTAGTCCATGATGGTGAACTGGCCGCCCAGCAGCAGCCCGGCCGGGAACAGGAACATGTTCACGATGGAATGCTCGAAGCCCATGTAGAAGAACACCAGGATCGGCATCCACATGGCGATGACCTTGCCCGAGACGCTGGTGGACATCATCGCCGCCACCACGCCGGTCGAAACCATCCAGTTGCACATGACCGCGCGGATGAACAGCGTCAGCATCCCCGCCGCGCCATGGGCGGCATAGCCGAGCGTCCGCCCCTCGCCGATATGGCCGATCTGTTCGCCCACCGCGTTCGGCGCCTCGGAAAAGCCGAAGGTGACGATGATCGCCATGAAGACCGCGACGGTGAAGGCGCCGGCGAAATTGCCGGCAAAGACCAGGCCCCAGTTGCGCAACATCCCCTGCATGGTGACGCCGCGGCGACGGTCGATCAGCGCCAGCGGCACCAGCGTGAACACGCCCGTCAGCAGATCGAAGCCCAGCAGGTAGAGCATGCAGAAGCCGACCGGGAACAGCAGCGCGCCGATCAGCGGCTCGCCGGTGTTCACGGTGACGGTCACGGCGAAGGCGGCGGCCAGTGCCAGGATCGCCCCGGCCATATAGGCGCGGATCAGCGTGTCCTTGGTGGACATGAAGACCTTGGCCTCGCCGGCATCGATCATCTTCTTAGCGAAATCGGCAGGATTGACATAGGACATGAGCTTGCTCCTTCAGGCGGCGCGGGGGCGTGAGACGAGTTCGGCGCTGATGAGGATGCGGCCCTGTTCGACGCGGACGGGCCAGGTGCGGACCGCGCCCTCGTCGGCGCCCTGCGCTGCGCCCGAGTTCATGTCGAACACCCAATTGTGCAGCGGGCAGGTCACGCGATCGCCATGCACGATGCCCTCGGACAGCGGGCCGCCCTTGTGCGGGCAGCGGTCGTCCAGCGCAAAGACCCGGTCGTCCAGGGTGCGGAACACCGCGACGCAGCCCTGCGCCGTGCGGATCACGCGCGCGCCCTGGCGGGGAATCTCGTCCAGGGCTCCGATATCGACAAAGATGGTCATTCCGCGGCCTCCAGGGTCAAATCGGCAAGGGGGGCCCATTTGGGCGTTTCGGTAATGGTGGAATGTTCGGCCCAGGGGTCGCGGCGATAGACCGACTGGCTGATCTCGAAGCGTTCGACCAGCGCGCGGCGGGTCGGCAGGTCGGCGATCTGTTCCTTCACCCAGTCGAGCCCGACCTTGGCCACCCATTTATAGGGCCGGTCCAGATAGCGCGCATGTTCGCGGTAAAGCTGGACGAAGGCGGTGATGATCTCGACCGCCTCGTCCTCGGACGGGGTCGAGGCAAGAGGCTCGGTCTCCTTCACCTCCATCCCGGCGGCGCCGGCGACGCTGATCTGGTAGCCGCTGTCGACGCAGATCACGCCCACGTCCTTGCAGGTCGCCTCGGCGCAGTTCCTGGGGCAGCCCGAGACGCCCAGCTTGACCTTGTGCGGCGTCCACGAACCCCAGAGCAGCTTTTCCAGCCTGATCCCCAGCCCGGTCGAATCCTGGGTGCCGAAGCGGCAGAACTCGCTGCCGACACAGGTTTTCACCGTGCGCAGCCCCTTGGAATAGGCATGGCCCGAGACCAGCCCGGCGGCATTCAGGTCGGCCCACATATGCGGCAGGTCCTCTTTCTTCACGCCCAGCAGGTCGATGCGCTGACCGCCGGTGACCTTGACCATCGGCACGGCATATTTCTCGGCCGCGTCGGCGATGGCGCGCAGCTCCGAGGGCGTGGTGACGCCGCCCCACATGCGCGGCACCACCGAATAGGTGCCGTCCTTCTGGATATTGGCGTGGTTCCTTTCGTTCACGAAACGAGACTGGCGGTCGTCCTGGTATTCCAGCGGGTATTCGGCCAGCAGGTAATAGTTCAGCGCCGGGCGGCAGGAATGGCAGCCGCCGGCCGTTTTCCAGCCCAGCTCCTGCATGACGGCCGGGATCGACTTCAAGCCCATGGAACGGATCAGCCGCCGCACGTCCTCGTGGCTGTGGTCGGTGCATTTGCACATGCCGGCGGGCGCGGGCGCGACGAAACCGTCGCCCAGCGTCAGCTTCATCACCTGCTCGACCAGCCCGGTGCAGGTGCCGCAGGAGCCGCTGGCCTTGGTGCAGGCGCGCACCGCATCGAGCGTATGCGCGCCGCCCTGCACCGCGGCGACGATGGTTCCCTTGCAGACGCCGTTGCAGCCGCAGATCTCCGCCTCAGGCGGCAAGGCTGCAACGGCCGCCATAGGGTCCAGCGCGGTCCCCCCCTGGAAGGCCGGGCCGAAGATGAGCGTGTCGCGCATCTCGCCGATGTCGGTTTCGTCCTTCATCAGCCCGTAGAACCAATTGCCGTCGGCGGTGTCGCCATACATGACCACGCCGACGATGCGGTCGTTCTCCAGCACCAGCCGCTTGTAGATGCCGCGGCCGGGGTCGCGGAACACGATGTCCTCGCGCCCCTCGCCTTCGGCGAAATCGCCGGCGCTGAACAGGTCGCAGCCGGTCACCTTCAGCTTTGTCGCGGTCTGGACCGGGCGGAATTCGGCCTCCTCACCCAGTAGGGTCCGGGCCAGCACCTTGGCCTGGTCGTAAAGCGGCGCGACAAGGCCGAAAACCTGGCCCCGGTGCTCGACGCATTCGCCAAGCGCGAAGATATGCGGGTCGCTGGTGCGCAAGGCGTCATCGACGACGATGCCGCGCTCGACCTCCAGATGCGCATCGTTGGCCAGCCGCACCTCGGGGCGGATGCCGACCGCCATGCAGACCAGATCGGCGGGGTGGACGGTGCCGTCCTCCAGCAACACCGCCTCGGCGCGGCCATGGCCCAGGATCGCCTTGGTCGCGCCCTTGCAATGCACCTTGATGCCGCGCCGCTCCAGGTCGCGTTGCAGCAGATAGCCGGCAGCGGGGTCGAGTTGCCGCTCCATCAGGTGGCCCATCAGGTGGACGACGGTGACATTGGCACCCCGCGCCGCCATGCCGGCGGCGGCCTCGAGGCCCAGAAGCCCGCCGCCGATCACCACGGCATCCTTGCCGGCCACGCCGGCCTCGATCATCGCGTTGGTGTCCTCGAGGTCGCGATAGGTCACCACGCCCGGCAGATCGCTGCCCGGCACCGGGATGATGAAGGGCGCCGAGCCGGTGGCGATGACCAGCGCGTCATAGGGCGCCCCGCCCGCATTGGAATAGACGGCGCGATTGGTGCGGTCGATCCGCACCACCGGCTCGCCGAAGCGGCAATCGACGCCATGCGCGGCATACCAGTCCGCGTCATGGGTGACGATCTGCTCATAGGTCTTTTCGCCCGACAGGACCGGCGACAGCATCAGCCGGTTGTAGTTGCCGCGCGGCTCGGCGTTGAACAGGGTGACCTGCCATTCGCCGGGCGCGGCCTCGAACAGCTGCTCCAGCAGGCGGCCCGAGGCCATGCCGGCACCGATGACGACAAGTTTCTTCATCGCGGGACTCCTTTCTCAGGCGGCTTGCAGGGGCGCGCGGCCCATCTGGCGGATCGAGGCGTACATCCAGAGCGCGCAGGCCCCGACCAGCAGGAACAGCGCCATGAAGCAGCTGGACCACAGCCCGGTCTGGTCGCGCAGCCAGCCGAACAGCAGCGGCAGCGCAAAGCCGCCAAGGCCGCCGATCATGCCCACCAGCCCACCGACCGCGCCGACATGGCCGGGGTAATAGCTGGGGATGTGCTTGTAGACGGCGGCCTTGCCCAGGCTCATGAAGAAGCCCAGCACGAAGATCACCGCCAGGAAGACCGGCACCGG
This sequence comes from Paracoccus sp. MKU1, assembly GCF_001447385.1. Taxonomy (GTDB): domain Bacteria; phylum Pseudomonadota; class Alphaproteobacteria; order Rhodobacterales; family Rhodobacteraceae; genus Paracoccus. The sequence continues at coordinate 117,449 of NZ_LLWQ01000162.1, read as the reverse complement.
CACGCCCGAGGGGATCGACAGGATCGCGGTCGCGGCCAGCGAGACGAGGAAGGTCGCATACATCACCGCCCGCGCGCCGATGCGGTCCGAAAGCACTCCGCCATAGGCGCGGAAGATCGAGCCGGGGATGGAATAGGCCGCGCCGATCATGCCGGCGGTCCCGACACCGAAGCCATAGACCTGCGTCAGGTAATGCGGCAGCCACAGCGCCAGTGCCACGAAGCCGCCGAAGCTGAAGAAGTAATAGGCCGAGAAGCGCCAGACCCGAAGCTGACCCAGCGGCGCGAACTCGGCGCGCAGCGGCGCCTTGCGGCCGGCCCCTGCGGCGGTGACGGGATCGTCCTTGCTCAGCAGCCAGAACAGCACGGCGGTCAGCGCCAGCGCGCCGGCCCAGATCTGCGCGGTCGCCTGCCAGCCCAGCGCCAGCATGACGAAGGGCGCGGCGAACTTGGTCACGGCGGCGCCGACATTGCCGGTGCCGAAGATGCCCAGCGCCGTGCCCTGCCGCCCCTCGGCATAGAAGCGCGAGACATAGGCGACGCCCACGGCGAAGGAACCGCCGGCCAGCCCGACGCCCAGCGCCGCCAGCAGCATCTGCGGCCAGGTCGTGGCCAGGGACAAAAGAAACGTCGCGACGGCGGCGGAAAGCATGGTCAGCGTATAGACCAGCCGCCCGCCCAGCCGGTCGGTCAGCACGCCCAGCCCGATGCGGACCAGCGAACCGGTCAGGATCGGCAGGCCGATCAGCAGGCCGAACTGGGTCTCGGTCAGGGAAAGCTGCTCGCGGATCTGCAAGCCGATGATCGAGAAGATCGTCCAGACCGCGAAGCAGATGGTGAAGGCGAAGGTCGAGAGGCCCAGCGCGCGGCTGGCCTCGGATGATGGAACGGGGGGAACGGCGGGCATGATGGCTCCGATGCGTTGCTGATGGCGAAGGCTGTCGGAAAGCACGCGGCCGGGCGGCGAGAGACCGCAGCGGAATTGCGCTTTCGGAGGAGAGGATTTCCGCATCGTCGCGGGAACCCGTGCCGCATCATTGCGAGCGGGCCGGTGGCGCGCCGTTGCGCCGGGCCATGGGATCAGACTGGGTCAGGACGCGGGCCGGATCAAGCCCTGATGCGGCATCGCAGCATCCGCCGCCGGTTCCGCCCGAAAGCCGGGCATCCCCGTGCCCGATCTGCCCGCAAAACGCTCAGCCGGCGAAGGGTGGCTCGAAGATAGTGCCGTTGAAGAAGGCATCGGCGCGCAGAATCATCTGGCCCTTTTCGGCCGCGACCTCGCGGTCCTGCGCCAGCGCACCCTCCAGCCGGGCCGAGGCGCCGGGCAAGGCTGCCCCCGCCGCGCGCAGATGCCGACGGTAAAGATCGGTGCGGAAATGCGCCATCGCCTTTTCCATCGCCGGCCCAGGCTCCAGCCCATGGCGCTGCGCGATGCGCTGCGCAAAGAAGGCGGCCAGGCTTTTCCAGGGAAAATTCGCCGCGCCGGCATGGAAGGCGACAAAGCCCGGCACATGGCGGATCTCGCCCGAGGGCGTGACCTGCAACCGGCCGGTCAAGCCGCGCTCGGCCAGTTCGGCCGGCAGGTCCAGATATTCGCGCCGCGACAGGATCTCGGCGGCGGTGTCGCGGTTCTCGGGCTCGTCGAGCCAGCGCCCCGCACGCCAGATGGCCCGCATCAGCGCACCTGTCACCTGCGGCTCGGCTTCGGTGAAGTCGCGACGCAGCACCAGCCCCTTTTCCGGCGGCGCGGCCCAGATCGCCGTGCCGGGCAAGAGCAGCGCGGCCAATCCCCGGTCCACCGCGCTCGATGCCCAGGGCTCGCCGACGCAGAAGGCATCGACCTCGCCCGCGGCCATGGATTCGGCCATCAGCGGCGGCGGCACGGTGACGACCTCCAAGGCCGGGCTGAAGCCGCAGGCGCCGAGCCAGTGCCGGATCAGTTCCAGCTGGGTCGAGAAATGGAAGGGCACGCCCACCCGCAACCGGCCCGGCGCGGCGCAATGCAGCGCAAGGGCGGCCTTTCGGGCGTCGCGAAAGTCGAAATCATGGCCCTGCTCGCGCATCCTGGCGGCCAGCGCGGCGCTGACCGCGACCGCCTGCCCACCCTGGGATAGGAACATCACCAGGTCCAGGTCCGGCAGCGCCGGGCCCAACCCCAGCGCCTGCGCCACCGGCATCGGCACCAGCATATGCGCCGCCTCGATCAGCCCGGCACCCAGCATGTCGCGGGCCTGCGCCCAGGCGCCCAGGCGCAGTAGCCGGAACTCCAGCCCTTCCTCGGCGGCAAAGCCCAGCTCGCGCGCCACGATCAGCGGCGCGGCATCGATCAGCGGCACATAGCCCAGGCGCAAGGGTGTCAACGGCATGAGAGCAACCCCGCGGCAAGGACCAGTTGCTGCGCGATCTCGGCCACACGCTTGCCCTGGTCCATCGCCGTCTTGCGCAAAAGCGCATAGGCGGCCTCTTCGTCGATGCCGCGTGCCTTCATCAGCACGGCCTTGGCGCGGTCGATCACCTTGCGCTCCTCCAGCGCGGCGCGGGTGGCGGCCAGTTCGGCGCGCATGCGCTGGAACATGTGAAAGCGCGCGATGGCCGCGTCCAGAACCGGCTTGATCCGGTCGGGGCGCAGCCCGTCCACGACATAGGCCGAGATGCCGGCCTCGACCGCCGCCCGCGTCAGGTGCTCGTCCGAGCGGTCCACGAACATCGCCACCGGCCGCTCGGTCGGGCCCGAGGCCAGCGCCAGCTCCTCGAGCACGTCGCGCGAGGGGTTGGCCAGATCGATCAGCACGATGTCGGGCCGGCATTCGGCGATATGGCGCGCCAGCCCGGTTTCCTCGGAGATGATGCGGATGTCATGGTCGCCGATCTCGCGCAGCCCGTCCACGATCGGGGCGGCGCGCTCCGGGTCGGGTTCGATGACGACGATCGAAAGGCGCTTGTCCATCTGCTTCCTGCTCTCTCCCGCCCCAGCAGGTGCCACCGCAACCCCGCGCCCGCAACGCCTGTCCCGGCGCGCAGCCCGGCCAGTCCCGGATCTGCGCAATATACGGGCAGCTGAGGGCGGCACTGCCCATGGTTCGGGCGGTGCCAGGGCCGCCCGATTCCCGCCCCGCGGCCTTGAGCCTGCGAGGGGTTCGGCTAATCTGGGCGCGACGCGCGAGCAGAGGGAAGCCATGGCGGAGATCATCCTGTTGACGGGCAAGGCCGCCCCGCTGCCCGGAAGCGACCAGAAAAGCGGCATCGACAAGCGCCCGGTGGATCGCCCGCTGGCACTTGGCCCCGAGGGGTTTTCCGGCGACGAGCAGGCCGACCGTCGCGTGCATGGCGGGCCGGAAAAGGCCGTGCATCATTATCCATTCGACCATTATGCGGCATGGCGCGAAGAGCTTGGGCCGCTGCGCCCGGCGGAACCGCCGGGGGTTTCACACCCCCGGACCCCCGTGGAGTATTTGGAAAACGGTGAAATCAGGCGGTTGCTGGAGGCGCCCGGCGCCTTTGGCGAGAACATCTCGACCCGGAGGCTGACCGAGGCGGAGGTCGCGGTGGGCGACATCTTCCGGCTCGGCACGGCGCTGGTGCAGGTCTCGCAGGGCCGCCAGCCGTGCTGGAAGCTGAACCGCCGCTTCGGGGTCGAGGCCATGGCGCGGCGCGTGCAGGAAAGCGGCCGCACCGGCTGGTATTACCGCGTGCTGGAGCCGGGAATCGTGACGACCGGCGATCGGCTGGAGCTGATTGATCGCGTGGCGCCGGACTGGACGCTACGCCGGCTGTGGCATGCGCTCTATGTGGACCGGCTGAACCTTGGCGAGTTGCAGGGCATCGCCGCGCTGGACGTTCTGGCCGAAGGCTGGCGGCGCTATGCCATCCGCCGACTGGAAAGCGGCCGGGTCGAGGACTGGTCGCAGCGGCTGGAGGGCCGCGCATGACCCGCCCGCTGGTGATCTCGATCCAGAGCCAGGTGGTCATGGGTCATGTCGGCAATTCGGCGGCGGTGTTCCCGATGCTGGCGGCGGGGCTGGAGGTGACGCCGATCCCGACGGTGATCTTTTCCAACACGCCCGATTATCCGACCCTGCGCGGCCGGCCCTTGCCCGGTGATTTCTTCGCCGACCTGCTGCAAGGCGCCTGGGATCGCGGCCTGCCCGAGCGCGCGGATTTCCTGCTGACCGGCTATATCGGCTCGGTCGAAGTGGCGCAGTTGACCGCCGATTTCGTCGCCCGCGCCAAGGCGGCGAACCCGCGCCTGCGCTATTACTGCGACCCGGTTCTGGGGGACGAGCAGCCCGGCCTCTATGTGCCGCAGGAGATCGCCGACACCTTCCGCGACCGGCTGCTGCCCATGGCCGACATCGCCTCGCCCAACCCGTTCGAGGTCGCCTGGCTGACCGGCCAGCCCATCGCGGAATTGGCCGACATCCACCGCGCCGCGCTGGCCCTGCGCATGGCGCCCCAGGCGCAGTTGATCGTCACCGGCTGCAAGCTGCGCGAGACCGCGCCCGGCATGCTGGAAAGCGTGATCCGGGGACCACAGGGGCTGACGCGCCATCCGACGCCGCACCTGCCCGTGGCCCTGGCCGGGACCGGAGACCTGCTCGCCGGGCTGATCACCGCCGCGCTGGGGCAGGGTCGCAGCCTGGCGCAGGCCGTCGAATTCGCACAGATCCAGACCGCGCGCGCGCTCAGCCGGGCGGCGGAGCTTGGCACCAAGGAGGTGGTGCTTTCCGACCCCGAATTCCGCACCGCGTTGCTCAGGCCCTGATGCCGCGGGCTTCTTTCGTGCCCAAATATCCCGGGGGAGTCGGGCCGCAGGCACGACGGGGGCAGAGCCCCCTAATCCTTGCGCAGCGCGTTCAGCAGCGCCGCGCCCAGGGCGCCGGGCTGTTCCTTGCCGGCGGGCGCCGCGGATTTCGGGCCTCGGCCCGGCTGGGCCCTGGGTCCGCGCTCCTTCTGCGCGTCGCGGGCCGAGGCGCCGCCATCCTTGCGCATGGTCAGGCCGATGCGCTTGCGCGCCACGTCCACCTCGGTCACCCGGACCTTGACCACGTCGCCGACCTTCACCACCTCGTTCGGGTCCTTCACGAACCGGTCGGCGAGCTGGCTGATATGCACCAACCCGTCCTGATGCACGCCGATATCGACGAAGGCGCCGAAGGCCGCCACATTCGTCACCGTGCCTTCCAGCGCCATGCCCGGGCGCAGATCCTTGATGTCCTCGACCCCCTCGGCGAAGCTCGCCGTGACGAAGCTGGGGCGCGGGTCGCGGCCGGGCTTTTCCAGTTCGGAGAGGATGTCGCGGATGGTGGGCAGGCCGAAATGCTCGTCGACGAAGGCTTCCGCCCGGATACCCTTCAGCGCCGCGCCATTGCCCATGATCTGGCGGATGTCGCGGCCGCAGGCGGCGACGATCCTGCGCGCGACGCCGTAAGCCTCGGGATGGACCGAGGAAGCGTCCAGCGGCTCCTTGCCGTCGCGGATGCGCAGGAAGCCCGCGCATTGCTCGAAGGCGCGCGGACCAAGCCCGCCGACCTTCTTCAGCGCCGCGCGCGACGGGAAGGCGCCATTCTCGTCGCGCCAGGCCACGATGTTCTGCGCCAGCGACGGACCCAGCCCGGCCACATGCGCCAACAGCGGGGCCGAGGCGGTGTTCAGATCCACCCCCACCGCGTTCACCGCATCCTCGACCACCGCCTCCAGCGTCCTGGCCAGATGCCGCTGGTCCACGTCGTGCTGGTATTGCCCGACGCCGATTGATTCAGGCGGCACCTTGACCAGTTCGGCCAGCGGATCCTGCAACCGCCGCGCGATCGAGACCGCGCCGCGCAAGGACACGTCGAGGCCGGGAAACTCCTTCGCAGCCAGTTCCGAGGCGGAATAGACCGAGGCGCCGGCCTCGCTGACGATCACCTTGACCGGCTGCTTCACGCCCTCGGGCAGGCGCTTCAGCACCTCGGCCACGAAGCGCTCGGTCTCGCGGCTGGCAGTGCCGTTGCCGATGGCGATCAGCTCGATCTTGTGGCGGGTGATGGCGGCGGCCAGCGCCGCTTCCGCCCCGCGCAGGTCGGATTTAGGCGGAAAGGGATAAAGCGTCGCCGTCTCGACCAGCTTGCCGGTACCGTCCACCGCGGCCAGCTTGACGCCGGTGCGGATGCCGGGATCCAGCCCGAGGGTCGGGCGCGGCCCGGCGGGCGAGGCCAGTAGCAGGTCCTTGAGATTGCGGGCGAAAACCCGGATCGCCTCGGCATGGGCGCGGGCGCGCAGCTCGGTCAGCAGGTCGATATACATCGTGTTCGACAGCCGCACCCGCCAGCACCAGCCCGCCACCTTGCGCAGCCACCTGTCGCCCGGCTGGTCGCCCAGCCGCCCCAGGGCCGAGGCGACGATGCCCTCGGCCCGCGACGTGCCGGTTTCCGGCTCGGGGGCGATCTCGATGGTCAGCACCTCTTCCTTGGCGCCGCGCAGGATCGCCAGCGCCCGATGCGCCGGGATCGCCGCCCATTTCTCGGACTGGTCGAAATAATCGCTGAACTTGGCGCCGACCTGCTCCTTGCCCGGCACCACCTTGGCCGAGATGATCGCCTCGGCCTGCATGAATTCGCGCAGCCGGCCCAGCAGCGCCGCATTCTCGGAAAGCTCCTCGACCAGGATGTCGCGCGCGCCGTCCAGCGCCGATTTCACATCCGGCACCGATTCCGAGACATAGCCCGCCGCCAGTGCCTCGGGCTCGGCGGCACGATCGTCCTGGATGGCGCGCAGCAGCGGCTCCAGCCCGTTTTCCCGCGCGATCATCGCCTTGGTGCGGCGCTTGGGCTTGAAGGGCAGGTAGATGTCTTCCAGCGTGGCCTTGGTTTCCGCCCCGGCGATGGCGCGGGCCAGTTCGTCGGTCAGCTTGCCCTGCCCCTTGATCGATTCGAGGATCGAGGCCCGCCGCGCTTCGAGCTCGCGCAGATAGGCCAACCGTTCCGACAGCGTCCGCAGCTGGGTGTCGTCCAGCCCGCCTGTCGCCTCCTTGCGATAGCGTGCGACGAAGGGCACGGTTGCGCCCCCGTCCAGCAGGCTGGCCGCCGCCGCAACCTGGGCGGGGCTGGCGCTGATCTCGGCGGCGATGGTGCGGGCTATGCGGTCGGTCGCGTCCACGGGCGGCATCCTCTGCTGACTGGAGCGCCGTCATAGCCAAAACCGGCCCGCGATCCAAGCATTCCGACCGGTCGACCGCAGAAAACCGGACCGCAGAAACCGTTCAGGACAGCCGCATCGCCGCGCGCATCCGCCGCTCGAACTCCGGCTCCAGGCGCGGCATGCGCATGTCGCCCTTGGTCGTCTCCATCGCGCACCACAGGTTGGCGATGGCGGTCCAGTTCAGGCCAAGCGGCGCATCGCCGTTCTCGACCAGTTGCAGCCGCCCGGCCAGGCTGCGGAAGGCCACGCCCTTCAGCAGCGCATTGGCATGCAGCAGCGCCTCATCGACCAGCTCGGCGTCGAGCTGAGCCTCGGCCATGGCCAAGAACCCTGAGGGATCGCCTTCGATGAAAAGGGTCTGCGCCTCGATCAGGTAGCTTTCGCAGATCGAGAAACCCTCTGCGCACCAATCCGCCACCGAGCCCGAGAAGCTCTGGCCGCCAACCCCGATTCCGGGGACCTGAAGAAAGGTCAGGCTGCCGTGGTCGCCATAGGGATATTGCATGCCAGCCGCATGCATGGCCTTGCCATTCACCAACATCACTCACCAACCAACAATAGAGATCACTTAATAAGATACAATTAAAACGATCCGCTTGATTCAGGCCAGTTGCCCTTTAGGACAGGTTAACGAATCCTCAACAGCGATAGTTCAAGACATTGTTATTGATGAATTATCGCGGGAACAAATCGCAGCCGCGCCGAACAGCCTCAGGTTGCGGCTGGCTGGCGAAGCCCTGTCCCGGCTTGCCGCTGGACAACCCGCCCCGCAGGGCGCTTGCCGCATATGCCGACGGCCCGCAGGCTACTGGCCGGGCTTTTCTGCGCGCAGCGCAAGGCAGATCGCGGCAGGCAGGGCCCGGCGAACAGCGCACGGAGAGATGATTTCAAGGATCTTCAGAATGGTGCGGGTGGAGGGACTTGAACCCCCACGCCTTGCGGCGCCAGAACCTAAATCTGGTGCGTCTGCCAATTTCGCCACACCCGCATCGCGATCCGCGCCGGCCGGCAGGCCGCAAGGGATCGGCGCCCCTCTTAGCAAAGCCCTCTCCGGGTTGCGAGCGGAAAGTTCAGCAGCCAAGGCGCCGCAGCACCGCCGGAATCCGCTCGGGCAGGTCCTCGGCGATCAGGCCGGGGCCGAAATCGCGCGCCGCCTCGGCATGCAGCCAGGCGCCGGTCGCGGCGGCCTCCAGCGGCGCGAAGCCGCGCGCCAGCAGCCCGGCGACGATGCCCGACAGCACATCACCCGCACCCGCCGTCGCCAGCCAGGGCGCGGCCGCCTCGCCCACGGCGGCGGCGATGCGCGCCTCGCCCCCCGGCGCCGCGATCACCGTGTCCGGCCCCTTCAGCAGCACCACGCAGCCGGCCCGGTCCGCGGCCTGTCGCGCCGCATCCAGCCGCGAGAAGGCCGGCCCGGTCTCGGCAGGGGCCTCGAGCCGCTGCGCCAGATCGGGAAACAGCCGGGCAAATTCGCCGCCATGCGGGGTCAGCACCGCCCGCGGATGCAGCGCGTCCAGCAGCGCATCGGGCGCCCCGGCGAAAGCGGTCAGCGCATCGGCATCGAGCAGCGCCGCCCGGCCCGCGGCCAGCACCGCCGGCACCAGATCCCGCGCCCGGTCCAGCCCCAGGCCGGGGCCGAGGCCCAGCGCGTTGAAGCGCGGATCCCCCAGCAATTGCTCCAGCCCGGCGCGGTCGGAGACGGGACGCAGCATCACCGCGTCCAGCCGCGCGGCATTTTCCGCCAGCGCCTCGGGCGGGCAGGCCAGCGTCACCAGCCCGGCACCGACGCGCAGCGCCGCCCCCGCCGCCAGCCGCGCCGCGCCGCCGCGTCCCGGCCCGCCGCCCAGCACCAGCGCATGGCCGTGGTCGTATTTATGCCCGGCCCGCTTGGCCAGGGCCGGCAGCGGCCCGGCGAACCGCGCGGGCTCCCCCGCCGCCGCCATCCAGCCGTTGATGCCGATATCGACGATGCGCAGCGTGCCGCCAAGCGTCCCGCCCTGTGCCAGCACATGGCCCAGCTTGGCGCGCTGGAAGCTGACGGTCAGCGCCGCCCTGGGCAGGTCCAACCCGCCTAGAACCCGGCCGCTATCGGCACAAAGCCCGCTGAGGATGTCGACCGCGACGATGCGGCAGCCCCGCACCGCCGCCAGCCGCAAGGCCGCCGCGATCTCGGGTGCCAGCGGCCGTACCAGCCCGGTGCCGAACAGCGCATCGACGCAGAGCGAGCCGGGCGGGAAATCCTGGGGACCAAGAGCGGACAGCGCCGCCACCTCGCCCTGCCAGCAAGCCGCCGCCAGTTGCGCATCCGGCGTGGCGGGCGGGGCCAGCGCCGCCAGCCGCACCTGCCAGCCGCGCTCGGCCAGCAGCCGCGCCACGACATAGCCGTCGCCACCATTGTTGCCCGGCCCGCAGAGAATCACCGCGTGCCCCGGGCGCTCGAACTCGGGCCACAGCGCCAGCATCTCGTGCAGCACACCCGCGCCGGCTCGCTCCATCAGCGCGGGTCCGGTGACGCTGCCGCTTCCGATGGCGGCACCCTCGACCGCTCGCATCTCTCGAGTCGTCAGGATCTCGGGCCGCTGGGCCATTTCATCGCACATAATTCAGGCAACCTGCATAATAATCGGGCACACGCCCGGGATTCCCTGTCTGCATGCCGCTTTCCCCATCAAGCCGCATGGACGCGCATCATCAAACCCGCCAATCAGGGCGCAGGCAAGTCGCGAGAGAAGGATCAGGCGATGAAGAAAGTCGAAGCCATCATCAAGCCCTTCAAACTGGACGATGTGAAAGAGGCCCTTCAGGAAGTCGGCGTCCAGGGCCTCTCGGTCACCGAGGTCAAGGGCTTCGGCCGGCAGAAGGGCCATACCGAGCTTTATCGCGGCGCGGAATATGTGGTGGACTTCCTGCCCAAGGTGAAGATCGAGATGGTGCTGCCCGACGACCTGGTCGACGCCGCCGTCGATGCCATCATCTCGGCCGCGCGCACCGAGAAGATCGGCGACGGCAAGATCTTCATCCTGCCGGTCGAACAGGCCATCCGCATCCGCACCGGCGAAACCGGCGACGACGCGGTCTGATCCCGCCCACCCGCACTCTGAAACCAATGACACATGCCCGGCGGCGGCGCCGGGCAGACTGATGGAGGAAGGATCCCAATGACAGTCAAGGACGTTCTGGATCTGATGAAGGCCGAGGAGGTCGAATATGTCGACGTCCGCTTCACCGATCCCAAGGGCAAGTTGCAGCACGTGACGCTGGTCGCCGATCTGGTGGACGAGGACTTCTTCGAGGAAGGCTTCATGTTCGACGGCTCCTCGATCGCCGGCTGGAAATCGATCGACCAGTCCGACATGAAGCTGATGCCGGATGCGTCCTCGGCCTATATCGACCCGTTCTACGCCGAAAAGACCCTCTGCGTGCATTGCAACGTGGTCGAGCCCGACACCGGCGAGCCCTATGCCCGCGACCCGCGCGGCACGGCGCTGAAGGCCGAGGCCTATCTGAAATCCTCGGGCATCGGCGACGCGGCCTATTTCGGCCCCGAGGCGGAGTTCTTCCTGTTCGACGACGTGCGCTATTCGGTCACGCCGCAGAAGGTCTCCTTCGAGCTCGATTCGGTCGATGCCGCCTGGAATACCGACACCGTCTATGAGGACGGCAACCTCGGCCATCGCGCGGCCCACAAGGGCGGCTATTTCCCGGTGAACCCGATCGACGCAGCCCAGGACATCCGCGGCGAGATGCTCTCGACCATGAAGCGCATGGGCATCAAGGTCGACAAGCACCACCACGAGGTCGCCACCGCCCAGCACGAGCTTGGCATGATCTTCGGCGGGCTGACCGAGCAGGCCGACAACATCCAGAAATATAAATACGTCATCCACAACGTCGCCGCCGCCTATGGCAAGACCGCGACCTTCATGCCGAAGCCGATGAAGGGCGACAACGGCTCGGGGATGCATGTGAACATGTCGATCTGGAAGGACGGCAAGCCGCTGTTCGCCGGCGACAAATATGCCGACCTGTCGCAAGAGGCGCTGTGGTTCATCGGCGGCATCCTCAAGCACGCCAAGGCGCTCAATGCGCTGACCAACCCGGCGACCAACAGCTACAAGCGGCTGATCCCCGGCTTCGAGGCCCCGGTGCTGCGCGCCTATTCGGCCCGCAACCGCTCGGGCTGCGTGCGGATCCCGTGGACCGAGTCGCCCAAGGCCAAGCGCGTCGAGGCCCGTTTCCCTGACCCGGCGGCGAACCCCTACCTGGCCTTCGCGGCGCTGCTGATGGCCGGCCTCGACGGCATCAAGAACAAGATCGACCCGGGCCCGGCCTCGGACAAGGATCTCTACGACCTGCCGCCCGAGGAACTGGCCGAGATCCCGACCGTCTGCGGTTCGCTGCGCGAGGCGCTGGAGGAGCTGGAGAAGGACATGGACTTCCTGCTCGCCGGCGACGTCTTCACCCGCGACCAGTTGGAAGGCTACATCAAGCTGAAATGGGAAGAGGTCTATGCCTATGAGCATACCCCGCATCCCATCGAATACGCGATGTATTACAGCTGCTGATCCGCAGCCGGGACAGTGACACGGGAAAGCCGCCCCCCGGGGCGGCTTTTCCTTTGGACGGGGTATTCCCGGTGCGAAGGGGCGGGCGTTCTTCCTTGCGGCCTGCCTGCCGAATGCCGCGCCGACAGCGCGCGCGGTTGCGGGGCGGGGGGCAAGCGTCTAAAAGCCGCGCAAACACAGGAGCCCCCGATGATCCCGCGCTATGCCCGCCCCGAAATGGTCGCCATCTGGTCGCCCGAGACCAAATTCAGGATCTGGTACGAGATCGAGGCCCATGCCTGCGACGCCCAGGCCGATCTGGGCGTGATCCCGCGCGAGAATGCCGAGGCGGTCTGGAAGGCCAAGGATGTCGAGTTCGACGTCGCCCGCATCGACGAGATCGAGGCCGTGACCAAGCATGACGTCATCGCCTTCCTGACCCATCTGGCCGAGCATATCGGCGCCGAGGAGGCGCGCTTCGTCCACCAGGGCATGACCAGCTCGGACGTGCTGGACACCACGCTGAACGTGCAGCTGGTGCGCGCCGCGGACATCCTGCTGGCCGACATGGACAAGGTCCTGGCCGCGCTGAAGAAGCGCGCCTACGAGCACAAGGACACCATCCGCATCGGCCGCAGCCACGGCATCCATGCCGAGCCGACCACCATGGGCCTGACCTTCGCCCGTTTCTATGCCGAGATGGCGCGCGGCCGCGAGCGGCTGGAACGCGCCCGCGAGGAAGTGGCGACCGGCGCCATCTCGGGCGCGGTCGGCACCTTCGCCAATATCGACCCCCGCGTCGAGGAGCATGTCTGCGCGAAAATGGGCCTCTCCCCCGAGCCGATCTCGACCCAGGTCATCCCGCGCGACCGCCACGCGATGTTCTTTGCCACGCTGGGCGTGATCGCCAGCTCGATCGAGAACATCGCCATCGAGATCCGCCACATGCAGCGCACCGAAGTGCTCGAGGCCGAGGAATATTTCAGCCCCGGCCAGAAGGGCAGCTCGGCCATGCCGCACAAAAGGAACCCGGTCTTGACCGAGAACCTGACCGGCCTCGCCCGGCTGGTGCGCATGGCGGTGGTCCCGGCAATGGAGAACGTGGCGCTGTGGCATGAGCGCGACATCAGCCATTCCTCGGTCGAGCGCGGCATCGCCCCCGATGCGACCATCACCCTGGACTTCGCCCTGAACCGCCTGGCCGGGGTGATCGAAAAGCTGGTGGTCTATCCCGAGAACATGTTGAAGAACATGAACAAGTTCAAGGGGCTGGTCATGTCGCAGCGCGTGCTGCTGGCCCTGACCCAGGCCGGCGTCAGCCGCGAAGACGCCTATCGCCTGGTGCAGCGCAATGCCATGAAGGTCTGGGAACAGGGCGCCGATTTCAAGACCGAGCTGCTGGCCGATGCCGAGGTGACGGCCGCGCTCTCGCCCGCCGAGATCGAGGAAAAATTCGACCTGGGCTATCACACCAAGCATGTGGACACGATTTTCGCCCGGGTCTTCGGGGAAAACGGCGCGCATTAACCGCCTGTTCGCTTTTCCCTGCCAGATTGCCCTCGGGAAGTTTGGAATCGGGGGCAATCCATGGCTGTTCCGGCGCTCGGGGCGACGGCGGGGCTCAGTCCGCGGCAAAAGGCGGCAGTGATCGTGCGGCTGGTGCTGGCCGAGGGCGGGGATATCGACCTCGCCCGGCTGCCGCCGGAATTGCAGACCGATCTGGCGCAGGAAATGGCGCTGATGGGCGTCATCGACCGCGAGACGCGCAATGCCATCATCTCCGAGTTTTGCGACCGGCTGGAATCCATCGGTCTGTCCTTTCCGGGCGATATCGACGGCACGCTGAACCTGCTCGACGGGCATCTCTCGCCCGATACGACCGACCAGTTGCGCCGCATGGCGGCGCTGAACGGTGCGGGCGATCCCTGGGACCGCATCGCGGCCATGACGCCGGGCCTGCTGGCCGAGCTCGCCCGGACCGAGGCGGTCGAGATCGCGGCGGTGATGTTCTCGAAACTGCCGGTGCCGCGCGCGGCCGAGGTGTTCGGCCTGCTCGACCAGGAACGGGCGCGCCAGATCGCCTATGCCATGTCGCTGACCGGCGGCATCGGGGCAGAGGCGTTACAGCGGATCGGCAAGGCGCTGATCCAGGCCGCCGACGCGGTGCCGCAGCCACCGCTGGAGGGCAAGGCGGGCGAAAAGGTCGGCGCCATCCTGAACTTCTCGCCCTCCAGCATGCGCGACAGCGTGCTGGCCGGGCTCGAGGATGACGATGCCGCCTTCGCCGGCGAGGTGCGCAAGACCATCTTCACCTGGGCGCATATCCCCCGCCGCATCGACCCGCGCGACATCTCGCGCATCATGCGCGAGGTGGACAACCCGGTGCTGCTCAAGGCGCTGGCCGGAGCGCGCGGCACGGCACGCGAAACCGTGGATTTCCTGCTTGGCGGCATCTCCTCGCGCCTGGCCGACTCGATGCGCGAGGAGATGGAGGCGCTCGGCAAGGTCTCTGCCAGGGATGCCGAGGAGGCCATGGACCAGGTCGTCGTCGCCATCCGTCGCATGGAGGCGGCGGGCGACCTGTTCCTGATCGCGCAGGAGCCCGAGGACGAGGAGGGGGAAGCGGAAAGCCCGGACGGCTGATCCGGGCGGCAAAGCGCGCCGGCAGCGAATGGCACGTCCGGCCGCTCCGGCCGTTGCCGCAAGCCAGCGCAGAGCCGCGGGACAAGGACCAGGACAAGGCTGGGCGTGACGGCAGAGGTGCAAAAGGCGCTAAGCCTTGCCTGCATCCGCCCCCTGCCCTAGCAGAAGGCGGGACGAGGCAACGCCGCAAAGCAAGGCAGGCACGGGACAGTTGGCATGACAAATCAGATCGCGCTGGTGCTGGGCTTGCTGATCCTGGGGCTGTTCGCCGCGGATGCGCTGGTGCTGCATTGGGGCCTCCCCGTGTTCCTGGGCAAGCAGTTCGCCAACCTGATCGAATATCTCAGCTTCTGGCGCTGACCCCAGCCAGCGCGATTCGCCCGAACCCGGCGCCGGACGGCGCCCGGCGCGGCGGATGCACTCGGCCCGCGGGACCTCCGCGTCGCCATTCGGACCGATCGCCGGGGGCCATAAGCCGCAGTTGCCCCGCTAACATGCGTCATTCTGTCGAGTTTTCGCCGCCGCCGGGTTCAGGCATTTGCATTCCCCCGGCGATGCGGGCTATTTGCAGCGCGAAACTTCATCAGCGGCGGAGGAACCCCATGGCTGTCAAGGTGGCGATCAACGGCTTTGGCCGGATCGGTCGGAACGTGCTGCGCGCGATCATCGAATCGGGGCGCAATGATATCGAGGTCGTGGCGATCAACGACCTGGGCCCGGTCGAAACCAATGCGCATCTGCTGCGCTACGATTCGGTCCATGGCCGCTTTCCCGCCAAGGTGACGGTCTCGGGCGACTCGATCGACGTCGGCCGCGGCCCGATCAAGGTCACCGCGATCCGCAACCCGGCCGAGCTGCCCTGGGGCGACATCGACGTCATCATGGAATGCACCGGCATCTTCGCCTCGAAGGAAAAGGTGCAGCCGCATCTTTCGACCGGCGCCAAGCGCGTGCTGATCTCGGCCCCCGGCGACAATGCCGACAAGACCATCGTCTATGGCGTGAACCACGACACGCTGACCAAGGACGACATCGTCGTCTCGAACGCCAGCTGCACCACCAACTGCCTGTCGCCCGTCGCCAAGGTGCTGAACGACAACATCGGCATTGCCCGCGGCTTCATGACCACGATCCACAGCTATACCGGCGACCAGCCGACGCTGGACACCATGCACAAGGACCTGTATCGCGCCCGCGCCGCCGCGCTGTCGATGATCCCGACCTCGACCGGCGCCGCCAAGGCTGTCGGCCTGGTGCTGCCGGAACTCAAGGGCCGGCTGGACGGCGTGGCGATCCGCGTGCCGACCCCGAACGTCTCGGTCGTGGACCTGGTTTTCGAAGCCGCCCGCGAGACCTCGGTCGAGGAGATCAACAACGCCATCCGCACTGCCGCCAACGGCGCGCTGAAGGGCATCCTGGGCTATACCGACGAGCCGCTGGTCTCCTCGGACTTCAACCACGACTCGCACAGCTCGGTCTTCCACATGGACCAGACCAAGGTGATGGAGGGCAAGCTTTGCCGCATCCTGACCTGGTATGACAACGAATGGGGTTTCTCGAACCGCATGTCGGACACCGCGGTTGCCATGGGCAAGCTGATCTGAGCTTCAGCCCCGCATTGAAAACCGAAACGCGCCCCGGAAACGAGGGCGCGTTTTTCCTGTCTGGCCGGCATCGCGGCGCAGGAACCGCTCGTCAGCCCTTGCCCGACAGCCGGCGCACATTGGCCCGGGTGCGCCGGCGATAGGGCCGCAGCGCCGCCGCCATGACCCGGTCGGCGCGCTCGCCCCGCCCGGCGGCACGCAATGCGGCATGCAGCGCCTCGGAGGCGGCATTGGCCTTTTCGATCACCATGCGCTGCGGCTCGGCCGCGTCCTGTCGCAGCAGCCCCACCATGCCCGCCGTGCGCAGGGCAATAACCATCTGCGATTCCCAGGCGATCCGCGACATCTGCTGCCACAGCAGCAGCGGCGCCTGTATGGCCGAATAATTCATCATCCCGAAACCCATCGCGAATTTCCTTTGCACGAGCAACAGGCCGGAAAGGCTGCGCCCATGGCGCCGAAATGCCAAGAGCCCGTTTGGCACAGATCTTTGCCCTATGGCCTTGCTGCCGCACCCGGTATAGAGGGAAAATCATGACCCAATCCGTGACGCTCCGACGCCCCGACGACTGGCATCTGCACCTGCGCGATGGCGCCATGTTGCAGGCAGTGGCTTCATTTTCCGGCCATTTTGGCCGGGCGATCATCATGCCGAACCTGGTGCCGCCGGTGGTGACCGGCACGCAGGCGGCCGCCTATCGCGACCGGATCCGGGCCGCGCTGGCCCCGGATATGACGTTGCGTCCGTTGATGACGCTCTACCTGACCGAAACCACCGATCCGGCCGATGTTCTGGCCGCCCATGGCCAGGGAATCATCTCGGCCGTCAAGCTCTACCCGGCCGGGGCGACCACCAATTCCGCCTCGGGCGTGCGCGATTTCGACAAGGTGCGCGGCGTGTTCGAGGCCATGGCCCAGGCCGGCATCCCGCTCTGTTTCCATGGCGAGGTCACCGATCCGGCGGTGGACATCTTCGACCGCGAGGCGGCGTTCATCGACCGCGTCCTCGACCCGATCCGCCGCGCCACGCCCGGCCTGCGCGTGGTGATGGAACATATCACCACCTCGGACGGCGTGGATTATGTCGCCGGCAACGACGATATCGGCGCGACCATCACCACCCATCACCTGGTCATCAACCGCAACCACATCCTGGCGGGCGGCATCCGGCCGCATTACTACTGCCTGCCGGTCGCCAAGCGCGAAACCCACCGGCTGGCGCTGCGCCGCGCCGCCACCTCGGGCGATGCACGCTTCTTCCTCGGCACCGACTCGGCACCACATCCCGACCGCGCCAAGGAATCGGCCTGTGGCTGCGCCGGCTGCTTCACCGCGCCGAATACCATGTCGATCCTGGCGCAGGTCTTCGAGGAGGAAGGTGCGCTCGACCGGCTGGAAGGCTTCACCTCGCTCCACGGCGCCGCGTTCTACCGCATGGACCCCAACGAGGACCGCATCCGGCTGGTCAAGCGCGACACGCCCGCCCAATATCCGACCCATATCCCCGCCGGCGACGAGACCGTCACCGTCTTCGATCCCGGCTTCCCGCTCTACTGGCACGTCGAGGATCCCGCATGACCCTGCCCTTCCCCCCGCATGAGGAAATCGCCCGGCTGACCGCACGCATGCTGCTGGAGATCAAGGCGGTGCATTTCAATGCGGCCGAGCCCTTCACCTATGCCTCGGGGCTGAAGGGGCCGACCTATATCGACTGCCGCAAGCTGATCAGCTTTCCGCGCATCCGCTCGACGCTGATGGATTTCCTGGCCGCGACCGTGCTGCGCGAGGCGGGTTTCGCCGCCTTCGACAACGTGGCCGGCGGCGAGACGGCGGGCATCCCCTTCGCCGCCTGGGTGGCCGAGCGGCTGGAACTGCCCATGACCTACGTGCGCAAGAAGCCCAAGGGCTACGGCCGCAACGCCCGTATCGAAGGGGCCATGACCGAGGGCCAGCGCGTGCTGCTGGTCGAGGACCTGACCACCGACGGCGGCTCGAAGCTGAGCTTCGTCGACGCCATCCGCGAGACCGGGGCGACCTGCGGCCATACCGCGGTGATCTTCTATTACGGCATCTTCCCGGAAACCACGCAGCGCCTGGCCGATCACGGCGTCAAGCTGCATTATCTCTGCACCTGGTGGGACGTGCTGGCCGAGGCCAAGGCGCAGGGCTTCTATGACGAGGCGACGCTCTCCGAGGTCGAGAGCTTCCTGACCGATCCCCGCGCCTGGCAGGCCGCGCATTCCTGATCCAGCGCCAGACGCGCGAGCACAGCGCCTTTCAGCACGGCCGCATGGGTATTTGATCAACGAAGAAGGCGGGCGCCGCACCCCATTCTTCTCCGTTGTCTAAATACCCACGCCCTCCGAACCACCTGCGCGACGCTGCCAATTCCTCCACAGCTTATCCACAGCATATCCCGATGGACCCCGGGGCGCATAAGGTGGATAACGGCCCCCAGCCGAGTCGAAGGTCGGAGACCATGGGATGAGCGAGTTGCGCGCCGTCGAAGTCAGGAAGCCCGGCGAGATCGCCGAAGCCGCCGCCGCGCAGGCGGTTCCCTTCTCGATCGAGGCCGAGCAGCAGTTGCTGGGCGCGCTCCTGACCAATAACGAAGTCTATGACCATGTCTCGCGCATCATCCAGGCGCGGCATTTCTACGACCCGGTCCACCGTCGCATCTACGAGATCTGCGCCGAGCGCATCGCCAGGAACGCGCTGGCGAGCCCGGTGACGATCAAGGCCTTCATGGAGCATGATGCCGGCCTGAAGGAACTGGGCGGCCCGGCCTATCTGGCGCGGCTCGCGGGGGCGGCGATCTCGTCCCATGCCGCGCGCGACTATGCGCAGATGATCCGCGAATTCGCCCTGCGGCGCGAGCTGATCGGGCTGGGGCAGGACATCGCCGCGCGCGCCTCGACCGTCACGGTCAGCGATTCCGCCGAGGAGCAGATCAAGGAAGCCGAGCAGGTCCTCTACAAGCTCGGCGAGCAGGGCGTGGGCGAGCGCGGCTTCCAGAGCTTCCTTGCCGCCGTGACCGGGGCGCTGAACGCCGCCAATGCCGCCTTCAGCCGGGGCGGCGGGCTGTCGGGCATCTCGACCGGGCTGATCGATCTCGACGGCAAGATGGGCGGGCTGAACCGGTCGGACCTGATCATCCTGGCCGGGCGGCCTTCGATGGGCAAGACCTCGCTGGCGACCAACATCGCCTTCAACGTCGCCAAGGCGCACAAGCTGGGCGAATTGCCCGACGGCAGCCATGGCGCGGTGGCGGGGGGCGTGGTCGGCTTCTTCAGCCTGGAGATGTCGGCCGAGCAGCTGGCCGCCCGTATCCTGTCCGAGGCTGCCGAAGTTCCCAGCGAGGCGATCCGCCGCGGCGACATGACCGAGGACGAGTTCCGCCGTTTCGTCAAGGCCGCGCACGATCTGCAAAACTGTCCGCTTTACATCGACGACACCCCGGCCCTGCCGATCAACCAATTGGCCGCCCGGGCCCGCAAGCTCAAGCGCACCATGGGGCTGGATCTGTTGATCGTAGACTATCTGC
Organism: Paracoccus sp. MKU1; assembly: GCF_001447385.1. Lineage (GTDB taxonomy): Bacteria > Pseudomonadota > Alphaproteobacteria > Rhodobacterales > Rhodobacteraceae > Paracoccus. The sequence continues at coordinate 97,936 of NZ_LLWQ01000162.1, read as the reverse complement.
AACTGTTGCGCGCGGCCTCGGCCAAGGACAGCCGCGTCAACGAGGTCAGCGAGATCACCCAGGGCCTCAAGGCCGTCGCCAAGGAGCTGGACATCCCCGTCATCGCGCTGTCGCAGCTGTCGCGCCAGGTCGAGAGCCGCGAGGACAAGCGCCCGCAGCTGTCCGACCTGCGCGAATCCGGCAGCATCGAACAGGACGCCGATATCGTCATGTTCGTCTTCCGCGAGGAATATTACCGCGAGCGCGAGAAGCCCGCCGACCACGACCTGGACAAGATGGCAGCCTGGCAGCAGATCATGGAAGCCTGCCACGGCAAGGCCGAGGTCATCATCGGCAAGCAGCGCCACGGCCCCATCGGCACCGTCGAGCTGTCCTTCGAGGGCCGCTTCACCCGTTTCGGCAACCTGGAAAAGCATCGCAACTGGGATCGCGCCGAATGAACCTGCCGGTGCCGTTCGTCACCATCGGTCTGCTGATCCTGTCGAACCTGTTCATGACCGTCGCATGGTATGGGCATCTGAAATTCAAGACCGCGCCGCTTCTGCTGGTGATCCTCATCAGCTGGGGCATCGCCTTCTTCGAATACGTGTTGCAGGTGCCGGCGAACCGCAGCGGCTACGGGCATTTCAACGCCGCGCAGCTCAAGACCATCCAGGAGGTGATCAGCCTTTCGGTCTTCGTGCTGTTCTCCTGGGCCTGGCTGGGCGAGAAGCTGACCTGGAACGTGGCGGCCGGCTTTGCCTGCATCTGCTTCGGCGCCTTCCTGATCTTCCACAATTTCGGCAGCTCCGCGCATTGACGCGAAACAGTGCCGCGTAAACAGGCGGTTGCCTTCGCCCGCCGGCCGGGCAAAGGTGCGGGCATGAGCAGCGCGATCCCCTCCACCCCCCGCCGTCCAAGCATCCTGACGCTGGTTTCGATCTCGGCCGCCGGGGCGCTTTCGATGAATATCTTCCTGCCCTCGCTGCCGGCCATGGCGCGGGATTTCGGCGTGGAATACGGCTTCATGCAGCTCTCCGTCTCGGCCTTCCTGGCGGTCAGCGCGGTGCTGCAACTGCTTTGCGGCCCGATCAGCGACCGGTTCGGGCGCCGGCCGGTGGTGCTGGGCTCGTTCGCGATCTTCCTGGTGGCGACCATCGGGGCGCTGCTGGCCACGGATGCCGGCTGGTTCATGCTTTTCCGGCTGATCCAGGCAGTGGTGACGACCGGCTTCGTCATCAGCCGCGCCGTGGTGCGCGACATCGTGCCGGCCGAACAGGCGGCCAGCATGATCGGCTATGTCACCATGGGCATGTCGCTGGTGCCGATGGTCGCGCCCACGCTGGGGGGCGTGCTGGACGAAACCCTGGGCTGGCGGGCCAGCTTCGTCGCCATGGGGCTGGCCGGGCTGGCGGTCATGGCGCTGTGCACCTTCGACCTGACCGAGACGGCCCGCGGCGGCGGCGTGCCGCTGCGCCAGCAGGTTGCGACCTATCCGGTCCTGGCCCGCTCGCAGCGGTTCTGGGGCTATGCGCTGGCCGCGACGCTCAGCGCCGGATCGTTCTACGCCTATCTGGGCGGCGCGCCTTTTGTCGGCCAGGTGGTGCTGCACCTGTCGCCGGCCGAGGTCGGCTACTGGTTCGCCGGCCCCTCGATCGGCTATGCGCTGGGGAATTACCTTTCGGCGCGGTTCTCGACCCGGATCGGCATGAATCGGATGATCCTGTCGGGGGCGCTAATCTGCTCGGTCTTCCTGGTGCTGGCACTGGTCATCGACCTGATGGGCGGGCTGACGCCGCTGGTCTTTTTCGGCTCGGTCGGGCTGATGGGGCTGGGCAACGGCATGGTGTTGCCCAATGCCAATGCCGGGATGATGAGCGTTCGCCCAGAACTGGCCGGCACCGCCAGCGGGCTGGGCGGCGCCATGGCGGTGGCCGGCGGCGCGGGACTGGCGGCGCTGGCCGGGGCACTGCTGCATGACGATTCCGGTGCCGGACCGCTGCTGGTCATAATGGCCGGATCGGCCGTCGCATCGATCGGCTTCATCCTGTGGGTCATGATCCGCGAAAGGCAGGTCATCAGCCGCGGCTGATCCCTCTTGCGGCAAGGCATTTGCAAAGCGTATCCCTATCTTTGCAAAGCCAGGAGGTCAGATGGCCACCCAGAAGATCTATGCCGGCGTCGCCCTGCGCGAGACGCGCGCCCGCGCCGGGCTGACCCAGCGCGCCTTCGCGGACAGGCTGGGCGTGTCGCTGCCCTATCTCTCGCAGATGGAGAACAACCACCGCCCGGTCTCGGCCGGGGTGCTGCTGCGGCTCGCCTCGGAATTCTCGGTCGATCTGGGTGCTATGGCGGTAGGCGATGCCGAGCGCATGGTCATGGACATGGCCGAGGCGCTGGCCGATCCGCTGTTCGACAGCCCGCCGCCGCGTGCCGACCTGCGGCTGGCGGCGACCAACGCGCCGGCGCTGGCCCGCGCCTTCCTGGACCTCTATCGCGCCCATCGCGAGGGGCAGGAGCGGCTGGCGGCGCTGGACGAGGCGCTTGGCGCCGGCGCGCAGAACGCCACGCCCTCGCCCTGGGAGGAGGTGCGCGACTTCTTCCACTATTGCGACAACTATATCGACGCCGTGGACCGCGCCGCCGAGCATTTCGCCCGCTCGCGTCCCGACCTGCGCCCGCTGGACCGCGCCATTGCCGCGCTGGCCGAACGCGCCATCGAGGTGGTCCTGGCCGAGCTGGGCAGCGGCCCGGTCTATCTGCGCGACGGCAAGCGCATCACGCTCAATGCCGCCGCCGAGCCCGCCACGCAAGCCTTCCAGCTCTTGCACCTGCTGGCGCTGGAGACGCGCGCCGACCTGCTGGAGGCGACGCTGGAACTGGCACGGTTCCGCAGCGTCTCGGCCCGCGACATCGCCCGGCTGGGGCTGGCGAACTATTTCGCCGGCGCGGCCATGATGCCCTATGCCCGCTTCCTGGCCACGGCGCGGGCCGAGCGGCACGACCTGGAGCGGCTGGCGCATCTGTTCCACGCCTCGCTGGAGCAGGTCGCGCATCGGCTCTCGACCCTGCAACGCGGCGGTGACCGGGGCGTGCCGTTCTTTTTCGTGCGCGTCGATCAGGCGGGCACCATCACCAAGCGCCATTCCGCCACGCGGATGCAATTCGCCCGTTTCGGCGGCGCCTGTCCCTTGTGGAACGTGCATCAGGCCTTCGAGACGCCCGGCCGCTTCCTGCGGCAACTGGCCGAGACGCCGGACGGCAAGCGTTACCTGCTGCTGGCGCGGGACGTGTCGAAGCCGGCGGGCGCATTCGGCGCCCCGGTGCGCCGCTTCGCCATCGGTCTGGGCTGCGAGATCAGCCATGCCCGCGAGGTGGTCTATGCCGACGGGCTGGACATCGGCAATCCGCAGCTGTTCGAGCCGATCGGCGTGTCCTGCCGGATCTGTCCGCGGCCGAACTGCCACCAGCGCTCGGTACCGCCGGTGGACCGCCATATCCGCATCCCGGCGGATCGCCCCGGCCCGCTGCCCTACGAGATCGCCTGAAACCGCCGCAAACGCCCGGCCCGCGAACCGGTTCCCTTGCCGCAGCCGAAAGCCACAGGGGAATCGCCTTGGCCGCCACGCAATCCGCCCGGCTCTGCCCATTTGCCGGGCAAAGCCTGCGGGCTGCGACAATTATTCGCGCCAGCCCGCCAGGAATGGACGAAAGCATCTGGCCATCAAGATTGTTAGAGATATTTCATAAGCTTATAGGGCACACCGTCAAGATCAACCCTCGGTTGCAACAGCAAGACCAAAACCGCCGGCGGATATCCACCCGCAGGCCCGGCACGGATCGGCGTCAATCCGCCCAAGATCCATGCAGGCCCCCCGCCGCTGTTGCGCTTTGACCACAGGTCGGATTTATCCGTGCGCAGCCGTGACTGCCTCTGCCCGGCTGACCGGCCGCAACAACATGGACCAGGGACATTGCGCATCACCCATAGCCTGAATTCGGTGCTTGAGCGCTGGCTGCCAGAACAGCGCCTCTTCCTGAAATCGGACAAGACCACCCGCTTCCTGCGGTTGCGTCCGGCCACGCAGCTGGTTGCCCTTGGCGGCATCGCGCTGGTCTTTGGCTGGACGATCATCGCCAGCTCCATCCTGGTCATCGATGCGATCAGCGCCGGCGCGTCCCGCAACGAGGCGCAGCTTGCGCAAAGCGCCCTCGAGGCGCGGTTGACCGACCTTTCGGCCGAGCGCGACCGCCGCGCTGCCGAGGCGGCGGCGGCACAGAATCGGTTCACCGTGGCGCTGGACCAGGTGTCGCGCATGCAATCGCTGTTGCTGGAATCCGAAGCGCAGCGGCGCGAGCTGGAAACCGGCCTGGGCGCGGTGCAGGCCAATCTGCAAGAGATCGTGAAGGCCCAGCACCAGGCCGAGGCGCTGGCTGCTGCCAATGGCGAGGCTGCCCCGGTCCGCACCGCCGAGCTGCAAGCCGCGCTGGACATCCTGTCAGGCGAACTGAAACAGGCCGCCAGCCAGCGCATCGAGGCGATGCAGCAGGCCGAGGACGCCAAGCGCATTGCCGAGGCCATCACGCTGGAGCGCGACCAGATCGTGGCCCGCAACGACGAGATTCTGGCGCAGCTCGAGGATGCCGTCTCCATCTCGGTCAAGCCGCTGGACGACATGTTCCGCAGCGTCGGCATGAACCCGGACGAGATTCTCAAGACCGTGCGCCGCGGCTATTCCGGCCAGGGCGGCCCGCTGAACCCGGTCAGCTATTCCTCCAGCGGCGATGCCGACATCAGCCAGGGCGAGGCCAAGGCCAACGAGATCCTGATCACGCTGGACCAGGTGAACAGCTATCGCATCGCCATCGAGAAGATGCCGCTGGCCATGCCGGTCAAATCGGCCTTCCGCTATACCTCGCCCTTCGGCCGGCGCTGGGGCCGCGCGCATGAGGGCATCGACATGGCCGCGCCCGTCGGCACGCCGGTCTATGCCACCGGCGAAGGCACGGTGATCTTTGCCGGCTGGCAGCGCGGCTATGGCAACCTGATCAAGATCCAGCACGAGCTGGGCACCGAGACCCGCTATGGCCACCTGTCCAAGATTCGCGTGAAGGCCGGCCAAAAGGTGTCGCGCGGCAGCCTGATCGGTGATATGGGCAATACCGGCAGATCGACCGGCTCGCATCTTCACTATGAGGTTCGCGTGAACGGCCGTGCCGTGAATCCCATGAGCTTCATCAAGGCAGCCCAAAATGTTTTCTAAAACCCGTGTCACCGAACCCGGCCCCCGCACCCAGCCGACCCCCGAGCCCGAACCCGCGCGCAGCCTTGACACGAGTTACGACATTCCGGCAGCCGCTCCGCGGGCGCGCACGGCGCCTTCGGTGCTGTCCCCGGACCTGACCGTCACCGGCAATATCCAGACCCAGGGCGACATCCAGGTCGAGGGCACGGTCGAGGGCGACATCCGCGCCCATCAGCTGATCGTCGGCGAAAGCGCCACCATCCGCGGCGAAATCGTCGCCGAGGAGGTGGTGGTGAACGGCCGCGTCGTCGGCCGCGTCCGTGGCCTGAAGGTCCGCCTGACCGCCACCGCGCGGGTCGAGGGCGACATCATCCACAAGACCATCGCCATCGAATCCGGTGCGCATTTCGAGGGCTCGGTCCAGCGCCAGGAGGACCCGCTGGCCAATGGCGTGACGCCGAAGAAGCTGGCGCCGCCCGCCGCCCGGGCCGCGAACAGCGACGCCGAATGATCCCAGGATCATCCTGACAAGCGGGCGGCCAACGAGCCGCCCTTTTTCATGGCGCCGTTCATGGTCCGGGCTCGGGGTCCGGCATCAGCAGGCGATACATGTGCCAGCTGGCATGGCCCAGCACCGGCAGCACGACGAACAGCCCCAGGAACAACGGCACGATGCCGGCGAACAGCAGCGTGGCGATGACCATCGCCCAGGACAGCATCACCGGCAGATTCGCGCCCACCGCCTGGAAGCTGGCGATGATGGCCGAGATCAGGTCCACCTCGCGGTCCAGGATCAGCGGCAGCCCGACCACGGTGATCGAGAACAGCAGCGCGGCAAAGCCTGCCCCGATCGCCGCCCCCGCCGCCAGCATGACCAGCCCCCGGCCTTGCAGAAGCACCTCGGGCGAGGAGGTGATGTTGGTCAGCGCCGAAACGCCCATGAACAGCGCGAAGATGGTATGGGCGACAAAGACCCAGAACATGAACATCAGCAGGATGACCATGGCCATCGACGGCACCTGCCGGTCCTTTTGCGCGATGACGACGGCCAGCACCTCGCGCCAGATCAGCGGCCGGTCCGATTCGATGCGCCGGCTGACCTCGTAAAGGCCGACGGCGGCGAAGGGCGCGATCAGCGGAAAGCCGACGATGAAGGGCATCAGCCACCATTCCTGCCCCGCCGCCGTGGCCACCGCGGTCAGCACCAGCCCGCCCATGACATAGAAGGCGGCGAACAGCAGGCCAAAGGCCGGGGCGCGGCGGAAATCCCGCCAGCCCGCCGCCAGCACCGCCGGAATGGCATCCAGGTCGATCACCGCCGGCAGCGGGATCTCGTCGGGGCCGGGATCGGGCAAGGGGTCGGGCAAAGGCTGCCGTTCGGGCTCGGGGATCGGGGTGGGAATGGGCTTGGGGTCCGAATCGGTCACGACCATCTGTTCCTCCGTCAATGGAACGAAGGTTAGCAGGCCGGCGGTAAAGAAAAAGCCTCAGCGCGCGAAGCGGTTGACCAGCGCCTCCCGCACGGTGGGCGAGACGAATTTCGACACGTCCCCGCCCAGCCTGGCGATCTCCTTGACCAGTTTCGAGGCGATGGCCTGGCGACGGGCATCGGCCATCAGGAACACGGTCTCGATGCTGTCATCCATGGCCCGGTTCATGCCGACCATCTGGAACTCGTATTCGAAATCCGCCACCGCCCGCAACCCGCGCACGATCACCGTGGCGCCGACATCGCGGGCGCAGTCGATGAGCAGGTTCTCGAACGGATGGACGACGATCTCGCCGCCGCGCCTGGCGACGATCCGGTCGCATTCCTCGCGAACCATGGCGACGCGATCCTCAAGCGCGAACAGTGGGCTCTTGTCGCGGTTGATGGCGACGCCGATCACCAGCCGGTCCACCAGCTCCAGCGCGCGCTGGATGATGTCGAGATGGCCCAAGGTAATGGGATCGAAGGTGCCTGGGTAAAGCCCGATGCGCATGGGGGTTGCCTTCTCCTCGCCGAATACCGGCAGTCAAACAGGGTTTCGGCAAGGAATGCAAGGCCATGCGCCCATCCGGCGATTCGCCTGGCGGTGATCGGCCCCGGCTCAGTTGCCCATGATCATGCCGGTGAGGGCCTCTTTTTCCGCCGCCAGCTCCTTGAGCCGCGCCGAGACCGCATCGCCGATCGAGACGAGGCCAACCATCTCGCCCTGCTCGTTCACCACCGGCAAGTGGCGGAACCGGCCCTGGGTCATGCGGTCCAGAATCACCAGCGCATCCTCGCCGGTGGCGCAGGTCGCAAGCTTGTGGGTCATCAGCTCGGTGATGGGCTGGTCGAGGACCGTGGCGCCGCGTCGGCCAAGTTCGCGCACGATGTCGCGTTCAGACAGGATGCCAAGCGGGATCTTGCCGTCCTCGGAGACCACGATCGCACCGATGCGCTTTTCCGAAAGCAGCTTGGCGGCATCGGCCACGCTGGCACTCGGGGCGACGGTGAAAATCTCGCCGCTGGCCTTCATCGACAGGATCTGGTTGACGAGCATTGCTATTCCTCCTCAGGCTGGCGAAAGCTGTCGCTGGCGCCCAGCGTCACCTCAACCCGCGCTTGCGTCAAGCCCGATGTTGCAGCGCAGCGACTCAGGGAAAGACCAGCGCCTGAAGCCGCGCCACCTCGGCCCGGATGCCCTGCGCCAGCGCATCCGCCAGCCGGGTCATCCGCTGCGAGCGGCGGTCGTCGGCGTGCCGGATCAGCCAGAAGCTGCGCGTCAGCGAAATCTGGTCGGCCAGCACCCTCTGCACGCCGGGGCAGAAGGGAATCGCGAAATCATGCACGATCCCCAGCCCCGCCCCCACCCGGATCGCCTGCATCTGCACCGAGACCGAGTTCGAGGTCAGCGCCGCCCATTCCGCCCCCGTCTCGGTCAGGTAGTCCAGTTCGCGGTCGAAGATCATGTCGGCGATATAGCCGATCATGCGATGGCCGCGCAGATCCTCGCGCGAGCGGATCGGCGGATGGGCGCGCAGGTAATCCTCATGCCCGGCCAGGTGCAGCTGGTAATCGGTCAGGCGCTGCACCACCAGCCGCCCCGCCTGCGGCTGCGAAACGGCGATGGCCATGTCCGCCTCGCGCTTGGACAGGTTGAAGACCCGCGGCAGCGCGACGATCTGGATCTCCAGCCGCGGATGCGCTTCGGACAGCCGCGCGCAGACCTGCGGCAAAAGATAGTTCGCGCAACCGTCCGGCGCACCGATGCGCAGTTGTCCGGACAGGTCGCCCGGGCCGCTCAGCGCCTCCTCGGCACCGCTCAGCGCCGCCTCGACCGCCTCGGCATGGGGAAGCAGCCGCTCGCCCTCGGGCGCCAGCGCATAGCCCTGCGGCGTCTTGACGAACAGCTTGGCCCCCAGCGCGCCTTCCAGCCGCGCCACCCGCCGGCCCACGGTCGAGGCGTCGATGCCCAGCCGGCGCCCGGCCCCCGAGAGGCTGTCGGCGCGTGCCACGGCCAGAAAGATGCGCAGGTCGTCCCAGTCCATGCCGGCTGCCTTTGCAGAAATGCAAAACCCTTTTGCCAGACTTCCTCTTTTTCCGGCAATGCTGCAAGTCTATGCTCCGGCCAGACCGACACTCATGGGAGGCACTCATGGAAGAACTTTCGCACTGGATCGACGGCAAGGAAGTCAAGGGCACCTCGGGCCGTTTCAGCGACGTGATGAACCCGGCGACCGGCGAGGTGATCGCCAGGCTGCCGCTGGCCACCCCGGCCGAGCTGGACGCTGCGGTGCGCAGCGCCGAAAAGGCGCAGGTCGCCTGGGCCGCCACCAACCCGCAGCGCCGTGCGCGGGTGATGATGAAATTCGGCCAGCTCATCAACGACAACATGGATGCCCTGGCTGAGCTCGTCAGCCGCGAACACGGCAAGACCCTGCCCGACGCGCGCGGCGACGTGCAGCGCGGGCTCGAGGTGATCGAGGTCTGCATGGGCGCCCCCGCCATGCTGAAGGGCGAGTTCACCGACAATGGCGGCCCCGGCATCGACCTTTACTCGATGCGCCAGCCGCTGGGCGTGGTCGCGGGCATCACCCCCTTCAACTTCCCGGCGATGATCCCCTTGTGGAAGATGGGCCCGGCGCTGGCCTCGGGCAACGCGATGATCCTGAAGCCCTCCGAGCGCGTGCCCTCGACCTCGATCATGCTGGCCAAGCTCGCGCAGGAGGCCGGGCTGCCCGACGGCGTGCTGCAAGTCGTCAACGGCGACAAGGAGATCGTGGACGCGATCCTGGACCACCCGACCGTGCAGGCGGTGGGCTTCGTGGGCTCGACCCCGATCGCGCAATACATCTATGGCCGGGCGGCGGCGAACGGCAAGCGCGCGCAATGCTTCGGCGGCGCCAAGAACCACATGCTGATCATGCCCGACGCCGACCTGGACAAGGCGGCGGACGCGCTGGTCGGCGCCGGCTTCGGCGCGGCGGGCGAACGCTGCATGGCGATCTCGGTCGCGGTGCCGGTGGGCGACAAGACCGCCGACGCGCTGATCGAGCGGCTGATCCCCAAGATCGAGAAGCTGAAGGTCGGCCCCTATACGGCGGGCGAGGACGTGGATTTCGGCCCGGTCATCACCAAGGCCGCGCAGGAGCGCATCAACCGGCTGATCGATTCCGGCGTGGAGCAGGGCGCCAAGCTGGTCGTGGACGGCCGCGGGCTGAAGATCCAGGGCTATGAGAACGGCTTCTTCTGCGGCCCGTCGCTGTTCGACAACGTGACCCGCGACATGGAGATCTACAAGGAAGAGATCTTCGGCCCGGTGCTCTCGACCGTGCGGGCGCAGAGCTACGAGGAGGCGCTGAACCTGGTCATGGACAACGACTATGGCAACGGCACGGCGATCTATACCGCCGACGGCGACACGGCGCGCGACTTCGCCAGCCGGGTGAACGTGGGCATGGTCGGCATCAACTTCCCGATCCCGGTGCCGCTGAGCTACTACACCTTCGGCGGCTGGAAGAAGTCGGCCTTCGGCGACCTGAACCAGTATGGCCCGGACGCCTTCCGCTTCTACACCAAGACCAAGACCGTCACCGCCCGCTGGTTCTCGGGCATCAAGGACGGCGTGGCGTTGAACTTCAAGGCCATGGACTGACGGCAGAGAAGGGCGGGGGCTCTGCCCCCGCGTGCCTTGCCCCCCTCAACGGGGGGCAAGGCACGCTCCCCCGGGATATTTGGACACGAAACAACCCCGGGGCGGTTGTCGCCCCCGCCGTTTCGCGCAAGGCTGCAAAACTGGCGCAACATTTTCCGGCCATGACCGGGCAAAACATCATCACGAAAGACATGGGGGATAGCATGGATTTCGGTCTGAGCGAGGAACAGCAGGCGATCTTCGACCTGGCGCGGGATTTCGGGGCCGAGCATATCGCGCCGCATTCCCGGGCCTGGGAAGAGGCGGGCAGCATTCCCCGCGAGTTGTGGGCGCGCTCGGCCGAGCTGGGCTTCGGCGGCGTCTATGTCGGCGAGGAGCACGGCGGCACCGGGCTCACCCGCCTCGACGCGACGCTGGTCTTCGAGGCGCTGGCCATGGCCTGCCCCTCGGTCGGATCGTTCCTGTCGATCCACAACATGTGCGGCGGCATGATCGACAAGTTCGGCACCCCCGCGAACAAGGCCCGCTGGCTGCCCGGCCTGTGCAGCATGGAGAAGGTCTTCTCCTATTGCCTGACCGAGCCGGGCTCGGGCTCGGACGCCGCCGCCCTGCGCACCCGCGCCGAGCGGGTCGAGGGCGGCTGGAAGCTGAACGGCACCAAGGCCTTCATCTCGGGCGGCAGCTATTCGGATTGCTATCTCGTGATGGTCCGCACCGGCCAGGACGGGCCCAAGGGCATCTCGACCATGGTGGTCGAGGCCGGCACGCCCGGCCTCAGCTTCGGCGCGCTCGAGCACAAGATGGGCTGGAAGGCGCAGCCGACCGCCCAGGTGCAGTTCGACGATTGCGTCATCCCCGAGGAGAACCTGATCGGCGAGGAAGGCCGCGGCTTTGCCTATGCCATGGCGGGCCTGGACGGCGGGCGGCTGAACATCTCAGCCGGGGCGCTGGGGGGCGCGCAGGCGGCGCTGGACGCGACCCTGCGCTACATGGGCGAGCGCCGCGCCTTCGGCCAGACGCTGGACCAGTTCCAGGCGCTGCAATTCCGCCTGGCCGAGATGGAGACGGCGCTGCAATCGGCGCGGATCTTCCTGCGCCAGGCGGCCTGGAAGCTGGACCGGGGCGAGCGCGACGCCAGCAAGTTCTGCGCCATGGCCAAGCTGCATGTCACCGACCGCGCCTTCGAGGTCGCGAACCAGTGCCTGCAACTGCATGGCGGCTACGGCTATCTGGCCGATTACGGGATCGAGAAGATCGTGCGCGACCTGCGCGTGCACCAGATCCTGGAAGGCACCAACGAGATCATGCGGCTGATCGTCGGCCGCGCCCTGCTGGCGGAGCGTGACTGATGGCCGAGATGCCCGAATCCGACATGATTGCCCGCAAGGACCGCCGCGCCGGGCGGCTGACCTTCAACCGCCCGCAGGCGCTGAACGCGCTGAGCCACGAGATGGCGCTGGCCATCGACGCCGCCTTGCAGGAATGGCGCGACGATCCCGAGGTGGCGCTGGTCGTCATCGACGCCGCGGGCGAGCGCGCCTTCTGCTCGGGCGGCGACATCGCCGCGGTCTATCGCGCCGGGCTGGCGGGCGACCACCGGGTCGGGCGCGCGTTCTTCCGCGACGAATACCGCATGAACGCCCGGATCAAGGACTATCCCAAGCCCATCGTCGCCTTCATGCAGGGCTTCGTGATGGGCGGCGGCGTCGGCGTCGGCGGCCATGCCAGCCACCGCATCGTCGGCGACAGCACCCAGATCGCCATGCCCGAGACCGGCATCGGCCTGATCCCGGATGTCGGCGGCAGCTGGCTGCTGGGCCATGCGCCGGGGCATGCCGGCGAATATCTGGGCCTGACCGGGGCGCGGATCGGCGCCGGCGACGCGATCTTCACCGGCTTCGCGGACAGCTATATCCCCGAGGCGGAATGGCCGGCGCTGATCGCGCGGCTGGCCGAGACCGGCGACGTGGCGCTGATCGAAGGCCACCCCCGCCCCGAGGCGCCGCTGGAGGGCCGCGACCTTTCGGCCTTTGGCGGTCCGAGCGTGGCCGAGATCATGGCCGCGCTGGAGGCGGCGGGCGACGAGGCGGCGCTGAAGCCGCTGCGCCGCAACTCGCCCCTGTCGATGGCGGCGACGCTGGCGCTGGTGCGCGCGGCGCGCAATGACGCCAGCCTGCGCGACAGCCTGGCGCGCGAGCTGCGCTTTACCGCCCGCGCCACGGCCGAGAGCGATTTCCTGGAAGGCGTGCGGGCGCAGATCATCGACAAGGACCGCAACCCGCAATGGTCGGCCGATGCCAGCCCGGCGCATGTCGCGGCGATGCTGGCGCCGCTGGGCGAGGACGAAATCGAATGGGAGGACCGGACATGAAGATCGGATTCATCGGCTTGGGCAATATGGGCGGCCCGATGGCGGCCAATCTGGCCAGGGCCGGGCACGCGGTCGCGGGCTTCGACCTGGCCGCGCCGATGCCCGAGGGCGTCGGCCGCGCCGCCAGCGCCGCCGAGGCGGCAAAGAGCGCCGAGGTGGTCATCACCATGCTGCCGAACGGCGCCATCCTGCGCGCGGTCGCCGATGAGATCGTGCCCGCCATGGCCGCGGGCGCGGTGTTCTGCGATTGCTCGACGGTCGACGTGGACAGCGCCCGTGCGGTGGCGGCGCAGGCGCGGGCGGCGGGGCTGGGCGCGCTGGACGCGCCGGTTTCGGGCGGGGTCGGCGGCGCCACCGCCGGCACGCTGACCTTCATGGTCGGCGGCTCGGCCGAGGCCTTCGACAAGGTGAAGCCGCTCTTCGACATCATGGGCCAGAAGGCGGTGCATTGCGGCGCGGCGGGTGCCGGCCAGGCGGCGAAGATCTGCAACAACATGATCCTGGGCGTGACGATGATCGCCACCTGCGAGGCCTTCGCGCTGGCCGACAAGCTGGGGCTGGACCGGCAAAAGATGTTCGACGTGGTCTCGACCTCCTCGGGCTACAGCTGGTCGATGAACGCCTATTGCCCGGCGCCGGGCGTCGGCCCGCAATCGCCCGCCGACAACGGCTATCGCCCTGGCTTCGCCGCCGAGCTGATGCTCAAGGACCTGCGGCTGAGCCAGCAGGCCGCCGAGGCCGCGGATGCCGACACCCCCATGGGCGAGCTCGCCGCCGCCCTCTATGCCCGATTCGTCGAAAACGAGAACGGAAAGGGAAAAGACTTCTCAGCTATGCTCCCCAGATTCGAGGGCCGGCACCGGCACGACTGATTTCTCGGATTCGTGAGGGAGCCGATCGGGGGTTTGCGGCGTTTAATCCCCGATCAAGCTTTTTGTGTCAGGCTGGAGCCATGTTACGCAATCGCCAGAGCCTGTTCGTCGCCGCCGGCCTGCTGGCCGCACTCGCCCCGGTCTGCCTCGCCCAGCAGGTCGGGCAGGCTGCGCAACCGGTCGCCCAAGCCGCCGCCGAACAGCCCGCCATGCTGCGGGTCGGCGACCGTCTTGACAGCGCGCGCCTGCATCAGGTGACGCGCCCCGGTCTCTACGGCATGAGCGAGGCGCCTTCGGGCAGCCGCTACGGCATAGTCGATGGCAAGCTGATCCGCTATGACCCGGAAAGCGCCCAGGTGCTGTCGATCATCCGGCAGGTGGATCGGATCGTGGACTAGACCTGCAACAGCGCCCGCGCCGCCTCTTTCGCGGCGGGTGTGATCTCCTCGCCCGAAAGCATGCGGGCGATTTCCTCGATGCGCTGGCTGGCAGTCAAGGCGGCGACACTGGAGGTGGTCATGCCGCCCTGCACCGATTTCGCCACCCGGAAGTGATGCCCGCCAAGCGCCGCGACCTGTGGGCTGTGGGTGACGACCAGAACCTGCGCCCCCTCGGCCAGCCGCGCCAGACGCCGGCCCACCGCATCGGCGGTGGCGCCCCCCACGCCGCGGTCGATCTCGTCGAAGATCAGCACCAGCGCGTCGTTGCCGCGCGCCAGGCAGACCTTGAGCGCCAGCAGGAAGCGCGACAGCTCGCCGCCCGAGGCGATGCGGTCGAGCGGCCCGGCCGGCGCGCCGGGATTGGTGGCGACGGTGAAGGCCACGGCGTCGCGGCCCTCGGGGCCCGGTTCGGTCTCGGAGAGCCGGGTCTCGAACACGGCACGCTCCATCTTCAGCGGCGCAAGTTCGGCCGCCATCGCGGCATCGAGCCGCTTGGCGGCCGTGGCACGCCGGTCCGACAGAGCGGCCGCCGCAGCGGCATAGCCGGCGTCGGCCGCCGCCACGGCGTCGCGCAGGCGCGCCAGATCGCCTTCGCCCGCGTCGATCTGGCCGAGCCGCGCCCGCAACTCGTCGGCCAGGCCGGCCAGATCGTCGGCCAGAACGTCATGCTTACGCGCCAGGGCCCGCAGCGCGAACAGCCGCTCCTCGGTCGCCTCCAGGTCGCGCGGGTCGAAATCCATCGCCTCCAGCGCCGCCTCGACGCCCGAGACCGCCTCGCCCAGCTCGATCAGCGCCCGTTGCAGGGCCGCGGCGGGGGCCTCCAGCCGACCCTCGGCCCGTTCGGCAGCACCGTCGAGCCAGCGCACGGCATCGAGCATGGCGCCCTCGGCACCCTCCGATCCCAGCGCCTGCAAGGCCCGCGCCACATCCTCGCGGATGCGCTCGGCGCCCTGCATGGCCCGGCGGCGGGTGTCGAGCTGGGCCTCCTCGCCCGGCTGGGGGTCGAGCTTGTCAAGTTCGGCGACGGCATGGCGCAGATATTCCTCCTCGCCCTTGGCGGCCGCCAGCGCCGCCTCGGCCTCGGCCAGCGCCGTGCGCGCCGCACGCCGGGCGGCCCAGGCGGCACGGGTCGGACCCAGGTCTACCCCGGCAAAGGCGTCGAGCAGCAGCCGGTGGCCGCGCGGGTTCAGCAATCCGCGGTCGTCATGCTGGCCATGCAGCTCGACCAGCAGCTCCGAGAGCGTGCGCAGCACCTCACCCGAGGCGCGGCGGTCGTTGATCCAGCCGGTCTTGCGCCCGTCGCCGGCATTCACCCGGCGGATGATCAGCTCGTCCGAGACCGGAAAGCCCGCCTCGTCCAGCAGCGTGCGGGCGGGATGGCCGGCCGGCAGGTCGAAAACCGCCGTGACCTCGCCCTGGCTGGCGCCGGCGCGCACCAGATCGGCCCGGCCACGCCAGCCCAGGACGAAGCCCAGGCAATCGAGCAGAATCGACTTGCCCGCCCCCGTCTCGCCGGTCAGCACGTTCAGGCCGGGCTGGAACTCCAGCTCCAGCCGGTCGATCAGCAGCATGTCGCGGATGTCGAGATGCCGCAGCATCGCCCGCTTACAGCCACTTGCCCTGGATGACCTGGCGATAGATCCGAGTCAGCCAGCTGTCGCCGCGCGCTTCGGCCTGCAAGCCGCGCCCACGCAGCTGCGCGAAGGCGTCCTGGTAGAAGGGCGAGGACTGGAAGTTGTGACCCAGGATCGCGCCTGCGGTCTGCGCCTCGTCGTTCAGGCCAAGCGCCAGATAGGCCTCGACCAGCCGCATCAGCGCCTCGGGCGTGTGACTGGTGGTCTGAAACTCCTCGACCACGACGCGGAAGCGGTTGATTGCCGCGGTGTAATGGCCGCGCTTGAGGTAGTAGCGGCCGATCTCCATCTCCTTGGCGGCGAGATGGTCGAAGGCCAGGTCGAATTTCAGGATGGCCGAGCGGGCATATTCGGTATCGGGATATTGCTCGATCACCTCGCGCAGCGCCTGCAAGGCCTGGAAGGTCAGGCCCTGGTCGCGGCCGACCTCGTCGATCTGGTCGTAATAGGACAGCGCCAGCAGGTATTTCGCATAGGCCGCGTCCGCATCGCCCGGATAGGTGTCGATGAACCGTTGCGCGGCGCCGCGCGCCTCTTCGTAGTCGCGGGCACGGTGATAGGAATAGGCCTGCATGATCAGCGCGCGCTTGGCCCATTCGGAATAGGGGTAGAGCCGCTCGACCTCGGTGAAGTATTGCACCGCATCCTTGGGCCTGCGGGAATTCTCCAGCTCGTATTCGCCGCGCTTGTAGATCTGTTCGGCGGTGAAATTCTCGAATGATTCGGGCTTGTTCCCCGCACCGCCCGAACAGCCCGCCAGCAGGCCCAACGACAGCACAGCCGCGACCAAGGAACCCGATCTGATGCCTGTCATTCCATCCCGCCCGTCAGAAATTCACGCCGCCGCATGGGCGCAGGCCCGCGCGACCCGGTCGTCCTAGCACAGAAAATCGGGCTGCGCAAAATGCCAAAACGGCAAAATGGGCGGCACGGCCGTCACCGTCAGGCGACGGCCAATTGGCGGTTGCGAGAAGCGAGGCGCGCGGCCGAGGCGATCACCCCCGCGCCGGGCTGGCGGCTTTCCATGGCCGGGGTCAGCGTGACCCATTCCCAGGCGTCCGGCTGGGCGAACAGCGCGCGCAGCAGCTTGTTGGTCATGGCGTGCCCGGCCCGGTGGCCGGTATAGCGCGCCAGCAGCGGCGCCCCGGCCAGCGCGAGATCGCCGACCGCGTCCAGCATCTTGTGGCGCACGGCCTCGTCGCGATGGCGCAACCCGCCCGGCGACAGCACCTTGTCGCCATCGACCACGACGGCGTTCAGATAGGTGCCGCCCAGGGCCAGGCCGTTTTTCTGCATCTGCACCACATCGGCCTGGCGGCAGAAGGTGCGGCTGTCCATCAGCTCATGCACGAAGCTGCCATTCGCCATGTCGAGGCGCTTTTCCTGATGACCGATCGCCGCGTCCACGAAGTCGATGTCGAAATGGATCTCCAGGTGATCGGCAGGCGACAGGCGGGCAAAGGCCTCGCCCTGCTGCACCTCGACCTCGCGCAGCACGCGGATGGCGCGCAGCGGCACATGCTGCTGGCGCAGGCCGGCCTCGAGGATGCCCTGCACGAAGGGTGCCGAGGAGCCGTCGAGAATCGGCACTTCCGGCCCGTTCACCTCGACCACGGCATTGTTGATGCCGGTGCCCGACAGGGCGGCCATCACATGCTCGACCGTCGAGACGGTGGCACCCTGGCCGTTATCGAGCAAGGTGCAAAGCTGCGACGGGGTGACGTGGTCCCAGCGCGCCGGAATCCGGGCGCGGTCCAGATCGGTGCGCACGAAGACGATGCCGTGATCCGCAGGCGCCGGCAGGATCGCCAGCCGCACGGCCGCACCCGAATGCAGTCCGACGCCGCGGAACTGGGCTTTCTGAGCGATTGTGGTCTGCATGGTCTTGCCTGCCGATTCTGTAATTACCCTTCGCCGCGGGAAACCCCGCGATCTGAGGATGAGTTAGGCACGCCCTGCCGATTGCTCAAATAACCTTTTGTAACGGGGTGAAACAATCGGCCCCGGGTTTCGCCGGGCCCCCGCCCCCCCTCCGCAACGCCATGGTTTTGCAAAAGAAAAGGACCGCCGGAGCGGTCCTTCACGAATCCGTCGTCGGAATCTTGTGATCGGCTCAATTCGCCTGACGGCGCAGGAAAGCCGGGATTTCGACATTGTCGCCGGCCCGGTCGGGGCTGGCCAGATCGTCGAAACCGGCATCGAACCCGCTGCGGTTGCGCGCTGCGACGCGCTCGTTCACCCGCTCGGCGATGGTCGAGGGCGCCGGCTTCTCGGCCTGCTCGCCATGGCCCGAGATGCGTTCGAGCATGCGGCTGAGCCCGCCCATGCGGCCTTGGACGCGGCCCTGCTCGGCGGGCTGCTGCTGTTGGGCCGGGCGCTGTTGCGCTGCGGCCTGCCGCTCGGGCGCCTTCTGCACGGCGGCGGCAAGGCGCTGCATCACCGCATCCGAGGGCGTGCCGGCCGGGGCCTGCGGACGGCGGGTCGGCGCCACGAAGCCGCCGGCATCGCCGTTCAGCGCATCGCCTTGCGCGGCCGGGGCCGCGGGCTGGCGCAGCTCGGGCTGATAGGCCGGGCGCGGCATATCGTCCTCGTCATAATGCGCGGCGGGGGCCGAAGGCTGCGGCCGCGAGACCGGCGCCGCTTCGGCAAGGGGCGCGGTGCGGCGCGGCGGCACCGGCAGCTCCTCCTCGACCGGCTTCTGCGCGACGGGCGGGTGCTGGGTCAGCGGCTCCTTCATGCCGCGGCGCGGCACCGGAACCTCGGCGACCGAAGCGTCGATGCCGGTCGCCACGACCGAGACGCGGATCGAGCCCTCCATGGACGGGTCCAGCGTCGAGCCGACGATGATGTTCGCGTCGGGATCGACCTTCTCGCGGATCTTCTCGGCCGCCTCGTCCATCTCGAACAGCGTGAGGTCGTAACCGCCGGTGATGTTGATCAGCACGCCCTTGGCGCCGTTCAGGCTGATCTCGTCCAGGAGCGGGTTGGCGATGGCCTTCTCGGCCGCCTGCACGGCGCGGTTCTCGCCCGAGGCCTCGCCGGTGCCCATCATCGCCTTGCCCATCTCGTCCATCACCGCGCGCACGTCGGCGAAGTCGAGGTTGATCAGGCCCGGCCGCACCATCAGGTCGGTCACGCCCTTGACACCCTGATAGAGCACGTCGTCGGCCATGGCGAAGGCTTCGGTGAAGGTGGTCTTTTCGTTGGCCAGCCGGAACAGGTTCTGGTTCGGGATGATGATGAGCGTATCGACGACCTTTTGCAGGGCCTCGACGCCCTCCTCGGCCTGGCGCATGCGCTTGGTGCCCTCGAACTGGAAGGGCTTGGTCACGACGCCGACGGTCAGGATGCCCATCTCGCGCGCGGCCTGGGCGATGATCGGGGCGGCGCCGGTGCCGGTGCCGCCGCCCATGCCGGCGGTGATGAAGCACATATGCGCGCCCATCAGGTGATCGACGATATCCTCGATGGTTTCCTCGGCGGCCTTGGCGCCGATCGAGGGCTTGGCGCCGGCGCCAAGCCCCTCGGTCACCTTGGGACCGATCTGGATGCGCTGTTCGGCCTTCGAGGATTGCAGCGCCTGGGCATCGGTATTCGCCACGACGAACTCGACGCCCTCCAGCTGCTTGTCGATCATGTTGTTGACCGCATTGCCACCCGCGCCGCCGACGCCGAAGACGGTAATGCGCGGCTTCAGTTCCTGCTCATCATTCAGCATCAGGTGAATCTGCCGTTCCATGTCTCGCCTGCCTTCATCTGTTGCGCCGGACATGTGCGCAGTCCGGTCGAATCCCCGTATGCTGGCCAGCCTAGCCAGATTCGGGCCGAGCGTCACCCGAAAAACACACCTGGCACACCAAATATCGCGGTAGGCGCTGGTGTTTTCGGCGGCATCTTGCCCATTCTGCTGCATGTGGTGGAGGCACCGGCCTGCACCACCGCATCCGGGTTCCGCGCTGCTACCAGTTGTTGCGGAACCAGCGATAGGCCCGGCGCAGGCTGCGCGCCGGATAGTGTTCGGCGGGCATGTCGAAATCCCACCATTCGTCCTGCGGATGCGCCGTCAACAGCGCCAGCCCGATGGCCGAGGAAAAGCCCGGCGCGGTCGCGTTATGCGGCAAGCCCTGGATGCGCAGCGGCCGGCCGATGCGCACGTTCTGCCCCAGCATGCGCGAGGCCAGCACGTCCAGCCCCGGGATCTGGCTGCCGCCGCCGGTCAGCACGATCTGGCGCGAGGGCATGCAGTCGAAGCCCGCCGCATCCAGGATCTCGCCGACCTTTTCCAGGATCTCCTCGACGCGCGGGCGCATGATCCCGATCAGGTCGGCGCGGCTGACGGCGCGGCGGTCGGTGTCCCAGTCGCCGGTCTCGCCGCCCAGCTCGATCATTTCGCGGTCGTCGCGGCCGGTGGCCTCCAGCCCGCCATGCAGCGTCTTCAGCCGCTCGGCCACGGCATGGCTGACGCGCAGCCCCTTGGCGATGTCCTGGGTGATCAGCTCGCCGCCGAAGCGGACGGCATCGGCGAAGATCATGTGCTTCTTGATGAAGACCGAAACCCCGGTGGTGCCGCCGCCCAGGTCGATGCAGGCGGCGCCCAGCTCCTGCTCGTCCTCGACCAGCGCCGCGAGGCCCGAGGCGTATGAGGCCGAGGCCACGCCCGCCAGTTCCATGTCGCAGCGCCGGATGCAATGCACCAGGTTGCTGGCCGCATCGCCGTCGATGGTCAGCACATGCATGTCGCAGGCCAGCCGGCCGCCCGACTGGTCGCGCGGATCCGACA
Source organism: Paracoccus sp. MKU1 (assembly GCF_001447385.1). Taxonomy (GTDB): domain Bacteria; phylum Pseudomonadota; class Alphaproteobacteria; order Rhodobacterales; family Rhodobacteraceae; genus Paracoccus. The sequence continues at coordinate 77,491 of NZ_LLWQ01000162.1, read as the reverse complement.
GCCCCGAGCGGCCGTCAAGGGCAAAGTTCACCGGCTGGGCATGCAGCACCTCGCGCCCGCGGCCGAAATCCGGCACCTCGCAGGCGGCCAGCACCCGGGCCACGTCGCCCTCGCCCACCTTGCCGGCGGGCAGCACGATCTCGCCCGCCAGGCCATAGCTGGCCGGCCGGGCGCCCGAGATGCAGGCGATGACGTGATCGACGCGCACGCCGGCGACCTTCTGCGCCGACTGGATCACGGTGCGGATGGCGCGCTCGGTCTCGGCCATGGTCTCGATCTCGCCATAGCGCATCCCGCGCGAACGGGTGGTGGCGGTGCCGATGACGCGGAAATTCGACTGGCCGGCCATGGGGCCGACGCCGTCGGTCTCGCGGAACTGGCTGGGGCCGTCAAATTGCAGGACCAGGCAGGCGATCTTCGAGGTTCCGATGTCCAGAACCGCGATGACGCCGCGCTGCATGGCCTGGCGGCGCATGTTCCGCATCGCCCGCTGGCCCTGATACAGATCCTTCATCTCCGCTGCCTCCTCAAGCTGTTAGCCGCTCTTTTTCGTGGTTTTCGCCGCCTTGCCCGCCGTCGCCTCCGGCGCAAGCGGCGTTCCGTCCGGACCCAGCTCCGGCTGGCCGCGGGCCTGGCGGATGGCGTTCTGGGCCTCCAGTCCCAGCCGGACCACCGGCCGCGCCTCCTGCCGCAGATCGACGACCGAGATGTCGCGCTCCAGCATGTGCATGGCCCGGTCCAGCGCGATGGCACGCTCCAGCGCCTGCAACGCTTTGTCCTCGGGCAGCTTGATGCGCTGGCCGCGGTCCAGCACCACGTCCCAGCGCCGCTCGCCCATGCGCTCCAGCCCGCGCAGGCGCGGCAGGATCGGCCCAGCGGCGTCGATCAGCGCCAGCGCCTCGCGCGCGGCACGGTCGGCGCCCTCGCCGGCGATGATCGGCAGATCGCCGCGCACCTCGCGCGAGGTGACCGATGCGACGCGATGCCCGGTCTTGTCCAGCAATTCGATGCCGCGCGCATGGCGCCACAGCACCGCCGGCACGCGTTCGGTCACCACGGCCGACAGCACCCCGCCCGGCTTGATGCGCAGGTCCACCGCCTCGACCGCATCCAGCTTCAGCACCCGCTCGCGCAGCTTTTCCAGGTCGATGTCGAAGCTCGAGGCCGGCAGTTCGACCGGCAGCATGGCGCGCAGCCCCTTGTCCACCACCGGCGAGGCGCCCTCGATGGTCATCATCTTGACCATGAATTCGTCGCGGTGCTGGACGCGGTCCACAATGGCGTCGATGCCGCCGGTCAGATTGGCGCGGCGGGTGTCGTCGGACAGCCAGATCCCGGCCACCAGCGCCGCCAGAAAGGCCGGCAGGCCGACATGCACCAGCCGCCGCACCAGCGGCCGCAGCATCATCCGGTTCAGCCGATAGGCCAGCCGCGAGGGCGCGGGATCCTTTCGCGGCACGCGCGCCGCCATCGGTGCGGGGCGCGCGGGCGCGGGGCGCACCGGCGCCGGGCGCCCGCCGTCGCCCTGTCCGCGATGGAAGGGGTTCAGGCCCTGCATAGCGCCTCCTCGACGATCCAGCGGCAAAGCGCGGGGAAATCCATGCCGGCATGGGCCGCCTGCTCGGGGGCAAGCGAGGTGGGGGTCATGCCGGGCTGGGTGTTCACCTCCAGGATGATCAGCCCGTCCAGCCCGCGGCTGTCGTCCCAGCGGAAATCGCTGCGCGACAGCCCCCGGCACCCCAGCGCCCGATGCGCCTGCACCGCATGGTCGCGGCAGGCGGCGGCGATGTCCTCGGGGATCTCGGCCGGGATGACGTGGCGCGAGCCGCCGGGCTTGTATTTGGCGTCGTAGTCATACCAGCCCTCGGTGACGATCTCGGTCACGCCCAGCGCGCGGTCGCCCAGCACCGCGACGGTCAGCTCGCGCCCCGGGGCATAGGTCTCGACCATCACCCGGGCGGGCATCTGCGGGGAAAGCTGCGGCGGGCCGTTCGCGGCCTCATACACGAGATAGACCCCGACCGAGGAACCCTCGTCATTCGGCTTGACCACATAGGGCGGCGCCATGACATGGCGGGTGCGCACCTCGTCGGCATCGGCGATCAGGCCGTCCAGCACCGGCAGGCCGGCAAGGCGCAGGATCTCCTTGGCGCGGGTCTTGTCCATGGCCAGCGCCGAGGCCAGCACGCCGGAATGCGTATAGCGGTAGCCCAGCCATTCCAGCAGGCCCTGCACACAGCCGTCCTCGCCCCAGCGGCCATGCAGGGCGTTGAAGACCACGTCCGGCGCATGTTCGGCCAGACGCGCGGGCAGATCCCTGCCCGCATCCAATTCGACGACTTCATAGCCCGCCTGCCGCAGCGCAACCGCGCATTCATGCCCCGATGAGAGCGACACCTCGCGCTCGGCCGAGGGTCCGCCCATCAGGACTACGACTTTCGGGGCCGTCCTGCTCGACCTGCCCGCCAATTTCTGCCTCATGTCCCCGGTTGATCCGGGTATTTGTCGGGTCAGGATAGCCGCTCGGGCGGAATCGCAAAAGTCCCTTTTCGCGTTTCGCGCGATATTTCCGGCAATGCCGGCGGGTTACGGCCGGTTCCTAGGGCCGGCCTACGCGGATGACTTCCCATTGCAGATCGTGCCCGCTGGTCTCGCGCACCTTCTGCCGCACCAGCTCGCCCAGGGCCTCCAGCTCGGCAGCGGTGGCCCCATCGGCATTCAGCAGGAAGTTCGGATGCTTTTCCGACATCTGCGCCCCGCCCAGGCGGTGGCCGCGCAGGCCGGCAGCATCGATCAGCGACCAGGCCTTCAGCTCGTGGCTGTCATCCGCCCGCCCGGTCGAGGAGAACCCGGCCGGGTTGCGGAAGGTCGAGCCGGCGCTGCGGTCCCGGGTCGGCTGGCTGGCATTGCGCCGTGCCAGCTGCTCCTCCATTCGCGCGGCCAGCTCGGCGGGATCGCCCGGCTCGGCGCGGAAGCGCGCCTCGGTCACGACCCAGCCCTCGGGGATCTCGGAATGGCGATAGGCCAGGCGCAGGTCGGCGGCCGCGATCTCGTGCAGGCTGCCGTCGCGGGCCACGGCGCGGACCGAGATCAGGTGGTCGGCGACATAGGCGCCATAGCAGCCGGCGTTCATCCGCACCGCGCCGCCGATGCTGCCGGGAATGGTGCGCAGGAAGGTCAGGTCCAGCCCCGCCTCGGCCGCGCGGCGCGCGACATGGGCGTCCAGCGCCGCTGCGCCCGCGGTGACGATGCCGCCGTCGCAGGCGATGGCGTTGAAGCCGCGCCCCAGCCGGATCACCACGCCACGGATGCCGCCGTCGCGCACGATCAGGTTCGAGCCGACGCCCATCGGGAAGACCGGCAGCGCCGGATCGAGGCCGCGCAGGAAATCGGCCAGGTCGCCCTCGTCCGCGGGCTGGAACAGCCAGTCGGCCGGGCCGCCGACGCGCAGCCAGGTCAGGTCGGCAAGGGCTCGGTTCGGGGTCAGGGCGCCGCGGGGCGTGGGAAGCGTCTGGGTCATGCCGCGCTCCTAATCAGCGCGGGCCGGGCCGTCAATGCGGCCGCATCCGCAGCACCGGCCCTGCGCGGCATGTCGCAAGCCGGCGGATGCAGATGCCCGCCAGCTGCACGGCGCTCAATGCGCCATCATCTCGGCCACGATCTGCCCGCCATCCAGCGAGGCGGGGTAATAGGTCGGCCAGTTCGTCACCTCCTGCAACAGCGCCGCACGGTCGTTGCCCCAATAGAGGTGGTAATGGTCGGCCTTTTCGGGCGCGATGCGGTGGTCGCTGAACTGGATGAACTGCGGAGCCGCCTCGTCGCCGGCGATCTTCCTGAAGACATAGCGCACGCCGCGGTTACCCTTGGCATAGGTCAGGATCTCATGGCCGTCGCCGGCATATTGCCCCGAGATCGTCTCGCCGCCCTTGTGGAAGCTGACGCGGTCGCCCTCGATGGCGATGCGGTCGATGTCGGTCTTGTAGCCGGTCTCGTAATAGGCGCGGTATTCTTCGGCGGACTTGTCGCCATGTTCGGCCTTATGCGCCATGACCGGGTCCAGCGTGCCGTCGCGCAGATAGGGATAGACCGATTGCCAGTCGCCCCGCCAGTCCGACAGCGGGCGGTCCTGGACCTGACCGTCCTCGAAATAGCCAGCGTGGATCGCATCCCGGCCGGCGTCCTTGTGCTCATGCGCATGATCATGGCTGTGGTCATGGCCGGCATCGCCGGTCTGCGCGATCGCCCCGGCGGCGAAGAGCAGCATCGAACCCAGCGCCAGTGCGCCGATTTGCGTGGTGATGGCCTTTTGCATCTGGTCGAACCCTTTGCGGTTTGTCGGTGGAGGATATGTAATGTGATTACATTACATATATTGCCTAGACGGCTTTCCTCGCCATGACAAGGGCAGGCGCAAGATTCGCGCAGCGGCGGGTGGGGTCATTCGACCGCGCTGAGGATCACCGCCAACGCGGCAAAGGCACCAAGGCCCATCAGGTCCCAGGCCGGGCGTAGGGCCGCACGCGGCGGGACAGGCGGTCGAAGCCGCTCATAAAGCCAGCGCAACAGCGCCCCGGCCAGCACGCCGCCGACGGCGATCAGCATCAACAGACATAGCAGCGCACCGACGATGCCGGCCAGATAGCCGCCGGTCTTGCTGTCCCCGATCAGATAGCAGAGCCCCGCCGAGGCCAACAAGGCGGCAAGCCCCGCCGCCAGCACTCCGAAAGAGCGAGAGGCCATGCGTCCTGCGCCGAACCACAGCGTCACCACCAGCGTGGCGGCAACGATCAGCCAGACGATTTCCATCCCCTCAATGCGCGCCGTGCCGGCCGCGGCGGCGCGAGCCCAGGGGCGGCCAGACCAGCAGCGACAGGCCGAGCGCCAGGAACAGCACGCCGAAGCCCGGGCCGCACAGATAGGTCAGCCAGCCCAGCACCGGCACGCCGCACAGCACCAGCGCCCAAAGCGCCGAATGGCGCCAGCGCAGCCGCACGAAGGGCAGAAGGCAGGCCGCAACGCCCCAGAGCACGGCACACAGCGCCGCGGTGGCGGGATGGCTGGCCAGCGCGATCACGCGGCCTTCTCCGTCAGCCGCTCGGGCAGGTTGTTGGCCCAGGTCGAAATTGTGCCGGCGCCCAGGCAGACCACCATGTCGCCCGGCCGCGCCTGTTCGCGCACCAGCCGCTCCAGGTCGCCCTCGTCCATCACCGCGCGGGCATGGCGGTGGCCATGGGCGATCAGGCCGGCGACCAGGTCGTCGCGCGAGGCGCCGGGGATCGGCTCCTCGCCCGCCGAATAGACCTCGGCGATGCCGACCACGTCGGCCTCGTTGAAGCAGGTGCAGAAATCGTCGAACAGGCTGGACAGCCGGGTGTAGCGATGCGGCTGGTGCACGGCGATGACCCGGCCCCTGGTCGCCTGCCGGGCGGCCTTGAGCACCGCGGCGATCTCGACCGGGTGATGGCCATAGTCGTCGATGATGGTGACGCCGTTCACCTCGCCCACGCGGGTGAAGCGGCGGCTGACCCCGCCGAACCGGGCCAGCGCTTCGCGGATCTGGGCGCGCTTCATGCCCAGGTGGCGGGCGACCGCCACGGCGGCCAGGGCATTCGAAACGTTGTGATCGCCCGGCATCGGCAGGGTGCAGCCCTCGATCACCGGGATCTCGCCGTCGTTCAGCTCGGATTCGCCTTGCAGGGCGATGTCGAAATGCGCCACGCCGCTTTCATAGCGCAGGTTCACGGCGCGCACGTCGGCCTGGGCGTTGAAGCCGAAGGTCGCGACACGGCGATCCGTCAGCCGGCCGACCAGCGACTGCACCTCGGGATGGTCGGTGCAGCAGACGGCGAGGCCGTAGAAGGGGATGTTCGAGACAAAATCCTGGAAACCCTTGCGCAGCGCGTCGAAGCTGCCCCAGTGCTCCATATGCTCGGGGTCGATATTGGTCACGATGGCGATGGTCGCGGGCAGGCGGTTGAAGCTGCCGTCCGATTCGTCCGCCTCGACCACCATCCATTCGCCGGCGCCGGCGCGGGCGTTCGAGCCATAGGCGTGGATCACGCCGCCGTTGATGACGGTCGGGTCGAAGCCGCCCGCATCCAGCAGCGTCGCGACCATGGTGGTGGTGGTGGTCTTGCCATGCGTGCCGGCGATGGCGACGTTGGATTTCAGCCGCATCAGCTCGGCCAGCATCTCGGCCCGGCGCACCACGGGCAGGCCGCGGCGGCGGGCCTCCTCAAGCTCGGGATTGCCCTTCTTGATGGCGGTCGAGATCACCACCACGCCGGCTTCGCCAATGTTTTCGGCGCGCTGGCCCTCGAATATGGTAGCGCCCAGGCTCTCCAGCCGGTCGGTGATCTTCGAGCGTTTCGCGTCCGACCCCTGCACCTGGTAGCCCAGCGTCATCAGCACCTCGGCGATGCCGGACATGCCGATGCCGCCGATGCCGATGAAATGGATAGGGCCCAGTTCGCCCGGGAGTTTGGTCGCTGCGTTCATCGGGTCAGTTCCGTCACTAGATCTGCAAGGCGCTGCGCCGCATCGGGGCGACCCAGCGAAAGCGCCGCTGCTGCCATGGCGATGGCGCGGGCGCTGTCGGAAAGGATGTCCCGCATGTCGCGCCTGAGGCTCTCGGCGTCAAGCACGGATTCGGGCAAAAGGATCGCCGCGCCGGATTCCGCAAGGGCACGGGCATTGGCGGTCTGATGGTCGCCGGTGGCGGCGGCATAGGGGATCAGGATGGCCGGGCGGCCGATCACGGTGATGTCGGCGATGGACGAGGCGCCGGCCCGGCTGACCACCAACTGCGCCTGCGCCAGCCGCTGCGGCACGTCGTCGAAAAAGGGCCGCACCACGGCATTGATGCCGGCACTCGCATAGGCGGCGGTCACGCGATCGGCATCCTCGGCACGGGCCTGATGGCTGACCGACAGGCGGGCGCGCATCTCGTCCGGCAGGCCGGCAATGGCCTCGGGCACCATGTCCGAGAGCACGCGGGCGCCCTGGCTGCCGCCGATGACCAGAAGGTTCAGCACCCCTTCTCCCGGCGGCAGATAGGCCGCGGCGGCATGGTCCAGCACCGCCCGCCGCACCGGATTGCCGGTATGGATGCCCGCGACGCCGGGCGGCAGTTCGGTCGGCCAGGTGCCGCAGGCGACGCGATCCACCCGCCGGGCAAAACCGGCATTCACCCGCCCCATGATGCCGTTCTGTTCGTGGATCATGCGCGGGATTTTCAGCACCAGCGCGGCGGACATGGCCGGGATGCTCGGATAGCCGCCGAAACCCACCACCACGGCGGGGCGGTCGGCCCGCATCCGGCGGATCGCCGTCAGGATGCCGGCGCCGATGCGAAAGGGCACGGCGAGCCTGGCCAGCGCGCCGCCGCGCGCGGTGGTGGCGGAGCTGACCACCTCGCGCGCGACCTCGGCCGGGAACGCGCCGGCATAGCGCGCGCCGCGTTCGTCCGTGGACAGCTTGACCCGCCAGCCGTGTGCCAGCAGCACCTCGGCCAGCGATTGTGCCGGAAACATATGGCCGCCGGTGCCGCCGGCCGCGATCAGGCACAGCGGCTGGCCTTGGGGCTGCGGGGCGCTCATCCCCGACCCCGGCCCAGCACGTCGCCGATGCGGCCCTGCGGGCGCGAGCGGGTCAGCGCCAGCAGCATGCCCATGGCGATGCCCGAGGCGATCACCGACGAGCCGCCATAGCTGACGAAGGGCAGCGTCATGCCCTTGGCCGGCAGCAGGCGCACCGCCACGCCCATGTTGATCAGCGCCTGCACGCCGAAGGCGCAGGCCAGCCCGGTGCCGGCGATGCGGACAAAGGGATCGCGCTCGTCCTGGAGCCGCAGCAGCGAGCGGACGACGATGGTGGCGTAAAGCGCGATGATGATGAGGACCAGGATCAGCCCGTATTCCTCGGCCGCGACCGCGATGATGAAATCGGTATGCGCATCGGGCAGCGACCACTTGACCGAGCCCTCGCCCACGCCCACGCCGAAGAAGCCGCCCTCCTGGATGGCATTGGTGGCATAGCCCAGCTGGGTGCGCGGATCGACCTCGGCGGCGAGGAAACCGTTGATGCGGCGGGCGAAATGCTCGGATGCGCCATAGGCGAAGACGCCGCCGATACAGGCCAGCCCCATCACCCCCCCCAGCAGGTAGAGCGGCGCCCCGGCGATGAAATACATCACGCACCAGGAAAACAGCACCAGCGAGGCCTGGCCGAAATCGGGCTGCATCGCCAGCAGCAGCACCACGACCACGGCCAACCCGAAGGAGAAGGACTTGCCGGGCGGACCGCCGACCTCCTGGCTCGCGGCCATGAACCAGGCGCAGATGGCGACGAAACAGGGTTTGAGGAATTCCGAGGGCTGCACCGACATGCCGCCGGGCAGGCGCAGCCAGCGCACCGCGCCCTTGCCGAAATCGGTGCCGATGAAGGGCAGCACCATCAGCACCACCAGCGCGGCCAGAAAGCCCAGCACGCCGATCCGCCGCACCATCCGCGGTGAAAAGGTCGAGATCACCAGCATCACCGCCAGCGCCATGGCGCCGAACACCGCCTGGCGGGTGACGTAGTAGAACTGCGGCAGGCCGTTCTTTTCGGCCAGCGGCACCGAGGCCGCCAGGCCCAGCAGCAGCCCGACCGCGAACAGCCCCAGCACGCAGGCCAAGGACCATCGGTCCAGCGTGCGCCACCAACGTGGAAGAATCGGGTCACCTGCCCGTAGGGGCGTGGTGCCAAAGACCATCTCGGTCATGGGATACCGCCGTCACTGCCTCGATATATCTTGCCCGTTTTCCGGGTCTGGTGGGCAGCATAGCGCGATTGTCGGCACCGCGCTACTGCGGATTGGTTAACGCTACGGCAGCTTCGGATCACATCGCGCGGAGGCGGGCGGTATGGGCAAGGCCGGATCAGCTTGACATGCTGCGCCGAGGCGCACCCGACGCCTGCATGTTTCACCGTTGTCCAAATACCCAACAGCAACCGGGCGCGGACGCGTGGCACCGGCAGTCCCACGCTACGCCCACGTCACGCTACGCCCGCGCCTCGTCCTTGCGGGTGCGCCACAGCGACCAGCCGACGCCGGCGCCGAGGATGACGAAGGTGATGCCCAGCGAGACCGCGGGCGGGAATTTCGCCAGCCCCATCAGATCGGCCAGGAACACCTTGGAGCCGATGAAGATCAGCAGCACCGCCAGCGCCTGCTTGAGATATTCGAAGCGGTGGATGATCGCCGCCAGCGCGAAGAACAGCGCGCGCAGGCCCAGGATGGCGAAGATGTTCGAAGTGTAAACGATATAGGGGTCGGTGGTGATGGCAAAGACCGCCGGCACCGAATCGACCGCAAAGATCACGTCGGCGATCTCGATCATCACCAGGGCCAGCAGCAGGGGCGTGGCGTAACGGCGGATGCGGCCGGTCGCGGGGTCGGACCTCTTCACGACGAAGGCATGGCCGTGCAGTTCGTCGGTCAGCCGCATCCGGCGGCGCAGGAAGGCCAGGACCGGGTTCGATCCCATGTCATGCTCCTTGTCGCCGATGAACAGCATCTTGATGCCGGTCAGGATCAGGAAGCCGGCGAAGACATAGAGGATCCAGCCGTATTGCGCGACCAGCGTCGCGCCGACGCCGATCATGATGCCGCGCAGCACGATCACCCCCAGGATGCCCCAGAACAGCACCCGGTGCTGATAGCGGCGCGGAATCGACAGCGTGGCGAAGATCAGCGCGATGACGAAGACGTTGTCCATGGCCAGGGTCTTTTCGACCACGAAGGCGGTCATGTATTCCGCGGCGGCATTGCTGCCCAGCTGATACCAGACGAAGCCGCCGAACAGCACGCCCAGCGTGATGTAGAAGGCCGAAAGCTTCAGGCTTTCAGTCACGCCGATTTCCTTGTCGCCGCGATTCAGCACGCCGAGGTCGAAGGCCAGCAGCGCCGCGACGAGGCCGAGGAAGACCAGCCACAGCCAGATCGGCGTGCCGAGAAAGAGGGTCAGGTAGAAAGGTTCCATGTCAGGCTCCACGTTGAACGAAAGCCGGTGCGAAGCCTTGGGCGGGGAATGGGTTCCGGGCTGGCACCGAGCAGGGCTCGATGCGGTCCGACATCACGACAAGCGTCGTCAGAGGGGCCCGGTCCGCCCGCCCCAGATAGGGGCTCCGGGCCGGGATGCAAGGGCGGGCGGGTCGCTTTTCCGGGCGGCGGGCCGACGGGCGGGGACGGGCACCCCTTTTCCTTGGCCCCGCGCGGGACTAACTATCGCCAAGCCCAGCAAAAGGAAGGCCCATGCTCTACAAGACCCAAGCCGAATGGCTGGCCGCCCCGAGGAAGCGCGTGCTGTTCTTCGGCATGTCGGGGCTGGGCAAGACCTTCCTCGCCTCGATGCTGCGCGGCTCGGGGGAATGGTTCCACTATTCGGTCGATTACCGCATCGGCACCCGCTACATGGGCGAACTCATCGCCGACAACTTCAAGCGCGAGGCGATGAAGGTGCCGTTCCTGCGCGAGCTGCTGCTGTCGGATTCCGTCTATATCGCCAGCAACATCACCTTCGAGAATCTCGCGCCGCTCTCGACCTATCTGGGCAAGCCGGGCAGCGTGACCCGCGGCGGGCTGGAGTTCGAGGAATACATGCGCCGCCAGGACCAGCACCGCATGGCCGAGATCGCGGCGCTGCTGGATACCGGCCATTTCATCCGCCGCGCGCAGGAGATCTACAATCTGGGCAATTTCGTCTGCGATTCCGGCGGCTCGGTCTGCGAGGTGGTGGATCCCTTCGCCGAAAGCGACCCGGTGCTGGACGCGCTGGAGCGCGAATTGCTGCTGGTCTGGATCAAGGGCTCGGCCGCCCATACCGAAGAGCTGGTGCGCCGCTTCGACCGCGCGCCGAAGCCGATGTATTACCAGCCCGACTTCCTCGACCGGGCCTGGACCGACTACCGGGTCGAGAAAGGGCTCGCCGAGGAGCAGGTGAACCCCGACGATTTCATCCGCTGGACCTATGCCCGGGCGCTGGCCCATCGCCAGCCGCGCTACGAGGCCATGGCCCGGCGCGGCGTGACGCTCCTGGCCGAGGAGGTCGCGGCGGTAAAGATTCCCGAGGACCTGATCGCCCTGATCGGCCATGCCATCGAAAGACGGCCCTCCGAAGGAAAGCTCGACAGAAAGGATGCATGATGCCCATCACCCTGCCCAATGACCTACCCGCCTATGACATCCTGTCGAACGAAGGCGTCATGGTCATGTCGCCGGGCCGGGCGGCGACGCAGGACATCCGGCCGCTGCGCATCGGGCTGCTGAACCTGATGCCCAAGAAGATCCAGACCGAGAACCAGTTCGCCCGGCTGATCGGCGCCACGCCCTTGCAGATCGAGTTCCAGCTGATCCGCATGTCCGACCACGAAAGCCGCAACACGGCGGCCGATCACCTGCAATCCTTCTATCGCCGCTTCTGCGAGGTCGAGGAGACGGGCGAGAAGTTCGACGGGCTCATCATCACCGGCGCGCCCATCGAGCACCTGCCCTTCGAGGAGGTGACCTATTGGGATGAGCTGACCCGGGTCTTCGCATGGACGCAAAGCCATGTGCATTCGACCTTCGGCGTTTGCTGGGGCGGCATGGCCATGGCCTGGCACTTCCACCGGCTGGAAAAGCACCTGCTGGACCACAAGGCCTTCGGCTGCTTCCGCCACCGCAACCTGGCCCCTGCCAGCCCCTATCTGCGCGGCTTTTCCGACGACGTGCTGGTGCCGGTCAGCCGCTGGACCGAGGTGCGCCAGGACGAGGTGGACGCCATTCCGGCGCTGACGACGCTGATCGCCTCGGATCAGGTCGGGCCATGCCTGCTGCAAGACCCCTGCCATCGCGCGCTCTATGTCTTCAACCATTTCGAATATGACAGCACGACGCTGAAGGACGAATACGACCGCGACGTGGTCTCGGGCAAGCCGATCAACGTGCCGGTGAACTACTACCCCGAGGACGACCCCTCGCGCGCGCCGACGAACCGCTGGCGCAGCCATGCCCATCTGCTTTACGGTAACTGGATCAACGAGATCTACCAGACCACCCCATTCGACCTGAACCGCATCGGCGAGGCGTGACCATGGCCAGGAACGGCAACGGCAGGAAGGACGCGGCCGGCAAGGCGAAATCGCTGCCCGACCTGCCCTTCGTCGGCGCGATCACCCGCTATCTGGAAAAGGACGCGCCCGAGGCGCTGCGCAAGGCGGTCGCGGCCGCGGATGGCAAGCGCATCCTCGACCCCTCCTATCCCCATGCCGAGGAGATGAAGGGCAAGGATTACGACGACCGCATGGCCGGGCTGCAATTGCAGCTGGTGCGGCTGATGCGCGACGTGATCCATACCGGCAAGCGCATGGTGGTGCTGTTCGAGGGCCGCGACGCCGCCGGCAAGGGCGGCACCATCGAACGCGTGCGCGAGAACCTGAACCCGCGCTCGGCCTATATCGTCGCCCTGCCCAAGCCCAGCGAGCGCGAGGCCGAGGAATGGTATTTCCAGCGCTATGTCGACTGGCTGCCCGCCAAGGGCGAGATCGCGCTGTTCGACCGCAGCTGGTACAATCGCGGCGTGGTCGAAAAGGTCTTCGGCTTCTGCACGGATGCGCAGCGCGAGACTTTCTTTCGCCAGTTGCCGCTGTTCGAGAACATGCTGGTCGATGACGGCGTGATCCTGGTCAAGCTGTGGCTGGAGGTGGGCCGGGCCGAGCAGCTCAAGCGTTTCCTCGATCGCGAGCAGGATCCGCTGAAGCAATGGAAGCTCAGCCCCATCGACGTGGAGGGGCTGGCGAAATGGGAGGATTACAGCGCCGCGATCCAGGACACGCTGCTGCGCAGCCATTCCGGCATCGCGCCCTGGACGGTGATCCGCGCCGACGACAAGCGCCGCGCCCGGCTCGCGGCGATCCAGACCATCCTGCGCGCGGTGGATTTCGCCGGGCGCGACGACGAGGTGATCGGCCAGCCCGACCCGCAGATCACCGGCGGCCCCGAGATCCTGCCGGGATAGGCCGCCGCCGGCAGAGAAAGGCAGCAAGATGAAGGCTTCGCCGTTCAGCACCGTCCCGGGCGCCGACAGGCCGCAGCGCCCCATCCGGACGGCGGCATGGCTTTTCGTCGCCCTCTGGCTGGCGCTGCTGGCGCCGGCCCAAGCGCAGGCGCAGGCCCTGCCCGACTGGCAGCACCTGCGCGTCAACGACTTCGCCGGGCTGCTGGCGCCCGGAGATGCCCAGGCCCTCGACGAGGCGCTGACCGCGCTCCGGAAGCAGGCCGGCATCGAGGGCACGGTCGTCACCCTGGCCGACCGGGCGCGCTATGGCGGAACCGACGGGCTGGAAGCTTTCGCGACCCGGCTTTTCAACCATTGGGGCGTGGGCGATGCCACGCGCAACCACGGTTTCATGGTGCTGGTGCTGGCCGGGGACCGCGAGGCGCGCATCGAGCTCGGCCGCGGCTACGAGAACGACGCCGACATCCTGGCGCAGGAGATCATGCGCAACACCATGCTGCCCGCCTTCCGCGACTCCCGGATGTCGCAGGGCATCCGCGACGGCACGCTGGCAGTGATCGACCTCATCGCCTGGCCGGTCGCGGCGGGCCAGCCGGTCAAGGCACCCGAGCCGGACCTGGCCGACCGCATCATCCCCCTCCTGTTCGGCGGCGCGTGGCTCCTGATCCTCGGCGGCATCGCGCGGCAACTCTGGCGGCGCAACCGCTGCCCGCAATGCGGCCGCCGCGGCCTCGACACGCAAATCGCGCCGCAGGAAACCCCGCTGCCCGAGGGCGGCCACATGGTCTCGCACGAAAGCGTGACGCGGCGCTGCCCGGCCTGCGGCTGGTCCGACAGCCGCCAGCGCCTGTGTCCGCAGACCGTCTGGTATGGGCCAACCGGCACGGTGCTGCGCAGCGAACCGACACCGGGTTATCGCGGCGCCGCGCGCGGCGCCTCGGGCTTCGGCGGCGGCTCGTCGCGCGGCGGCGGCGCCTCGGGGCGCTGGTAGGCGCGGCCGCGCTTGCGAGGCCGCCACGGGGCGGCTAGCGTCATGCCAGACTGCCTCAAGGAAAGCTCCGACATGAAACCTCTCCGCTTCCCCGCCCTGGCGCTCGCGCTTGCCAGCACCAGCCTGACGGCCGCCTGGGCCGCCGACCCCGAACTGACGGTCTTCGACTGGGCCGGCTTCGAGGAGCCGGTGATCTTCCAGGGCTATATCGACAAGCATGGCGACAGCCCGACCTTCGCCTTCTACGGCGATGACGACGAGGCCTATCAGAAGCTCGCCTCGGGCTTCAAAGCCGATGTGGCGCATCCCTGCTCGCAGATGGTGTCGAAATACCGCGACGCCGGGCTGATCGAGCCCTGGGACGTGTCGAAGATCCCGGCCTTCGAGACCCTCGATGCGAAATTCCTCGATTCGGAAATCTTCAAGGACGACCAGGGCGTCTGGTATATCCCGACCGACTGGGGCGCGACCGCGGTCGCCTACAATACCGAAACCGTGCCGGCCGAAGATGTCGCCAGCCTGAACATCTTCATCGACCCGAAATACCAGGGCCGCACCTCGCTGCCCGATTCGGCCGACGATGTCTGGGCGCTGGCCTATCTGGCCACCGGCACCACCGACTGGACCGAGGTCACCGACGAGCAATTCGCGGCCGCGGCCGACTGGCTGCGCCAGGCGCATCAGAACGTCGCCGCCTATTGGGCCGACCCGGCCGAGCAGGCGCAGCTGATGGCCTCGGGCGCGGTGGACGTGGCCTGGTCCTGGAACGACGGCGTGGTGCTGCTGGAAAACGACGGCTTCCCGGTCGGCTTCCAGCGCGCGGCCAAGGAGGGCAGCTCGACCTTCTTCTGCGGCTTCATCAACCTCAAGAACGGCCCGGGCAACGAGGACAAGGCCTACGATTTCATCAACGCCTGGCTGGCGCCGGAATCGGCCAAGGGCCTCCTGGACACCATCGGCTACGGCCATACCTCGACCGCCGCCATGGAGACGATCAAGGACGAGCCGGCGGTGCAGGAAGGCCTGTCGCCCGTGGACGCCCCGATCCTGGCCCAGACCCCGAACGACCCGCAGCAGCGCGAGCGCCAGTTGCAGGAATTCGAAAAGATCAAGGCCGGCTTCTGACCCCGGCCCGCTCTCTTGCAGCGCCCCGCCTCCTTGGCGGGGCGTTTCGCTGGCAAAGCGGCCGCATGAGTATTTGAAGAACGAAGCAGACCGGGCGCCGCGTCCCGGCTTTCTCCGTTTTCCAAATACTCCAAGGGGTGAATTGGCCCGCGCAGCGGGACAAGAGGGGAACAGCGTTCCCCTCCCTTGCGCCCCGGAATGGCGCCGCCTATATTCGTGGGGTCCGGGCTCGCCCGGACTATGGACATAAACGCGCAGGTAATAAGCGGATCGGACCCGGGGGCGGTACCCGGCGGCTCCACCAGAATCCCTCGTTGGGGGCACATGGGGCCGAAACAGGATCGACGAACGTCTAAAGCTGTTTGCTTTGTCTCGGTGAGCTACCACCGTCATCGGTGCAAAATGTACAGTTGCCAACGACAACCGTGCTCCGGTGGCTCTGGCTGCGTAAGCAGCTCGGGTAACCGAAACTTAAGCCCTTCCGCCTAGCAGCGTAAGGCGGGGCCCGCAGGAGCCTGGCAACAGAATCCTGCACTTCCCCCTTTCCTCTCTGGTTTTTTGGCGCGCCCGGGCCTATCTCAGGCCTCATGCAAGGGAATGCCGCCATGAAAGACCTGACCTCTTCCGATGCCGATGCGCTGATCGCGGATCTGGGGCAAAAGGCCCGCGCCGCCGCCGCCGTGCTGGCCGAGGCCTCGCCCGAGCGCAAGCATGCCGCGCTGATCGGTGCGGCCGAGGCGATCCTCAAGGCCGAGGACGCCATCCTCGACGCCAATATCCTCGACATGCACCATGCCGAGGAAAAGGGCCTTTCGCCCGCCATGCTGGACCGGCTGAAGCTCGACCCCGCGCGCATCCGCGCCATGGCCGAGGGGCTGCGCTCGGTCGCGGCGCAAGAGGATCCGGTCGGCAAGGTGCTGGCCGAATGGGACCGGCCGAACGGGCTCAACATCCGGCGCGTGGCGACGCCGCTGGGCGTCATCGGGGTGATCTACGAAAGCCGGCCCAATGTCACCGCCGATGCCGCGGCGCTGGCGCTGAAGGCCGGCAATGCGGTGATCCTGCGCGGCGGTTCGGAAAGCCTCAACAGCGCCACCGCGATCCATGAGGCGCTGGTCACCGGGCTGAAACAGGCCGGGCTGCCCGAGGCCGCTGTCCAGATGGTGCCGACCCGCGACCGCGAGGCCGTCGCCGCCATGCTGCGGGCGCAGGAATTCATCGACGTCATCGTGCCGCGCGGCGGCAAGGGCCTGGTCGGGCTGGTGCAGAAGGAAGCCCGCGTGCCGGTCTTTGCCCATCTGGAAGGCATCTGCCACGTCTATGCCGACCGCGACGCCGACCTGGACAAGGCCCGCCGCGTGGTGCTGAACGCCAAGACCCGGCGCACCGGCATCTGCGGCGCCGCCGAATGCCTGCTGATCGACTGGCAATTCTATACGAAACATGGCCCCGTGCTGGTCCAGGACCTGCTGGACGCGGGCGTCGAGGTCCGCGCGGAGGGCGAGCTCGCCAAGCTGCCGGGCACCGTCCCGGCCGAGCCCTCGGATTTCGGGCAGGAGTTCCTGGACAAGATCATCGCCGTCAAGCTGGTCGATGGCGTCGAGGAAGCGATCGCCCATATCCGCCGCCATGGCTCGGGCCACACGGAATCGATCCTGACCGAGAACGACGCCACCGCCGAGCGCTTCTTCAAGGGGCTCGACAGCGCCATCCTGATGCGCAACGCCTCGACGCAATTCGCCGATGGCGGCGAGTTCGGCATGGGCGCCGAGATCGGCATCGCCACCGGCAAGATGCATGCCCGCGGACCGGTCGGCGCCGAACAGTTGACCAGCTTCAAGTATCTGGTCACCGGCGACGGCACCATCCGCCCCTGATGCGGCCCGAAAGGCTGCACCAGGACGACCGCCACCGCATCACGCTGTTTCGCGGCACGGGCGACGGGCGCCGTGCCGTGGTCGGCTTCGAGCATGGCCGCGACCGCATGACGGGCTTCGAACCCGCCGCCGCGCCGCGCTTCGCCGCAAGGCTGGGGATCGACGCGCTGGTCGTGCAGACGGCGCGGCGCGACTGGTTCGTCTCGGACCGCAGCGCGGCGCTGGCCGAGGCGCTGCAAGAGGCGACCCGGGATTATGCCGAGGTCACGGCGACCGGCTTCTCGATGGGCGGCTATGCGGCGCTGCTCTATTCCGCCGCCTGCCATGCCAGCCGGGTCATGGCCGTCTCGCCGCAATATTGCATCGACCCGGCGGTGGCGCCCTTCGATCCCGGCCGGCACGGGAAATTCTCACGCATCGGCCTGCCCATGCCGCGGCCCGAAACGCTGGGCAACCGCGGCGTACGCGGGGCGCTGATCTATGATCCAACGATCCGCGCCGACCGCGCCCATGTGGCGCTGATCCGGACCGGGTTTCCGCATCTGACGCCCATCGCCCTGCCCTTCGGCGGCCATCCGGCGACCGGGGTGATCGGCGCGGCAGGCGGAACCGGCCGCATCGCCGGGATGGTGGTGCAGGACCGGCTGGACGCGGCGCTGGTCCGGCAGATGCATCGTGCCGCGCGCCGCAAGGCCGAGCTTTATCGGCTGAACCTCGCCGCCGCCGCCCTGCCCCGCCATCCCGCCCGCGCGTTGTGCGAATTGCGGGCGCTGGCAAGCGGCGCCAGCCCGCGCATCTGCCTGGAGGCGGGGCTGATCCTGCTGGAACGGGGCGAGGACCTGGCGGTCGCACTGCTGTCCGAACTGCTCGACAGCTTCGAGGCTGTCCCGCCGGCACTGGCCCGACGGCTGGACCGGGCGCTGAAGTCCGGCGGGATCTGAATTTCAGAACGCAATCTCGCCGCCCGTTTCGTCCAGCTCCCAGGCCAGCGGACGGGCGGCGGCACGGGCGAAACTGGCCAGCAGCGGGAAATGCACCTCGGAGGCGGCGGGCTCGGGCCGTTCCCATCCGGGGGCGCGGTCCAGCCAGGACCACAGCGCCGGATCGGACTTGGTGCGGCTGCATTCGGCCACCAGCCGCCAGCCGCTGGCACCGCGGCAGACCAGCACGCTGCCGCCCCAGGGCATCGCGGTCTCGAAACACATCAGCGCCAGCAGGATCATGCGGCCCTCGGCGCGTGGCAGGTCACCCTCGGCTTCCAGCCGGACGCGGATGCGCCCGCCCCGCTCGACATCGGCCAGCAGCGCCGCCAGTTCGGCCAGGCTCAGCCGCTGGTCGGGGGCGGCATGGCCAAAGGCCATGCGGAACCAACGCACCCGCGCCCGCGCCGCCTCGACGCTTTCGGCGATCAGCTGCATCTCGGGGCTGGCGCCGATGCCCGGCCACGCCCCGGAAAGCTGCAACAGTTCCAGGCCGTTGCCGATCGCCCCCAGCGGCGAGACGATGTCGTGGCACAGCCGCGAGCCGACCAGCGCGGCCAGGCGCTCGGGCGCGATGGCTCCGGGAGGTTCGGGCGCGCGATGGATTGTCAGATCGTCCATGGAAGACTAGCCTGCATGATGCCTCAGGAAAGGGCATGAGATGAATGAGATCCTGGAACCCGGCATGATCGTGCGCCATCCCGGCGCCCCCGAATGGGGCACCGGGCAGGTCCAGTCGCGCATCGGTGACCGTATCACCATCAATTTCACCAATGCCGGCAAGCAGGTGGTGAATGGCAGACATATCAATCTTGAACTGGTCACGACCGACCCCTTTTAGGCGACCATTGCAGAGTAATTCAACTTTTTGGCGAGTCAATCGCCGTTGAGTCGCAAAGGCCGCGAGTGGTTGCAATGTGCCGCCCCCCCGCCTAGACACGGGGCCAGATGCCATCAGCCGGGGTCCAGGCCGTAACGATGACGCCAGAAACGTCCTATTTCGCGACCCGTCTTGCCACGGACGAAGCCGACCTGCTGGCGGCGCAGCGCCTGCGCTATCATGTCTTCGTCGAGGAGCTGGGCGGCGACGGCCCGCTGGTCGATCATCAGGGCCGGTTCGAGCGCGACGCGTTCGACCCGGTGGTCGATCATCTGGTGCTGGTGGACGACCGCCGCTCGCGCGAGGCGCTGGACCACGTGGTCGGCGTCTATCGCCTGCTGCCGGGCGACCGGGCCGAGGCCTTCGGCCGCTTCTATTGCGACAGCGAATACGACCTGGCGCCGCTGCGCGCCTCGGGGCGGTCGCTGCTGGAGCTGGGGCGGTCCTGCATCCATCCAGCCTATCGCGGCGGCTCGGGCATGTTCCTGATGTGGAACGCGCTGGCCGATTACGTGCTGGCGCGCGGGGTCGAGATCCTGTTCGGCGTCGCCTCGTTCCACGGCACCGACGTGCAGGCGCTGGCCCAGCCGCTGTCGTGGCTCTATCATCACCACCTGGCGCCCGAGGCGATCCGGCCCCGCGCCCGGCCCGACGGCTATCGCCGCATGGACCTGATCCCGCCCGAGCAACTGGACCGCCGCGCCGCCATGACCGGCATGCCGGCGCTGATCAAGGCCTATCTGCGGCTTGGCGGCATGGTCGGCGAAGGCGCCTGGCTGGACCGCGAATTCAACACCACCGACGTCTTCCTGATGGTGGACACCAAGGCCATGTCGGAAAAGCATCGCAAGTTCTACGAAACCCGGCAGGGGCAATGAGCGCAGGCTCCCGCGCCACCTGGCGGGACGACGTGCCGCCGCCCGCCCTTCCACGTCCCGGTGCACTCGGCTGGCTGCTGGTCCTGCTGCGTGGCGGTGGCATCGTGCTGGTGCTGGGGTTCGGCGTGCTGCTGATCCTGCCGTTGCGCCTGGCCGAGCGTCTGTTCACCGGCCCGCGCCGGCCCCTCACCGGGCCTTGGGTGCAAGGCGTCTGCCGCATCTGCCTGTGGATCATGGGTCTGCGCTGGCGCTGCATCGGCCAGCCGATGCGCGGCCCCGGGGCAGTGGTGGCGAACCATTCCAGCTGGCTCGACATCTTCGCGCTGAACGCGGCGATGCCGGTGTTCTTCGTCTCGAAATCCGAGGTGGCGGGCTGGCCGGGCATCAACATCCTGACCCGCGTCACCGACACGCATTTCGTCGCCCGCGACCCCAGGCTCGCCCGCGCCCAGGCCGAGGAGTTCGCCGCCCGCACCCGCGCCGGTCACCGGCTGCTGTTCTTTCCCGAGGGTACCAGCAGCGACGGGCGACGGGTGCTGCCCTTCAAGCCGACACTGTTCCAGGGCTTCCTGGACCCCGCCCTGCCCGAGCGGCTGGCGATCCAGCCGATGAGCGCACATTACCATGCGCCAAAAGGCCGCGACCCGCGCTTCTACGGCTGGTGGGGCGACATGGACCTGGGGCCGCATCTGCTGGCGGTGCTGGCGCAATATCCGCAAGG
This sequence comes from Paracoccus sp. MKU1, assembly GCF_001447385.1. Classification (GTDB taxonomy): domain Bacteria; phylum Pseudomonadota; class Alphaproteobacteria; order Rhodobacterales; family Rhodobacteraceae; genus Paracoccus. The sequence continues at coordinate 56,999 of NZ_LLWQ01000162.1, read as the reverse complement.
CTCGGTGACGGTGCGGCTGCACACGCCGATCCCGGTGGCGGGAGAGACCCGCAAGACGCTGGCGGCGCAAGCCGAGACAGCGGTGCGCAGCGGTTTTGAGCAAGACTGAAACGCTCGGCGAGCGCCGCCGCTGCATGGGTATTTGGACAACGGAGAAGAACCGGCCCGCCCCTGACTTTTCTCCGTTGCCGAAATACCCATGCAGCGGCGGCGCAGGTCCAGCCGGACCCGGATATTTCACAGAGGCCAGAACAGCGGAATGGTCAGGCAGGCGACGATGCCGCAGATGATGTCCAGCGGCACGCCGACCTTGACGAAATCGCTGAACCTGTAGCCGCCAGGGCCGTAGACCATCAGATGCGTCTGGTAGCCGATGGGCGTGGCGAAGGCGACCGTGGCCGAGAACATCACCGCCACCACATAGGCGCGTGGATCGTGCCCCAGCGATTTCGCCAGCGCGATGGCCACCGGGGTCAGCAGCACCGCGACAGCATTGTTCGACAGCACCTCGGTCATGACGAGGCCGAGGAAATAGACCGCGATCAAGGTGGCGAAGGGCGGCAGGCCGGCAAGATAGGGCGCCACCGCATCCACCACCAGGGTGACCGTGCCGGTGTGCTCCAGCGCCTCGCCCACCGCCAGCATGGCGAAGATCATCGCCAACAGCCGGGCATCGACAAAGGAGAACGCTTCCTCGGCATCGACGCAGCGGGTGATCAGGATGATCGCCGCCGCCATGAAGGCCAGGGCCATGATCGGCGCCACGTCCAGCGCCGCCAGCGACACCACCGACAGCAGGCACAGGATCGCGATGGGCGCACGCTCGCGGCGGAACGGCCGGGCCGAGGGGCGCGAGACATCGACCAGCTCCATATCGGCGGCAAGCCGGGCGATATCCTCGGGCGCGCCCTCCAGCAGCAGCGTGTCGCCGACCTGCACCACCAGATCGTCGAGCTGGCGGCCGATGTTCTGGCTGCGGCGATGCGCGGCCAGGACATAGACGCCATAGCGGCGGCGCAGGCGCATGTCGCCCAGCCGGCGCCCCACCAGCCGCGCACCGGGCGAGATCAGCACCTCGACCGTGTCGGTGGCGACAGAGCTGAGCTTGTCCACCATCTGGAAATTCTTGTTGGCCTGCATCTCCAGCAGATCGGCCATTTCCGAGCGCAGCACCACGCGGTCGCCGGGCTCCAACACCACCTCGGCCAGGTTGCGGCGCAGCGAGGCATCGCCGCGCAGCACGTCGATCACCCGCACCGCCTCGCGCTTGAAGATCGGCGCCGACAGCACCGGCTGGCCGACGAGGCTGGAATCCTCGGGGATGGCGACCTCGGTGAAATATTTCATCTCGCGCCTCGCGCCCAGGAAGCCCGCCAGCGAGGTGCGCTCGGGCAAAAGCCTCCAGCCGATGGTGGCGAAATAGGCGATGCCGGCCAGGGTGATGGCGATGCCGACCGGAGCGATCTCGAAGATGCCGAAGGGGGTCATGCCCTGTTCGCGCGCCACCCCGTCCACCAGCAGGTTGGTCGAGGTGCCGATCAGCGTGATCATGCCCGACAGGATGGTCATGTAGCTGAGCGGGATCAGCAGCTTCGAGGCGGCAATGTTGGCCCGCAGGCCAAGCTGGATCAGGATCGGGATCATCACCGCGACCACCGGCGTGTTGTTCATCACGGTCGAGGCGACGATGATGAAGCCGAAGGTCATGCAAATGGTCAGGATCGGCTGCTCCGCGGCGCGTTTCGTCACCACGCTGGACATGATCTCCAGCGCGCCGGTGCGCAGCAGCCCGCCCATGATCATGAACATGAAGGCGATGGTCCAGGGCGCCGAGTTCGACAGCACGCTGGCCGCATCCTTGATCGGCAAGAGGCCCAGCAGCATCATCACCGCGGCGGTGCCGATGGCCACGACCTCGGGCGGGTGCTTTTCACGGATGAACTCGATGAACATGATGGTCACGATGATCAGCATCGCGATCGCCGCATTGGTTCCGGTCAGTTCAAAGCCCAGCATGAAATCCCTGTCCCGTGCGCCGCTAAATCACGGCCCTTTCGATGGGTAATAGAATTATTTTCCCCCGCGCCGCAAGCAAAAGCGCGGGGCCATGCCCGGTTCAGGCGGGAAGCTGCGTCCCGGCCAGCCGGCCGCCCCGGCGCAGCGGCTCGACCGCGACCGCCTTGCCCGTGCGGTCATCGGTGGTCACCAGCACGCCCGACAGCGTCGCCTCGCCCTCGGCCGGGGTAAAGCGTTCCGAGGCCATGCCGGTCAGGAAGCGGCGCAGCGGCTCGGTTTTTTTCATGCCGATGACGCTGTCATAGTCGCCGCACATGCCGGCATCGGTCTGATAGGCGGTGCCGCGGTTCAGGATCACCGTGTCGGCGGTCGGCACATGGGTATGGGTGCCGACGACCAGGCTGGCGCGGCCGTCGCACCAATGGCCCATGGCCATCTTCTCGCTGGTGGCCTCGGCATGGATGTCCACCACGCTGGCCTGCACCAGCCCGCCCAGCGGATGCGCCTTGAGCACCGCGTCGATGGCCGAGAACGGATCGTCGAAGGGCCGCTTCATGAAGACCTGACCCAGCACCTGCGCCACCAGCACCTTGCGCCCGCGCGTCGCCTCGAAGACCCGCGCGCCGCGGCCCGGCGCCACCTTGGAATAGTTCAGCGGCCGGATGATGCGCGGTTCGGTCTCGATATAGGACAGCATCTCCTTCTGGTCGAAGGCATGGTCGCCCAGCGTGATGCAATCGGCCCCGGCATCGAGGATCAACTTGGCATGGCCGCCGGTCAGCCCCATGCCGCCGGAGGCGTTCTCGCCGTTCACGATGGTGAAATCGACGCCCAGCCGTTCCTTGAGCGGGGCAAGCCCCTCTGCAATCGCGCGCCGGCCCGCGCGTCCCATCACATCGCCAAGATAGAGAATCCGCATGGGCCAGCGTTAGGCGAAAGCCGGAGCGCACTCAAGCCCCGATGGCGGCAGCGGGCCGGCTATCCCAACCATGCGCCAAGCATCGCGCCCGCCAGCGCCACGACGGCGCCAAGCGCCATGCCGGCGGCGAGGCCGCGGCCCTGGCGCGGCTCGGCCGGGGGCGGCGGCTCGCGCAGCAGTTCGGGCATGCGGCGCTCGAGGAACTCCGGCAGAAGCGGCGCGAAGCGGCCCAGCACCTGCGCCGCCCGGGTCAGGTCGCGCGCCGCGGCCCGGGGGCCGAGATTGTCGCGGATATAGCTTTCCACCACGGGCTTGGCGACCTCCCACATGTTGATCTGCGGGTCGAGCGAGCGCGCCACGCCCTCGACCACCACCATGGTGCGTTGCAGCAGGATCAGCTCGGTCCGGGTGGCCATGCCGAAGCGTTCGGTGACCTCGAACAGATAGGCCAGCAGATTGGCCATCGAGATGCGGCTGGCATCGGCGCCGAAGATCGGCTCGCCCACGGCGCGCAGGGCGCGGGCAAATTCCTTGATGTCGCGGTCGCGCGGCACATAGCCCGCCTCGAAATGCACCCGCGCGACGCGTTCGTAGTCGCGGCGGATGAAGCCCATCAGGATCTCGGCATAGACGCGGCGGGTGTATTCGTCGATCTCGCCCATGATGCCGAAGTCATAGATGACGATGTCGCCGTTCCTGGCCACCTTCAGGTTGCCCTGGTGCATGTCGGCGTGGAAATAGCCGTCGCGCAGTGCGTGGCGCAGGAAAAGCTGCAACACCCGCGCGCCGAGCGTCGGCAGGTCGTGCCCGGCCGCCCGCAGCGCCGCGACATCGCCCATCGGCACGCCCTCGGCCCAGTCGGTGGTCAGCACGCGCCGGGCGCTGAGGTGCCAGTAGGGGGCGGGCACCGCCATGCCTTCGTCCCCGGCCGTGTTCTCGGCGAATTCCGAGGCCGAGGCGGCCTCGAGCCGCAGGTCCAGCTCGCCCGTGACCACCGATTCGAAATGGCTGACCACGTCGCGCGGCCGCAGCCGGCGGGTGGCGGGCGACAGCCGCTCGATCATGCCGGCGGCGAAATGGAAGGCGTCGATGTCGCGGCGGAAGGCGGATTCGATCCCCGGGCGCAGCACCTTGACCGCGACCTCGCGGCCGTTGTCGATGCGCCGGGCCCGGTGCACCTGCGCGATCGAGGCCGCCGCCACGGGTTCGGAGAACTCGCTGAACAGCGTCTCGACCGGCCGGCCCAGTTCGGCCGCGACGGTGCGCAGCGCCTGTTCCTGCGCAAAGGGCGCCAGCCGGTCCTGGAGCATGGACAGCTGGTTGGCCAGCTCCACCCCCACCACGTCGGGCCGGGTCGAAAGGATCTGGCCGAATTTCACATAGGCAGGCCCCAGCGCGGTGATGGCGCGGGTGACGGGCGGCAGGGCCGGGTCGCCCTTGTAGCCCAGCCAGGCGAAGGGCCAGCCCAGGATGCGGGCCGCGACGCGCAGGCGGGCGGGTGCGTCCGCGGCGTCCAGCGCCACCTTCATGGCGCCGGTGCGTTCGAAGGTGGCGCCGGTGCGGATCAGGCGCCAGATGTTGTGCGGGCCGCGCATGTCAGAGCTTCCAGCCCGAATGCAACGCGGCGATGCCCATGGACAGGTTGCGCCATTGCACGCGGCCGAAGCCCGCCTCGCGGATCATCGCGGCGAAGGTATCCTGATCGGGGAACTTGCGGATCGATTCGACCAGGTATTGATAGCTGTCGCGGTCGTTCGCGACGATCTGGCCCATGACCGGGATCACGTTGAAGCTGTAGCGGTCATAGAGCCATTGCAGCATCGGCACCGGCATCTGGCTGAACTCCAGCACCATCAGCCGCCCGCCGGGACGCAGCACCCGCCGCGCCTCGGCCAGGGCATCGGGGATGCGGGTGACGTTGCGGATGCCGAAGCTGATCGTGTAGCGGTCAAAGCTGTTGTCGGCAAAGGGCAGTTGCATCGCGTCGCCGGTGACCCAGGCGAGATGCTCGGCCAGCCTGCCGGCCTGGGCGCGCTTGCGGCCCTCGACCAGCATCGATTCCGTCATGTCGCAGACGGTGACGCGGGCGCCCGGGGCGCGTTCCAGAAAGCGGAAGGCGATGTCGCCGGTGCCGCCCGCCACGTCCAGCAGGTGCTGGCCGTCGCGCGGCGCCAGCCAATCCATCATCGCGGTCTTCCAGATCCGGTGGATGCCGCCGCTCATCAGGTCGTTCATCACATCGTAGCGTGAGGCGACGCGCGAGAAGACGCCATGGACCAGCCCGGCCTTGTCCGTCTCGGCCACGGTGCGGAAGCCGAAATGGGTCTGCTTTGGCTCGTCAGGGGTCATGTCGCTTGTCCATCCGTCGTTTCGCGCCCAGATAGTCCGAAAGCGCGCCGCGCGCCATAGCTGGGACGCGGGCCGCACCATGCGACGAACGGGAAGAAAATGCCAGAACTGCCAGAGGTCGAAACCGTCCGACGCGGCCTTCAGCCGCATCTCGAGGGCCGGGTGATCGCCCGCGCCGAAGCCCGCCGCCCCGACCTGCGCTGGCCGCTGCCGCCCGATCTGGTGCAGGTGCTGACCGGCGCGCGGGTCGTCGGCTTGCACAGGCGGTCGAAATACATCCTGGCCGAGCTGGAGGATCGCGGCAGCCTGCTTCTGCACCTGGGCATGTCGGGGCGGATGCTGATCGAGGGGGAGTCGCAGGGGGATTTCCACCGCGACCCGACGATCCTGCCACGCCACGACCATGTGGTGCTGTGGACCGACCAGGGCACGCGCATCACCTTCAACGACGCGCGGCGATTCGGCATGGTCGACCTGGTGGCGCCGGGCGCAACGCATCCGCTGCTGGCGCATCTGGGCCCCGAGCCGCTGTCGGACGCCTTTACCGCCGAGGCGCTGGGGCGGGCCTTTGCCGGGCGGCGCATGCCGGTCAAGGCGGCGCTGCTCGATCAGCGAATCGTGGCCGGGCTGGGCAATATCTATGTCTCCGAGGCGCTGCACCGCGCCGGGATCGACCCGCGCCGCCTGGCCGGCGCGGTCGCGGCGCCCGAACTGGCGGCGCTGGTCGGCCATGTCCGCGCCGTGCTGGAGGAAGCGATCGCCGCCGGCGGCTCGTCCCTGCGCGACCACCGGCAGGCGACGGGCGAGCTGGGTTATTTCCAGCATTCCTTTCGGGTCTATGATCGCGAGGGCGCGCCCTGCCCGGCGCCGGGCTGCGCGGGCACGGTCCAGCGCATCGTGCAATCCGGCCGGTCGAGCTATTTCTGCCCGCTCTGCCAGAGCTGAAGCCGCCTCCGGCGGGGGTATTTGGACAACAGAGAAGCGCGCTGGCCTTGCGGTCGCGCATTTGTTACGAGTCGCGGTCAGCTTGTTTGCGAAAGGCAAGGAGTCGATGGCTTACCAGACCCTCACCGTCGAGATCGACGACTATGTTGCGCTGATCCGGCTGAACCGGCCCGAGGCGCTGAATGCACTGAACTCGCAACTGCTGGGCGAGCTGGGCGATGCGCTGGCCGAGGCCGACCGGAACGAGAAGGTGCGCTGCATCGTGCTGACCGGCAGCGAGAAGGCCTTTGCCGCCGGCGCCGATATCAAGGAGATGTCGGCCAAGAGCTTCGTCGATGTCTATACCGACGACCTGTTCGGCGCCGAGATCGACCGCATCACCGCGACGCGCAAGCCGATCATCGCCGCGGTCGCAGGCTATGCGCTTGGCGGCGGATGCGAGCTGGCCATGGCCTGCGACTTCATCCTTTGCGCCGATAACGCCAAGTTCGGCCAGCCCGAGATCAACCTGGGCGTCATGGCCGGCATCGGCGGCACCCAGCGCCTGACCCGCTTCGTCGGCAAGTCGAAGTCGATGGAGATGCATCTGACCGGCCGGTTCATGGACGCGGCCGAGGCCGAACGCTCAGGCCTGGTGAGCCGCGTGGTGCCGGCGGCCAAGCTGATCCCCGAGGCGCTGGCGGCGGCGAAGAAGATCGCTGAGAAGGGCCAGATCGCCGTTCTGGCCGCCAAGGAGGCGGTGAACCGCGCCTATGAGACTACGTTGCGCGAGGGCATCCTGTTCGAGCGCCGCAGTTTCCAGGCGCTGTTCGCGACCGAGGACCAGAAAGAGGGCATGGCCGCCTTTCTGGAGAAGCGCGAGCCGCAATTCCGCGACCGCTGATTTCACGCTTGGCATTCGGGCCCGTCCGCTGTATAGGCCCGGGCTTACATGCGTGTGGGCCCGCTTAAGGCAAGAATCACAACCGTCCGCCTTCGGACGGGGCTATGGGCTTTGCGCAACCGAGACATGAAGAACAGATAGGACCGCACCCATGGCCAACACGCCCCAGTCGAAAAAGCGCGCCCGCCAGATCGAGCGCCGCACCGCCGTCAACAAGGCCCGCCGTTCGCGCATCCGCACCTTCCTGCGCAAGGTCGAGGAAGCCATCGCCAGCGGCAATGCCGAGATCGCCCGCGAAGCCCTGAAGACCGCCCAGCCCGAACTGATGCGCGGCGTGACCAAAGGGGTGATCCACAAGAACACCGCAGCGCGGAAGATCTCGCGCCTTTCGGCCCGGGTAAAGGCCCTCGCCACCGCCTGAGCCGCTGCGACATTTTCGCAACTGCCGGTGGAACTTATCAAGGGCGCGCTCTATCCAGGCGCGCCCTTCTGCATGAGGAAGCCACGGTTTTTCCTTGGCTTTTCAATCCCCTCGGCGTTGTCATGCAGCTGTCTCCCAACTGCCAGATTCGATCAGGCAAAGTGACTGTCAAGCGCGAAGATCGGTTGCTGGCCTGCCGCGGTTCTTGCTAGCTTGTTCCCTGCGATTCACCGTCGCGCCTGGGGGACATGCCCTGAACCGTCGGCTTTGCCGCCGACAGGCAGGGTGGCAGCAGGATCGGACAAGATCCGCTACCGATGAAGCACAAGCCGGCTGCCACCGGCCTGTGCTGCGTGTCTGAAAGTTTCGGCCGCTGGACGGCCCGCACGTCGCCCTGGGCGGCGGGGGTCTTCTGTTGCCGAAACTATTGTCGTTCAGGTCGCGGCGCCCGAATCGCCTCACGCCGGAAAATCCCGGCGGCATGTGGGACAAGAGACGGAACTGGGCGAGATGGACAGACTTTGGGGGCAGGCGCGTGAAGAACTTCAGAAGATCGTCGGAACCGACAGTTTCTCGACCTGGATCGAGCCCCTGCGCCTGACCGGCGTCGAGGGCGGCACCGCCACCATCGCCTGCCCGACCCGCTTCCTGTCCGACTGGGTCTCGCGCCATTACAGCGACGACATCCTCAAGGTGCTGGACCGCATGGGCGGCCCCGTGCAGCGCCTGAGCTTCGAGACCCGCAGCCAGACCGCCCGCCAGGCCGCCGCGCCCGCCGTCAAGCGCCACGCCCCCCCGCGCCCCTCGGGCGAGGAGGAGTTGGCCGCACCGCTGGACAGCCGCTTCACCTTCGAGAACTTCGTGGTCGGCAAGCCGAACGAGCTGGCCCATGCCGCCGCCCGCCGCGTGGCCGAGGGCGGTCCCGTCACCTTCAACCCGCTGTTCCTTTATGGCGGCGTCGGCCTGGGCAAGACCCACCTGATGCATGCCATCGCCCGCGAGATCCAGATCCGCCAGCCCGAGGCGCGGGTGCTGTATCTTTCGGCCGAGCAGTTCATGTATCGCTTCGTCCAGGCGCTGCGCGACCGCACCGTGATGGATTTCAAGGAACTGTTCCGCACCGTCTCGGTGCTGATGGTCGATGACGTGCAGTTCATCGCCGGCAAGGATTCCACCCAGGAGGAATTCTTCCACACTTTCAACACGCTGGTCGATCAGGGCAAGCAGATCGTCATCTCGGCCGACCGCGCGCCGGGCGAGATCAAGGACATGGAGGAGCGCATCAAGTCGCGCCTGCAATGCGGCCTGGTGGTGGATTTGCACCCGACCGATTACGAGCTGCGCCTGGGCATCCTGCAAAGCAAGACCGACAGTTTCCGCGCGCAATATCCCGGCCTGCTGATCGCGCCGGGGGTGCTGGAATTTCTGGCCCATCGCATCACCTCGAATGTCCGGGTGCTGGAGGGCGCGTTGCAGCGGCTGTTCGCCTTTGCCAGCCTGATGGGGCGCGAGATCACGCTGGACATGACCCAGGAATGCCTGGCCGACATCCTGCGCGCCAACGACCGCAAGGTCTCCATCGAGGAGATCCAGCGCAAGGTGGCCGAGCATTACAACATCCGCCTGGCCGACATGATCGGGCCCAAGCGGGTGCGCACCGTCGCCCGCCCCCGCCAGATCGCCATGTATCTGGCCAAGCAGATGACCTCGCGCAGCCTGCCCGAGATCGGGCGCCGCTTCGGCGGCCGCGACCACACCACCATCATGCATGGCGTGAAGAAGATCGAGGAGCTGCGCGGCTCGGATCGCAGCCTGGCCGAGGATATCGACCTGCTGCGCCGCCTGCTGGAGGCCTGAACGCATCCGCTTGACCTTGCGCGGGATTGTGCCACATTGGCGCCCCGCGCCGGATCGACATGAGGCCAGAAGGACATAAGGGTGGACCATGAAATTTTCGATTGAACGCGCCGATCTGGTGAAGGCCGTTTCCCAGGCCCAGTCCGTCGTCGAACGCCGCAACACCATTCCGATCCTGGCCAACGTGCTGATCGAGGCCACGCCCGAAGGCGTCAGCCTCCGCGCCACCGACCTGGATACCGAGATCGTGGACCGCGCGAATGCGCAGGTCGAGCGGCCCGGCGCCACCACCGTCTCGGCCGGGATGCTCAACGACATCGCCCGCAAGCTGCCGGACGGCGCGCTGGTGCAGCTCAGCCTGGATGCCGCCTCGGGGCGGTTGTCGGTGCAGGCAGGGCGCTCGAACTTCAGCCTCGCGACCCTGCCGCGCGAGGATTTCCCGGTCATGTCCTCGTCCGAATATTCGGCGAACTTCTCGGCCCCCGCCGCGGTGCTGCGGCGGCTGTTCGACAAGTCGAAATTCGCCATCTCGAACGAGGAGACCCGCTATTACCTGAACGGCGTCTATATGCATGTCGCGCAAACCGAGGACGGCGCCAGCCTGCGCTGCGTGGCGACCGACGGCCACCGGCTGGCGCGGATCGACGCGCCGCTGCCCGCGGGGGCCGAGGAGATGCCCGGCGTGATCGTGCCGCGCAAGACCGTGGCCGAGCTGCGCAAGCTGCTGGACGATGACGAGGCCGAGATCGCGGTCTCGGTCAGCGAGACCAAGGTGCGCTTCGCCACGCCGACGATCACGCTGACCTCGAAGGTGATCGACGGTACCTTCCCCGATTACAGCCGGGTCATCCCTTCGGGCAATGCCCGCAAGCTGGAGGTCGATGCCGGCGATTTTGCCAAGGCGGTCGACCGGGTGGCCACCGTCAGCAGCGAACGCTCGCGCGCCGTCAAGCTGTCCTTGGACGAGGACCGGCTGGTCCTGTCGGTGAACGCCCCGGATGCCGGCGCGGCAGACGAGGAACTGCCGGTCGCCTATGCCGACGAACCGCTGGAGATCGGCTTCAACGCCAAATACCTGCACGAGATCGCCAGCCAGATCGAGCGCGAGAATGCGGTCTTCCTGTTCAACGGCTCGGGCGACGCGGCGCTGATCCGCGAGGGCGGCGACACCAGCGCGGTCTATGTCGTCATGCCGATGCGCGTGTGACGCTGACCCGGCTGCACCTGACCCAGTTCCGCAGCTGGGCCAGGCTGGAGATCGAGGCCGACCGCCGCCCCGTCGCCATCCATGGTCCGAACGGGGCGGGCAAGACCAATATCCTGGAAGCCGTCTCGATGCTGTCGCCCGGCCGCGGCATGCGCGGCGCCGTGCCCGGCGACCAGGCCCGCAAGGGGCCGGAGGTCGGCTGGCAGATCCGGGCCCGGATCGACACCCATCAGGTGCTGACCCGCGCCCTGCCCGGCCAGCCGCGCGAGGTGGTGATCGACGACAAGCCCGCGACGCAGATCGCGCTCGGCCGGTTGATGCGGGTGATCTGGCTGACCCCGGCCATGGACCGACTGTGGACCGACGCGCCCGAACAGCGGCGGCGGTTCCTGGACCGGATCACGCTCAGCTTCACGCCGGGCCATGCCGAGGAGGCGCTGGCTTACGACAAGGCCATGCGCGAGCGCAACCGGCTGCTGCGCGACGAGGTCCGCGATGCCGGCTGGTATCGCGCGCTGGAGGCGCAGATGGCCGAGACGGGCGCGGCGCTGACCCGCAACCGCCTGGACGCCATCGCCCGGATCATGGCGGCGCAGGAAGGGGCCGAGACCGCCTTTCCCTCGGCCTGCCTGACGCTGCTGCCGGGCGAGGGTTCGGCCGACGATCCCGACGCCGAGAGCATCGCCGCCCGGCTGGCCGAGGGGCGCGGCCGCGACATGGCGGCCGGCCGCACCCTGACCGGCCCGCATCGCGCCGACCTGGGCGCGCATTGGGGGCCGCAGGCGATGCCCGCCGCGCTGTCCTCGACCGGCGAGCAAAAGGCGCTGCTCTTGTCGCTGATCCTCGCCAATGCCCGGGCGCTGGCCGAGGAAAGCCCGGTGCTGCTGCTGGACGAGGTGGCGGCGCATCTGGACGCAGACCGCCGTGCCGCGCTTTACGACGAGATCTGCGCGCTTCGCGCCCAGGCCTGGCTGACCGGCACCGGGCCGGAGCTGTTCGAGGCGCTGCGCGGCCGGGCGCAATTCCTGGCGGTCGCGCGCGAGGCCGAGGTCTCGCGCATCATGGGTATTTGAACAACGAAGAAGCGGGGGGCCGCTAGAGCAGCAGATCGACCAGCTCGAACCGGGTGACATCGACGATGCCGAGGTCCGAGATCCGCAATTCGGGGATCACCACCAGCGCCAGCAGCGAATGCTGCATATAGGCGTTGTTGAGCGTGCAGCCGCAATCCTGCATGGCCTTGACGATGCCCTGCGCGGCCTCGGCCACCGCCGCGGCGGGGCGGTCGGACATCAGCCCGGCGATGGGGAGCGCCGCCGTCGCCAGTTCCTCGCCGTCGCGGAACACGGTGACGCCGCCGCCGATCCGGCCCAGGTGGTTCGCCGCCGCAGCCATGCTGTCGCGATCCGTGCCGACGACGACCATGTGATGGCTGTCATGCGCCACGGTCGAGGCCACCGCCATCCGGCCCCGGTAGCCGAAGCCCGAGACGAAGCCGTTCACCACGCCGCCCCTCGCCCGGTGGCGTTCGACCAGGGCGATGTGGCAGGTGTCGCCCTGCCCCTCGATGACGCCGTCGCGGATCGGCAGCTCGGCCGTGAGCGCACGGGTCGGCGCCTGGTTCTCGACCACGCCGATGACGCGGACGTGCGCGCTGTCGCCCGTGGCCCGGACCGCGAAATCCGCGCCGGCAAGGCGGCGGCCCAGATGCACCGAATCGCGCGCCGCCTCGGGCCAGGCGATCCGCGGGCAATCGACCAGCAGCCTGCCGCCTGCCGCCACCAGCCTGCCCTGCGCGACTACCGCCTCGATGGGCAGGCTGCGCAGGTCCGAGGTCAGGATCACATCCGCCCGCCGCCCTGGGGTGATGCTGCCGAGTTCACGTTCCAGCCCGAAATGCTGCGCGGCGTTGATGGTCGCCATCTGGATCGCCACCAGCGGATCGCAGCCGCAGTCGATGGCGTGGCGCACCACCCGGTTCATGTGGCCCTCATGGACCAGCGTGCCGGAATGGCTGTCATCGGTGCAGAGGATGAAGAAGCGCGGATCGAGCCCCTTTTCGGTGATCGCGGTGATCTGGCTTGCCACGTCATACCAGGCCGAGCCAAGGCGCATCATGCAGCCCATGCCCTGGCGCACGCGGGCAATGCCCTGCGCCTCGGTCGTGGTCTCGTGGTCGTCGTTGGCACCGCCGGCGACATAGGCGTGGAAGGGCCGGCCCAGGTCGGGGCTGGCGTAATGGCCGCCCACCGTCTTGCCGGCGGCACGGGTGGCGGCGATCTCGGCCAGCATCTGCCGGTCGCCGGCGGCGACGCCGGGAAAGTTCATCATCTCGCCCAGGCCGACGATGCCGTCCCAGCCCATGGCCTGCGCCACCTCGCCCTCGGTGATCGGCTGGCCGGTGGTCTCCAGGCCGGGGGCCGAGGGCGCGCAGCTGGGCATCTGGGTGAACATGCTGATCGGTTGCAGCAGCGATTCGTCCCGCATCAGCCGCACGCCCTCAAGGCCCAGCACATTGGCGATCTCGTGCGGGTCGTGGAAGATCGTCGTGGTGCCGTGCGGGATCACCGCGGCGGCAAAGCCGGCCGGCGTCAGCATCCCCGATTCGACATGCATATGCGCGTCGATCAGGCCGGGCAGCATGAAGCGGCCCTCGGCCTCGATCACCTGCGTATCGGGGCCGATCGACGGCCCGGCGTCAGGGCCGACATAGGCCACCCGGCCATCGGCCACGGCCACGTCGATGCCAGGGATCACCTCGCGCGTGTGGACATTGACCCATTGCCCGCCCCGGATCACCAGATCGGCCGGCGCGCGGCCCGCCGCCACCTCGACCAGCCGCGCCTGGGCCTCGATCCACGGTTTCAACATGCCTGTCTCCTTGTTCATCGCCCCCAGATTGCGGCAGGGTGGCGTGAAAGGAAAGGCGGTGCGATGGAATGGAGCGGCGAGGCCAGCGTGATGGCGCTGCAAAGGCACGGCGAAAGCGCCGTGATCCTGACCGTGCTGTCGGGCGAGGCCGGGCTGCTGCGTGGCCTGGTGCCCGGCGGCGCCAGCACCAGGCGTGCCGCCATGCTGCAACCCGGCAACCGGGTCAGCCTGCGCTGGCGGGCGCGGCTGGAGGATCAGCTTGGCACCTTCAGCATCGAGCCGGCGCGGGCGCGGCCGGGGCTGTTGGCCGGCGCCGATGCGCTGGCCGGGGTGAATGCAGTCACCGCGCTTCTGACCTATGCCCTGCCCGAGCGCGACCCGCATCCCCGCCTGGCCGACGCGACCGAGGCGCTGCTGGACCTGATGGATGCGGGCGGGAACTGGGCCGAGGCCTATCTGCATTGGGAAATGCGGCTGCTCGACGAGCTGGGCTTCGGTCTCGACCTGACAAGTTGCGCGGTGACGGGGACGCGCGACGGGCTGGCCTATGTCAGCCCGCGCTCGGGCCGGGCGGTGTCTGCCCAGGCGGCGGGGGAATGGGCGCCAAGGCTCTTGCCGCTGCCCGCCATGCTGGGCGGGCGCGGCAATGGCGGCATCGAGGACGCGCTGGCCCTGACCGGGCATTTCCTGCAATCGCGGCTGGCCGAGAGCCATGCGGGCAAGCCCCTGCCCCCGGCACGCGCCCGGCTGGTCGCCCGGCTTACTGCGTCGCAGCCCGCCAGCGGATGGTGACATCGGGGCCGGTCATCACCAGTTCCTCACCCTCGCGCCTTGCCTCGCGCACCGCACCGAGCGCCTGGAAAAAAGCCTGCTCGCCGCCCTCTTGCAGGCAGGCGCGGCGGGTCGTCGCCAGCGCGCCCAGGTCCAGCGCCGGCAGCGTGGCATTATTGCGGCCGGTGAACAGGTTGCAGGGCCCTTGCCCCGAGACCGCGCCGTCCTCGGCGATGCGCAGGGTGGGCGTGCCCGAGACCTCGACGCCTTCCACCGCGATCAGCGTGTATTCGCCGGGAATCTGCGCCGCCTCATCCGTTTCGGCGCCGCAGGCGGCTAGCCCCAGGGACAGGGCGAGAATCAGTTTCCGCATCGCTCATCTCCTTCCGGCCGGGTCCCGCACGGTCATTCCTTGCGATAGCCCGGCTCATAGGTCAGGTAGGTCGGCCCCTTGATGGTCAGCACGCCGCCTTCATAGGTGATGCCGTTGGCTGCCGACAGCGCCTGGAAATAGCGCGCTTCCAGCCGCCCGGCCAGCCCGCTGCAACCCATTTCCGTCCGGGTCAGCGGCCCCAGAGCAAAGGCGGGCGGCTCGGCGTTCTGGCTTGCCGAGTAGGTGTTGCAGGGCGCCCGGCCCGAGATCGAGCCATCCGCCTCGATGGTCATGCCGACATTGCGCTGCGGCACGGTGTCGGAACCGATGCCGACCAGCACATAGGGCCCGGTCGGGATATTGGCGCCCGGCAGGTCGGGCGCCGTCGGCTCGCAGGCGGCAAGGCCGAGCGTGGCGGCAATCGCCGCGGAAATCATCGGGATGCGGGTCATTGGCAGCTCCGTTATGTCCTGTTGCTGCCATAATGCCCTAACGGCCCCCGCTGTCCAGCAGGGGCCGGAATTTCATCCTAGTCCAGTAGCCTGCGTGCAATAACCTGGGCCTGGATCTCGGCCGCGCCCTCGAAGATGTTGAGGATGCGCGCGTCGCACAGCACCCGGCTGATGGCGTATTCCAGTGCAAAGCCGTTGCCGCCATGGATCTGCAAGGCATTGTCCGCCGCCGCCCAGGCGACGCGGGCGCCCAGCAGCTTGGCCATTCCCGCTTCCAGATCGCAGCGCCGGCCGTGGTCCTTTTCCCAGGCGCTGAAATAGGTCAGCTGCCGGGCGATCATGATCTCGACCGCCATCATGGCCAGCTTGTCGGCGACGCGGGGGAATTCGATCAGCGATTTGCCGAACTGCTTGCGGTCGATGGCGTAGCGCATGCCGATCTCGGCCGCCGATTGCGCCACGCCGACGGCGCGGGCGGCGGTCTGGATGCGCGCCGATTCGAAGGTCTCCATCAGCTGCTTGAAACCGCGCCCCGGCTCGCCGCCCAGCAGGTTCTCGCCCTTGACGCGGAAACCGTCGAAGCCCAGCTCATATTCCTTCATGCCGCGATAGCCCAGCACCTCGATCTCGCCACCGGTCATGCCGGGGGTCGGGAAGGGGTCGTCGTCGGTGCCCGGCGTCTTTTCGGCCAGGAACATCGACAACCCGCGCCAGTCCGTCGTCTCGGGGTCGGTGCGCGCCAGCAGCGTCATGACATGGGTGCGCTGCGCATGGGTGATCCAGGTCTTGTTGCCGGTGATGACCCAATCCTCGCCGTCCCTGACCGCCCGCGTGCGCAGGCTGCCCAGGTCGCTGCCGGTGTTCGGCTCGGTAAAGACTGCCGTCGAGAGGATCTCGCCCGAGGCCAGCGCCGGCAGCCATTTCGCCTTCTGCGCCGCGGTGCCGCCGCAGAGGATCAGCTCGGCCGCGATCTCGCTGCGCGTGCCCAGCGAGCCCACGCCGATATAGCCGCGCGACAGCTCCTCGGTCACCACCACCATCGAGGCTTTCGAGAGGCCCAAGCCCCCGAACTCCTCGGGGATGGTCAGGCCGAAGACGCCGAGCTCGGCCAGTTCCTCGATGATCTCCATCGGGATCAGCTGGTCCTTCAGGTGCCATTCATGGGCGTTGGGGATCACCCGCTCCTCGGCATAGCGGCGGAACTGGTCGCGGATCATCTCCAGATCCTCGTCGAGCCCGGTGGCGCCGAAGGTGGCGCGGCCGTGATTGTCCTGCATCAGCCGCGCAAGCTCGGCCCGCGCCGGGGCGGTATTGCCGCGCATCAGCTTGGCCGCCGCCTCGCCCGGCTGCCAGTCCAGGTCCAGGTCCGAGAGCCGGGCGAATTCCGTCTGGCTCATCGGGATGCCGCCGGCGATCTGGCTCAGGTATTCGCCCAGGCCGATTTGCAGGATCAGTGCCTCGGTCCGGCCGAGGCTGCCCGCCTCGGCCAGCCGCCCGGCCCAGCCGGTCAACTGGCGGATCGATTCGACATAGGTGGTCAGCCAGGACAGGGCATGGGCGGCGTGCTGGTGTTCCTCCAACAGCGCCGGCTGTGGCTTGCCCGAGGGCGCCACCAGCGCGCGCAGCGCCTCGGTCGCGCGGGATTGCAGGGATTCGAGCTCCGGCAGGGCCTCGGCGGCAAGCGCAAGCAGGGCGGAAGGCGTATCGGCTGGCATCGCGGGCATGTCCTTCATGGCAGACTCCTTCATGCGGCGTTGCGGCATGACTAGCGGTTTCGCAATCGCAGCGCAACTATCATGCGCAATTCAGACACAACGCGAACTAAAATGTCTCGCTGATTGCGCAAGAACGGCCCTTGCGGTGGACGGCGCGGCGCAGCAACCTGCGCCCATGTTCGGCCTCGACCCCTTTCATTTCTGGATCGCCATCGCGATCACGCTGTTTTCCGGCTTCGTGAAGGGCGCCATCGGCTTCGCCATGCCGATGATCATGCTGGCGGCGCTGGGGTCGTTCCTGACCGCGCAGCAGGCGGTGGCGGCGGTGATCCTGCCGGTGCTGGTCACGAATATCCGCCAGGCGCTGCGCGGCGGCTGGCGGCCGGCCTGGCAGGCAAGCTGGGCCTATCGCTGGCATATCGGCATGGTGGTGCTGTTCATCCCGGTCAGCGCCTTCTTCGCCACGCGGGTGCCGCAATGGCTGATGTATGCCATCATCGGCCTGCCGATCACCGTCTTCGCGCTGTGGCAGATCATGGGCCGCAGCCTGGTCCTGCCGGTGCATCACCGCCGGCGCATGGAGATCGCGACGGGCGTGATCGGCGGGCTGATCGGCGGGGTCTCGGGCATCTGGGGGCCGCCGCTGCTGGTGCTGCTGCTGTCGCTGCACGCGCCCAAGGCCGAACAGATGCGGGTGCAGGGCGTGGTGTTCTTCCTGGGCGCGGCGGTGCTGACCGTCTCGCATCTGCAATCGGGACTGCTGAACGCGCAGACGCTGCCGTTTTCCGCGATCCTGGTGATCCCGGCGCTGGTCGGCATGGGCCTGGGCTATCTGGCGCATGACCGGCTGGACGTGGCGCAATTCCGGCGCTGGACGCTGATCCTGCTGGTGCTGACCGGGGCCAACCTGCTGCGCCGCGCGCTGGAGCTTGCGGGTCCGGCGGTGTAGTCAGGGGACCAAAAGCGAAAGGCCCGCCCATGACCCCGATCCCCGATCCCGCCCAACTGACCGCCCGGCTGATCCGCTGCGCCTCGGTCACGCCCGACGAGGGCGGCGCGCTGCTGCTGCTGGCGGATGTGCTGGGCGCGGCGGGGTTCGAATGCCATCGCGTGGACCGCGAGGGCGTGCCGAACCTGTTCGCGCGCTGGGGGGCGAAGGGCGCGCGGACCTTCGGCTTCAACGGCCATACCGATGTGGTGCCGCCGGGCGATCCGGCAAGCTGGACGCATCCGCCCTTTTCGGGGCATGAGGCCGAAGGCTGGATCTGGGGCCGGGGCGCCACCGACATGAAATCCGGGGTCGCGGCCTTCGTCGCCGCCGCCATCGGTTTCGTAACCGAAACCCCGCCGCCGGACGGCGCGGTGATCCTGGCCATCACCGGCGACGAGGAAGGCCCCGGCAAGCACGGCACCCGCGCGCTGCTCGACTGGATGGCGGCGCATGGCGAGCGGATGGATGTCTGCATCGTCGGCGAGCCCTCGAATCCCGACCGCATGGGCGAGATGATCAAGATCGGCCGCCGCGGCTCGATGACCCTGCGGATCGAGGCGCATGGCATCCAGGGCCATGCCGCCTATCCGCATCGCGCCCGCAACCCGATCCACGCGCTGCTGCGGCTGCTGCACGAACTGACCGACGCGCCGCTGGACGAGGGGACCGCGCATTTCGACCCTTCGGGCCTGCAGGTGACGACGGTGGATTGCGGCAACCCGGCCTCGAACGTGATCCCGGAACGGGCGCGGGCGGCGATCAATATCCGCTTCAACGACGCGCATACGTCCGAAAGCCTCGACCGCATGATCCGCGCCCGCGCGGCGGCGATCTCGGCCGAGACCAGGGTGGATTTCGCCATCTCGACCGATGTGTCGGGCGAAAGCTTCCTGACCGCGCCCGGCCCCTTCGTCGATCTGGTCGCCGGCGTGGTGCGCGAGGAGACCGGGCTCGATCCGGTGCTCTCGACCTCGGGCGGCACCTCGGATGCGCGTTTCGTCAAGGATCACTGCCCGGTGCTTGAATTCGGGCTGGTCGGGCATTTCATGCATCAGGTGGACGAACGCGTGCCGGCCGAGCAGGTGCGCCAGCTCGCCCGCATCTATCGCCGCATCCTGGAGCGTTACTTCGCATGATCGAGAAGACCACCGACCTCGACACCTGCCGCGCCATCCGCCGCGCGGTCTTCATCGTCGAGCAGAACGTCCCCGAGGCCGAGGAATGGGACGGCCGCGACGGCGCGGCGATCCACCTGCTGGCGCGGGATGACAGCGGCCGGGCCCTGGGCACCGCCCGCATCCTGGTCGAGGGCGCGACCGGCAAGATCGGCCGCGTCGCGGTGCTGAAATCCGCGCGCGGCACCGGCGCCGGCGCGGCGCTGATCCGCGCGGCGCTGGACGAGCTGCGCGCCCTGCCCGGCGTCACGCGGGCCAAGCTTGGCGCCCAGACCCATGCCATCGGCTTTTACGAGAAGCTGGGCTTTGCCGCCTACGGCCCCGAATACGACGACGCCGGCATCCCGCATCGCGACATGGCGCTGGAGCTTTGATGATCCGCCCGGAGCTGGCCGAAAAGCTGCGCCCCTGGGCCGAGACCGGCGCGGCGCTGGCCGCGACCGCGTTCGGGCTGTGGGTGTTCTCGCTGGGCGGCTGGATCCTGTGGCCCATCGGCGCGGCGATTGCCGGGGCCTCGGCGCTCTGGGCGCTGGACGCGCGGCGGCGGATGCGGTTCCGGCACGACACGCTCGGCCCCGGCATGGTCGAGCTGGACGAGGGCGCGATCCGCTATCTTTCCCCCAACCGGCTGCTGGGCGGCGAGATCGCGCTGCGCGAGCTGGCCGAGATCCGGCTGATGCGGCTGAACGGCCGCCGGCATTGGCGACTGAAAAGCAGCGATGGCCAGGCGCTGCTGATCCCGGTCGATGCGGCGGGGGCCGAATATCTGGCCGGCGCCTTCTCGACGCTGCCGGGGATCGAGATGGGCCGCCTCGCCTCGGCTCTGGCGCCGGATGCGCCGACGATCCAAACCGTTTGGACGAGGCCCGCGCGCGCCCGCTTGACTTGAGCCGCCTGCCTTGCCACCTGTGGCGGGCAAGGCAAACGAGAGGCCACCGATGTCCATTCCCCAACAGGGCGGCGGCCCGATCGAACGTCCCGAACAGCTGGTCGAATATATCGCCGCGGGTGAGAAGCCGCGCGAGGCCTGGCGGATCGGCACCGAGCACGAGAAATTCGGCTATCGCCATGCCGACCTGATGCCCCTGCCCTATGAGGCCGCGCCCGGCCAGCCCTCGGTCAAGGCCATGCTGGAGGGGTTGCAGAGCCGCTTCGGCTGGACCCCGGTTCTGGAGGCCGGCAACATCATCGGGCTGGAGCGCGACGGCGCCAATGTCAGCCTGGAGCCGGGCGGGCAGCTCGAGCTTTCCGGCGCGCCGCTGGAGACCATCCACCAGACCTGCGACGAGGTGAACAGCCATCTGGCCGAGGTGAAGGCCGTGGCGGACGATCTGGGCGCCGGTTTCATCGGGCTGGGCGCCGCACCGGTCTGGACGCAGGACCAGATGCCGATGATGCCCAAGGGGCGCTACCGGCTGATGACCGATTACATGGGCCGGGTCGGCACGCTGGGCACGCAGATGATGTATCGCACCTGCACCGTGCAGGTGAACCTGGACTTCGCGTCCGAGGCCGACATGGTGCAGAAGCTGCGCGTGGCCCTGGCCTTGCAGCCGGTGGCGAATGCGCTTTTTGCCAATTCGCCCTTCCTCGACGGCAAGCCGAACGGCTGGAAAAGCTGGCGCGCGCATATCTGGCAGAATCTCGACGCGGCGCGCACCGGCATGCTGCCCTTCGCCTTCGAGGACGGCTTCGGCTACGAGCGTTGGGTCGATTACGTGCTCGATGTGCCGATGTATTTCGTCTATCGCGACGGTAAGTATATCGACGCGCTGGGGCAGAGCTTCCGCGATTTCCTGCAAGGCCGGCTGCCGGCGCTGCCGGGCGAGATCCCGACGCTGTCGGACTGGGCCGACCACCTGACCACGGTTTTCCCCGAGGCGCGGGTCAAGAAGTTCATCGAGATGCGCGGCGCCGATGGCGGTCCCTGGCGGCGGCTTTGCGCCCTGCCGGCGCTGTGGGTCGGGCTGCTTTACGACGCCTCGGCGCTGGATGCGGCTTGGGATCTGATCAAGGGCTGGGATGCCGAGACGCGCGAGAGCTGGCGGCAGGGCGCCGGGCTGCTGGCGCTGGATGCCGAGGTGAAGGGCATGAAGATGCGCGATCTGGCGCGCGAGGTGCTGGCGATCTCGGAAGCCGGGCTGAAGGCGCGGGCCCGCACCGGCTCGGGCGGGCTGGTCCCGGACGAGACGCATTTCCTGAACACGCTGAGGGAAAGCGTCGAGACCGGCAGGGTGCCGGCCGACGAGCTGCTGGGGAAATACCAGGGCGAATGGGCGGGCGACCTGAGCCGCATCTACGCCGAATACTCCTATTGACCAAGGGCCGGGTGATCCCCGGCCCCTTTCGCATCGGGCCTGCGCCCCGGTTCACGCCTGCGGCGCGGGCGGTTCCTTGCGGCTTTGCATGAACTGGTCGAATTCAGCCTTGTCCTTGGCCTCGCGCAGCTTTTGCAGGAAATCGAGGAATTCGCGATGCTCGTCCTCGAGCCGCTTCAGCGTCTCCTCGCGATAAGCGTCGAAGGCAGAATTGCCGGTCGGCGCCGCGAAACCGCGGCCATAGCCGTGACGGTGGTGATGATGGCGGTGGCGACAGGAAAACATGCGTTTGCTCCAGATCATGTAACCCAGGATGGCAAGGCCCAGGGGCCAGGCGGCGATGAAGGCCAGGATCATGGCGGCGATCCAGGCGCCTTTCCCGCGTTCGTCCAGCCAGTCCCGGATGCCGGCCAGTGCTGCGCCGATCCGGTCGAGGGCGGAGGGGCGCGGGGCGATGTCAGTGTTCATTGCGGTCCCTTTCCGATGTGAATGTTAATCACATTTACATAGATGGAGCATAGCCGGCCCGGTTCAAGGGAAGCGGCAGAAATTTTCATGGAAAACTTTCAGTCGGGGATCACGCCCAACCCGCGCAGATAGATCAGCGCCCCGCTTTCCAGCATGTCGCCGGCCGAGATCGGCGAGCGCGAGCCGGGCTTGCCACGGCCGAACAGCTCGACCACGCCATGGCTCAGCGCCCAGATATGGTCGGCGACCATGCCGGACGGCGGCCGGCGTCCCTCGGGCAATTGCCGGAACAGCGCCTCGGCGCCGCGCACCAAGATGCCGCGGGCCCGCTCCGAGGCCTGGGACAATCCGGCATTGCCGGCGATCGAGATGCCGGATTCGAACATGGCGATGTAGAAGCCGCGCCGCTCGGCCGCAAAGTTCAGGTATTCCTGGCCCATGCGCAGGAAGGCGGTCAGCGGGCGTGGCCGGCCCTCGTCGAAGGCGGTCTCCAGCCGGTCGGCGAACTCCTCGAACCCCTGGCGCGCGACCTCCTCCAGCAATTCCTCGCGGCCGGTGAAATGGCGATAGGGCGCGGCGGCGCTGACCCCGGCCAGGCGCGCGGCCTCGGCGAGAGTAAAGGCCTGCGGGCCGTTTTCCTCGATCAGCCGCACCGTGGCCTCGACAAGGGCCTGGCGCAGGTTGCCATGGTGATAGGAGGATCGGGCCATGTCCGGCCCTTACATGCCTTCGCCGAAGTAATCCTCGACAAGCGCGGTCAGGGCATCGGCCAGTTCGGCGGCCTGCACGCCGCGCGTGGTGACGCGGATGGTGCTGCCGCGCGGCGCGGCCAGCATCAGCAGGCCCATGATCGAATCGCCCGAGACGCTGATGCCGTCCTTTTCGACGGTGGCCTGGGCGTCGAACTGTTCGACCGTTTCGACGAATTTGGCGCTGGCCCGCGCATGAAGGCCCTTTTCGTTGATGATCGCCAGGGTACGGGTGACGGCCCCGTTGGTCATGTCATTCATGAAGCGGCACGTTTCGGAATGGGAAGCACATCGGCAGGCAGGACGTCATAGCTGTTGATGTACTTGCGTCCCGCATCCTTGGCCAGCGAGACCGCATCCGCCACCGGCAATTTGCGGGATTTGGCCAGCTTGACCAGCATCGGCAGGTTCGCCCCGTAGAGAATCGAGCGATTCCGCACCGCACAGGCCATCAACGACAGGTTGGAGGGCGAGCCTCCGAACAGATCCGTGACCACCACCACGCCGTCGCCCGCGTCCACCGCATCGGCGGCGGCGCAGATTTCGGCCTGTTTCTCGCCCCGGTCATGGTTTTCCTCGATCGCCACGGCCTTGATCCCGGTCTGCGGTCCCACCACATGCTCGACCGCCGAGAGATATTCCCGGGCCAGCCCCCCATGCGCCACGATGACAATCCCGATCAATTCACCCTACCACGCACCAGCCGTTCACCCTTGCGCCAAGGCTGTGCGAGAGGCCCGAACATGGCCATCATCCCCAGGTGCCGGCGCCTTTTCACGGCGTTCAAGTTCCCGATGTCTAATTGACACTTGCCAGCCTGCTTTCGCAAGCGCATCCGCCATTTTTTCCGCCATTGTGACAGAACGGTGTCGCCCCCCGGTGCAGCCGAAGCCGATCGCCAGATGGGCCTTACCCTCCTCCAGATGGGCGGGCAGGGCAAAAAGCACAAGATCGCGCACCCGACGGAAGAACTCGTCGAATCGCGAATCGGCCATCACATATTGCTGAACCGCCGAATCGCGGCCATCCAGCGGCCGCAATTCCCGCCGCCAATGCGGATTGGCGAGAAAGCGGCAGTCGAACATCATGTCCACCCCGCGCGGCACCCCGCGCTTATAGGAAAAGGACTGCACCGAGACGGTCAGGCGCCGCCCCGGCTCGGTCTCGAACCAGCGGGCCAGCTCGGCCTTCAGGTCATGTGGCGACAACTCCGAAGTATCGACCAGCACATCGGCCCGGGCGCGGATCGGTGCCAGCATGTCGCGTTCGGCCAGGATCGCATCCAGCGGCGAGCCTTCGGTCCGCAGCGGATGGCGACGGCGGGTTTCGTTGAACCGTCGCAAAAGCTGCTCGGTCGTGCAGTCCAGGAACAGCAGCTCGGGTGCATACTCCGGCAGCCGCGTCAGCCGGTCGATCAACTCGATCAGGTTGGCGACCGAAAAGTCGCGGTTGCGCACGTCCAGCCCCAGCGCCAGCGGCATCGGCCGCGCCGGCCCGTCCAGCAGCCGCGGGATCAGCGACAGGGGCAAGTTGTCGATGGCCTCATAGCCCAGATCCTCCAGCACGTTGATCGCCGTCGAACGCCCGGCACCGGACGGGCCGGTAATCAATACCAGCCGCTGGGCCCGTTCGTCCTGGCTGTCCATGGCGCTCATCGCCTCTGGCATGGTTCGACCTATCTCCGCAAATCCGTGTCCGCCCGTCCTGCGACAAGATATTGCAACAGTATTGATGCAAGATGAACGCGGCCGGCACCAAGGACAAGGGGCACGGACCTGCCCATAAGGTCAAGCCGGCGGTCGGGCGGCAGGCGGTCGGGCTCGGGGCGCGCCAGATCGACCGCCAGCGCCACATCCACCGGCCCGTGCGGCGCGGCATGCAGGATGCCGACGCCGCGCGCCTCGATCCGGCCGCGAATCGAATCCGGCGCATCAGCGACGATTCGCCCCCCCTCGCGGCGCAGGATGGTGCGATCATCCGCCACAAGCGTCGCACCGAAGGCCATCATTTCAAGCGCCAGCGTGGATTTGCCTGCGCCCGAGGGGCCGAGGATCAGCAGCCCCCTGCCCCGATGGGCGATGCAGCTCGCATGCAGGATCATGGCGCCCACCCCTTTTCCGCCGGCCCGAATCGCCCCGGCGACCGATACCGGGGTGGGGGCCTTTGTGACGAATTCCCAAAGCCAAGGCCACGATCCGACAAATGATTGCGCTAACTGTGTCTGATTGCGCTAACCCTGCCCATAAGTGCGCTTTCGCCCAGGAAATGCCGTGTTATAGGACGCGCAACGGCCGGTTGCCGGCCCGGAATTCTAGCAGGAGCACAGGTGCCATGACCGAACCGCGCGTCAATCCGAATTGCCGTCTCGAAGACCAGGGAATCACGGGGCTCGGCAATGTCTACTACAACCTGCTCGAACCGGCGCTGATCGAAGCGGCGATCCAGCGGGACGAGGGCAAGCTGGGTCTGGGCGGCACATTCCTGGTCTCGACCGGCGCGCATACCGGCCGCTCGCCCAAGGACAAGCATGTCGTGCGCACCCCCTCGGTCGAAGACAGCATCTGGTGGGAAAACAACCGCCCGATGGAACCCGAGGCCTTCGACCGGCTCCATGCTGATATGCTGGAGCACATGAAGGGCAAGGACTATTTCGTTCAGGACCTCTACGGCGGCGCGGATCCTGCCCTGCGCCTCGACGTCCGGGTCGTGACCGAACTGGCCTGGCATGGGCTGTTCATCCGCAACCTGCTGCGCCGTCCCGAGGCCGCCGAACTGGCCAGTTTCGCGCCGGAATTCACCATCATCAACTGCCCCTCGTTCAAGGCCGATCCGGCACGCCACGGCTGCCGCTCGGAAACGGTGATCGCACTCAATTTCGACAAGAAGCTGATCCTGATCGGCAACACCGCCTATGCCGGCGAAAACAAGAAATCGGTCTTCACGCTCTTGAACTACATCCTGCCGGAAAAAGGCGTGATGCCGATGCATTGCTCGGCCAACCACGCGCTTGGCAACCCGGACGATTCGGCGATCTTCTTCGGCCTGTCGGGCACCGGCAAGACCACGCTCTCGGCCGATCCCTCGCGCACGCTGGTCGGCGATGACGAGCATGGCTGGTCCGACAGCGGCATCTTCAACTTCGAGGGCGGCTGCTACGCCAAGACCATCAACCTCTCGGCCGAGGCCGAGCCGGAAATCTACGCCACCTGCTACAAGTTCGGCACGGTGATCGAGAACATGGTCTACGACCCCGACACGCTGGAGCTGGACTTCGAGGACAACTCGATCACCGACAACATGCGCTGCGCCTATCCGCTGGAGCAGATCTCGAACGCATCGCCGACCTCGCTGGGCGGCCAGCCGAAGAACGTGATCATGCTGACCTGCGACGCCTATGGCGTGCTGCCGCCGATCGCGCGGCTGACCCCGGCGCAGGCGATGTATCACTTCCTGTCGGGCTTCACCTCCAAGACCCCGGGCACCGAGGTCGGGGTGACGGAGCCGACGCCGACCTTCTCCACCTGCTTCGGCGCGCCCTTCATGCCGCGCCGGCCGGAAGTCTATGGCAAGCTCTTGCAGGAAAAGATCGCCAAGACCGGCGCGGCCTGCTGGCTGGTCAACACCGGCTGGACCGGCGGCGCCTTCGGCACCGGCAAGCGCATGCCGATCAAGGCGACCCGGGCCCTGCTGACCGCGGCGCTGGACGGCTCGCTGAACAATGCCCAGTTCCGCAAGGACCCGAATTTCGGCTTCGAGGTCCCGGTCTCGGTTCCCGGCGTGGATGACAAGCTGCTCGACCCGCGCCAGACCTGGGCGGACGGCGCCGCCTATGACGCGCAGGCCCGCAAGCTGGTCGGCATGTTCAGCGACAATTTCGCACAATATGCCGACAAGATCGACGACGACGTCCGCGCTGCCGCCATCGGCTGAAGCCTGACACGGGAAATGATGCAAGGGGCGGTCGAACCGGCCGCCCCTTCCGCTTGCGTCACCGCCGCATGGGGGCTTTGCGCCCCCGCCAGCCTGCGGCTGGCTCCCCCGCAGGATATTTGGGCACGAAAGAAGCATTGGCCCTTTGCGGCTTTCTCCGTTTTCCAAATACTCTGGGGGAGCGCGGAACGCGCGGGGGCGAAGCCCCCTCCTTCAATGTTGCCGCCGAACCCGGCGACGCTTCTGGGCGCGCTTGATCTCGGCCAGCCGGGCTTGCGTGGCGCGCTTGCGCATCGGCCCCTTGCCGCGCCCGCCGGTCGAGCCCTGCGGCAGCGGCCGGCCCTCGAGTTCCAGCAGTTCCAGCATCAACCCGCCCGTCAGCGGCACCGCCTCGGTCAACCGCACCGTCACGCGTTGGCCGATACCGATTTCCAGCCCGGTCTCGGAGCCCATCAGCACCTGCGCATTCGGGTCGTAGTGGAAATATTCCCGGCCGATCTCGCGGATCGGCAGCAGGCCGTCCGCCCCGGTCTCGTCCAGCCGCACGAAGGCGCCGAATTTCTGCACGCCGCTGATGCGCCCGGTGAACTCGGCCCCCACCCGGTCGGCCAGGTAGGCGGCCAGGTAGCGGTCGGTGGTGTCGCGCTCGGCCGCCATCGAGCGCCGCTCGGTTTCCGAGATATGCTGCGCGGTTTCCGACAGCATCTCGATATCCTGCGCCGACAGCCCATCATCGCCCCATTTATGGCCCATGACCAGCGCCCGATGCACGATCAGGTCGGAATAGCGCCGGATCGGCGAGGTGAAATGCGCGTAGGATCGCAGCGCCAGCCCGAAATGCCCGAAATTCTCGGGGTTGTAATAGGCCTGCTGCATCGAACGCAGCGCGGTCATGTTGATCAGCTCATCGAATTCCGAACCCTCGGCCTGTTCCAGCAGCCGGTTCAGGTGGCGCGTCTGCAAGACCTGGCCCTTGGCGAGCGTGAAGCCCGAAGCCTCGGCCACTTCGCGCAGCGCGTCGAGCTTTTCCATTGTCGGCTCCTCGTGCACGCGATAGAGCAGCGGCCGGCGCAGCCGTTCCAGCTCCTCGGCGGCGGCGACATTGGCCAGCACCATGAATTCCTCGATCAGCCGGTGCGCGTCGTAGCGTTCGCGGAAGTTGACCGATTTCACCCTTCCATCGGCGGTCAGCACGATCCTGCGCTCGGGCAGGTCCAGTTCCAGCGGCTGGCGGCGCTGGCGCGCAGCCCTGAGCAAGCCGTAGGCGTGCCAGAGCGGCCGGATCGCCGGCTCGACCAGCGGCGCGGTCTGCGCGTCGGGATTGCCGTCCGCCGCCGCCTGCGCCTGCTCATAGGCCAGGCTCGCGGCCGAGCGGATCATGCCGCGATGGAAGCTGTGGCCGGTCTTGTCGCCCTGCGCGTCCAGCCGCATCCTGACCGCGATCACCGGCCGGTCCACGCCCTGGTGCAGCGAGCACAGGTCGCTCGACAGGATATCGGGCAGCATCGGCACCACCCGGTCGGGGAAATAGGTGGAATTGCCGCGGTTCCTCGCCTCGCGGTCCAGCGCCGAGCCGGGGCGGACGTAATGCGCCACATCGGCGATGGCGACCCAGACCGTGGCGCCGCCATCCTCATGCATCTCGGCGGCGACGGCATCGTCGCGGTCGCGCGCATCCGAGGGGTCGATGGTGATGAAGGGCAGGTGGCGCAGGTCCTCGCGCCCCTTCATCGTGGCGGGACGGGCGGCATCGGCCTCGGCGATCACCTCGTCGGGAAAATCATCGGGAATGCCGTGCTGATGGATGGCGATCAGGCTGACGGCCTTGGGCGCCGAAGGGTCGCCCAGCCGCTCGACGATCCGTGCCAGCGGCAGGCCCAGCCGGCCACGCGGGCCGACCTGTTCGGCCTCGACCAGTTCACCGCTTTTCGCGCCATGGGCATCGCCGGGCCGCACCTGCCATTCCTTGTCCTGGCCCTTGTCGATCGGCAGGATGCGGCCGCCCGCCTCCGGCCCGCCGGTGGCCGCACGGAAGATGCCGACCACGCGGTGCTGCACCGTGCCGATGCGGCGGATCAGCCGGGCCTGGTAGTCGTGATCCTCGCCCCGGGTTTCGATCAGCCGGGCCAGGATGCGCTCGCCCGGCGCGACGGCCGGGTCGGATTTCAGCGCCGCATAGAGGATGCGCGGCATCGGCCCTTCGCCTTGCCATTCCAGCGGCTTGGCGAAGATATCGCCGTCCCGGTCGGGCGGCAGCAATTGCAGCACGGTGACCGGCGGCAACCGCTCGGCATCGTGGTAATGGCGGCGGCGGCGTTCCAGCAGCCCCTCGGCCTCAAGCTCCTTCAGGAGCCGCTTCAGCTCGATCCGTTCGGCGCCCTTGATGCCGAAGGCTTTCGCGATGTCGCGTTTCGCGGTGGCGTCCGGGTGGGCGGACACCCAGTCGAGAATCTCTTGCCGGGAAGGTAGCTGTGCCATGCCGCCACGCTAGCACGGCGCCAGACGGGGTGGCAGAGGCAAAATCAGGCGGCCGGCAGGCGGATGAACGCGGCGGCCTCGCGCACCACGGGATCGGCCTCGGCCCCGGCTCGGATCTGCGCCACGAAATCCTGACGCATGCGCGGCGTCCAGGATTCGTTGATATGCGCGGCCACCGCCTCGGGCGCCGGCCGGTCGGGCTGGCTGGTGAAGAACTGCGCCATCTGCGTGGCCATGCGGATCAGCTTGGAATGGTCGTGGGACATGTCGCCTCAGCTTCCGGCGATGCGCCGGGGATGGGTGTAAAGATCGAAGCTCTCGCCGCGCGCGCGGGCGATCAGGGTGATGCCGGCACGCTCGGCCCAGGCCAGCGCCAGCGCCGTGGGCGCGCTGGCGCCGATCAGGATCGGGGCGCCGATGCGGGCAGCCTTCTGCACCAGATCGACCGACAGGCGCGAGGACATGACGATGGCACCCTGCCCCCCCGACTGCCCGGCCCGGGCCAAGGCACCGGCCAGCTTGTCCAGCGCGTTGTGACGGCCGACATCCTCGCGCGTCACGGCGCGGGCGCCATCCCAGAAGGCGGCGCCGTGGATCGCCGGGGTCTGGCGGCGCAGAACCTGGCCCTGGGACAGCGCGGCCATGGCGGGGGCCACGTCCCCGGGCGGCATCGACCAGTCCGAGGCGACCGGCACGATCTCGGGCAGCGCGGCCTCGATGCTATCGACACCGCAAAGCCCGCAGCCCACGGGACCGACCATGCTGCGCCGCCGCTCGGCCAGCCGGGCGGCAAGGCCGGGGCGCAGCCAAAGCCGCGCCTCGCGCGCCGGGAAACCACCAGCCTCGACCTCGGCCTCCTCGAAGCCCTCGACATCCTCGGGCGTGGCGATTAGCCCCTCGGTCAGCGCAAATCCCAGCGCGAAGTCGCGCAGGTCCTGCGGCGTCGCCATCAGCACCGCCTGGCTCATGCCGTCGATGACGATGGCCACCGGGCATTCCTGCGGCGCGGGGGGTGGCTCGATCGAATGCCAGCCGCCCTCCCAGCGCAGCACACCGCCCGTCACGTCCCGCATGCCGTCACTCGGCTGCGGTGGGCAGGATGCGGCGGGCAAGGTCGGAATGATGGCGATACTCCTCTTGCCATTCCGACGGGCCGTTCGAGGGGCTGACCTGCACGGCCGTCACCTTGAACTCGGGACAGTTGGTGGCCCAGTCAGAATTGTCCGTGGTCACCACATTGGCCTGAGTCGTCGGGTGATGGAAGGTGGTATAGACCACGCCCGGCGCCACCCGCTCGGTGATATGTGCCCTCAGCGACGTGTCGCCCGAACGCGAGGCCACGCGCACCCAGTCGCCCTCGCGGATGCCGCGGTTCTCGGCATCCGAGGGGTGGATCTCCAGGATGTCCTCGGGGTGCCAGACGACGTTCTCGGTCCGCCGGGTCTGCGCGCCGACATTGTATTGCGACAGGATCCGCCCGGTGGTCAGCAGCAGCGGGAAGCGGGCCCCGGTGCGTTCCTCGGTCGCGACATATTCGGTATGGACGAACTTGCCCCGGCCGCGCACGAAACCGTCGATATGCATGACCGGCGTGCCCAGCGGAGCCTTGTCGTTGCAGGGCCATTGCACCGAGCCCTCGCGGTCCAGCAGATCGTAGCTGACCCCGGCGAAGCTGGGCGTGGTCAGCGCGATCTCGGCCATGATCTCGCGCGGGTGGGTATAGGACCAGGCGGCGCCCATGCGGTTGGCCAGCAGCTGCGTGACCTCCCAGTCCTCGTAGCCGTTCTTGGGCGTCATGGCGCGGCGGACCATGTTGATGCGCCGCTCGGCATTGGTGAAGGTGCCGTTCTTTTCCAGGAAGCTCGAGCCCGGCAGGAAGACATGCGCATAGTTCGCGGTCTCGTTCAGGAACAGGTCCTGCACGATGACGATGTCCATCGCCGCCAGCGCCGAGGTCACATGCCGGGTGTCGGGGTCGGATTGCACGATGTCCTCGCCCTGGCAATAGAGCCCCTTGAACCGGCCGGCCAGCGCCTCGTCGAACATGTTGGGGATGCGCAGGCCCGGTTCGGGCGACAGCTCGACGCCCCAGGCGCGTTCATAGATCGCCCGCGCCTCGGGGTCCGAGACATGGCGATAGCCCGGGTATTCATGCGGGAAGCTGCCCATGTCGCAGGAGCCCTGGACGTTGTTCTGGCCGCGCAGCGGGTTCACACCGGTGCCGGGCTCGCCGATATTGCCGGTCAGCATCGCCAGGTTGGCGATGGCCATCACCGTGGTCGAGCCCTGCGAATGCTCGGTCACGCCGAGACCGTAATAGATGCTGGCGCGCGGCGCCGCGGCATAGGCGCGGGCGGCCTTGCGGATCAGCTCGGCCGGCACCTTGGACAGTTTCTCGACCTCTTCCGGCGCGTGGCGCGGGTCCAGCAGGAACTCGGCATAGGCCAGGAACTCGTCCCAGTCGCAACGCTCGCGGATGAAGGCCTCGTCATAGAGCTTCTCGGCCACGATCACATGCGCCATGGCGGTGAGCACGGCGACATTGGTGCCGGGCCGCAAGGGCAGGTGCAGCCCCTCGCCCATATGCGGGGAGTTGAGCAGATCGATCTGCCGCGGATCGAGAACGATCAGCCCGGCGCCCTCGCGCAGCCGCTTGCGCAGCCGGCTGGCAAAGACCGGATGGCCGTCGGTCGGGTTGGCGCCGATGACCAGCGCCAGGTCGGTCTCATCGACCGAGTCGAAGTCATGCGTGCCCGCCGAGGTGCCGAAGGTGGTCTTCAGCCCGTAGCCGGTGGGCGAATGGCAGACCCGGGCGCAGGTGTCGGTATTGTTGTTGTGGAAGACGGCGCGGGCCAGCTTCTGCACCAGATAGGTTTCCTCGTTGGTGCAGCGCGACGAGGTGATGACGCCGATGGCATCGCGCCCGAAATCCGCCTGGGCCTGCCGCAGCCGGCTGGCGGCGAAATCCAGCGCCTCGTCCCAGGTGACCACGCGCCAGGGATCGGTGATCCGTTCGCGCACCATGGGCTGGGTCTGGCGCTCGCGATGCGTGGCATAGCCCCAGGCGAAGCGGCCCTTGACGCAGCTGTGGCCATGGTTCGCCTTGCCGTCCTTGCTGGGCACCATGCGCACCACCTCCTCGCCGCGCATATGCGCGTCGAAGGAGCAGCCGACGCCGCAATAGGCGCAGGTCGTCTTGACGATATGCTCGGGCGTGCCGATCTGGATCACGCTGTTCTCGATCAGCGTGGCGGTCGGGCAGACCTGCACGCAGGCGCCACAGCTGACGCAATCCGAGGACAGGAAGCTGTCCGAGGCCATCCCGGCCGAGACGCGGCTGTCGAAGCCCCGCCCCTCGATGGTCAGCGCGAAGGTGCCCTGCACCTCCTCGCAGGCCCGCACGCAGCGCGAACAAACGATGCATTTCGCCGGATCGAAGGTGAAATAGGGGTTCGACTGGTCCTTGGGCCGGTATTCCGGGTTCGGCCCCTCGGCGTCGCGGCGGGCGAAATGGTTCGCGCCCGGTTCATAGCGCACCTCGCGCAGGCCCACGGCGCCGGCCATGTCCTGCAACTCGCAATCGCCATTGGCGGCGCAGGTCAGGCAGTCGAGCGGATGGTCGCTGATGTAAAGCTCCATCACCCCCTTGCGGATCTGCGCCACCTCGTCGGTCTGGGTATGGACCACCATGCCCTCGGTCACCGGTGTGGTGCAGGAGGCCGGCAGGCCCCGCATGCCGTCGATCTGCACCACGCAAAGCCGGCAGGAGCCGAAGGCGCTGACATGGTCGGTGGCGCAGAGCTTCGGCACCGAGATCCCGGCCACGGCGGCGGCGCGCATGACGCTGGTGCCGGCGGGGACGCTGACGGGAATGCCGTCCACGATCAGGTTCACGGTGACGTCGGACTTGACCGCAGGGGTGCCCATGTCGCGGTCGGGAATGATGAAATCCTTCATTCGGCGGCCTCCTTGCGGGGCTCACGGCGCCCGCTGAAATCATCGGGGAAATGGGTCAGCGCCGACATGACCGGGAAGGGCGCAAACCCCCCCAGCGCGCAGAGCGAGCCCCATTTCATCGTGTTGCAAAGATCGGTGAGGATCGGGATCCCCGTCTCGTCGCCCTGGGCGATGCGGTCGATGGTCTCGACGCCCCGGATCGAGCCGATGCGGCAGGGCGTGCATTTGCCGCAGCTCTCCACGGCACAGAACTCCATGGCGAAGCGGGCCAGCTTCAGCATGTCGGCGGTATCGTCGAAGACGGTGATGCCGGCATGACCCAGAAGCCCCTCCTTGGTGGCCAGCTCCTCGTAGCCGAAGGGCACGTCGAAATTCCAATGCGGGATGTAGGAGCCCAGCGGCCCACCCACCTGCGCCGCCTTGACCGGCCGCCCCGAGGCGGTGCCGCCGCCGATCTCCTCGATGATCTGGCGCAGCGACATGCCGAAGGCCGCCTCGAACAGCCCGCCGTATTTCACATTGCCGGCGATCTGGATCGGGATCGTGCCCTTGGACCGCCCGATGCCCAGCTTGGCATATTCCGCCCCGCCATGGGTCAGGATCCAGGGCACCGAGGCCAGCGAGATCACGTTGTTGACCACGGTCGGCCGGCCCAGGAAACCCTCCAG
Organism: Paracoccus sp. MKU1; assembly: GCF_001447385.1. GTDB lineage: Bacteria > Pseudomonadota > Alphaproteobacteria > Rhodobacterales > Rhodobacteraceae > Paracoccus. The sequence continues at coordinate 23,486 of NZ_LLWQ01000162.1, read as the reverse complement.
CGCCGGGATCGGCGGCTTGGCGCGCACCACGCCGCGCTTGCCCTCCAGGCTGTTGAGCAGGCTGGTCTCCTCGCCGCAGACATAGGCGCCGGCACCGACCCGCACCTCCATGCCATAGGCATGGTCTGATCCCAGCACCGACTGGCCCAGGATGCCCGCCTGCCGGGCCTTGCCGATGGCGGCCTCCATCAGCCGGATCGCGTCGGGATATTCGCTGCGGATATAGACATAGCCCTGCACCGCCCCGGTGGCGATGCCGGCGATGGCCATGCCCTCGATCAGGACCAGCGGATCGCCCTCCATCAGCATGCGGTCGGCGAAACTGCCCGAATCGCCCTCGTCGGCATTGCAGACGATGTATTTCCGCGGGGCCTTGGCGCCGGCCACGGTCTTCCACTTGATCCCGGTCGGGAAACCGGCGCCGCCGCGGCCGCGCAGCCCGGATTCGGTGACCTCCTCGACGATCTTCTCCGGCCCGATGCCGATGGCGCGGCGCAGGCCGGCCAGGCCGCCATGCGCCTCGTATTCCGCGACCGACAGCGGGTCGATCACGCCGACGCGGGCGAATGTCAGCCGGGTCTGCGCCTTCATCCAGGGCAGCTCCTCGACCGGCCCCAGCGCCAGCGGATGCTCGCCGCCGGTGCGGATCGCCTCGGCGACCGAGGCCGCGTCCTCGGGCGCCACCGGCCCATAGCCGTGGCGCACGCCGTCGCGCTCGACCTCGACCAGAGGCTCAAGCCAGATCATGCCGCGGGTGCCGTTGCGGGTGACGGTGAACTCGCGCCCCAGCGCCTCGGCCACCTCGTCGGCACCCAGCGCCCGCGCGGCGGCATCCAGAGGAACCCAGACCTTCATGCGCCCGCCTCCGCCACCAGTTTCTGCACCTTGGCCAGATTCGCCCGGCCCAGCAGCCTGTCGCCCATCTGCGCCGAGGGCGCGCAGGCGCAAAGCCCCAGGCAGAACACCGGCTCCAGCGTCAGCCGTCCGTCCGGCGTCGTCTCGTGCCAGTCGATCCCCAGCGCGGTGCGCACCTCCTCGGCCAGCGCCTCGGCGCCCATCGACTGGCAGGCCTCGGCCCGGCACAGCCGCAGCACATGCCGGCCATGCGGATGGTCGCGGAAATCGTGATAGAAGCTCACCACGCCATGCACCTCGGCGCGGGTCATGCCCAGGGCCTCGGCCAGCACAGGCTGCGCCTCCTCGGGCACATGGCCCCATTCGGCCTGCACATCGTGCAGGATGGGCAGAAGCGGCCCCTCGCGGCCCTTGTGGGCGGCGATGATTTCGTCAAGGCGCAAAAGGAAATCAGCGTCGGTCGCTGGTGAGGTCATGGCTAGGTGGTCCGGGCTCTGCTGTTTTGTCCAGACTAGAGACCGATGATAGACGAAACAATCGTGATATATCGTTTATCGATTGAAACTATCAATCGATGAGACGATGCGGATCAGCGCCTCGACCAGCGGCGGATGCGGTTCGCGCCGGGCGACGACCAGCCCGACCATATGCCCGTTCCCGGTCAGGTCGCGCGCCCGCACCCCCTCGGGCAGGGGCAGGCCGCGCGCCAGGGCTCGCGGCAGAATCGCCGCCCAGTCGCCGGTCGCCACATGCGACAGGATCGCCAGCATCGAGGTCGATTCGACCCGCGGCGCCGCATCCGCGCCCGCCTCGACCAGATGGCGGGTGACGATGCGGCGGTTCTGCATGTCGGGGGTCAGCAGGCAGAGCGGCCGGGTGGCGGTCTCGGCCCAATCCGCCGGTCCCTTCACCTCGCTGCGGTCGATCAGGCAATAGGTCTCGCGATACAGCGGCAGGCTCTGCACCCGGCCCAAAGGCTCGCTGTCCAGATAGGTCACCCCGGCATCCAGCTCCAGCGCCTCGATCTGGTCGCGGATCTCGTCCGAACTGCGCGACAGGATCGAAACCCCGGCATTGGGATGACGGCGCAGGAAGGGTCCGGTCAGCTCGGCGATGCGCGGCATGGCGGTCGGGATCACGCCGATGCGCAACAGGCCCGAGACACCCTTGCGGCTGGCCTGCATCTCGGCCTGCATGGCGCGGGCATCGGCGACGATGCGCCGCGCCCAGCCCAGCACCCGCTCGCCCTCGGGCGTCAGCCCCTGGAAACGCGAGCCGCGCCGCACCAGCTGCACGCCCAGTTGCTCCTCCAGCGCCCGGATGGCGGATGACAGGGTAGGCTGGGTGATGCCCAGCGATTCGGCGGCGCGGCCGAAATGCTTCTCGCGCGCCAGCGCCATGAACATCGAGAGCTTATCGATCACGGACCCGCCCTCCCCGCCCGGCCGGCTTTCTCCGTTTTCCAAATACTCCGCGGGGGTCCGGGGGCGCGAAGCCCCCGGTCCGGCGGATCAGACGATCTCGACCGCGTATTTCTCGATCACGGTATTGGCGAGCAAGCCTTCGCACATGCGCGCCACCTCGGCCTTCGCCGCCTCGGCATCGGTTGCCGCCAGGTCCAGCTCGATCACCTTGCCCTGGCGCACGCCCGAGACGCCGGCAAAGCCCAGCCCGCCAAGCGCGTGCCGGATCGCCTCGCCTTGGGGGTCCAGAACGCCGTCCTTCAGCATGATGGTGACACGGGCTTTCATCACAGCGGTCATCGCGGGCAGGCCTTTCAGTTGATCAGCGTCGGTTTGGTCAGCGAGGTGGTGTTGGCGGGCATCAGGCCCAGCCGGCGCGCCACCTCGGTATAGGCATCGGTCAGGCTGCCCAGGTCGCGGCGGAACACGTCCTTGTCCAGCTTCTGCCCGGTCTTGACGTCCCAGAGCCGGCACGAATCCGGGCTGATCTCGTCGGCCACCACCAGGCGCATGAAATCGCCGTCCCAGATGCGGCCGATCTCGATCTTGAAGTCGATCAGCTTGATGCCCACGCCGAAGAACACGCCCGACAGGAAATCGTTCACCCGCAGCGCAAGGCTCACGATATCGTCCAGATCCTGCTGCGAGGCCCAGCCGAAGGCGATGATGTATTCCTCGGAAACGAAGGGGTCGCCCAGCTCGTCGTTCTTGAAGCTGTATTCGACGATGGGACGGGGCAGCGGCGTGCCCTCCTCGATGCCCAGCCGCTTGGCGATCGAGCCGGCGGCGAAATTGCGCACGATCACCTCCAGCGGGATGATCTCGACCTGGCGCACCAGCTGTTCGCGCATGTTGATGCGGCGGATGAAGTGGTTCGGCACGCCGATATTGGTCAGCCCGGTCATGAAGAACTCGGACAGGCGGTTGTTCAGCACGCCCTTGCCTTCGATGGTGGCCTTCTTCTGGGCGTTGAAGGCGGTGGCGTCATCCTTGAAATACTGGATGAGCGTGCCGGGCTCGGTGCCCTCGTAGAGGATCTTGGCCTTGCCTTCGTAGATTTTCTTGCGCCTTGGTGCCATGCTGCGCTTCTCCCGTCCGCAAGGTGACAATCTTTATGCGGCTATAGGCCAGAAACGGGGTCATGGGCAATACGGGCTTGCGATGGCACCCCGGCATGGGCATATCCTGCGCAATAACCACGGGATGACCCCAAGCCGGAGGCCGCCATGACCACCTTTGACGACCGCGAGCGCGCGCATGAGGCAAAATTCGCCCATGATGCGGAACTGAACTTCAAGGCCGAGGCCCGCCGCAACCGCCTGCTGGGCGAATGGGCGGCCAACCTGCTGGGCAAGACGGGCGACGATGCCCGCGCCTATGCGCTGACCGTGGTCACCTCGGATTTCGACGAGCCAGGCGACGAGGACGTGTTCCGCAAGCTGGTGGCCGATCTGGCCGGCAAGGCCGACGAGGACACCATCCGCGCCAAGATGGTCGAGCTGCGCGCCACCGCGCGCGAGCAGATCATCAGCGAGCTTTGAGCCTCCGCAAGACGGCAACGCCCCGGAATCCGGGGCGTTTCGCCTCTCAGCCCGCCGCCGCCTCGACCCGCGGATAAAGCCGCCACATGGTCAGGCCGCGCAGGGCGTTCAGCCCCATCAGCGCCGCCCAAAGCCCGTGATTGCCGAAAACCGGCGGCAGCGCCAGCACCAGCAGGGCATAGATCCCGACCGCGACCAGCATGGCATTGCGCATCTCGCGCGTGCGGGTGGCGCCGATGAAGATGCCGTCCAGCATCCAGGCGGCGATGCCGATCAGCGGCGCCGCGACCAGCCAGGGCAGGAACTGCCGCGCCTCGGCCCGCACCTCGGGCGCGGTGGTCAGCAGGTCGATGATCGCCGGCCCGCCCAGCAGGAACGCCGCCGAAAGCAGCCCCGCCCCCGCCACACCCCAGGCCGAGGTCAGCCGCGCTGCCTGCCGCAGCCGGTCGGGCCGCCGCGCCCCCACCGCCTGCCCGACCAGCGATTCGGCGGCAAAGGCGAAACCGTCCAGCCCATAGGCGACGATGGACAGGAATTGCAGCAGCACCTGATTGGCGGCCAGGGTCACGTCGCCCTGTCCCGCGGCCAGGAACATGAAGGTGGTGAACGAAGCTTGCAGCAGCACGGACCGGATCAGGATGTCGCCGTTGACCCGCGCCAGTTCCTCGATCCGCTCGCGGGCCAGCAGCCCGGCGCGCTGAATCGCCGCATGCAGGGCATGGCGCGCGAACCACAGCCCCAAGAGCAGGCCGGACCATTCCGCGATCAGCGTCGCCCCGGCGACGCCGCGCACGCCCCAGCCCAGCCCCAGCACGAACCACAGGTCCAGCAGGATGTTCAGCCCGTTCATCAGCAGTTGCAGAACCAGCACCCAGCGCGTCCGCTCGATGGCGATCAGCCAGCCGGTGATGGCATAAAGCGAGATGGTCGCCGGCGCCCCCCAGATGCGCAGCGCCAGGTACTGCCGAGCCAGCACCTCGACCTCGGCCGAGGCCGGGGCCAGCCGGAAGGCAGCCGCGAAAAGCAGCCCTTGCAGCAGGATGAAGACCAGCCCGGCGGCCAGGCCGATCGCCAGCGCCCGCAGCAGATGCGCGCCGGATTCGCCCTCGTCCCCGGCGCCATGCGCCTGCGCCACCAGCCCCGAGGTGCCCATGCGCAGGAAGCCGAAGATCCAGTAGAGCGAGGTCAGGATCACCGCCCCCAGCCCCACCGCGCCAATCGACGCGGCCTCGCCAAGCTGGCCGATGACGCCGGTATCCACCGCGCCGAGGATCGGGATCGTCGCATTCGACAGCACCACCGGCAGGGCGATGGCCAGCACCCGGCGGTTCGAGAGATCGGCCTCCACCCGGTTCCCGGGCTGGCCGGGCAGCGCCTCAACCATCCTGCGGCATCAGGAAATGCCCGGTCGCCTGCGCGAAAAGCTTCTGGCGCTGGTCCTGCCAGGCCTCGACATGCACGCTGGCATAGCGCCGGCCCGAGCGCACCACCCGCGCGCGGGCATAGGCGTCGCGCGGCAGGCCGGACCGCAGGTAATCCACGGTGAAGTCGATGGTCTTGGGCAGACGCGGCAGGCTTTCCGGCACCGCGGCGTCGGGGGCGATGCGGCCCTGCTCCATATCCTCCCAGATCGCGGTCCAGGTCAGCTCGACGATGGCGGTGACCTCCAGGAAGGCGGCCGTCACCCCGCCATGGATCGCGGGCAGCATCGGATTGCCGATCAGCTTCTGGTCGAAGGGCAGCACCGCGGTCAGCTCGTCGCCGCGGCGGTCGAAGGTGATGCCCAGCCAGCGGATATAGGGCACGCTGGAAACCAGCGCGTTCAGCGTGTTGTTGCGCCGCGTCTTGATGGCGTCCAGGGATTCGTTGCGTCCGGCCATGTCAGCGCTCGACCGTAAAGGCGCCGGTGGCCGAGGCCACGGGGCGGGCTTCGTCGTCATCCATCGCCCAGGCGCGGACGAAGGCGACCGAGCGGGTGATGTGATAGCAGCTCGCCTTGGCGCGGATGGTCTGGCCGGGCGTGGCGGCGCGCATGTAGTCGATGCGCAGGTCGATGGTCGCGGTCGAGCGCGCCCCGGTCGGATGCGCCATCACCGCCGCGCCGCTGCAAGTGTCCATCAGCGCCGAGATCACCCCGCCATGGATCACCCCGCTGCGCGGATCGCCGACCAGATCCTCGCGCCAGGGCAGCGAGATCTCGGCCCCCTCGCCCGTCAGCTGGTCGAGATGCATGCCAAGCGCCCGGGCATGCGGGATCACCTCGATGAACTGGCGCGCGATGCGCCGCCGCTGTTCAAGCTCGTCCTCTGGCGACGCTTCGCTCATGCCCCTGGCCTCCTGCTTGGCTTTCGGGCGGAATGGTAGCAGCCCGCGACCCGCAGGCAAGCCCGCCCGACCAATGGTTGAGTTTGATCCGCCCCCGCGCTAGGCTGCGCCGCAACCGCAGCATAGAGTTCATCCGATGTCCGATAGCGAATACATTGGCTTCAAGGAAATGTGCGCACGGTTCGACGTGACGCCGCGGACGCTGCGCTACTACGAATATATCGAGCTGCTCAGCCCCCGCAAGGAAGGCCGCTCGCGCTTCTACGGCCCGCGCGAGATCGCCCGGATGAAGCTGATCCTGCGCGGCCGCCGCTTCGGCTTCTCGCTCGAGGACATCCGGCAATGGCTGCTGATCTATGGCGAAAAGGGCACGCGCGAACAGTATCGGGTCTGGATCGAACTGGCCGACCGCCAGCTCGAGGTGCTGCGCCAGCAGCGCGAGGAACTCGAAGCCTCGATGACCGAATTGCTGGCGCTGCGCAACGAAACGGTTTCGCTCCTCGACGGCATGGCCGCGGCCGAGACCTCCGGCGAGGCCGGGAAAAAGGGCTGAGCCCGGCGCTGACGCCACGTTCCCCCTTACGCGCACGTCAACTCGCCCTATATTCCGGCAGGTGAATGAGCCAGACGGGAGGGGATCGGCCATGAGCGACGCGTTGATGACCATCCGCCAGATGTGCGACGCCTTCGACGTCACGCCGCGCACGCTGCGTTTCTACGAGGCGCGCGAATTGCTGTTTCCGCAGCGGCGCGGCCAGCATCGGCTTTACGGGCGCTCCGACCGCGCCCGGCTGACCCTGATCCTGCGCGGCAAGCGTTTCGGCTTTTCGCTGGAACAGATCCGCCAGTTGCTGGAGCTTTACGATCCGGCCGAACGCAACATTACCCAGACAGAAGCCACGCTCGCCACCGCCCGCGACAGGCTTGCCGACATGGAACGGCAGCACCGCGAACTGGGCGAGGCCATCGCCGAGCTGCGCCAGCAGATCGCCGAGGGCGAGGTTTCGCTGCGAAACCTGAAATCCGACGCCTGACGGCAAATCCCCTGGGAGGACCGATGACCACCTATTCCGCCCCCATCCGCGACATGCAGTTCGTGCTGCATGACGTGCTCGACATCTCGAAGCAGGATCTTCCGGGCTATGGCGATCTTGACCGCGACTTCACCCAGGCCGTGCTGGAGGCGGCCGGCAAGCTCGCCTCCGAGGTGCTGGCGCCGCTGAACGCCGTCGGCGACCGCGAGGGCTGCACGCTGGAAAACGGCGTGGTTCATACCCCCAAGGGCTTCCTGGAGGCCTTCGAGCAGATGCGCGAGGGCGGCTGGACCGCGCTCGACTGCGACCCGCAATACGGCGGCCAGGGCATGCCCTATGTGATCGGCCTGGCGGCGGGCGAGATGTTCTCGGCCTCGAACATGGCCTTCACCATGTATCAGGGCCTGACCCATGGCGCCTATTCCGCCATTCACGCCCACGGCACGGACCAGCAGAAGGCCATCTACCTGCCGAAAATGGTCAGCTGCGAATGGACCGGCACCATGAACCTGACCGAGCCGCATGCCGGCACCGACCTGGGCCTGCTGCGCACCAGGGCCGAGCCGCAGGAGGACGGCAGCTACCGCATCACCGGGCAGAAGATCTTCATCTCGGCCGGCGACCACGACATGGCGCAGAACGTCATCCACCTGGTGCTGGCCAAGGCGCCGGGCGGCGGCGAGGGAACCCGCGGCATCTCGCTCTTCATCGTGCCGAAGTTCCTGGTGAACGAGGACGGCTCCCTGGGCGAGCGCAACGCGGTCTCGGTCGGCAACCTCGAGGAAAAGATGGGCATTCACGGCAATGCCACCTGCGTGATGAACTATGACGGCGCCAAGGGCTGGCTGCTGGGCGAGCTGCACAAGGGCATGCGCGCCATGTTCACCATGATGAACGAGGCCCGGATCGGCGTCGGCCTGCAAGGCTATTCCGTGGCCGAGGCCGCCTACCAGAACGCAGTCGCCTATGCCCGCGAGCGCCTGCAAGGCCGCGCAGTAACCGGCGACGAGAACCCCTCGGGTCCCGCCGATCCGCTGATCGTGCATCCCGACATCCGCCGCAACCTGATGGACCAGAAAAGCTTCCTGGAAGGTGCGCGCGCGCTAGCCTTCTGGGGCGCGCATCTGATCGACCGCGCGGTGCTGGCCGATGACAAGCAGGCCCACGACCTCGTCTCGCTGCTGACGCCGGTGATCAAGGGCTTCTTGACGGACAAGGGTTTCGAGACGACCGTGCAGGCCCAGCAGGTCTTCGGCGGCCATGGCTATATCGAGGAACAGGGCATGTCGCAATTCGTCCGCGACGCCCGCATCGCCATGATCTACGAGGGCGCGAACGGCGTGCAGGCGCTGGACCTCGTCGGCCGCAAGCTGGCGGCCGAGGGCGGCAAGCCGATCATGGCCTTCTTCGAGCTGATCAAGTCCGAGATCAAGGCGCATGAGGGCGACGAGGCGCTGAAGGCCGATTTCCTCGATCCGCTGAAGGCGGCCTCGAAGGATCTGCAATCGGCGGCGATGTTCTTCATGGAACAGGGCATGAAGAACCCGAACGCGGCGCTGGCCGGCTCCTACGACTTCATGCATCTGTTCGGCCATGCGGCGCTGGGGCTGATGTGGACGCGCATGGCGGCGGCGTCCAGGGCGGCGCTGGCCTTGGGCAGCGAGGACCCGGCCTTCCACGAAACCAAGCTGGCCACCGGCCGCTACTACATGGCGCGGCAATTGCCGATGACCGCGACGCATCTGGCGCGCATCCGCTCGGGCGCCGAGCCGGTCATGGCGCTGGCGGCGGATCGGTTCTGAAACGGGCAAGGGGAGCGCCTGGCGGCTGGGTCGCATGGGTATTTGGACAACGAAGAAATCCACGGATTGCGCCCCGGCCACCCCCGCGGTTCAGGCGGGACAGGTTTTTGCCAGATGACCGGGGCGACTTCTCCGTTGGCGGTCATCGGCTCCCCAGCCTGTACCGCGATGCCCACCGTAGCCTTGGAAAGTTAAGATCAGGTTAAGGCTCTTCTTCGTTGTAAAAATACCCAATGCGACGGGAAAGCTCGGCCCAACCCGGAAGAAAGGAATAGCAGCGTGCCAGCCCAGCTTCACTGCTTCGGAGAATCCGGCCATTCCTACAAGGTGGCGCTGATGATGCAGCTGACCGGCTATCCCTGGCAGCCGGTCTTCGTGGATTTCTTCGGCGGCGCCACCCGCGGCGGCGACTATCGTGCCTTGAACGAGATGGCCGAGGCGCCGGTCTTCGTCGAGGATGGCCTGACCCTGACCCAATCCGGCGTCATCCTGCTGCATCTGGCCGAAAAGACCGGGCGCTTCATGGATGGCGACCGCAACGAGATCCTGCGCTGGCTGTTCTGGGACAACCACAAGGGCTCGTCGCAATTCGGCACGCTGCGCTTCCTGATGAACTTCCTGCCGCCCGAGAAACGCCCCGTCGAGGTCATCGCCTGGTTGCAAGGGCGCTGCAAGCCGGCTCTGAGGACGCTGGACGACCATCTCGCCGGCCGCGACTGGCTGGCGGGCGAGGGGCCGAGCATCGCCGACCTCTCCTGCTGCAGCTATCTCTATTACCCCGAGCCCTTCGGCTTCGACCGCGCCGAATGGCCCCATGTCGATGCCTGGCTGAGCCGCATTCAGGCGCTGCCCGGCTGGAAACACCCCTATGACCTGATGCCCGGCAATCCCGCGGACCGGGCCGCGAAGGAGGACGCATGACCGAAGCCTATATCTATGACGCCGCCCGCACCCCGCGCGGCAAGGGCCGCCCCGACGGCAGCCTGCACGAAGTCACCTCGGTCGCGCTTTCCGCCCGGCTGCTGAACGCCGTCAAGGAGCGCAACGGGCTCGAGGGCCATGCCGTCGAGGACGTGATCTGGGGCAACGTCACCCAGGTCAAGGAACAGGGCGGCTGCCTCGCCCGCTCGGCGGTGCTGGAATCCGACCTGGACGAAAGCATCCCCGGCCTCGCCATCAACCGCTTCTGCGCCAGCGGCATGGAGGCGGTGAACCTGGCCGCGAACCAGGTCAAGGGCGGCGCCGGCCAGGCCTATATCGCCGGCGGCGTCGAGATGATGGGCCGCGTCGCCATGGGCAGCGACGGCGCCGCCATCGCCGTGGACCCCAGCCTGACCTTCAAGACCTATTTCGTGCCGCAGGGCATCAGCGCCGACATCATCGCCACCGAATACGGCTTTTCCCGCGAGGATGCCGACAGCTTGGCCGTCGAGAGCCAGCGCCGCGCCGCCATCGCCTGGGATGAGGACCGCTTCGCCAGATCCATCGTGCCGGTCAGGGACCAGAACGGCCTGACCATCCTCGACCGCGACGAATACATGCGCCCCGGCACCACGCTGGAGGATCTGGCCAAGCTGAAGGCCAGCTTCAAGGAGATGGGCGAGACCATGCCCGGCTTCGACAAGGTGGCGATGCTGAAATACCCGCATCTCGGCCGCATCGAGCACATCCACCATGCCGGCAACAGTTCGGGCATCGTGGACGGCGCCGCCGCCGTGCTGATCGGCAACGAGGAATTCGGCAAGGCCTACGGGCTGAAACCCCGCGCCCGCATCCGCGCCACCGCCAAGATCGGCACCGATCCGACCATCATGCTGACAGGCCCGGTGCCGGTGACGGAAAAGATCCTGAAGGACAGCGGCATGGCGATCTCCGACATCGACCTCTTCGAGGTGAACGAGGCCTTCGCCTCGGTCGTGCTGCGCTTCATGCAGGCCTTCCAGGTCGATCCCGGCGTGGTCAACGTCAACGGCGGCGCCATCGCGCTGGGTCACCCGCTGGGCGCGACCGGCGCCATCATCATCGGCACGCTGCTCGACGAGCTGGAGCGGCAGGACAAGACCGTGGGCCTCGCCACGCTCTGCATCGCGTCCGGCATGGGCGCGGCCACCATCATCGAGCGCGTCTGAGGGAGGGGAAGATGACCGATTTCACCATGCAGAAGGACGCCGACGGCGTCGCCATCATCACCTGGGACGTGCCCGGCAAGTCGATGAATGTGCTGTCGCTGGACGGTGCGGCGGAGTTGAACGCGCTGATCGACCACGCGCTGGCCGACGAGGCCGTGAAGGGCATCGTCATCACCTCAGGCAAGGCGGATTTCGCCGCCGGGATGGACCTGAACGTCATCGCCGCGATGAAGGACGGCGGCGCGCAGGCGGTGTTCGACGGCGTGATGACGCTGCACCGCCTGCTGCGCAAGATCGAGCTTGCCGGCATGGACCCGAAGACGAAAAAGGGCGGCAAGCCCATCGCGAGCGCCCTGCCCGGCACCGCGCTGGGGATCGGGCTGGAGCTGCCGCTGGCCACGCATCGCATCTTTGCCGCCGAGAACCCGAAGGCCAAGATCGGCCTGCCCGAGATCATGGTCGGCATCTTTCCCGGCGCCGGCGGCACCACCCGCCTGGTGCGCAAGCTGGGCGCCATGGGCGCCGCCCCCTTCCTGCTCGAAGGCAAGCTCAGCGACCCGGCCAAGGCCAAGGCGGCCGGGCTGATCGACGCGGTGGTGGCCGATCCCCTGCAAGCCGCCCGCGACTGGGTTTTGCAGGCCTCGGAGACCGATCTGGTCAAGCCCTGGGACGCCAAGGGCTATAAGATGCCGGGCGGCGAGCCCTATCACCCGGCCGGCTTCATGACCTTCGTCGGCGCCAGCGCCATGGTGCATGGCAAGACGCTGGGCGTCTATCCGGCGGCGAAGGCGCTGCTGAGCGCCGTCTACGAGGGCGCCATGGTGCCTTTCGACACGGCGCTGAAGATCGAGGCGCGCTGGTTCACCAACGTGCTGATGAACCCCTCCTCGACGGCGATGATCCGCAGCCTCTTCATCAACAAGGAGGCGCTGGAGAAGGGCGCGAACCGCCCCGAAGCCCCCGATCAAAGCGTGAGGAAAGTCGGCATCCTCGGCGCCGGCATGATGGGCGCCGGCATCGCCTATGTCTCGGCCATGGCCGGGATCGAGGTGGTGCTGATCGATTCGACGCAAGAGGCGGCCGAGCGCGGCAAGTCCTATTCGACCGGCCTGCTCGACAAGGCGATCAGCCGCCGCAAATCCACCGAGGAGAAGAAGGTCGAGGTGCTGGCCCGCATCACGCCCTCCACCGATTACGCCGACCTGCAAGGCTGCGACCTGGTGGTCGAGGCGGTGTTCGAGGATCCCGCCGTCAAGGCCGAGGTCACCAAACGGGCCGAGGCGGTGATCCCGCAGGACGCGATCTTCGCCACCAACACCTCGACCCTGCCGATCACCGAACTGGCCAAGGCCAGCGCCCGGCCCGACCAGTTCATCGGCATCCACTTCTTCAGCCCCGTGGACAAGATGCTGCTGGTCGAGATCATCAAGGGCCGCGAGACCGGCCCGCGCGCGGTGGCCAAGGCGCTGGACTTCGTGCGCCAGATCCGCAAGACGCCGATCGTGGTCAACGACGCGCGCTTCTTCTACGCCAACCGCTGCATCATCCCCTATATCAACGAGGGCATCCGCATGGTGGCCGAAGGGGTCAGCCCCACGCTGATCGAGAACGCCGCCAAGATGACGGGCATGCCGCTGGGCCCGCTGCAACTGGTGGACGAGACCTCGATCGACCTTGGCGTCAAGATCGCCAAGGCCACCAAGGCGGCCATGGGCGACGCCTATCCCGACGGCGCGGTGGACGCGGTGATCTTCAAGCTCGCCGACCAGGGTCGCCTAGGCCGCAAGACCAAGGCCGGCTTCTACGACTATGACGAGGCCGGCAAGCGCCAGGGCTTCTGGTCCGGCCTTGCGACCGAATGGCCCGAAGCCGACACCCAGCCCGAGCTGACCGAGATCCAGCACCGGCTGATGTTCGCGCAATCGCTGGAAGCCGTCCGCGCGCTCGAGGAAGGCGTGCTCGAGGACATCCGCGAAGGCGATGTCGGGGCCATCCTCGGCTGGGGCTTCGCGCCCTGGTCGGGCGGCCCCTTCGGCTGGCTCGACATGCTGGGCGCCCCGCGCGCCGCCGAGATCGCCGGCAGGTTGGCGGAAAAATTCGGCCCCCGCTTCGCCGCCCCGCAGCTGCTCAGGGACATGGCGGCGAAAGGCGAAAGCTTCTATGGCCGCTTCGGCGCCGGCAAGCAGGCCGCCTGAACACGACCGAAGGGCAAGGCGCCACCGCCCTGCCCTTCTCCGTTGTCCAAATACCCAAAGAACCGCACCCCAAGGCGCGATCAGATCAGCCCCTCGGCCCGGAAGGCCGCGCGCAGGTCGCTCTCGGGCCGGGCGCCGACATGCGAGATGACCTCGGCCGCCGCGATGCAGCCCATGCGCCCCGCCGCCGCCAGATCGGCACCGATGGCCAGCCCATAGATCAGCCCGGCGGCGAACTGGTCGCCCGCCCCGGTCGCGTCCACCGGCACCATGCGATGCACCGGCGCCGTCACCCGCTCGTCCCCGCGGATCAGGATCGCATCCTCGCCCGAGCGGGTGCAGATCACCGTGCCGCAATCCGCGCTGGCCAGCCGCAGCGCCTCCTCCAGGTCCTCGACCTGATAGAGCGACTGCCATTCGTGGATATTGCCGATGACATAGTCCATCGGCCCGGCCACCAGCCGGCGGAAATCGGCGCGGTGCCGATCGACGCAGAACGGATCGGACAGCGCGATCCCCGCCTGCCCGCCCGCCTTGTGACAAGCCTCGGCCGCCTTCAGGAAAGCCGCCTTGCCAGCATCCTTGTCGAACAGATAACCCTCCAGAAACAGCCAGCCGGCGCCGCTGAAGGTGGCGGGATTCACGTCATCGGCACCCAGCTCGGCCGAGATGCCCAGATAGGTGTTCATCGACCGCTCGCCGTCCGGCGTCACGAAGATGATCGAGCGCGAGGTCGGCGCCACATCCCCCGCCACCGGCGGATTCACGAAGACCGTGCCCTGCCCCTCGGTCTGCTCGGCATAGCTCAACCCCAGCGGGTCGCCCGCCACCTTGCCGATGAAGGCCGTGCGCAGCCCCAGCATCCCCAGCCCCGCCAAGGTATTGGCGACCGAGCCGCCCGGCACCAGCCGCGCCTTGCCCGCCTCGGCATCGGCCGATTGCGCCGCCATCAGGAACTCGGACCGCTCTCGGTCGATCAGCTGCATGATGCCCTTTTCCACCTCCAGCCGCGCCAGCGTGGCATCCGAGGTCGGCGCGATCACGTCCATGACGGCATTGCCGATCCCGATCACATAGGGGGTGGTCATTCGGTCTTCTCCTCATAGGGGCAGAGATCTTCGATGGGGCAGATCCGGCAGCGCGGCCGCCGGGCCTGGCAGATATAGCGGCCGTGCAGGATCAGCCAGTGATGCGCGTTCTGCTGGAAAGGGACGGGGACGTTGTCCTCGATGGCGCGCTCGACTTCCTCGACGTCGCGGCCCGGCGCGATGCGGGTGCGGTTGCCGACGCGGAAGATATGCGTGTCCACGGCCTGCGCCGGAAAGTCGAACACGCTGTTCAGCACGACATTCGCGGTCTTGCGCCCGACGCCGGGCAGGGTCATCAGCGCGGCGCGTGATTGCGGCACCTCGCCGCCATATTCCTCGACCAGCCGGTGCGACAGCGCGATGACGTTCTTGGCCTTCTGGCGGTAAAGCCCGATGGTCTTGATCTTCTCGGTCAGCGCCTCGACGCCCAGATCCAGCATCTGCTGCGGCGTCCTCACGCGCTGGAACAGGCTTTTCGTCGCCTTGTTCACCCCGACATCGGTCGCCTGCGCCGACAGCGCCACCGCCACCAGCAGAGTAAAGGCGTTCACATATTCCAGCTCGGTCACCGGATGCGGATTGGCCTCGCGGAACCGCGAAAAGATCGCGACCTGGGCCGCATAGGGCAAGGCGGGCGGAAGGCGGGAAAGGGTGCTGCGTGCCATGCGCCCCCAGATGCCCTGCCCCGTTGCCATGCGCAAGCTTTCCCGCATGGATTTGGCCCGCGGTTGCGCTACTCTGCCACAGCAACAGCTGCGAGGCGGCAATGACACAGATGCTTTTCACCTTTGCTGCGCCCGCGCCCGGGCTGCGGGTCTCGATCACCACCCAGCCGGGCGGGAATGCCGGCACCGTGCTGTGTCGAGGGTGTTTTTCGACGCCGCTCGGCACGGTGGTGGCGCTGGGGGCGGGGGGTGCGCTCTGGGGCCTGGGCTTTGCCGGCCCCATGCCGGAGGACCAGGTCGAGGCCGACCTGCTTACCCGCTTCCCCCGCGCCCGCCTGGTCGAGGCGCCCGAGGCGCTGGCACCGGCCGTCCATGCCTTGCTGGCCGGGCGGGGCGAGATCACCGTGCGCCTCGGCGGCACCGATTTCCAGTTGCAGGTCTGGCGCGCCCTGACCGAGGTGCCGCCGGGCCAGGTCATCAGCTATGCCATGCTGGCGGAACGGATCGGGCGTCCGAACGCTCTGCGCGCCGTGGGCACGGCGGTCGGGCAAAACCCGGTCTCCTGGGCGATCCCCTGCCATCGGGTGACCCGCACCGACGGACGCATCGGCGGCTATCATTGGGGCGAGGCCGTGAAACGCGCCCTGCTGGCCCGCGAAGGCGCGAGCATCGCGCCCCGCGCCATCGCCGCTTTGTGAGCCAGCCGGAGCGATTTGCCGTCTATTCCTGTGGAGTTGGCCCGGAACCCATGCCAATGTGACGGCGTTTGGGCATCAGCCGCCGGCCCCGCGGAAACCCGGAGGCCGACCGCGTCGCAAGGACAGGCGGCGTAGGATCGCCCTGAAAAGAAAGGTAAAAGAATGAAGACCCGTATTTCGCTGCTTCTCGCCTCTGCCGGCGTGATCGCCATCAGCGCCTGCGCACCGACCGATCCCTACGGCCAGCCCCAGCAGCCCAGCCGCACCCAGCAGGGCGCCATCGCGGGCGCCGTCGTCGGCGGCCTGATCGGCGCGGGCGAAAGCCGCTCGAACGCCGTGAAGGGCGCGATCATCGGCGCGACGGCGGGTGCCGTCGGCGGCTCGATCCTCGACCAGCAGCAGCGCGCGCTGCAACAGTCGCTGAACAATCCCAACATCCAGATCGTGAACCACGGCACCCACCTGTCGGTGGTCATGCCGGAAACCACGCTGTTCGCCACCGACTCGGCTGCCGTGGGCGCACAGGGGCAGAACGACCTCTACACCATCGCGCGCAACCTCAACCAGTATCCGAACAGCCGCATCCAGATCGTCGGCCATACCGACAGCACCGGTTCGGCCGCCTATAACCAGGATCTGTCCGAACGCCGCGCGCGTTCGGTCGCCGGCATCCTGGCCGCAGGCGGCGTGTCGCAATCGCGCCTCACCACCACGGGCCGCGGCGCGACCCAGCCGGTCGCCTCGAACGACACCGCGGCCGGCCGGGCGCAAAACCGCCGCGTGGAAATCCTGATCGTTCCGACCCGCTGATCGCAGCCGGAAGAACGGGGCGCGGGGCCGGCAGCCGCAAGGCAGCCGGCCCTTTTCCTTTGCCCCCTCGACGGGCGGAAAAGGAAAAACCCCCGAAGCGTCTCCGCCCCGAGGGTCCAGTCACTGTCCCATGAGGATGCTCGGCCGCACCCTTCTCGTTCGAACCCGCGTCAGTTCAGCCGCTGGGCCACTTCGTCGATAGCCTTGTCGATGCCGGCGCTGCGCTCGACCGGGCTGGCCTGCTTGCCCAGGATCTCGGCCGCGGCAGAGACCGCGGTCTGGATGGCACGGTCGCGGACGGCGCGGACGGCCTCGGCCTCGGCGCTGGCGATCTGCTCCTCGGCCGCCTTCAGCCGACGCTCGATCGACAGTTGCAGCGCCTTCTTGGCCTTCTCGGCTTCCGCGACTGCCTCGCGCTTGGCATTGGCGACGATGTCGTCGGCCTGCGATTTCACCTCGCGCTGGCGCCGCTCGTAGCTGGCATAGATCTCCTGCGCTTCCTCGCGCAGGCGGCGGGCCTCGGCCAGATCGTTGCGGATGCCCTCGGCCCGCTTGTCCAGAAGACCGCCGACGATCTGCGGCACGCGGAAATAGACCAGGATGCCGACGAACAGCAGGAAGGCCAGCGTGACGATGAAGTCGGTATTGCGCAGCGAGAAGAACGGACCAGAAGCCGCAAGCGCCGGGCTCGCCATCAAGGCAAAGAGAACGCTCAGACGTTTCATTGCAGCGCCCCCTTCAGTCGCTGATCGACCGCCGCATCGACCAGTCCCTGATCGACCTTGCCGCCGAAATTCTCCACCAGCGCCGCCGTCACCTCGCGGGCGACACTGCGCGCATCCTCGACGGCCGAGGCGCGGATCTCGCCGATGCGCTTCTCGGATTCCGCCGCGCGGGCAGCGATTTCCGCGTCGGCATGGGCGATGGCGGCATCGAGTTCCTTCTGGATCTCGGCCTTGTTGGCGGCCACGATCTTGCCGGCTTCGGCGCGGGCATCGGCCAGCGCCTTGTCATAGGCGGCCTCGGCGTCCTTGGCCTTCTGCTTGAATTCCTCGGCAGCCATGAGATCGCCGGTGATGGCGCCCTGGCGGTCCGAGATGACGCCGCCGATGCGCGGCAGCGCAATCCGCGACAGAACCCAATAGATCACCGCCAGGATGACCAGCAGCCAGAAGATCTGGTTGCCGAAGGTGGTGAAATCCAGTTGCGGCATGCCGGGGGCGCTTGCGGCATGGCCAGCCGCGCCATGGGCTGCATCCGCCGCGCCGGCCACGGCATGGGCCGCTTCGGCGCCATGACCCGCCGCTTCGGCGGATTCGGTGATGATCACCGTTTCAGATTCTTCGACCACGACGGGCGCGGTCTGTTGCAACAGGCTGAACATATCCTACCCCATGCCGGTCGTTTCACAATCGGGTGGGCGCCGGACGCCCCCACCCAACCGCAAGGATGGCAAAAGGATCAGACTGCGAACAGCAGCAGCAGAGCGACCAGGAACGAGAAGATGCCCAGGGCTTCCGCGAAGGCCATGCCGATGAACAGCGTGGCGGTCTGCGAGGCAGCGGCCGACGGGTTGCGCAGGGCGCCCGCCAGGTAGTTGCCGGCGACATTGCCCACCCCCATGGCGGCGCCCGCCATACCGACGCAAGCCAGACCGGCGCCGAGGTACTGTCCCAGTTGACCCAGATTTTCCATGTTCATGCTCCTTGAGGCTTTGGAAAGGGTTTTCGTTTTCAGACCTTGCGGGCCCGGCTCAGTGCGCCGGATGCAGCGCGTCCTTCAGGTAGACGCAGGTCAGGATGGTGAAGACATAGGCCTGGATCAGCGCGACCAGCACCTCAAGCCCGTACATGGCGGTGATGGCAAGCACCGAGACCGGCGCGATGGCAGCAATGGCGGCAAAAGCGGCAAAGACCTTGATCACCGCGTGGCCGGCCATGATGTTGCCGGCAAGTCGGATCGAGTGGCTGACCGGCCGCACGAAATACGAGATCAGCTCGATCACCGCCAGGACCGGGCGCAGCGCCAGCGGCGCCGAACTGACCCAGAACAGGCCCAGGAAATGCGCGCCGTTCTTGACGAAACCCAACACCGTCACGCCGAGGAAGACCAGCACCGCCAGCACTGCCGTCACGGCGATATGCGAGGTCGGCGAAAAGGACTTGGGCAGCAGCGCCAGGAAGTTGGCAAACAGGATGAAGCAGAACAGCGTCATGACATAGGGGAAGTATTTCACCCCGTCCTTGCCGGTCACGTCCTCGACCATCTTGTGGACCATGCCGTAAAGCAGCTCGGCGATGGACTGCACCCGGTTCGGCACGATGGCCCGGCCGCGGGTGCCAAAGACCAGAAGCGCGGTGATGGCCAGCGCAGCCAGCGCCATCCACAAGGTCGCGTTGGTCGGCGTGTACCAGTTCACCGGCCCTTCGCCAAACAGCGGTTTGACGACGAACTGGTCCATCGGATGGAAAACCAGACCACCTGCTTCTTCTTCTGCCATCGTCATTCACCCTTGTCGTCGCCGGGGCGCCCCGGTGCCTTGCCTATTTCCTTCGCGGTCCGCATCATGGTCTTGATGCCGGCTGCCAGGCCCAGCAGCACAAAGACCACCATGAAGACCGGTTGCAGGCCGGTCAGATAATCCAGCCCGTATCCGATCCCGAAGCCGATGGCCAATCCCGCCACCAGCTCGGTCACCATGCGCCAGGCCATGTTGGCCTGGCTGAAATGCTCTTCCCCGCGCGAACCCGGCTTGTCCGCCGCCTTCTTGCCCAGCCGGGCCTCCAGCGCACGCAACCGCTCCGCATCCCGGGCCCGCGCGGCGTCATGGTCATCCTCGGCCACGGCTCACACCCCCGTCATCGGTTGGCGCGGTGATAGGGATTCATCCCCACCGAGTCAAGCAAGGGGGCAGAAATCGTAACCGATTGAAATAAGAGAATTTCGCGAAAGACGCGCCGGGGCGAAAACCCGGTCTTGCGGTCCGGTGGGCATCCGCCCCATATTCAACCGGCAAGTTAAACAAAGCCGATGCCCGCACAGCAGCCCAGCCTCGACGCCATTTTCTCCGCCCTCGCCGATCCGACGCGGCGGGCGATCCTTGCCATGCTGCTCGAGGACGACATGGCGGTAACGGACGTGGCGGCGCCGTTCGAGATGAGCCTGGCGGCAATCTCCAAGCATCTCGCCGTGCTGGCGGCCGCCGGGCTGATCAGGCAAGAGCGGCGCGGCCGCATCATCTGGTGCAAGCTGGAACCCGACGGGCTGCGCAACGCCTCGGTCTGGATGCAGGGCTTCGGCCAGTTCGAGCCGGTGGACCTGGACGATTTCGAACGCTTCCTGCGCGAATCCCTGCCGCTGATGGATGGCGACGACGCAAAGCCGTGACGGCCCGCGCAACGCAGCGCCGAAACGCAAAAAAGGCCGGGCATATGCCCGGCCCCTTGCCTTCATGTCATTTCACGGTGATGCGACCATCCAGCTTCGGCACGAAATCCGGCCCCTGCCTGGCCAGGTATTCGGCCAGCACATCCGCCAGATCCGGCCCGAAATCATAGGCGTTTATCGCATTCTCGGCAAAGACCCGGTAACCGTCCCCGCCCGACCGCATGTAGTTCTGCGACACGACGCCATAGACCGCCTCACGGTCGATCGGCACCCAGTCCGAACCGTCGCGCACCAGAACCTCGCTGATCCGGCTGCCGGCCGGGGCCGCGGAGTCCAGCGTGTATTTCAGCCCGGCGACCTGGGCAAAACGCCCGGCGCCCTCCTCGATCTGGCTTGCGCCGTTTTCCAGCGCCGCGACCACATCCGCACCCTTCAGCTGGAACGTGGACAGCGTGTTCTGGAAGGGCAGCACCGACAGCACGTCGCCCATCGTCACCACCCCCGCCGGGATCGAGGCGCGCAAACCCCCGCCGTTCTGGATCGCGATGGCGATGCCCTGGTCCTTGACGCGCGCCAGCATGGCGTCGGCCACCAGGTTGCCCATCTCGCATTCCCGGGCCCGGCACGATTCCCGGCTGCCGTCGATCGGCGCCGCGATCTCGGCCACGCGCTTTTGCTTGAGCTGCTCGATGGGTGCCGCCATTTCCTTGACCCGGGCGGCAAGCTTCTCGTCCGGCACCACCGAGCCGTCCAGCAGGATCGGCTGTCCCTCGGCCTTGATCAGCCTGCCGTCGTCGTCCCAGGTCAGCACCAGATGGCCCAGGTATTTGCCATAGGCATAGGCGGTCGCCACCGGGACCTCGGCGCCATCCGCGCCCTTGACCATGGTCGGATAAGGTCCGGCGGCCCCCTCGAACTGACCCAGCAGCGTATGGCTGTGGCCGCCGATGACCGCGTCGAGCCCGGCCACCTCGGCCGCGAACTCCTGGTCGCGCCTGTAGCCGGAATGGGTCAGGGCGATGATCTTGTTCACGCCCTGGTCGGTCAGCTCCTGAACATCGGCCTTCAGGCTGTCCATGTCGTCCATGAAGATGACCTTGTCGCCGGGCGACGCGGTCTCGGGCGTGTCCATCGCCAGGGCCGAGACGATCCCCACCTTCTCGCCGCCGACCTCCAGCATCAGCACGTCGCCGACCTTGTCCTTCAGTTCGGGCGATTGCGACAGGTCCAGGTTGCCCGAGACGACCGGAAACTTCGCGCCCTCCACCAGGATCTGCAGCCCCTGCGGCCCGTCGTCGAATTCGTGATTGCCGACCGCCATGGCGTCGAAGCCGATGGCGTTCATGAACTCGACCGTGTCCTTGCCCTTGTAGGTCGTATAGAACAGGCTGCCCTGGTATTGATCGCCCGCGTCCAGCACGACCACGTTCTGGCCGTCGGCCGTCAACCCGTCACGCAACTCGCGGATCTTGGTTGCCAGGCGTGCCACGCCGCCGAAGCATTCGCCTTTCGCCTCGGTTTCGGCGTCGCAGGTGCTGTCATAGGCGTTGATCGGCTCGATCCGGCTATGGAAATCGTTGATATGCAACACATGCAGCGTGTAATCCGCCTGCGCCGCGCCCGAAGACAGCGCGACGACCGCCGCCGAAACCAAAAGCCAGCGTTTCATCTCGATCCCTCTCACCCCGAATGTCCGAATGAAAGGCAGATTGCGGGATGGCATCGGCGCCGTCAATTGACGAAGGCGTGGCTGCGATGCCGCTTGACGGCCCGCACGACGCGACGCATGAACCCGGCATGCTGGTTTACAAGATCTTCCGCACCACCGAGTTCCGGGCCTTCCAACAACAAGGCCGCAGCATCGGCGCGCCGGTGGACCTGGCGGACGGCTATATCCACCTCTCCACCGCCGCACAGCTGCCCGGCACGCTGTCGCGCCATTTCGCGGGCGAGGACGGGCTGCACCTGCTGGCGCTGGACGGCGACGCCCTGCCCGAGCTGCGCTGGGAACCCTCGCGCGGCGGCGATCTCTTTCCGCATCTCTACCGCGAATTGCGCATGGGCGACGTGATCTGGAGCCGCCCCCTACCCCTCAGCCCCGCCGGCCACGACATCGGAGATCTCGCATGACCCCCATCGAGCGGCTGGGCCTTGCCGCATTGCATCGCCTGGACCCCGAGCGCGCGCATGACCTCTCGATCCTCGCGCTGCGGCACGGGCTGGTGCCCCTGCCCGGCCGGCCCGTGACCTCCGACCGGCTGCGCATGCGCATCGCGGGCCTCGATCTGCCGAACCCGGTCGGCCTCGCCGCCGGCTACGACAAGAACGCCCGCGCCCTGCCCGCATTGATGCGCGCCGGCTTCGGCTTCGTCGAGGTCGGCGCCGCCACCCCGCGCCCGCAGCCCGGCAACCCCAGGCCGCGCCTGTTCCGCCTGACCGAGGACCGCGCCATCATCAACCGCTTCGGCTTCAACAACCAGGGCGCGCAGGCCATTGCCGACCGCCTCGCGCAGCGCCCGGCAGGTATCCCGGTCGGGTTGAACATCGGTGCGAACAAGGACAGCGCCGACCGCAGCGCCGATTTCGCGCAAGTCGTGCGCATCGCCGGCGCCCATGCCGATTTCCTGACCGTCAACGTCTCCTCGCCGAATACCGAGAAGCTGCGCGACCTCCAGGGGCCCGAGGCCCTGTCAGCGCTGCTGCAAGGGGTGCTGGCGGCGCGCGACGCGCTGCCGAACCGCCCGCCCGTGTTCATCAAGATCGCCCCCGATCTCGATGACGCCGCCCTGGCGGACATCGCCGCCGTGGCCCTCGCTGCCCCGGTCGATGCGATCATCGCCACCAACACCACGCTTTCGCGCGACGGGCTCGCTTCGCCCCATGCCGCGGAAGCCGGCGGCCTTTCCGGCGCGCCGCTCTTCGACCGCGCCACCCGCATCCTCGCCCGGCTCTACCGCGAGACGCAGGGCCGCCTGCCTCTGATCGGCGTCGGCGGCATCGGCTCGGCCGAGCAGGCCTGGCAGAAGCTGCGTGCCGGCGCCTCGGCCGTCCAGATCTATTCCGCGCTGATCTATCGGGGATTCTCGCTCGCCGCGCGGATCGCCCACGACCTCGACGAACGGCTCGCGCGCGAGAATGTCACGCTGGCCGAACTCACCGGCAGCGGCAACGCGGACTGGCTCTAGAACAGGTCTTCGTGACCCAGAAGCTGGTTCATGGTGTTCGACGGGTCCGCGCAGCCGGCATCGCCCACGATCCGCGCCGGCACCCCGGCCACGGTCTTGCAGGGCGGCACCTCGGCCAAGACGACCGAGCCGGCGGCGATGCGCGAATGATGCCCCACGCGGATATTGCCCAGCACCTTGGCGCCGGCRCCGAGAAGCACGCCATTGCCGATCTTGGGATGGCGGGCGCCCTCCTCCTTGCCGGTGCCGGCCAGCGATACCGAATGCAGCATCGACGCGKCGTTGCCCACCACCGCTGTCTCGCCGATG
>NZ_LLWQ01000161.1 GCF_001447385.1 Paracoccus sp. MKU1 | reverse complement strand
CGAGGTAAGTTGGCGGCGTGACCTGCTGGGAATAACCCGGTGGCTTGCCGATCGCCTGACAACACTTGGCGTCGACATCCGCAGCAATTTCTATGCCGAGGCCGAGGATGTGACGGCGCTGGACCCGGATGTCATCATCATCGCCACCGGCGGCATCCCGAACATGGAACTGGTCAATGGTGGCGAGCTTGCCGTCAGTTCATGGGATCTGCTCAGCCGCGCTGTGCAACCGGCGCCGCGGGTCCTCGTCTATGACGACAATGGCAGCCATCCCGGCCCGGTTGTTGCCGAATACCTCGCGAACGCTGGGAGTGCCGTGGAGCTGGTATCCCCGGACCCCGAGATCGGCGTCCGGATCGGCACGACCAACGCCATCGTTCACCGCCGGAACCTGTATCGGAGCGGAGTCACCCTGACTCCCGATCGCCGTGTCATCACTGTCGAGCGCAGCGCGAACGGATTGGGTGTGCAGCTTAGAAACGAATATACCGGCGAGATCGAGACGCGCCAGGTCGACCAGGTGGTCATCGAATGCGGAACGCTGCCCAATGAGGATCTCTATCTTGAGCTCCAGGAAGACTCGACCAACCAGGGCCGCTTCGACCTGGAGGCCTTCGCCAAGGGCAAACTCATCCCTGCCCAGGATAATCCACAGGGCCGCTATCAACTCTTCCGCATCGGGGATGCCGTCGCCTGTCGGGACATCCATGCCGCCATGTATGACGCGATGAGGGTCTGCAAGGACCTTTGATCCCCCCTCCGGGCACCGCCCCTGCCCTTTCCTTACGCCATACAGGATGTCATGCGCTTCATCGATGCCCGCACCATCTCGAGGGTTCTGACCTATCCGATCCTGATCGATGCCATCGAGCGCGCGCATCGCAGGCCGAGGATCGAAGTGCAGGATGTCATGATGACGATGGGCGACGACCATTATTTCACTCGTCACGCCGTCGATGCGGGGCGCTATCTGGGTAGCAAGCTGATCACCAGCTTTCCGGCCAATCGCCAGGCAGACGGCCGGCCGACTGTGCAGGCCGTCT
>NZ_LLWQ01000160.1 GCF_001447385.1 Paracoccus sp. MKU1 | reverse complement strand
CTGACGTCATCGAAACCACGGTCTATCGGCTCGACGAGCTTTCCGAAGCCGCGAAAGACAATGCCCGCGCCTGGTATCGCGAGGGCGGCTTCGACTACGATTGGTACGATGCCGTCTATGAGGATTTCCGGCGGATCGCGGACATCCTCGGCATCCGCATCAAGACCCGCACCGTCCGCCTCATGGGCGGCGGCGTGCGACAAGAGCCTTGCATCTGGTTTACGGGCTTCTGGTCGCAGGGCGATGGCGCCGCGTTCGAAGGCCACTATTCCTATCGCAAAGGCACGGCGGCGGAAATCCGTACCTATGCGCCGAAGGATGTGGAGCTGCACCGCATCGCGGATGCCCTGCACCAGGCGCAACGCCGCAACTTCTACCAGTTGACCGCCGAGGCGACCCATCGGGGGCGATACTATCACGAATACTGCATGGCGATCTCGGTCACCCGCGACAGCCCGACCTGGCAGGACATGACCGCCGATGCCGAGGAGACCGTCATGGAGGCATTGCGCGATCTCGCCCGTTGGCTTTATCGCCAGCTTGAGCGCGAATACGACTACCTGACTTCGGATGAGGCGGTCGATGAGGCCATCGTTGCCAACGAATACAGCTTCACAGTTGATGGAAAGCGCTTCGGCTGAAACCCTTCTGCGCTGCCTCACAGAACCGACAGCAGGTCCGTCCGTGAGAAGTCGTCGCCGACGAAGAGCAACGGGCAGCCGCGTTCGCTGGCGACCTCATAGGCGAAGCAATCCCCGTAGTTGAGTCCGGCGGGATGAACGCCCTTGCCCCAGCGGGCATAGGCTTCGGCGATCCTGCGTGCCGAGGCTTCAGTGACGGAGACCACCTCGAACCCAAGGCCCTCGACCAGGGCGGCGATCTCTTCACCGACATTGCGCCGCCCGGCGACGATCAGCGCCTCGGCCACTGTTCCGGCCGAGATCAGCAGGCCGTCTGCCGCCTCGATCGCCACCATGCAGGTCTCGGCCTGCGGCTCGTCCAGCACGATGGCCATCAGCGCCGAGGTATCGACGGCGATCATGCCGGCATCCCGTCATCCCCGTAGAGGAAATCCTGGCTGCGCGCGGCAGCCGCGCCGGGCAATGCCTTGCCCCGCGCCGTGGCCCGGACCCGCTCCATCAGCGCGCGCCGGCCTTTCGGGGTCGCCACCACGGCAACCGGCACGAGGCGGGCGACCTCGTGGCCCCGCCGCGTCAGGATCACCTCGTCGCCGGCTTCGGCCCGCTTCACCAGTTCGGTGAGCTGCCCCTTCGCCTCGGTGACAGAAACCCTCATCGCATATCACTCCAGATGTTCTCCGCTATTCTGCACAAGATGGTCCAGATAATGGTCCACTTCAAGCCCCCAGAGCGAAAGGAGGGCCGGGAACAGGTGCCCCCGGACGGGTTGAGAGAGGGTCGTCCGGCAGGTGCCCCTTTCCCTCTCGAAGACCGATCATGGCTTTGCCCGAACTTGCTTCCCAATCCGCAATCCGCGTCCCCGACGAGCGCCGCATGGACTTCCTGCCGCGCCTTTTTGGCCGGCGCCTGCTCATCATCGGCGAGCATACCGTCTTTCGCTTCATGGAGATACTCAGCCCCGGCGATTACGGCGGCGGGCTCTGGGATTTCTACGAACGCGCCGGCCAGCCGCTCTATCTCGCGCCGACCTCAAAGCCCCGTTGCCGCCTGTTCTGCGAAGGCAACGGCTTCGAGGGCGAGGTCTCAAGCGATGCCGCCGGGATCATCGCCACGCTCTTCGCCTTCTCGCATCTTTCCTTCCGCTACGATGACGACGAACTCGCCGAGGGCTATGGTCGCCTCTACGAGCATGCCGCCGATCACGCGGAGGCGGCGGCGATTTTCCAGGCCATCGACTGAAACCCACAAGCGCCCAGCCTGACGGTCGGGCGCTTGTTTCATGCCTGCTTTCGCCACGGCTTCAGAGCGAGAGATGGGCCGGAAGGGGTTTGAGCCGGTGCGGTCGAGAGAGAGCGCTGCCCGGCTTGATCCTGACTTGCTCTCCCGAGGAATCCCCGATGAACATGATTTCCGCATCCGCGGCGGCATCCGCCACCGCGCCGCTTCCGTTCGACCATGACGCTGAGACCGCGGCCTGCGTTTTCACCGCTGCCGGTCTGCTGCTGCCGCATCTGGAACGCGGTCAGCGTGTCGACGCCGCCACGCTGCGCGGCGCCATGGAGGCCGCCTTCGGCACGTCCGATGCCACCGGCGCTTGGGACTGGAAGACCGCCTATGATGCCTGCGAGGCGGCGACCGTCCTCTTCCTGCGCAAATACGGCAATGCACTTTTCCGCAAAGCCGGGTCTCCCACCACAATCCTGCCGCAGCTCGGCAGGATCGCCGCGCTTCTGCCGACGCATACGCGCCGGTCGGAGGAAGCGCAGACCTTTCAGCAGTTCTCCACCCCGATCCCGCTCGGCTTCGTGGCGGTGACGGCGGCGGCGATCACGCCCGCTGATCGGGTGCTGGAACCCTCGGCCGGCACCGGGCTCCTCGCTATCCTGGCCGAGATCACCGGCGGCGCGCTTCTCGTCAATGAACTGGCCGAGGCGCGCGCCGGCCTCTTGTCTTCCCTCTTTCCGGCCCTTTCCGTTACCCGCTTCGACGCGGCCCAGATCGATGACCATCTCGATCCCTGCCTTGTTCCGACCGTTGTGCTGATGAACCCGCCGTTCTCGGTCATGGCCCATGTCGAGGGCCGCATGGCCGATGCTGCCTTCCGCCATGTCGCTTCGGCGCTGGCGCGTCTTGCGCCCGGCGGACGGCTCGTGACCATCACCGGGGCGAGCTTCGCCCCCGATAATCCGGCGTGGACCGCCTCCTGGACCCGGCTGCAGGAACGCGGTCGCGTCACCTTTTCCGCCGCCATCGACGGCTCGGTCTATGCCAAGCAAGGCACCACTGTCCCGACCCGGCTCACGGTCATCGACAAGCTGCCGGCCGAAGATGCGGCGGTGTTTCCGGCAGCGCCTGGTGTCGCGCCGGACGTGGCCACGCTGATCGCCTGGCTAGCCGACCTGCTTCCCACGCGGCTGCCGGTCGATCCCGGCCTGACGGTGCCGGTCGCACGACCCACCGCGCCCC
>NZ_LLWQ01000159.1 GCF_001447385.1 Paracoccus sp. MKU1 | reverse complement strand
GGTGATCGCGCCGCTGCTGCTGCCGCTGATGGTCTCGGTCGAGGTGCATCCGGTGCATTTCGCCGCCATCGTCGCGACCTCGGTGGTGATCGGCGCGAACAGCCCGCCGATGGCGCCGGTGCTTTTCATGGCCTGCCGGATCGGACGCGCTTCGGTCCATCAGGCGGTCGGTCCCGCCCTGCGCATGATGGCCTTCGTCGCCTTGCCGGTGATGATGCTGACGACCTTCATCCCCGCGCTTTCGCTGGCACTGCCGCGCTGGCTGGGATTGGTTTAGGCGAGGTGGGCTTACTGCCAGAGGAGGTGATCCCCAACACGCAGGACGACATTTGGTATGCGTGCCTAAGCCGCAGGTGTTGGCTGGGCTAATATCGTTCAGTCCTCGGTTCTGCGCCCAGCATTGACGTTCCGCCTTGCTTTCGCAAACCCGCGATCCGAGGCGAGGAACCGCTCCAGCATCGGCACCACGAGTTTCTGCGGCGGGACAGCGACGCCTGGCCCGCCCATGCCGCTGCGGCGGAGCAGTTCGCCATAAAGCACCAGGTCCCTGTGCAGACCGGCGGGCAGTTCGACGGTAAGCTTCACCGGCGCATCGTCCGCGATGGGTCCGAGCTTCAGCTTCGTCATGATGTCATCCTCCGGCATTCTCGAATATCAAATCCCGCCCCACCAGAATCCTGACCGGGAATCCCGGCCGGACGGTCAGCGTGGGCGCGACCTGCAGCTGGCGCTGGACGATCTGCTGACCGGCCTGGTTGACAGCATCCTGGGCGCCGTCGCGGATGGCGCGGATCAGCCGGTCTTCCTCGTCGCCGGCGACGAGTTCGGTGCCGACCGCCAGCAGCGTCGACAGCCCGGCCGCCTTCATCAGCTCTCCCCAGTGGTAATCGACGCTGTCCTCCAGCCCGGCATAGCCCGCGGCATCGGTCCCCGGCATACGCTCCAGCACCAGCGAGCGCCCATCGGGGAAGATCAGCCGGTTCCAGACGAGCAGCACGCGGCGCTGGCCGAATGTGACATCCGCATCGTATTCGCCGATGATGCGT
>NZ_LLWQ01000158.1 GCF_001447385.1 Paracoccus sp. MKU1 | reverse complement strand
CTCCTTTTCCGGTCTGGTGGCTTTAGCACGAGCAAAACACCCGATCCCATCCCGAACTCGGCCGTTAAGTGCCGTCGCGCCAATGGTACTGCGTCAAAAGACGTGGGAGAGTAGGTCACCGCCAGACCTGAAAAGAAGCGAGCCAGATCTCTCTAAACGAGAAAAACGACAGAGAAAGCCCTGCCGCGGGGTAGAGCAGCCCGGTAGCTCGTCAGGCTCATAACCTGAAGGCCGCAGGTTCAAATCCTGCCCCCGCAACCAACGATAATTGCGAAACCTCCGCTGACCCCGTCGCGGAGGTTTTTGCATTTGTGCCCCCATTCCGCAGCGATCGTCTGTTGCGTCCTCCCGCAACCAACGATCCCTGCGATAGCAGGTTGTCCAAAGCCTCGGCCTCCGCAAGGAAGTCGGGGTTTTTCTTGCCCGCCGTAAACCGCAGGATCGCACCGAGGTCGCCGCGCAGGACGATGGCTAGCTCGCCATTGTCGGGAACCAGCGTCACCTGATCGACCAGCGACCGAAAGGTCTCGGCAGCGTGAGTACGACCGTCTTCATCTTGCAGATGTTCGTAGAGTTGGCCGATCCGCTGCGCGTAGAGTGCCGCCATGTTCGGGTGCAGCAGGGGAGGCGGCTCGTCCGCGTTGGCCAGTTTCTCCGTCAGTTCAGCCTTGCGGGCTTCCAGCTTCTCGGACTTGTCCTTCAGCTTCGATAACGGGAAGCCTTGCACGATCGCGTCGACGATCTTGTCCAACTCCTTGTCGACACGCTCCAGTTCCCGTTTCCAACCCTCCAGATCGGCGCCGCGCTCGATGCGTAGCCGATTCACCTCCCTGGTGAACTCGGTACAGAACTCCTTGAACAGCGCGGGATCCATCAGATGCTTGCGTAGCCCGTTGAGGATCGAGGCTTCCAGCGCGTCGCGCCGGATGTTGAGCCGGTTGTCGCAAGTGCCCTTGTTGCGCGCCGTCGCGCAGCCGAGCAGATCCTTCGAGATCATCGTATAGCCGCCACCGCAGCAGCCGCATTTGACGAGGCCAGCGAAGAGGTGCTTCGGGCGACGCCGGTCGTTCAGGGGATTCGGGCTGGTCTCGACCACATCGTAGGCGAGGCGGCTCTGCCGTGCCTTGACCGCATCCCAGATGTCCTGGTCGATGAGCCGCAGGTCAGGCACCTCATGGACGACCCATTCGCTTTCCGGGTTCAGGCGGGATACGCGCCGGCCAGTGTCGGGATCCTTGATATAGCGTAGCCGGTTCCACACAAGCTTTCCGATGTAAAGCTCGTTGTTCAGGATGCCGGTGCCGCGCTTCGGGTTGCCGTGGATCGTCGATGGCCCCCATTCACTGCCCTGCGGCCCTGCCACGCCTTCGTGGTTCAGCGACATGGCGATCGTGCGCGAGGACTTTCCGTCAAGATAATCGGCGAAGATGCGTCGCACGATCCCGGCCTCGGTCTCGTTGATGGTCCGATCGCCCCGGATGGCTTCCCCACGATCATCGAACTTCTTCACCACGTCATAACCGTAGCAGAGACCGCCTCCGGATTTGCCATCCTCGACGCGGCCGCGCAGCCCACGACGGGTCTTGTCGGCTAGATCCTTCAGGAACAGCGCGTTCATCGTGCCCTTCAACCCGACATGCAGATGGGTGATCTCGCCCTCGGACAGGGTGAACATCTTCACATCGGCATAGGTCATGCGCTTGAAGATGCCGGCGATATCCTCCTGGTCGCGCGATAGCCGGTCCATGGCCTCGGCCATGATCATGTCGAAACGGCCGCGCAGGGAATCGGAGATCAGGGCCTGGACGCCCGGTCGCAGGATCATGCTGGCGCCGGAGATGGCGTGATCGGTGTATTCCTCGACGACGGTCCAGCCTTCCTTTTCGGCGCGCAGGCGACACATACGCAGCTGATCGGCGATCGAGGCGTCGCGCTGGTTGTCGGAGGAGTAGCGGGCGTAGAGCGCGACCTTCATGCGGACACCTCAGTCGGGGAGGCGGTCGCCCGCCAAACTGGCCGTCTCCTGTTGGACGAAATCGCGCGCTGCCTGTCGGGCGAGTTGCCGGACGAGATCGGCGAGGCGGGGGTCGGGCTTGTGGGTGCCAGCAATGCGCGCCACGGCTTCATCCGTGGTCTCCGTGACCAGCCGAAGCTTCGATGCTGTGGTTTGTCGTTGCCGTGCCATTCCTGCGCCGATCCATGACGGTCCCGCACAAAGACTGCACTGCAATTCCAGTGTGTTACAGAGAAGCACCCGGCGGCGTTTGGCGGGGAATGGAGGGCGGGGTCGGGCATTGGCGCAGTCCTGAGCAGCATGGCGTCGCAAAAATACTGGCGCGACGATGTGCGAATTTGCGGCTCGCCAAGAGATTTGAACATCTGCTCGCACAGCGCGACGTTCCAGCCATGTCCTGAGGTCAGTCTAACGCGGAGACGCCGCGCATGGCAATGCGAGAAAATTGGTCGCGCCGATGGTGGCCGCTGGTCCTGACGGTGCCCCCTCAGCCCACTCCGTTCCTCACAGGTCCGGCAGGCCGAGGCTGAGTTGCCGGGCAGCTTCGTCAGAGGTGGTTCGGGAAATCTGACAGCCAGGATGAGCGGCTCTTTGCTGCGACCATCGCACTAGGTGTTCTTGAAGGCTGGAAGGCTGTCATGGCGAAGCGTTTGGCCTTTTGCGGTCCTGGGCTTCCCGTTCTCACCGCTCGGCGGCGCGGTCCAACTGCACGACGAGGCGGAAATTTCGGACCGTCCCTGCCTAGACGCTTGTCCATATGTCGATTAGTCTCGACATATGGAATCAGATAACGCCATCCTCGCTTTCGCCGCGCTCGCGCAACCGACCCGCCTCGACGTGTTCCGTCTCTTGATGGAGCATGAGCCGGATGGGTTGCCCGCAGGCGAGGTCGCCCGCAGGTTAGATGTCCCCCACAATACCATGTCCACACATCTGGCGACGCTGACGCGCGCCAGCCTGATCGAGGCGGAGCGGCACAGCCGGTCGATCATCTATCGGGCAAGGCTCGACGCCGTGCGGGCGCTCGCCAGCTTTCTCGTCAAGGATTGCTGCGGCGGTCGCCCCGAGATCTGCGCGCCGCTGATCGCCGATCTTTCCCCTTGCTGCCCACCGCAAACCCTCGCCACCAAAGAGGCCGCCCATGACTGACCGCATCTACAATGTTCTGTTCCTCTGCACCGGCAATTCGGCGCGCTCGATCCTCGCGGAAAGCATCCTGAACAAGGATGGCGAGGGTCGCTTTCGCGCCTTCTCCGCCGGATCGCAGCCCAAGAGGACGATCAATCCCTTTGCGTTGAAGATGTTGAAGAGTTTCAGCTACCCCTCTGAAGGCTTCCGCACGAAGGGTTGGGAGGAGTTTGCGGGGCCCGATGCACCGTTCATGGATTTCGTGTTCACCGTCTGCGACAACGCTGCCGGCGAAGCCTGCCCGGTCTGGCCCGCCCAGCCCATGACCGCCCATTGGGGTATTGAAGATCCGGCGGCCGTCGATGGAACGGACATCCAGAAGGAAGCCGCCTTCGTTGCGGCCTTCCGCTTCTTGAAGAACCGCATCTCGGCTTTCACGTCCCTGCCGGTCGCCAGTCTCGACAAGGCGTCGCTGCGCACCAAACTGACCGAGATCGGCCAGTCCGATGGCGCGTCGTCTCCACGCAACAGCGCAGCGTGAAGCCGGCCATGGACGTCATCATCTATCACAATCCCGATTGCGGCACCTCGCGCAACACGCTGGCGATGATCCGCAATGCGGGCGTCGAGCCGCATGTCATCGAATATCTGAAGACACCGCCGTCGCGCGAGTTGCTGACCCGACTTATTGCGCGCATGGGCATATCGGTGCGGGAACTGCTGCGCGAGAAGGGCACGCCCTATGCGGAACTGGGCCTTGGCGGCCCGGCTCTGAGCGACGCGCAATTGCTCGATGCCATGATGGCGCATCCTCTCCTGATCAACCGGCCCATCGTCGTCAGCCCGAAGGGCGTCAAGCTCTGCCGGCCGTCCGAGGACGTGCTCGACCTGTTGCCGCCGCAGCGTGGCGCGTTCGCCAAGGAAGGCGGCGAGCGCGTGATCGACGGCCACGGCCGACGCGTGGCAACGGCCTGAGGGAGTTCCATGTCCACCTTTGAACGCTACCTCACCCTCTGGGTCGCATTGTGCATCGTCGTTGGCATTGCGCTCGGCCATTTTCTCCCGGGCGCTTTTCATGCCATCGGCGCAATGGAAATTGCCAAGGTCAACCTGCCGGTGGCGGTGCTGATCTGGCTCATGGTCATCCCGATGCTGCTCAAGATCGACTTC
The DNA here is from genome assembly GCF_001447385.1 of Paracoccus sp. MKU1. Classification (GTDB taxonomy): domain Bacteria; phylum Pseudomonadota; class Alphaproteobacteria; order Rhodobacterales; family Rhodobacteraceae; genus Paracoccus. Next base: position 2,826 of record NZ_LLWQ01000158.1, on the reverse strand, counting down.
GCAGCATTGGGTGAGGTCGGGCGGCACTGGCGCGGTATCGGCGTGACGCTGTTCATCAACTGGGCCGTAAAACCCTTCTCGATGGCGCTGCTGGGCTGGTTGTTCATCGGCTGGCTGTTCCGGCCATACCTACCGGCGGAGCAGATCGCCAGCTATATCGCTGGCCTCATCATCCTTGCCGCCGCGCCATGCACGGCCATGGTGTTCGTCTGGTCGAACCTGACCAAGGGTGAGCCGCATTTCACATTGAGCCAGGTTGCCCTCAATGACGCCATTATGGTCGTTGCCTTCGCGCCGATTGTCGGCCTGCTGCTGGGCCTGTCCGCCATCACCGTGCCGTGGGGGACGCTGGTCCTGTCGGTCGTGCTCTACATCGTCATTCCCGTTATCATCGCGCAGATCATCCGTCGCCGGATGCTGGCGAATGGCGGGCAGGCAGCGCTTGACCGACTTCTTGCAAAGTTCGGCCCGGCCTCCCTCGTTGCGCTGCTGGCGACGCTGGTGCTGCTGTTCGGCTTTCAGGGCGAACAGATCATCGCGCAGCCGGCGATTATCGGCCTGCTGGCGGTGCCTATCCTGATTCAGGTCTATTTCAATTCCGGGCTTGCCTATCTGCTCAATCGGATGGCCGGCGAGCAGCATTGCGTGGCGGGCCCCTCGGCGCTGATCGGGGCGTCGAATTTCTTCGAACTGGCGGTTGCTGCCGCCATCAGCCTGTTCGGCTTCCACTCGGGCGCGGCGCTCGCAACCGTCGTCGGGGTGCTGATCGAAGTACCGGTGATGCTCTCGGTTGTCTGGATCGTGAACCGCTCCAAAGGCTGGTATGAGCGTGGCGGCAAGGTATCCGAACTCGCGAAAGAACTGCGTTGATGCCGGACGATCTTCCCAATCTCGATGCCGGCTGCGTTGATACTCCCAGCCTTGGTCGGCTGCGCGTAGCGGCCCCCTCAACCCATCCGCCGCGTATCCTGCTGCTTTACGGCTCGCTCCGCGACCGATCCTACAGCCGTTTCCTGACATTCGAGGCCGAGCGTCTGCTGAAACATTTCGGGGCGGAAACACGCATCTTCGATCCGGTCGGCCTGCCGCTGCCGGATGGGGCTGAGGTCAATCATCCCAAGGTGCAGGAATTACGTGAACTCTCGCTCTGGTCCGAGGGACAGGTCTGGACCAGCCCCGAGCGGCATGGCGCGATGAGTGCGGTGATGAAGGCGCAGATCGACTGGATTCCGCTCTCAGTAGGTGCAGTTCGTCCAACGCAGGGCCGGACCCTTGCGGTGATGCAGGTATCGGGCGGCTCGCAGAGCTTCAACGCCGTCAACCAAATGCGTGTGCTCGGCCGCTGGATGCGGATGGTCACGATCCCCAACCAGTCCTCCGTCGCCAAAGCCTTTCAGGAATTCGACGAGGCGGGCCGGATGAAACCATCATCCTATTATGATCGAGTGGTCGACGTGATGGAGGAGTTGGTGAAGTTCACGCTGCTAACGCGCGATGTCTCACCCTACCTGACCGACCGCTATTCCGAACGCAAGGAGAGTAGCGAGGCCCTTATGCAGCGGGTCAATCTGACGGCCGCGACCTGAACGCTTTAGCACTCCGACATCATCGCTCACGAAATGACGCGTCTCTGAAGACCTTTCCGGACGCGGTCAGACGAGTTTCTGCACAGCCTGCCCCGCAACGCCCCCTGAGAGTTCGAGTGCGGGCGGGCTTTCCGTGACGGGTTGAGGGCTGGAGAAGAGGTCTCCGGCGCCCGTCGCGGAGATCATCCCGATGGCCAGACAGGATCACGCTGCCGATGGCGCGCGCAGCAATCTTTACGACGACATTACCAGCAAGATCATGGCAGAGCTGGAGCAAGGGCGGTTGCCGTGGGTCCAGCCCTGGGGGACTGCGGCGGCAAAGGCGTCGCTTGCCATGCCGAAGAACGCCGCGACCTCGCGGCAATATTCCGGGATCAACATCCTGATCCTCTGGGGCGCCGTGGTCCAGCACGGCTACCCTTCCCAGCACTGGCTCACATATCGCCAGGCGGCGGCTCTCGGCGGCAATGTCATGAAGGGCGAGCGTGGCACCACCGTGGTCTATGCCGACCGCTTCACCCCCGAGGACGAGAAGCGCCGCGCCCGCGAGACCGGCGATGAGCCGGGACGCATCCCGTTCCTGAAGCGCTTCACCGTTTTCAATGCCGCGCAATGCGAGGGCCTGCCCGAGGACATCGCGGTGGAGGCACCGCCCCCGCCGCCCGGCATGATCGAACCGCGGGTGGAGGCGTTGATCCGGGCCACCGGCATCGACTTTCGCATCGGCGGGGATCGCGCCTTCTACGTTCCATCACAGGACTTCGTGATGGTCCCGCCACCGCAAGCCTATTTCGAGCCGATCAACTGGCACCGGACGGCGTTGCATGAGCTCGGTCACGCCACAGGCCATGCCTCGCGCCTGGGGCGGGATTTCTCGGGCAGTTTCGGCACGAAGAAATACGCATTCGAGGAGTTGGTGGCGGAGATGAACGCGGCATTCTGCTGCGCCTCGCTTGGTATCGCGCCGACCGTGCGCCATGCCGACTATATCGGCTCCTGGCTGGAGGTGCTGCGCGAGGACAACCGCGCCATCGTCCGCGCAGCTTCTCAGGCCAGCAAGGCGGCCGACTGGCTGCTGTCGCATCTGCCGGCCGAAGATGCCGGGGAGCCGGTTCCGGCTGCAATCGAAGGGAGGGTCGCGGCATGATCCTCCTGACCGGAACACAGCGCGACCGGCTTCTGGCCAATGGTCGCCAACGTGATGTGGATCACATCCCCGTCGTGAAATTCTTCAACCCCT
>NZ_LLWQ01000157.1 GCF_001447385.1 Paracoccus sp. MKU1 | reverse complement strand
CCATGCACCCGCGCCGCCTGGAACGGATCGTCCAGCGCCGCGGTGCGCTGGCCCATGTATTGCGACAGGGCGATGGCGGGCAGGCCCTGCAACGCCGCCTCCATCGCGCCGCCCACGGTGCCGGAATACATCACGTTCTCGCCCGAGTTGTTGCCGCGGTTCACGCCCGACAGCACCAGATCCGGCGGATTGTCCCGCATCACGTCGGCGATGGCGGCCAGCACGCAATCGGCCGGCGTGCCCTCGGCGGCAAAACGGCGCGGCCCGAGTTCGGCGATCAGCGTCGGATGGACATAGCTGATGCAATGCGCGACGCCCGATTGCTCGAAGGCCGGGGCAACGGTCCAGACCTCGCCCCCGGGGCCGGCGACCTCGGCCGCGATCGCCTCCAGCGTCTCGAGTCCCGGAGCGTTGATGCCGTCGTCATTGGTAATCAGAATGCGCATGGTCTTCCCTGTCCGGCCGCCGCGCCGGGCCGCTATCCGCGCCGCCCGCGCCCTTGCCGTTATCTGCCCGTCACATCTGCTTTATCCGGGCCACAGCCTTGCGACAACCCGCCGGAAGGGCCACGGAAGCGTTTGACGCAGGGCTGTTGCCGGGGCAGCATCGACACAAGGCAATAAGCCGGGCAGGACATGCAGATCTATCTTCCCATCGCCGAGGTGGCGGTCAATGCGCTGGTGCTGATCGGTCTGGGCGGCATCGTCGGGCTGATGTCGGGCCTGTTCGGGGTGGGCGGCGGTTTCCTGATCACGCCCCTGCTGTTCTTCATCGGCATTCCGCCGGCCATCGCGGTGGCGACCGGCGCCAATCAGGTCGTGGCCTCGTCCTTTTCCGGCGTGCTGGCGCATGTCAAGCGCAAGACCGTGGATTTCCGCATGGGCTGGGTCCTGCTGGCCGGCGGCCTCGTCGGTTCCTCGGCCGGGGTGCTGCTGTTCAACATGCTGTCGCGGCTGGGCCAGGTCGATCTGGTGGTGCAGCTTTGCTATGTCGTCTTCCTGGGCCTGATCGGCGCGATGATGCTTCAGGAAAGCCTGCGCGCGCTGCACCGCGCCCGCCGCAGCGGGCCGATCAAGCCGATGCGCCGCCACCAGCACGGCTGGGTGCACAAATGGCCGCTGAAGATGAAGTTCCGCGCCTCGGGCCTCTATATCAGCGCGATCCCGGTGCTGCTGGTCGGCGCCGCCGTGGGGGTGCTGGGCGCGCTGATGGGGGTGGGCGGCGGCTTCATCATGGTGCCGGCGATGATCTATCTGCTCGGCATGCCGACCAAGGTGGTCATCGGCACCTCGCTGTTCCAGATCACCTTCCTGTCGGCCTATACGACGCTGATGCATGCGGTCTCGTCGAACACGGTGGACGTGATGCTGGCGGTGCTGCTGATCGTCGGCGGCGTCACCGGGGCGCAGATCGGCACCCATCTGGGTGCCCGGCTGCGGGCCGAGCAGCTGCGCATCCTGCTGGCGCTGCTGGTGCTTGCCGTCTGCGGCAAGCTGGCGCTGGACCTGTTCCTGCGCCCGGACGAGCTTTATTCGATCACGCCGGGGATCTTGCGATGAGACGCGCGCTTGCCCCGCTCTTGGCCCTGATGCTGCTGGCCCTGCCGCTGGCTGCGCAGCAATCGCCCCCCGCCCCGCCGCCCGAGCAGATCGTCGCCGGGCTGTCGCGGGACGACGTGGACATCACCACCAGCTTCGACGGCTCCGAGATCATCATCTACGGCGCCATCAAGCGCGAGACCCGCATTCCGCAGGGCCATCCGCTGGACGTGATCGTCGCGGTCGAGGGCCCGGCCCAGACCCTGACCGTGCGCCACAAGGAACGCCGGCTCGGCATCTGGATCAATACCAGCCGGGTCAGCATCGGCTCGGCGCCCAGCTTCTATGTCGTGGCGACGACCCGGCCGCTGCACCTGATCCTGACCCCCGCAGAGGACCAGCGTTACCGTGTCTCGATTCCGCTGGCGATGCGCGCCTTTGCCGGGCCGATGGAGGTCGAGGATGCCGTGCCCTATACCGAGGCGCTGATGCGCCTGCGTCAGGCCAGCGGGCTTTACCGCCAGGACGACGGCGCGGTGCGGCTGGCCGAGCAGACGCTGTTCCGCGCCGATGTCCGCCTGCCCGCCAACCTGGTCGAGGGCTTCTACAGCACCCGCATCTTCCTGCTGCGCGACGGCAAGGTCATCGACACCTTCCGCGCGCCCATCGAGGTGCGCAAGGTCGGGCTGGAACGCTGGCTCTATCGGCTGGCGCTGGAGCAGCCCTTCATCTACGGCATCATGTCGCTGACGATCGCGGTGGCGGCGGGCTGGGGCGCCTCGGCCGCGTTCCGGCTGGTCAAGCGCCCCTGACCTCGCCGCGGCGGAACGGTCCCATCTCGGCCAGGATGGCCATTTCCTCGCCCACGGCCTCGCGCTCGCGTTGCAGGTAATCGGCGATGGCGCGGTGAAAGCCGCGATCCGCGACCCAATGCAGCGAATGGGTCTGGCTGGGCATGTAGCCGCGGGCCAGCTTGTGTTCGCCCTGCGCCCCCGCCTCGACGCGGGGGATGCCATGGGCGATGGCCCAGTCGATGGCCTGGTGATAGCACAGTTCGAAATGCAGGAAGGGGTGGTCCTCGATGCAGCCCCAATAGCGGCCGTAAAGCGCGTCCCTGCCGATCAGGTTCAGCGCCCCGGCGATGGGGCGGCCGTCGCGCTCGGCCAGGACCAGCAGGCAGTCGTCGCGCATGGTGTGGTGCAGGATGTCGAAAAAGGCGCGCGTCAGATAGGGCCGGCCCCATTTGCGCCCGCCGGTATCCTGGTAGAAGGTCCAGAAGGCGTCCCAATGCTCGGACCGGATCTGGTCCCCGATCAGGCTGCGGATGCTGCCGCCAAAGGCCTGCGCCCGCTCGCGTTCCTTGCGGATCGCCTTGCGCTTGCGCGAGGAGAGCTGCGCCAGAAAATCATCGTAGCTTGCATAGCCCTGGTTCAGCCAGTGGAACTGCTCGCTGGCCCGGGGCAGGAAGCCGGCCGCCTCGCCCAGTTGCGCTTCGGCCTCGGTGCAGAAGGTGACATGCGCGCCCGACAGGCCCGATTGCTGCGCGAATTGCACCATGGCCGCCAACAGCGCGCGCCGCACCGCCGGGCTGGACGCGATCAGCCGCGGCCCGCTGACCGGCGTGAAGGGCACGGCGCATTGCAGCTTGGGGTAATAGCGCCCGCCCGCCCGCTCATAGGCCTGCGCCCAGCCGTGGTCGAAGATATATTCGCCCTGGCTGTGGGTCTTGACATAGCAGGGCGCGACGCCCGCCACCTCGCCCCCCAGCCGGGCGACCAGATGACTCGGGTGCCAGCCGGTGCCTTCGCCGACCGAGCCGGATTCCTCCAGCGCCGACAGGAAACGATGCGTGGTGAAGGGATTGGCGCCCGCCCCGCAGCCGTCCCATTGGGCGGCGTCGATCCCGGAAATCGCAGGCAGGACGGAAACGGCAAGCTCGCTCATGGCGGGAAACATAGGCGCGGGCGGGGCGATTGTCAGGGCTTGGCGGGCAGGTAATGCTCGAATGTGATGTTGTCGGCCACGCGGCGGGCCTCTGCCTCCTGATCGGCCGAGCGCACGGTCCAGCACAGCACCGGCACGCTCTGCGCCTTCAGCGCCGCCACCGCCGGATTGCCCAGGTCCCTGCGGTCATGCGAAACGAAACTGGCCCCCACCCGGTCGAAATCGGCGATCGCCGCCAGATGCGCGCGGGTGGCGTCGTCCAGCATCGGCCAGTCCCGGGCCTCATAGCCGCAGGTGGTCAGCCCGACCGTCACCCCCGGCGCCGCGGCATGGAAGGCCGCGACCGCATGCGGGTTGAAGGACATGACCGCGACCGGCCCGTCATAGCCGGCAAGCCGCCGCGCCACCTCGGCCTGCAACTCGCCCACCTCGGCCGAGGCGCGCAGGCTCTGGTCCTTGATCTCGATCAGCAGCGGCACCCGGCCCGCCACCTCGGCCAGCAGTTCGGCCAGCGTGGGGATATGCTCGGCGGTGCCCAGGATACGCAGTTGCGACAGCGCGTCGATGCCCAGGGCGCTGACCAGCCCCTCGGCCCCGGTCAGGCGCGGCAGGTCGTCGTCGTGAAAGACCAGCGCCGTGCCGTCCGCGGCGCGCTGGATATCGCATTCGATGCCGTAGCCGGCGGCGATGGCGGCGCGGAACGCCGCCATGCTGTTTTCCGGCACGCCCGGCCCATGCAGCCCGCGATGGGCGATGGGCAGGCGCAGGAAATCGGAATGCAAGCCCATCAGGCGAACTCGAAGATCGCCTCGACCTCGACCGCGACGCCGCGCGGCAGCGCCGGCGCCGAAACGGCGGCACGGGCATGGCGGCCCTTGTCGCCGAACACCTCGACCATCAGGTTCGAGCAACCGTTGATCACCTCGGGCTGGTCGGTGAACTCGGGCGTGGAATTGACGAAGCCGGTCAGCTTGACCACCCGCACCACCCGGTCCAGCGACCCCAGCGCCGCCCGCGCCTGCGCCAGCAGCGCCAGGCCGCAGCCGCGCGCCGCCTCGGCGCCCTCCTCGACCGCCAGATCGGCGCCCAGCCGGCCCTTGGCCGGGCTGATCTGGCCGGAAACGAACAGCAGGTCGCCCGAGATCACATAGGGCACGTAATTCGCCGCCGGCGCGGGCGCGTCGGGCAGCGTGATCCCCAGCTCTGCCAGTTTCGTCTCGATGGACATGCTATCCTCCTACCAGTCGATGAAGTCGCGGAAATCGCTCAGCACGATGCGCCAGGTGTCCAGCGCGTCGTCGAAATTCTTGCGCCCGATGCCGTCGCCTGCAACCCCGATATCCATCTCGATGAAGGGATCGCCGGTTTCGTCCAGCCACACCTTGCCGAAACGCTTCTCGCGGTTCCAGCGGTTCGCCATGCTCTCGGGCATCGAATCGTCCAGGTCGAACCCGGCCGAGAACTGGATCGCGGCGCAGGTCGTTTCGCATTGGTAGAAATAGACCTGAAAGCCGGTGCCGTCGATGCGGCTTTCGATCAGCGGATCGCCGGCGCCGTCGGTAACCAGCTTGGCCGGCAGGCCGAAATCCATCATCATCAGGCGGATCACCTCGGGATCGCCCATGACCTGCGCCTGCGCGGCGGGCGCCTGGATCAGCGCCGCCAGGACAAGGGGAACCAGGGTTCGCATCATCTTCTCCGTTGCGGAAATCGCGCGCTGATTACCGCTTTGCGCGTCAGGCCACCAGAGCTTCCGCGCGCTTCAGATCGACGCTGACCAGCTGGCTGACGCCCTGTTCCACCATGGTCACGCCGAACAGCCGGTCCATGCGCGACATGGTGACGGCGTGGTGCGTGATCACAAGGAAACGCGTCTCGGTCCGCCGCGTCATCTCGTCCATCAGGTCGCAGAACCGGGTGACATTGGCATCGTCCAGCGGCGCGTCCACCTCGTCCAGCACGCAGATCGGCGCCGGGTTGGCCAAAAAGACCGCAAAGATCAGCGCCAGCGCCGTCAGCGTCTGCTCTCCCCCGGACAAGAGACTGAGCGTGCTGAGCTTTTTCCCCGGCGGCTGGCACATGATCTCCAGCCCCGCCTCCAGCGGATCGTCGGATTCGACCAGCACCAGCCGCGCCTCGCCGCCGCCGAACAGATGCGTGAACAGGGTGGTGAAATTGGCGTTCACCGTGTCGAAGGCTGCCAGCAGCCGCTCGCGCCCCTCGCGGTTCAGGCTGCCGATGCCCTGGCGCAGCTTGCGGATCGCCTCGGTCAGATCCTCTTTCTCGGTGGCCAGCCGGTCGCGCTCGGTCTCCAGCTCGCGCTTGTCCTCGTCGGCGCGCAGGTTCACCGCGCCCAGGGCGTCGCGGCTCTGGCGCAGCCGGGCGATCTGCTCCTCCAGCGCCTCGGCGGCGATCTCCTCGACCTCGCCCAGGAATTCCAGCAGCGCCTCGGGCGTGGCCTCCAGTTCTTCGTGGATGCGCAGGCGGGCGGCGGATTCGGCCTCGGTCGCGGCCTCGGCGCGGGCCTCGCGGGCGGCGCGACTCTCGCGCGCGTCCGAGGCAGCGCGCTCAGCCTCGCGCTCGGCCTCGGCGGCAAGGCGCTGCGCCTGATCGGCGGCGGACAGCGCATCGCGGGCGCGGGCCAGCCGGGCGGCGGCCTGCGCCTCGGCCTCGGTCAGCACCTCGCGGCGCTCGGCCAGGATCTCGGGCTGCGCCTCGGCCTCCTCCAGATCGGCCGCGGCCTGGTCGCGACGGGCGGCGAGTTCGGCGGCGCGGGTTCCGGCCTGGTCCAGCCGCAGCCGCCAGCCGGATTCTTCCTTGGCGATCTCTTGCAGGCGCCTGGTCCGCGCATTCGCCTCGCGCCGCAGCTCGTCCAGCGCGCCGCGCCGGGTCAGGGTGGCGATGCGCGCCGCCTCGACCCCGGTGCGGGCATGGTCCAGCGCCGCCGCCGCCGCGCCGCGGTCGGGCAGTTCGGCCAGCGCCCGCTCGGCCTCAGTCAGCCGGGCGCGGGCGTCCAGCGCATCCTCGCGATGCCGGGCCAGTTCGGCGCGGGCGGATTCGGCGCGGCTTTGCGCCATGGAAAGCTCGGATTCGGCGCGGGTCACGGCGCGCACGGCATCCGACAACCCGCGCTCGGCCTCGCGCCTTGCGTCGCGGGCGCGCTTCTCGGCCTCGGTCGCGGCCAGGTGGCGGTCGCGCAGCGCCTGATGCGCGGCCTGCGCATCCCCGGCGCGGGCCTGCGCCGCCTCGGCCTGTTCGGTCAGTTCGGCCAGCTGGTTGACCTTTTGCAAATGCAGCGCGGCCGAGGAGGCCGCCTCGCCCGCCATCACCCGCATGCCGTCCCAGCGGAACAGGTCGCCCGCCTGCGTGACCAGCCGCTGGCCGGGAGCAAGCGCGGCCTGCATCGCCGCGCCCATTTCCGCATCCGCGACCAGCCCGATTTGCGACAGCCGCCGCGCCAGCGCCTCGGGGCCGTCCACATGCGGCGCCAGCGGCTCGGCGCCCTCGGGCAGCGGCTGCGGCGCGCCGTAGCCCGGCAACCGGTGCCAGCCCGAACCACCCTCGGCCAGACCGACACCCAGATCGTCGCCCAGCGCCGCGCCGAAGGCGGTCTCGTAGCCCCGTGCCACGCGCACCAGATCGAGGATCGAGCCACCACCCTGCGCGCGTTCCACCAACCGCTTCAGCGCCGCCATCTCGGCATTCAGCGCCGAAACCTCGCCCTCGGCCTCGGCCCTTGCCGCACGGGCGCCGGATTCCTCGGCCTCCAGCGCGGCGCGGGCTTCCTCGGCCTCAGCCAGCGATTCTTCGGCGGCCTCGACGCGCTCGCGGGCTTCTTCCTGCGCTTCCTCGGCGGCTTCGCGGGCAGCCTCGGCCTCGGCGCCGGCATCGGTGGCGCGGGCAGCGGCGGCCTCGGCCTCGGCGGCGGCACGGGTGGCGCGCTCCTGCATCTGACGCAGGTCATGGGCCAGCCGCTCGGCAGATTGGTGGCGGGCGGCAAGGCGGGCGGCTTCGTCGGTCAGCTCGGCCAGCTTGGCTTCGACCTCGCGCAGCGCCTCGGCGGCTTCCTCGGCGGTGGTGGCGGCGGCCTCCAGCCGCTCGTCATGGCCCTGCCCGGCCTTTTCCAGCTCGCGCTTTTCCCATTCCAGCCGCGCGATCACCTCGCCGGCATCGCGGTTCAGCGCCGATTCGCGCTCGATGTCGCGGTCGAGCTGGGCGATCCGCGCCAGAAGCGTCTGGATCGCCTGGGCGGCGCGGGCCTCGGCCTCGTCCAGCGCCTCGCGCTCGACGGTGGCCCGGGACAGGATGGCGGCGGCGACCTGCTCTTCCTCGCGCAGGGGCGGCAACCTCCGCTCGGCCTCCTCGCGGGCGGCGATGGCGCGGCGCGCCTGGGCCTCGGCCTCGGAGGCGGCGCGGATCGCCTCGCGCAGCGCCTCGGCCGCCCCTGCCTTGGCCTGATCGGCCTCGGCCCAGCGGCGATAAAGCAGCACGCCCTCGGCCCGGCGCAGCGCGGCGCCGATCTCGCGATAGCGCGCCGCGGCGCGGGCCTGCCGCGCAAGGCTGGCGGCCTGCGTGGACAACTGGTCCAGCGTGTCATCGACCCGCGTCAGGTTCGCCTCGGCCGCGTTCAGCTTCAGCTCCGCCTCGTGCCGGCGCTGGTAGAGGCCCGAGATCCCCGCCGCCTCCTCCAGCACCCGGCGGCGTGCCTTGGGCTTGGCGTTGATGAGTTCGGAAATCTGCCCCTGCCGCACCAGCGCCGGCGAATGCGCCCCGGTCGAGGCATCCGCGAACAGCATCTGCACGTCGCGCGCCCGCACTTCCTTGCCGTTGATGCGATAGGCGCTGCCGGCGTCGCGGGTGATGCGGCGGGTGATGTCGAGCGTATCGCTGTCGTTCAGGCCGGCGGGGGCGAGACGGTCCTTGTTGTCGATGGTCAGCGTGACCTCGGCATGGGCGCGGGCGGAGCGCCGGGCGGTGCCGGCAAAGATCACGTCCTCCATCCCCTCGCCGCGCATGGCGGTGGGCCGGTTTTCGCCCATGACCCAGCGCAGCGCCTCGAGCAGGTTCGACTTGCCGCAGCCGTTCGGGCCGACCACGCCGGTCAGGCCCTCGTGGATGACCAGGTCGGTCGGGTCCACGAAGCTCTTGAAACCATTGAGGCGCAGGCGGTCGAAACGCAAGGCGAAGGGTCCACGAAGATCGTTCAAATCCCCCGGATTCTTGGCGATCCCGGGCCTCAAGTCAACACAATCCCCCAGATATGGCGGGTGTTCGGCGGTTATCCACAAGATTTAAGGGTTCACCACAAGAAATACCCTGCTAATCTGGCCGGCATGATTCCCGCGCTTGCCATCATCCTGGTCTTCCAACTCATCGGCGAGGTTGCCACCCGCAGCCTGGGCCTGCTGCTGCCGGGCCCGGTGCTCGGCCTGCTGCTGCTGGTGCTGTCCTGCACGCTGCGCCCGGCGCTGGCCGAGATGCTGCGCCCGGTGGTCACCGGCATCCTGGGCCATCTGTCGCTGTTCTTCGTGCCGGCGGGCGTCGGCGTGGTGGCGCATCTGGGCCAGTTCCGCAGCGACGGGCTGGCCGTGGCGGTCGCGCTGACCGTCTCGACCGCGCTGGCCATCGCGGCGGGGGCGCTGGTGTTCCGCGCCGTGGTGCGCTGGACGGGCGGGTCCGAGGAATGACCGACGCGGCGCTGATCTGGAGCTACCTGACGCAAGGGCCGCTGCTATGGCTGACGGCGACGCTGATCGCCTATTGGCTGGGCGACACCTTCTTTCGCCGCATGAACCGGCAAAGCTGGGCCAATCCGGTGCTCTGCGCGGTGATCCTGCTGGCCTGCGTGCTGGGGCTGACCGGCACCAGCTACCAGACCTATTTCGAGGGCGCGCAGTTCGTGCATTTCATGCTGGGCCCGGCCACGGTGGCGCTGGGAATGCCGCTTTACGACAACCTGCGCCGGGTCAGAAAGGCCTTGCTGCCGCTGGTCGCAGCGCTGCTGGCGGGATCGGTGACGGCGGTGGTCTCGGCGCTGGCCATCGCCAAGGCCTTCGGGCTCTCGGACCTGATGCTGGCAAGCCTGGCGCCGAAATCCACCACCGCGCCGGTCGCCATCGGCATCGCCGAGGGCCTGGGCGGCGAGCCGACGATCACCGCCGTCCTGGTGCTGGTCACGGGGATCTTCGGCGCGATCATCGCCACGCCGCTGTTGAACGCGCTGGGGATCCGCGACTGGCGGGCGCGCGGCTTTTCGCTGGGCGTGGCCGCGCATGGCATCGGCACCGCCCGCGCCTTTCAGGTGAACGAGACCGCCGGCGCCTTTGCCGGCATCGGCATGGGACTGAACGCGGTGCTGACCTCGATCATCGCGCCGCTGGCGCTGTATCTGTTTCAGTAACGAAAAAGGCCGCCCCGCAGGACGGCCCATCGCGTTCCGGGGGCGCAGACGCGCTTATGCGGCGTCGGCTTCCTCGGCGGCGTGGCGGCGCTCGCTTTCCTCGCGCGACAGCGCGACCGAGGTGCGCACGCCCTTGGCCACGAATTCCATCAGCCCCTTCACCACCCGCTCGTTCGGGTCGATGCCGGCGCAGGACAGAACCTCACGCCCGTCGCGCGAGCGTGCCCAGCGTGCAATCTGATCGGGCCCGTTGCCGTATTTTTTGTCATCGGCGATCGCATCATCCAGCGCAGCCAGCACAACGGCCGCAAAAAGCTTGCGGGCCCGCTGTCCCTGTTCGAAATTGAAAGCCGAGCCATCCACGAAATCGCGCATCATCTGTGTCCTGTTTTTCTTGCGGTGCCCCCGCACCTTGACCCTTGCCAAGGTTGCTGCATCATTTTGCCTCATAGGCGGCATTGGCCGGCTTAGCCGATCCGTGCCGTGATTCGGTATGCCTCCTGCCGCATGACCGCCATGCATATCGTGCAAGCCCCGGCAGATAGGCGTAATAGCCACCAAAAGCAACGATCTTGCGACATGCGGAAATTCGCAGGCACCCTTGACAACGCGTGAAACGCCTTTCGGTTGCCTTGAGGCGCGGCAATGGATATAGGTGCGCGCGATCGCGGTTCAACCCCCGGGCCACCGCAAATTCCTAAACATTTTCAAGGTAATCCCGAATGGCCAGGATCAATGGCAATGAAATCAAGCCCGGCTTCGTGCTGGATCACGACGGCGGGCTGTGGGCGGCGGTCAAGGTGAATCACGTCAAGCCCGGCAAGGGCGGCGCCTTTGCCCAGGTCGAGCTGAAGAACCTGCGCGACGGGCGCAAGCTGAACGAACGCTTCCGCTCCGAGGACAAGGTCGAGCAGGTCCAGCTCGAGACCAAGGACCAGCAATTCCTGTACGAATCCGACGGCAAGCTGGTGTTCATGGACAGCGAGACCTTCGAGCAGACCGAGCTTGACGCCGATCTTCTGGGCGAGCGGCGGCCCTTCCTGCAAGACGGCATGGTCGCGGCGGTCGAGTATTACGGCGACGAGGCGCTGTCGGTGCGCATCCCCCAGAAGGTGGTCTGCCGCGTGGCCGAAACCGAGCCGGTGCTGAACGGCCAGACCGCGGCGAAAAGCTTCAAGCCGGCGATCCTCGACAACGGGTTGCGCATCATGATCCCGCCCTTTGTGGGCGCGGACGAGGATATCGTCGTCAATACCGAGCTTTTCGAGTATTCCGAGCGCGCCTGACCCGGTTCTGGCGGATGCTCGGGGCTCGTCATGGCGCATATGGCCATTCGCCGCCCGCGGGCATAGGATCGCCGGCAACGCGATGTCGAGCTGGCATAATAGGGCGGAATGACGAAGGCGGCTGGAAAGACGGGGAAAGGCGCCCCCGACATGAGCGAAGTCACCCGACTGCGCCGCGCGTCCACGGATGCCGTCGGGTTGGACGAGGTTCGCGCCGCCATGGGCGAGGCGATCGAAAGGCTCAGCCGGCTCGAAGAAGTGATGTGCGAGATGATCCGGACCGGGCTGGCCCCCACCGTCGGCGGCGGCGAGGGCCTGATCGCAACCGGCCCGCCGCCGTGCGAGAATGCCGAGGCCCGCGCCTTGGCCGCGCAGGCGGCGATTCTGGTCAGCGCGACCCGGATCGCCAGCTTGCAGACCGGAAACCCTGACCCGGCAGCCGATGCCGGGACCGCCGATCCGATCCTCGGCTATATCTCGCGCCGCATGCTCGTCGAACTGGCCATCGGGCTGGGCGAGATCCCGTTGCATGCGCGACCACGGGCCAATCGCGGGCTGCGCCTGGTCGGCGGCCGGCCCCGCAAGGGCAGCGATCCCGCAGCGCCGCTTTACCTGCGCCTCGACCGGCATCTGCGCCTGCCGCTTGACTGCGGTTCCAACGCCTTGGAGATCGAGCGGCGGCTTGGCGGGCGCTGGCACCGGACTGGGCTGCACGCCATCAAGGACGGCATGGGCGGCATCGAGCTCGACATTGCCATGCTCGAACACCTCGCCGGTCCGTTCTCGCCCGAATTGCGCCGGGCCTTGACGCTGGATCCCAAGCCGCCTCCGGACCGGATCGGCCCGCCCAGCCCGCAGCCGCAATGACCGCTATGCGCCCGCCGCAACGTCGCGACGGTCCGGGATGGACCGGATCGCGTTTGCCCTGCGTTATGGTGTCGAACCGACGGAGGAAACCATGGTGCAACCGACCATCCATGTCGCGCATGAGGATTACGGCAGTTCCGGCCGCTATGTGGTCACCCTGCCCGGAATCGAGGGCGAGGCCGAGCTGACCTGGCATGCTGGCGGCCCTGGCATCATCGTCGCCGACCACACCTATGCGCCCAACGCGATGCGCGGCTCGGGCGCCGCCGCCGCCCTGGTGCAGCGGCTGGTCGCGGATGCGCGG
>NZ_LLWQ01000156.1 GCF_001447385.1 Paracoccus sp. MKU1 | reverse complement strand
CGGTTGCCATGCGGCGGATAGCGGCAGGCGCGCACCAGCGCGGCAGCCTCTGCGGCGGTCGAGATCATCGGGCAGATCACGCCATAGGCGCCGCAGTCCAGCACATGCATCAGCGTCGGCCCGTCCAGCGCCGGCACCCGCACCAGCGGGATCGCCGGGGTGCCGGAAATGGCTTGCAGCATGTGCAGCGCCTCGGTGCGTCCCAGCATCCCGTGCTGCATGTCGACCGTCACCGCATGGACCCCGGTATGCCCGATCCCCTCAGCCGAATAAGACGAGGGAATGGACAGCCAGGCGTTGACGATGGTGCGCCCCTGCGCGACCATGTCGCGCAGGATGTTGCGGCGCATGTCCGGCTGCGCGCTCATGTCAGGCGAACTTGTAGACGGGCAGCAGATGCGCCGGCGCGACGAAGCCGCCCGCGTCCAGCGCCAGCCCGGCCGCTTCGGCCAGCGCCACCACCTCTTCGGCGAATTCAGGCCGCTTGCGGTGGTCGCCCGAGGCGATCAGCACCAGCTCGACCGTATGGTCCGAGGTGTTGCGGATCTGGCGCCAGACATCGCCGGGCACCGAATAGGTGTCCCATTCGCCCAGTTCGACCGCGACGTCGCTGCTTTCGTTCAGCTCGATGCGGGCGCCGCCGTGGCGGGCGATCAGCACCATCTTCTCGGGGATGCGGAAGCGCGAGACCTGCTGACCCGGCGCCAGCCGCAGCCATTCCAGCGAGAAGCCGTGGGGATTGGTGATCGGCGCGGCATGGTCGCGGTTCTGGGTGATGCCGGCACCGATGACCGGCGCGATCTCGGCGCCGCAGCCGGTCAGGCCGCGATCCAGGAAGGCGGGACGAAAGTCGCGCTCGGCCTCGGTCACGATGCGCTTGCGCATCTGCTCGGGCGTCCATTCGCGCAGCTGGGCGACATCCGCATCGGCCATGGGCGCGATGACGCCGTCCTCGCCCGGCTTCTCGTCCCCGCGCGCGGTGTCGATCAGCATGTTCTCGTTCGAGATATACAGCCCGTATTGCGCCGCCTCGCGGATGATCTCGGGATGGAAGATCACGCCGCCGGTATTGTCGCCGCCCAGGCAGGTGAACAGCCAGCCGTCATCCGCGCCGGTATTGGTGAAGCCGCGAAAGATCCAGGTCGGCACCGAGAGGATGTCGCCCTCGTGCCCGACGAACTCGTCCTCGCCCTTCGAGCCCCAGCGAAAGGTCCATTCGCCGCGGAAGTTCATGAAGACCTCGGCGGTGAAATGGATGTGCAGGTTGTTGGTGATGCCGTTCGGCATCGCCGCCGCGCCGATGTTGAAACCATGCGGCTCGGGCAGGTTCACCACCTGGTCCGAGGCCGAGCTGACGCCCGGGCCGATGATGGAGTAGTTCTCTTTCAGATGCGAACCGGGCTTCTTGCAGTCGATGAAGGCCACGGTGCAGGACACATAGTCCGAGCGCCGGACATGGCGTTTCAGGGCATCTTCGGTGGACAGGTGTGTCATCGGGTGTCTCCGGTTTCAGAAGGATTGCGTGGCAATGCGGTTGCCGTTCTCCGCATCGAACAGGTGAAGTCGCGCGTCTGGGGTGGGGGCGAAGCTGACCGGCTGGTCCAGTTCGCGCCGGAAATCGGCAGGACCGCGGGCGCAGATATGGGTGCCGCGCTGGCGCAGCGTGACCAGCGTGGAATCGCCCAGCAGTTCGTTGGCAAAGATCGGGCCGGCGATCGGGCCAGTCTCGGCGATGCGCAGATGCTCGGGGCGCACCCCCAGCACCACCGGCCCGCTCGGGCCGGCGTCGAGCCCGGGAATGCGCACGGCGGGCGCCTCGAAGACGCCGCCGCGGATCTCGCCCGCGATCAGGTTCATCGCCGGGTTGCCGATGAAGCCCGCGACGAAGATGTCGGCCGGTTCGGAATAGATCCGCTCGGGCGTGTCCAGCTGCACGATGCGGCCGTGGTTCAGGATGGCGATGCGCGAGGCGAGCGTCATCGCCTCGGTCTGGTCATGCGTCACATAGACCGTGGTGATGCCCAGCTCGTGATGCAGGTGCTTCAGTTCGGCCCGCATGGTCACGCGCAGTTTGGCGTCGAGGTTCGACAGCGGCTCGTCCATCAGGAACAGCTTAGGCCGGCGGATGATGGCGCGGGCCAGGGCGACACGCTGGCGCTGGCCACCCGAAAGCTCGGCCGGGCGGCGATTCAGGTAGGGGCCCAGCTCGACCTTCTCGGCGGTGATGCGGGCCTGTTCCCGCCGCTCAGCGCGGGACATGCCGCGCAGCTTCAGCGGATAGGCGATGTTGTCGCCCACCGTCATGTGCGGATAAAGGCCGTAGTTCTGGAACACCATCGCGATGTCGCGGTCCTTAGGCGGCAGGTCGTTGACGCAGGTGTCGCCGACGAAGATCTGGCCCTCGGTGATGTCCTCCAGCCCCGCGATCATGCGCATGGTCGTGGTCTTGCCGCAGCCCGAGGGCCCGAGAAGGACCAGGAATTCGCCATCCTCGATGGTCAGGTTCTGCCGGGGAACGGCCAGGAAGTCGCCGTATTTCTTGACGATGTCGACGAGTCGGATGTCTGCCATGACGGCGCTCTCCTATTTGACCGCGCCGGCGGTCATGCCGCGCGTGAAATGTTTCTGGATGACCAGCGCCAGCAGGAAGATCGGCACGGTGATCAGGACGCCGGCTGCGCTCATCAGCTCCCACAGGTCGCCGCGCTCGGTGCGGAAATTCGTCAGCGCGACCGGCAGGGTGGTGGCATGGCGCCGGGTCAGGATCAGCGCGAACAGGAATTCGTTCCAGGTCAGGATGAAGCTGAAGATGGCCGAGGTGATGATACCCGGCGCCGCCATCGGCAGCACGATGTCGCGGATCACCCGCAGGCGCGAGGCCCCGTCCATCATCGCCGCCTCCTCGCTGTCCAGCGGGATCGCGTCGATGAAGCCCTTGATCATCCAGATCACGAAGGGCGTGACGATGGCCACGTTGACCACGACCAGCGCGATGCGCGTATCCAGCAGGCCCAGGCTGCGGAACATCAGGAAGAAGGGCAGCACGATCACCACCGCCGGCACGAACTGGGTCGAGATCACGGCGAAGAACAGCGACTTGCGGGCCTTCATGCGGAAGCGCGAGAAGCTGTAGGCCGCCAGCGCCGCCGCCGGGATCGAGAGCAGCACCGTGGCGCCGGCCACGATGGTGCTGTTCAGCAGCGCATGGCCCAGGTTCCAGGGATTCGAGAAGATGGTGACGAAGTTCTGCAGCGTCGGCTGGAAGTTCAGCGAGATGTCATAGGCGTCGCGGGGGTTCTTGAACGCGGTCAGGAACATCCAGACGATGGGGAAAAGCGCGACGAAGCAGACGACAAGCAGGATGATCGTCTCGGCGGCGCGGGAAAGGACAGAGCGTTTCATGCCGTGGCCATCTTTCTTTCCTTGAGGAGCATCCGCACATAGCCGGCCGAGACCGCCATCAGGATCGCCGTCAGCACCCAGGCCAGGGCCGAGGCATAGCCCATGTCGAACCACTTGAAGCCGACCTTGTAGACATAGAAGGCCAGGGTTTCCGTCGCGACGCCGGGGCCGCCCCCGGTCAGGGTCACGACCTGGTCGAACATCTTCAGCGCGAAGATCGTCTTGAGCACCGCCACTACGACCAGCACGCCGGTCATCTGCGGCAGGATGACGTCCCACAGGATGCGCAGCGACGAGGCGCCGTCCATCCGTGCCGCCTCCTCGGTGGCGCGCGGAACCGAAGCAAGGCCGCCCAGGCACATGAAGGTCATGTAGGGCGTCCAGTGCCAGACATCGGTGGCGATCAGCACCCCCAGCGCCAGATGCGGATCGGCCAGCCAGGGAATGCCCGCGAGCGGCGGAAAGACCTGGCCCAGCCCCTTGGCGATGACGCCGTATTCGGGGTTGAACATGAAGCGGTAGCTGACGCCGATCAGCGCCGGGCTCATGGCAAAGGGCAGGATCAGAATGATCCGGGTAAAGTCGTGCAGCGGGCCGCGCCGGCGCAGCAGCAAAGCAAGGCCCATGGCCAGCACCACGGTCAGCGCCACGCTGACGACGACGAAGATCGCTGTCACCCAGGCCGTGGACAGGAAGTTGGCGTCCGACAGCGCCTGGGTGAAGTTGTCCGCACCCACGAAGCCCTGCGGGCGGCGCTGTTTCGACAGATCCCAGTCGCGGAACGCGGTGATGAAGGAATAGGCCAGGGGATAGATCGTCGTCGCCACGACGATCATGAAGGCCGGCACCAGCAGGTAATACTGGAGTGAGCGGTCGCGCACGCTGTGCCCTCCGTCCGGTGTCTTGCGATGAAGTTGGTGCGGAGCGCCTCGGCGCTCCACGGTTCGGGCGGTCAGTGGGCCGCGATCTCTTGCGCCGCCTTGTCCAGCGTGGCGGCGACATCGCCGGATGCGCCCGAGGCGAGCGAGGAGATCGCCGTCTCCAGCACCTCCGAGATGCGCGGCCAGTCCGGGCCATAGGGGATCATCGGCGAATTCTCGATGGCGACGGCCGCCGCCTCGTGCATGCCGCCCCAGCGGGCATTGACCTCGGGATCGGTCAGGTTGGACTTGTGCACCGCCACCACCTCGTTCAGCGCCGGGTCCAGCAGGATCTGCTTTTCCAGCGCGGCGTCGGAAACCCAGGACAGGAACTCCATCGCCGCTTCGCGGTTTGCGGTTTCCTCGGTGATGCCGAAATACCAGGTGTTGGTATAGGTCGTCGGCGGATGGCCGGTGACAGCCGGCAAGGTGGCGATGCCGATCTGCGCATCGGTCAGCTTGGACTGCTCGGGATCGCTCAGCTGCGAGCGCACCCACCACCAGACCGGCAGCATGGCGGAATTGCCCTGCTTGAAGCTGTTCACGGCATCCTGCTCGGTAAAGACCGCGGCGCCGTCCGAGACGATGCCGTCCTTGCGCAGGTAGTCGATATATTGCGCGGTGGCCTTGACCCCGGCTTCGGAGTTGAACAGCGGCTTGCCCTCGGCATCGATGACATCGCCGCCATGACCCCAGAGCAGGTTGTACCAGATCATCAGGTTCTGGCCGTTCAGCTTGCCGTAAGGCAGGGCGATGCCGGCGACGCCGGTCTTTTCCTTGACCGCCTGGCCGGCCGTGGTCACATCCTCCCAGGTGGCCGGCACCTCGACGCCCGCATCGGCCAGCAGATCCTTGCGATAGAACATCAGCTGGATATGGCCGCGGATCGGCAGGCCGGACAGCGCGCCGTCGATATAGGCGCGGTCCAGATGGACCTTGGGGTAATCGGCCAGGTCCAGGTTGTTGCGCTCGACCATCTCGTCGATCGGCGCCAGCAGCATGTCCATGGACTGCACCCATTGGTCCATCACCGCCACGATGTCATAGCCGGTCCCGCCGATCATCTCGGCCGACAGCGCCTCGCGCATGTTCGGAAAGGGCACATAGTCGATCTGCACTTCGATACCGGTCCTGTCGGTGAAGTCCTGCAGCCGCGCCTGCTGCGCCTCGAACTGTGAGGATTTCACCAGCAGCGCCTTGAGCACGGTGCCGTCATAGGGCTTGCCCTCGGTCAGGGTTCCCGCCGCGGCGGTCGATCCCATCAGGCCGGCCAGGGCCGCGATTTTCAGAATCCTCATGTCTCCTCCCCTGATGCAACGGGTCAGCCCGGTTGCTTGCAGCGACTTACAGGTCGAATCGATAAATTGTCAATAATTTTGTCGATAATCATTTTGACGATTTCATCGCGGATCTTTACAAACCGATGCAAGCCATCATAGGAGCAGGCCATGAACGCCGAACTGGAACAGTGGATCGAGGACGACATCGTCTTCGGTTTTTACCCGCCCGGCAGCCGCCTCATCGAGGACCGGCTGATCGAGCGTTATTCCGCCTCGCGCCATGCGGTGCGGGCGGCGCTGGTCGCGCTCGAAAATAGGCACCTGATCGTCCGTCTGCCCAATCGCGGCGCGCAGGTGATCGAGATGACCCCCGAGGAGGTTGAGGAAATCTACGAGGCGCGCATGGTACTGGAGACCGCCGCTGCCGCGCGCACGCCCCTGCCACTTGAGCCCTCGCACATCGCCGCGCTGGAGGATCTTTGCCGCCGCCACGCCGCCGCCTATGAGGCGGGCGATCCGCAGGCGGTCTTCAGCCTGAACCTGGAATTCCACCGGCTGCATTACGGGCTTTGCGGCAATGCCACCCTGGCGCAGATGATCGAGGACACCTCGCGGCGGGTGCAGTCGATCCGGGCGGTGAAATACGACGACGACGCCCATATGCGCATAGTCATCGAGCAGCACTGGGCGATCATCGAGGCGCTGCGGAACAGCGATCGCACCGCCTATGTCCAGGCGGTCAGCGCACACCTGCCCGCCTCGGCCGAGGAATACCGCAAGGTCTATGACCGCCGGCACCGCCACAACGCGCGGCTGGCATAGTCATTTCCCCGGGCTTCCTGTGGCAGAAAGGCACTCATGGCAGGCTGCGCGGCTCTCGGGCTTGCGGTCCGGGCTGCCCCCTATCCCGCCGCTGATGTCCCAGCCAGCATTCTCGGTGTCAGTCGGCCCTTTCGTTCCGGGTCTCGCTCGAGCCTGTCCCCCCTCATCGTGCGATCACCGGCGCGGGCTCTGCGCAGCTTCGAGGCCGTCGAGCATGCTACGCTGGAACGGGTGGACTGGTTGTTTAATCGCATGTCCGGCATCAAGTCTGTTCGATGAGAGGCTGAAGGACCCGCTGCTCGGTTTGCGACGACAGAACCTCGAAAAACTGGCTGATCAATGATTTCGAGGCCGCCCTGCATTCAGTCGAAATACCCCGCGCGAACCGCCGCGCCGATCATCATGCAAACGAAGCGGCCGGCGGTGATGGCGGTGATGCCGTTCACATCCTTCCTGGGCGTGATCTCGACGATGTCCATGCCCACGACCCGGCCCTTGCGCGCCAGCCCGTTGATGAGGGTGCGCATCTGCGCATAGGTCACGCCTCCCGGCGCCGGGCCGGCGACCGCCGGCATGATGGTGGGATCGACGCCATCCGCGTCGATGGTCAGGTAATAGTTCCCGCCATCGGGGATGCGGTCCAGGATGGCCTGCATCCCGACCTCCTGCAATTCGATGTCCGGCACCAGATGCGAGCCGTAGTCCAGCGCCGCCTGGACCTCGTCGGGGCGGCCGCTGCCGGCCGCGCGCAGGCCGATCTGCCAGATCTGGTCGATATGCTCCAGTTCCGAGGCGCGGCGGATCACGCTGGACAGGCCGTGATCGACGCCGTGGAAGCGGTCGCGCCAGTCGACATGGGCGTCGATCTGGATAAGCGTGATCGGACCCCGCCCCTCGAAGGCACGAAAGATCGGGATCGGGATCGCATGGTCGCCGCCCAGGATGATCGGCATCGCCCCGGCCCGCAGGATCTTGCGGACCGCCTGTTCCGAGCGGTCGTGGTTGCCCGGGATATCGCGCGCGTCGGCGATCACGTCGCCGCAATCGACCACCTTGATGTCGCGGCCGTCCAGCATGGTGCCCCCGATGTCGAAATCGTAGCGGTCCAGCCCCCGCAGCGCACGCTCGCAATAGCGGCGGATATGGGTGGGGGCGTTCGACTGGTCGTTGCTGACCTCGGCGATCGAATAGGGGTCGCCATAGGGGATGCCCAGGATTGCGATATCGGCCTTGAGCGTGTCGAGGTCGGTCACGATGGGAAAATCATGAAAGCTCTGGAACTCGCGCTTCGGCGGCGCAACCAATGAGGTTGTCATGGGACGTCCTTTTTTCCTTGCAGGTCGGTCTGAAAATTCGTCGCTCGAGGGGCGGCGGCAACTCAGGGCAGGCCGCACCCGCCCCGGCTGTCGCGGGCGCCTGGCCAGATGCCCCGGGCGGCATGGTTCGGAAGAATTGTTCCACGATATTCGCGGTCTGTTTCCATCTGGACCTCCGCCCCTGTCCTAGCTTGCCAAGATAGCGGCGCCGGGGTCCTATAACAGGGCAAGGTCTCCAAGCTTGGTTGTATGAACCTACACACATGGAAAACGGACCCCGACTTCAGAAGCTGCGCGGCGCGGACATTCATCGGCTCGGGGTGTTCAAGGCCGTGGTCGAAAGCGGCGGGCTGTCTTCGGCGGCCGATGCCCTGGGCGTCGATCTGTCGACGGTCAGCCGCCAGATCAAGGATCTGGAGATCCGGCTGGGGCTGGAGCTGTGCCAGCGCGGCCCGGGCGGCTTTGCGCTGACCTCGCAGGGGCACACCGCTTATGAGGTGGCCTGCCTGCTGGTCGAAACCCTGCAAGCCTGCGAGGAACGATTGGAAGGGTTGCGCGACGGCCTGTCGGGCGTGCTGCATGTCGGCGTGGTCAACCATCTGCTCTCCACGCCGGAGCTGCGCTTTCCCGAGGTGCTGCGCGTCATGCGCCGCAAGGCGCCAAACCTTGTCATCGACTGCAAGGTGCTGACCCCCGCCGAGATCATGCGGCAGGTCGAAAGCCGGCAGTTGCATCTGGGCATCCTGGGGACCAGCGAACAGCCGGCCGAACTGGTCTTTACGCCGATCTTCCGCGAAGAGGCCGGGCTCTACTGTGCCGCCGGCCATCCGCTGCACCAGGACAGGCGCGCCGCCTTAGGCCGCGAGGCGCTGGAAGGCATGGCCTATGTGGCCAGGACCCATGGCTCCCCGACCGATCTACGCGCGCAATCCCTGGGTCTGGTGGCCGAGATCGGCGCGAACGACATCGATGTGATCCTGTCGCTGGTGCAGTCCGGCTTGTATCTGGGCTTCCTGCCGGTCCATGCGGTCGAGGCGCTGAAGCAGGGCGCGGCGCTGCGGCGGCTGCCGCTGGAGGGGCCGGAATGCGCGGTGCCCTTCTATGCCTGCACGCTGCGCCGCGTCAGCCGCAGCCGCCGCACGGAACTGTTTCTGCGCGTCCTGCACGGCATTTCCGCCGCCTGACCCCATCCGGCCCTGCCGCCCGCGGTCCAACTTGCGGAAACCGCAAGCAAGGTTGGACTGATCGTCCTGCCCTTCCCCCCGCCCGGCCATATGATGGAAGGCAACGGCAAAGGGGGAGTGCCGTGTCCGCAGGACGGCGCAAGGCCGGGGAGGAGCGCGTCACCGCATTCTCGCCGGACCGGCCAGCGGGGACTGGCACGAGCGGAGGAGCGCAGATGCAGCAGAAAGACGACGACGGCAACGGATTCATCCGGTTCGAGGGCGTCTCCAAGCGTTTCGGCCATGTCACGGTCCTGAAGGACCTGAACCTGGCGATCCGGCGCGGCGAAAAGGTGTCGCTGATCGGGCCGAGCGGTTCGGGCAAGACCACGATCCTGCGCATTCTGATGACGCTTGAGCGCATCGAGGGCGGCGTGGTCTGGATCGGCGACAAGCCGCTCTGGCACCGCCAGACCGGCAAGGGACTGGAACCGGCGAATGAAAGCCACCTGCGCGTGATGCGGCGCAGCATCGGCATGGTGTTCCAGCACTTCAACCTGTTCCCGCATATGACCGCCTTCGAGAACGTGGCCCGGCCGCCGCAGCTTGCCCTGAACACCGGACGGGCCGAAGCCGAGGAGACCGCGCGAACCCTGCTTGCCAAGGTCGGGCTGTCCGCAAAGATGGACCATTATCCCTCGCAGCTTTCGGGCGGGCAGAAGCAGCGCGTGGCCATCGCGCGCGCCCTGGCGATGCGGCCGGAGATCATGCTGTTCGACGAGGTCACCTCGGCGCTCGACCCTGAGCTGGTCGAAGAGGTGCTGAACGTTCTGCGCGACATCTCGCGCGAGACGAAGATGACCATGCTGATGGTCACGCATGAGATGAGCTTCGCGCATGAATTCTCGGACCGGATCCTGTTCCTCGACGGTGGCAGCATCGTCGAGCAGGGCCATCCCGACGAGATCTTCGGAAACCCGCGCGAAGAACGCACCCGGAGTTTCCTCAAGAAGGTCGTGGCCGCCGGCCAAAGGCTGGACTGAGGCGGCGAAAGGCCGCGACAACCAACAACAGCAGGAGGACATCATGTTTGCAATCAGGTCTCTGGGCGCTTGCGCCCTGACCGCTGCGCTTGCCCTCACGGGGCTTTCCGGCAACGAGGCCCGCGCCGACCAGCTCGAGGATCTGGTCAGCCGCGGCGAGGTGACCGTGGCCCTGGCCCATGAGCCGCCCTATACCGACTATCAGGGCTCGGGCGCCGTGGGCGGCGCTGCGCCGACCCTGCTCATGCGGATCATGAGCGAGTTGGGCGTCGAGAAGATCAAGCCGCAGTTGATGGAGTTTGCCGCACTGATCCCCAGCCTGCAGGCCGGGCGGGCGGACGTCATCTCGACCGGGCTCTACATCAATCCCGAGCGGTGCAAGGCGATTCTGTTCTCGGAACCCGATCTTTGCGTCTCGGAAGGCTTTGCGGTCGTCGCCGGCAATCCCAAGAAGATCCAGGGCCTGGCCGACATCGCAGCCGATGGCGGCATCACCTATGGCGTTTGCAGCGGCTGCTCGGCCGAACGCCGGGCGGTCGAGATGGGCGTGCCGCGCGACCGCATCATCACCGTGCCGGACCACCAGAACGGCATCAAGATGCTGATCGACGGCCGGGTCGATGTCTATGCCGCGCCCGACCTGGCGCTGCGGGCCACGGTCAAGAACATGGGCCTCGACAATGTCGAGGTGGTCGAGGCGCAGGGCGAGCCGGTCAAATGTTCGGGCGTCGGCTTCCGTCGCGGCGCCGAGACACTGCGGGACGCCTTCGACGCCAAGCTCAAGGCGCTGAAGGAGTCCGGCGAATACGACAAGATCGTCAGCGAATACGGCTTCAACCCCGAATTCGCCAAGACCGTCACCCGCGAACAGCTTTGCAGCGTCGGGGGCTGAGCCCCGGCGGCCAGCCAGCCTTCGCCGCATACCGGCGAAGGCCCCGCGCCGGCGGGCCGCTTACTGGAAAAGGTCGAAGCCATGTCCATCCTCGATTTCATCGGGCCCTTCACCCAGGCCGCCCTGGTCACGGTCTGGATCACGCTGGGGGCAAGCGTGCTCGCCCTGATCGTGGCCTTTGCGGCCGGCATCGGCCGGTTGTCGCCGCGCGGCTGGATCTACTGGCCCACGACCGTCTATGTCGAATTCTTCCGCGGCACCTCCTGCTATGTGCAGCTGTTCTGGCTGTATTTTACCCTGCCGCTGTTCGGGATCCATCTGGACGCGATGCTGGTCGGCATCATCACCATCGGCCTGAACGTCGGCAGCTTCGGCTCCGAGGTGGTGCGCGGCGCCATCCTTGCGGTGCCCAAGGGCCTGACCGAGGCGTCCACGGCGCTCAACTTCTCGTGGTACCGGCGCATGCGGCACGTGATCCTGCCGAACGCGGTCGTCCCGATGCTGCCGCCGCTCAGCAACCTGATGATCGACCTGCTCAAGCAGACGCCGCTGGTCTCGCTGATCGCCATCGCCGACCTGACCTTCGTCGCGCAACTGTTCCGCCAGCAGACCGGCAGTGCCTTGCAGGCCTTCGGCGGCATCCTGATCGTCTATTTCCTCATCTCGACCGTGATCGTCGCCCTGTTCAACGCCCTTGAGAAGAAGCTGGCTAAGGGTCTCGACGGAACAAGGAAGGCTGCATCATGAACTGGGACTGGACCTATGTCCGCGAGATCCTGCCCCGCCTGATGGAGGGTCTCGCGATCACCGTGCAGGCTACCGGGCTTGCCACGCTGCTGGCACTGTTCGTGGGGCTCGTCTTCGCATTGATGCGCCGGTCTGACAACCGCTGGATCAGCAGGGCGGGATACTGGACCGTCGAGTTCATCCGCCGCACGCCGCTGCTGATCCAGCTCTACTTCGTCTTTTACATCCTGCCCGATATCGGCCTGAAATTCTCGGCCCTGGTCTGCGGCGTGCTGGCGCTTGGCCTGCATACCAGCGCCTACATGTCCGAGGTCTATCGTGCCGGCATCGAGGCCGTGCCCAAAGGCCAGTGGGAGGCGACGCGGGCGCTCAACCTGCCCCGCTTCAGCACCTGGCGCGAGATCATCCTGCCCCAGGCCATCCCGCCGATGATCCCGGCGCTTGGCAACTATGTCATCATGATGTTCAAGGAAAGCGCGCTGCTGTCCACCATCGCCGTGCTGGAGCTGATGGGAACAGCGCGGCTGCTGGCCAGCGAAACCTATCGCTATTTCGAGCCGATCACCATGGTCGGCATCATCTTCCTGATCGTCAGCCTGCCGACCGCCATCGCCCTGCGCGTGCTGGAAACCCGGCTGGCGCGGCGGGTATCGGCCGGGTCGTGATCAGGCCACAGAGCAGCACAAAGGAAAGGAAACGCCCCATGTTCACCTCGACCGGCCAGGCCCGCGACCTGCTGGAGCAATGCGGCCTCGTGGACACGCATTACCATGTCGGGCCGGAACTCGTCATCCGCCGCTACGACGTCAAAACGCTGGCGGATGTGGCGGCGCCCTTCGGCGCGACGCTGGTGCTCAAGAACCATACCTATCCGACGACCCCACTGGCTTCGCTGGCCCGGGGGCAGTTCGGGGCGAATTTCTACGGCGGCGTGGTGTTGAACAATTTCGTGGGCGGGTTGAACCCGGCAGCGGTGGAAAGCGCGGTCTCGGGGAACCGGGCGCGGGTCGATGCGCCCGCGCCCGACGACTGCCCCATCGTGGTCTGGATGCCGACGGTGCATGCCGCCGCCCATCTGCGGACGCATGGCTTCGGCTTCGACCCCAACTGGTCGGGCTGTTGCACGCATGGGCACGAGCCCGAGCCGGTCGAGCGCGTGCCCGACACGCCGGTGCTGGCCTTCGACGACGATCTCAGGCCGCTGCCGGAACTGATAGCCACGCTGGAGGCCATCGCCCGGCACGGTTGCGTGCTGGCCACCGGGCACCTCTCGGCCGACGAGGTGATGCGTTTGGTCCCGCTCGCGGCCGAGATCGGCGTGCGCCGGATCATCCTGACCCATCCGCATTACCCGGCGATCAAGCTGTCCGACGACCGGCAGCGCGAGCTGATCCGCATCCCCGGGGTCTTCATCGAGCATTGCTTCGCCATCCATACTCAGGATGGCGTGGCGCTGGAGGCTTTCGCCGAGGCCATTCGCAAGACCGGTCCCGAGCGCGTCCTGCTCTCGACCGATTTCGGCCAGGTGAACAGCGATCCCTTCCCCGAGGGCTCGGTGCGCTACGCGATGGAGCTGGGCGCAAGGCTGGACGGCGTGGTGTCGCGGACCGATTTCCTGGCGATGTTTTCGGACAATGGCAGGCGAGCTCTGGCAGGCCGCTGAAATAGGTGCAGTATCCGAGATCGGGAAAGGCGTTATCTGTGCTCAACCGCCACACCCTCAGCCTGGGCAGCCTGGATAAGAGCCGCATCAAGGCTGGTTAGGGAAGAACCGAGGCGCAACGCCAGTTCCAGATAGAGCGCATCATAGACCGTCAGGCCATGGCGGCGGGCCAGATCCATCGCCACCGAATGCGCCGGCCTAGTATCCAGCTGCACACCAAAGGCATCCACCGCCTCGATGATCTGCTCGGCAGCGCCTGCCGGCAGCCGCCCCCGTCGCTCATTGACGACCAAGATGTTACGCAACTCGGCCCACAGCAGCCAGGGCGCGATGATTTCCTCATGCCTTTCAGCCAGAGACGCCAGGTCCACGCCAGTCTCATCGGGCATGACCCACGCAATCAACGCCGAAGCATCGATGACCAGCATCAGCGGCGGCCTTCGTCGCGCGCCGAGAGAATATCGTCGATTCCAAGCCGCACATCTCTTGCCGCAAGTCTATTGCGCAATTCAGCCATGCGGAGCAAGGCAGCAGCGCGGTCATTGCTTGCTGGAGGCACTAAGCGAGCGACGGGCTGGCCGCGCCGGGTAATCGTCACCGTCTCGCCTGCCTTTGCGGCGGCAAGAAGTTCCGACAGATGCGTTTTGGCCTCGAAGGCACCGATCTCGCGCATGCGAATCTCCATCAACTGGTTTGAAATCTAGTCTGATTGCAGATCTTTTTCAAGCATCCCAGCCAGCATAGGGTCAGAATCCTAAAAGCTGTGTCAGCAACAAAGGACAGGAACGTGTCGACTATCGCTGAAGACAGAGCAAATTACGTTATGGCGCACTACTGTGCCATGGCCGAAATCAACATCATGCTCAAAGCGCAGATTTCCGCAGGAACCGTCACAACCGCCGAGGACGCCTTGGACCTCGTTAGCCCGCTCGATGGCGCGTGATCGCGTTCGCCAGAGCAGCCATTCAGCCTGTGCCGCAGCGAAGTCCTGTTATCATGGTAGCGAGATGGATCTGCATGCGTTTTGCACGTTCGGAACATCAACCGGAGGAGTGTGGCAAGCATGACTGTGCCAATCTATAGTTGACAGGAAAAGCGTCGGGGAATCCTGCGCATATCAGGCCCACGCATGGCTTGCGCGGATGCGACCCGAACCGGCTTGGCCTTGTTGTTCCTGCGGGCTAGTTTGCCATTTCGGAAAAAGGGAAACCGGATGCGCAAACTGAAATGCACGAGCTGCGGTGGGACACTCGGTCTCGTGACCACTGCAGAGGGTCACCTGATCGGCAGATGTGGCAGTTGTGGATCCGAATATGTGGTCGAAACGCAAGGTCGCCACCATGTCGTGCTGGAACACCGCTTTCCCGACGGGCGGCCCGCTGGGGCTGTCCTGCCAGGGCCGGTCTCGCGCCGAGGGGCGCTTGCGGCCGGGCTTGGCGTGATGGCGATCGGGGGCGGGGCCTTGGTGCTGCCGCAATTCCTGCGCGGCGCGCACAGGGCAGCACCTGAGGAAAGGCTTGCGGTCAAGACCATTTTCAATGTCGGTGGCGAAGGCGCAGGCCCCGGACTTTTCCGAGAATATCCGTCTTATATCGGTATCGACAGCCTTGGCCGGGCCATGATCCAGGACGGCGGAAGGCGGTTTTACATCTTTGGCTCGGATGGCGCCTTTCTGAACCAGTTCCCTTCTCCGAAAGACAGCGGTGCGATGCTGGCCGTGCTGCCGGATGGCAGCATCATCACCGACGGTTCGCGCCGCATTTTGCGGATCGATCCGGCGAGCGGCGAGATCGCCGGCAGCCAGCCCATCCCGGAGGGGGAAAGCTACTGGAGCAACGGTGAAGGCTCCTGCGTCACACCGGACGGGGGGCTGGCCATTTACCGCGTCGCACCGCGCAGCGCCGGCGATGACGCAAGCCTGCCGCCATCAGATACGCTGATCCTTCTCGACCGCAATCTGACCGAACAGCGCCGCCTGACCGGGCTGATGGCACAGGCGATAGCCGCAGACCCCATGGTCACAAGTGCACCAAGGGCAACCGGCATCGCGATTAATGGTGCGGGCAGCATCTACATCGTGATGAGACGCAGCGAGGATCAGGACAGCCGCGATGGCATATTCGAGTTCAATGCCGATGGCCGTTTCCAGCGCCGTATCGCGACCACGCCGAAATTCTTTCCCTGCATCGTTGCCAGTCCCGACGGCAGGATATGGCTTTCGGATCCCTGGGACAACATGCTGGAAGAGGTCACGCCCGACGGCATCCGGCGCGTTGGTCTTGCGGCAGTCGGGCGAGAGAATGGCGCACAGATCGGCAACATCCGCTCGATCGCGGCTTATCCGAACGGTGACATTGCGGTCATCGGCGTGTCGGCATGGCGATTTGCCCGCCTCAGCATCGGCACTGGCTGAGAAAAGGCCAAAGCCGTGAAATGCACAACCGCGGGGATGCGCACTTGCGGGTCATATGTGATCGGCAAGATGGTGCTGAAACCTGGGCTTGCCGGGTTGGGCCGAATCGAGGGCCATCCCGCGCGCTCCTCGGGTCTTGCCGAGTCCGGCATCCTTGTCATTCAATCCCTGGCGGCCTTCATGACGAAAAATACCCTGCCTGCCCTGACCGTGTTTCTGCTGGCGGCCATTGGTCCTGCGCTGGCGCAGGATCTTCCGCCCTATCAGTCGCTGGAAACCCGCCACGTCTGCACGGCACAGCCTATTCATGAGACGCCGGCCGGAACGCAAGCGCGCGTGCTGGGCGCGACCGCGATGCAGTCATGCCCCATCTCGACCAGCTGGCGGTGGAGGCCATAATCTCGCCAGCCTGCCGCATAGCTCGCTGCAGCAGCTGCAGCAGAACGTCAGCCGCACCCAGCAACTGCTCGACGAGGCCCGGAACATCGCATTCGAGGTGCAGGAGGTCGATCAGGCATTCGAGCGGGAATACGGCACGCCCGATCTCTCGATGCCACCCAATAGCCATCCGGGCGAAAACGAGGTCTTCTGCATCCTAGAAGGCACCTACGCCTTCGTCATCGAAGGTCAGGAGCACATCGCTCGCGCAGGCGATGTGGTGCCCATTCCGAACGGGGCTGTCCACGCACTGAAAAATATCGGTGAAGGCCCAAGGCGTATGTTCATCTTCAACGTCCCCGGCAGGATCCACGCGGCGTTCTTTGCACATCTGGGCGAGCCCATGCCGAGAGGTGCCCGCAACTTTCCCCCGGCTGCTGACACTCCGCCCGACATCCCCCGGCTCATCGAACAGGCGAGGGAATTGGGTATCACCCTTCATCACTGACCATCGCATGAAGGGGGCGCTATATGCGGTGGATCGCTTTCCGGTTCTTCTTCACGGCCACCCTCCATCTGCTGGCCGGCATGCTGCGGGGTATCGCCATGTCGGCCAGCGGCAATCATTTCCTGATGCCGGCCCATGCCATCTCAATCTGATCGGCGGGGCCGTCACCGCGCTATCCAGCGCCTTGGAACAGGTCGCTGGCCGCCATCGGATCGACGAAATCGAGCTGTAACTCCTCCCCCACGCCGCCCGAGGCCGTGATCGACGCGACGGTTTCGGCACAGGACCGGCGGCCGGCGCAGGTGACCCGTGCGCCCTGTCCGGCCAGCGCCTCGGCGATGGCGCGGCCGATGCCGTCATTCGCGCCGGTGACCAGCGCACGATGGCCAGCCAGAGAGAACAGGTCGCCCATCAGCGCATCTCCTGCGGCTGGATGAACTCCATGTCGGTGTAATCGACGTTATCGCCCGCCATGGCCCAGATGAAGGTATAGGCCCCGATCCCGGCCCCCGAATGGATCGACCAGGGCGGCGATATCGCACCCTCTCCGTTCCCGACCCACAGGTGCCGCGTCTCCTGCGGCTCACCCATCAGATGCAGCACCCGCGCCTCGGGCGCCATCCCCCAGTAGAGATAGGCCTCCATCCGCCGGTAGTGGACATGGCTCGGGATCGTGTTCCAGACCGAGCCTTCCTCCAGCGAGGTATAGCCCAGGATCAATTGGCAGCTTTCCATAACCTGCGGATGGATGAACTGCTTGATGGTGCGCTTGTTGGAACTGGCGGCATCGCCCAGCCCGACCTCCTTGCACTCGGCTAGTGTGTTCACCGCCGAGCGACACGCGCGGTGTTCCAAGATCCATGCCGGTGCATACTGTCGGGTCGAGCATCCACGCGGCCACGGCCATGAATACACCAGGCAGCACCTCGACATGGACGAACTGGCCAGACTTGCGTCGGTCGACGCGCTCGACTCGGAACTGTCGGCCGAAAAGCGCGTGCCAGCGGTCATGCACCTCAACAAATTGCCCGACATGGGCAAAATGAACGGGTGATGACCTTGACCCGCAAGAATGCCCTCTTCGCCGGCAACGAGGCCGGCGCCAAGAACGGGGTCATGCTCGCTTCGCCCGTCGCTACCTGCAAGATGTCCGGCGTGAACCCGTCAGCTATCTCGCCGAAACCCTCCGCGCCATCCTCGACGGGCACCCCAAATCCCACATCGAAGACCTCGTGCCCTGGCGACACCCACAGCCGTCAAGCCTGGCTGTATAGGGCCGCGTCATCGCGCTTACACAGCAACATTTCGGCCCATAGCTACCAAGCGAGCCAGAACAGTACTGCGATGCAGCGGAAAAGAACTCGCGGACCGGCACTTCCAATGCGGCGCGGTTATCCCGCCGCGTCCGGCTCACCCTGGCTTCTGGCAAGCCGCGAGGTGCGATGATCGAACTCGGCAAAATAATGGCCCATTTCGTGCAACTGCTCGGTGCGCTTAGAAACCTCTCCCCCCAGCCGATTTGCCACGGAATCGATCAGCAGGTTCAGGATGATCGCAAGACTGGCCGGGGAATCCCAAAAGGTTTCGACATAGGTTTCGCCCTGCAGCACCATCTCAGTGAAATCATAGGCGCGGTTGGTGAAGCTGTCGGTGACGAAGATCAGCGGCATTGCCATCTCGCGCGCCCTTTGCGCCAGCAGCACCGCTTTTCGCGCATAGGCATGGGTATCGACCAACACAAGACAATGGCTTTCATGGGCCATATCAAAGACCTCGGTCAGGATGCCGGCATTGTCCTGAACGTAACGGACGCCGGGACGGACATATTGCAGGCGGCTCGAGAAATCGATCGCCAACCCTCGCGATGCCTGAAAGCCCAGAACGGAGACCTGACGCGCCTTCAGGATCGCCTCGACGCAATCGCCCCAGCGCGGAAGCGTCGTCAGCCTGTAGGCGGCGGCCACGGCCTCTAGTTCGCGCCCGAGGCTTTTCTCTAGCGTGCGCTGGTTCAGCGGGTCGAGCTTGAGCCTGCGGCGGATATTGCCCATCTCTTCGGCATCGGAATCAGTTGGCGGGCGTAGCGCCGCCTTGAATTCCTTGAGATTGGCAAACCCCAGCTGACGGATGAAGCGGATCACCGTCATCTCGCTTAGCCCGACCGCCGCGGCGATAGAGGCGCCTGTCTGATAGGGCAGCTGTTCCCAGTTGTCGCGCAGATAGGCGGCGATCAGACGACCCGACCGCGACCATTCCGCACCAGCGCCGTCAAGCCCGTTTTGCACGAAACGCAGCAGGTCGATTTCGCCGCGCGGCTTGGTTTCATCGCTGGCCATGACCCTTTCCTCAGATGGATATCTGATCTGCATGCATACGCGGCACGGAATCGCGCAGCAATGCCGTATATTCGCTTTGTGGCTGGTCCAACACCTGCGCAGTCTCACCACTTTCGACGAGCCGCGCGGCGCGGAACACCGCGATGCGGTCGCAGAGTTTGCGCACCACATCCAAGTCGTGCGAGATATAGATCACCGTCAGGTCGCGTTCGCGCCGCAACCGCGCCAGCAGGCGCAGGATCTGGGCCTGAATGGTCACGTCCAGCGCCGAGGTGATCTCGTCCGCGACCAGCACCTCGGGGTCGAGAATCAGAGCGCGGGCGATGCCGACGCGCTGGCACTGGCCGCCCGAAAGCTGGCGCGGGCGGCGATGAGCGTATTCTTCGGGCAATTCAACCAGTGCCATCATCTCGCGCGCCCGCTTGCGCGCGGTCGCAGCATCGGCAAGGCCGTGACGGCGCAGCGGCTCGGCGATGGCCTCGATCACCGTCATCGCGGGGTTGAGGGAGTCAAACGGGTTCTGGAAAGCCATCTGCACCTTGCGGCGATAGCCGAGCAGATCGTTGCCGTGCAGGCCATGCACGTCAGCGCCCCGATACAGCACTTGCCCGCCCGAAGGCGTGACGAGCCGCATCAGCACCTTGGCCATGGTGCTTTTCCCCGAGCCGCTTTCTCCGACGATCCCGAAACATTCGCCCTTGCGAATGTCGAGAGAAACGTCCTGCAAGGCGCGCACGCCCCTGCCCCGACCAAGCAAGCCCCCGGCCTGATAGGTCACGTCGAGGTTGCGGATACTGAACAGCGACGTCTCGCCCGGCGCGGGGCGCGGCGGCAGCTCCAACCGGTCGGGCTGCGATGCGATCAGCAAGCGGGTGTAGTCATGGCCGGGGTTGCGCAGGATCTCGGCCGAGCTGCCCTGCTCCAGCACTTCGCCGCTCCGCATGACGAGAGCCCGGTCGCACATCTGGGCCACCACGGCCAGATCATGCGACACAAGGATCACCGCAAGCCCCAGATCACGGTTAAGATCGCGCAGCACCTCGAGGATATGTGCCTGCACCGTCACGTCAAGCGCCGTGGTCGGCTCGTCTGCCAGCAGGATGCGCGGCGCGCAGGCAATGGCGCCGCCGATCATCACGCGCTGCTTCATACCGCCGGACAGCTCGTGCGGATAGGCGCGCATGCGTTGCGCAGG
>NZ_LLWQ01000155.1 GCF_001447385.1 Paracoccus sp. MKU1 | reverse complement strand
GCAGGAGATCCAGCGCCTGATCGGCCGCGCCCTGCGTGCCGGGGTGGACCGCCGTGCCCTGGGCGAGCGGCAGATCGTCATCGACTGCGACGTGATCCAGGCCGATGGCGGCACCCGCTGCGCCGCGATCACCGGCGGCTGGGTGGCGCTGCGGCTGGCGGTGAGCAAGCTGTTGAAGGCCGGCATCGTCACCAGCGACCCGATCATGGACCATGTCGCCGCGGTGTCCTGCGGCATCTATGCCGGGCAGGCGATCCTGGACCTGGACTATGCCGAGGACAGCGAGGCCGGCACCGACGGCAATTTCATCATGACCGGGGCAGGGCGGCTGATCGAGGTGCAGATGTCGGCCGAGGGCGCCACGTTCTCGCGCCCCGAGATGAACCAACTGCTCGACCTGGCCGAATCCGGCATCGCCGAGCTGGTCCGAGCCCAGAACGAGGCCGTCGCATGCGCAAGCTGACCGAAAGGAAGCTGCTGGTGGCCACCCACAACAAGGGCAAGCTCGAGGAGATCCGTGCCATGATGGTCCCGCATGGCATTGAGGTGACCTCGGCGGGCGAGATGGGCCTGCCCGAGCCGCCCGAGACCGAGGACAGCTTCATCGGCAATGCCCGCATCAAGGCCCGCGCCGCCATGCAGGCGACCGGCCTGCCGGTTCTGGCGGATGACAGCGGCATCACCGTCGATGGGCTGGACGGCGCGCCGGGCGTTTATACCGCCGACTGGGCCGAGACCCCGCAGGGCCGCGACTTCATGCAGGCCATGACCCGCACCTGGCGCGA
This sequence comes from Paracoccus sp. MKU1, assembly GCF_001447385.1. Classification (GTDB taxonomy): domain Bacteria; phylum Pseudomonadota; class Alphaproteobacteria; order Rhodobacterales; family Rhodobacteraceae; genus Paracoccus. The sequence continues at coordinate 6,942 of NZ_LLWQ01000155.1, read as the reverse complement.
GCTGGACGAGCGCGGCGTGCCCGAACCGCGCAGCGCGCAGTTCCGCGCCACGTTGATCCTGCTCTGGCCCGATGGGCATGAGGAGATCTTCGAGGGCGTGGCGCCCGGTCGGCTGGTCTGGCCGCCGCGTGGTGCGCATGGCCATGGCTACGACCCGATCTTCGTGCCCGATGGCCACGATGTGACCTATGCCGAGATGCCGGCCGAGCAGAAGAATGCCATCAGCCACCGCGCCCGTGCCTTCCGCAAGCTGGAGGCGCTTTTTGCGTAGGATCTCGACCGGGTCGCCCTTCGAATCGGCGCTCGGCTACAGCCGGGCGGTGGTGAAGGGTCCGTGGTGCTTCGTCTCGGGCACAACGGGCTACGATTACGCGGCGATGGCCATGCCCGGCAGCGCCGCAGAGCAGGCGCGCAACGCCTTTGCCACCATCTTCGCCACCTTGCGCGAGGCCGGCTTCGCGCCCGCCGATATCGTGCGGGTGCAATACACCATCACCGACCCGGCGATCCTGGACGAGATCGCCCCGGTGCTGGGCGAGGCGATGAAGGATGCGTTACCGGCCGCAACCATGGTTGTCGCCGGGCTCATCAGACCCGAAATGAAGGTCGAGATCGAAGTGACCGCCTATCGGGAATGAACCAGCCCATGACAGCCCATGCCGCCAGCACCGCCCCCCTTGCCGAAGATTGGCGGGCGGGCGGATTCGGGCTTTACGTCCACTGGCCTTTCTGCGCCGCGAAATGCCCCTATTGCGATTTCAACAGCCATGTCGCCGCCAGCATCAACCAGCCGCGCTGGCTGGCTGCCTATCGCGCCGAGATCGCCCGGCTGGGCCGCGAGGTGTCCGGCCGGGTGCTGAACAGCATCTTCTTCGGCGGCGGCACGCCCAGCCTGATGGCGCCCGAGACCGTGGCCGGGGTGATCGAGGCGGCGCGCGACGCCTGGCCCTTTGCCAATGACATCGAGATCACGCTGGAGGCCAACCCGACCAGCGTCGAGACCGGCCGCTTCCGCGCCTTTGCCGAGGCCGGCGTCAATCGCGTCTCCATGGGGGTGCAGGCGCTCAATGATGAAGATCTGCGCCGGCTGGGCCGAATGCATTCGGCGGCCGAGGCCCGCGCCGCCTTCGACATCGCGAGGGATTGTTTCACGCGGGTCAGCTTCGACCTGATCTATGCCCGCCAGGACCAGGACCGTGCCCATTGGCGGCGCGAGCTGACCCAGGCGCTCGGCATGGCCGTCGATCACCTCTCGGCCTATCAGCTGACCATCGAGCCGGGCACCGCCTTCGGCGCCCGCCACGCGAAAGGCGGGCTCAAAGGCCTGCCCGACGACGATCTGTCCGCGGACATGTATCTGGACACGCAAGAGATCTGCGCGGCGGCGGGCATGCCGACCTATGAAATCTCGAACCACGCCCGGCCCGGTGCCGAAAGCCGGCACAACCTGATCTATTGGCGGCAGGGCGACTGGGCCGCCGTCGGGCCGGGCGCGCATGGCCGGCTGACGCTGCCCGCCGGCCGCTGGGCGACCGAGGCGCATCTTGCGCCGGGCGCCTGGCTGGAGGCGGTCGAGGCGCGCGGCAACGGCGACAGCCAGCGCGAGTTGCTGGGCCTTTCCGACCGGGCGCTGGAATACCTGCTGATGTCCTTGCGGCTGGTCGAGGGGCTGGAGATCCCGCGCTATCTGGCGCATGGCGCCGAATTGCCGCAGGGTCGGCTGATGAATCTGATGGAAATGGGGCTTATCTCGCTGCGGGGCGACCGGCTGGCCGCGACATCGTCGGGACGCCCCGTGCTCAATGCGATCCTGCGCGAACTGGCGGAGTAAGATGCGATATTTCTGGTTCTCCATGGGCTGGCTGACCCTGACGCTGGGTGCGATCGGCGCCTTCGTGCCGGTCCTGCCGACCGTGCCGTTCCTGCTGCTCGCGGTCTGGGCCTTCACGCGCTCTTCTCCCCGGCTGGGCGCGCGCATCATGCGCCATCCGCAATTCGGCCCGCCGATCCGGGCCTGGCGCAAACGCGGTGTCGTCGGCCGCACCGCCAAGATCTGGGCCGTCGCCGGCATGTCGGCCGGCGTCGCCTGGGCGTTCTGGCTGGGCCTCGATCCGCGCTTCATCGCCGCGCAGGTGCTGGCCTGCACCGCCATCGGCGCCTGGCTGGTGACCCGCCCGGAGGCCTGAGCCGCCAGGGAATACAACCTTTTGCCCACTTGTTCCGGCTCTGTCATGGCGCGAACCTCGGCGCATAGATCTGAGGGGAGGAACAGGACCATGGTGGACACATCGGGGGTGAAGATTCACCCCGCCGTCGATAACGGCATCAAGCCCGCCCAGCCGGGGTTTTCGGGCGGCACGCTGCATTGCAAATGCAGCACCAACCCGGTCCGGGTCGCGGTTCGGGCGCAGACCGCACATAACCATGTCTGTGGCTGCACCAAATGCTGGAAGCCCGAGGGCGCGATCTTTTCGCAGGTGGCGGTGGTCAGCCGCGATGCGCTCGAAGTGCTGGAAGGCGCCGAGAAGCTGGAAATCGTCAATGCCGAGGCGCCGATCCAGCGTCATCGCTGCCGCGATTGCGGCGTGCACATGTATGGCCGGATCGAGAATCGGGACCATCCCTTCTACGGGCTGGATTTCGTCCATACCGAACTTTCGGACGAGGATGGCTGGTCGGCGCCGGAATTTGCCGCCTTCGTCAGCTCGATCATCGAATCGGGGGTCGATCCCAGCCGCATGGAGGCGATCCGCGCCAGATTGCGCGAACTGGGGCTGGAACCCTATGATGCGCTTTCGCCGCCGCTGATGGATGCGATCGCCACCCATATCGCCAAACGGTCCGGCGCTCTTGCGGCCTGAGGGCCCGGCAGGCCACGATAACGGCGGGGGTCGGTTTACCGGCCCCCGAGGCCATGAGAACAACAACAGGCCCAGGGCCGTCATGAAGGAGAAGAGAAGATGAGAACCCGTGCCGCCGTGGCCCTTGAGGCTGGCAAACCGCTGGAGGTGATGGAGGTCAACCTGGAAGGCCCGAAGGCCGGCGAGGTCATGGTCGAGATCAAGGCCACCGGCATCTGCCACACCGACGAATTCACCCTGTCGGGCGCCGATCCCGAGGGCCTCTTCCCCTCGATCCTCGGCCATGAGGGCGCGGGCGTGGTGGTCGAGGTCGGCCCGGGCGTCACCTCGGTCAAGCCGGGCGATCATGTCATCCCGCTCTACACCCCCGAATGCCGGCAATGCGCGTCCTGCCTGTCGGGCAAGACCAACCTCTGCACCGCGATCCGCGCCACCCAGGGTCAGGGCCTGATGCCAGACGGCACCAGCCGGTTCAGCATGCTCGACGGCACGCCGATCCATCACTACATGGGCTGCTCGACCTTCTCGAACTACACCGTGCTGCCGGAAATCGCGGTGGCCAAGGTGCGCGAGGACGCGCCCTTCGACAAGATCTGCTATATCGGCTGCGGCGTCACCACCGGCATCGGCGCGGTGATCAACACCGCCAAGGTCGAGATCGGCGCCAAGGCGGTGGTCTTCGGCCTGGGCGGCATCGGGCTGAATGTGCTCCAGGGCCTGCGGCTGGCCGGCGCGGACATGATCATCGGCGTCGACCTGAACGACGACAAGAAGCCGATGGCCGAGCATTTCGGCATGACGCATTTTATCAACCCGAAGAATTGCGAGAACGTGGTCCAGGAGATCGTGAACCTGACCAAGACGCCCTTCGACCAGATCGGCGGCGCCGATTACAGCTTCGACTGCACCGGGAACGTCAAGGTGATGCGCGACGCGCTGGAATGCACGCATCGCGGCTGGGGCCAGTCGATCATCATCGGCGTGGCGCCGGCGGGGGCCGAGATCAGCACCCGCCCGTTCCAGCTGGTCACCGGCCGGGTCTGGAAGGGCACGGCCTTCGGCGGCGCCCGCGGCCGCACCGACGTGCCGCAGATCGTCGACTGGTACATGAACGGCAAGATCGAGATCGACCCGATGATCACCCACACCCTGTCGCTGGACGAGATCAACAAGGGCTTCGACCTGATGCATGCGGGCGAATCCATCCGCTCGGTGGTGCTTTACTGATCGTAAAGGCCTGCTTAGTTAAAAGGACGGCGGGGGCGGGCGACCGGCCCCGCCGTCAACATGAAAGGACCGATCATGGCAAAGCATTTCCACCTGGACGACGATGACGACGATGACGACGAGCGCCGCCAGGAGGGCCAGAAGGACGAGGGGCTCGGCCTGCCCGAGGGTGACAAGATCGGCAAGCTCTATTTCAAGTCGCGCACGGTGATCGTCGCCGGGCCGATCACCGACAAGCTGGCGCAGCGCACCGTGGCGCACCTGCTGGCTCTGGCCGAGGACAGCGACGCCCCGATCAACATGCTGATCTCCTCGCCCGGCGGCCATGTCGAATCCGGCGACATGATCCATGACGTGATCAAGTTCATCCGCCCGACCGTGCGCACCATCGGCTCGGGCTGGGTCGCCTCGGCCGGGGCGCTGATCTTCGTCGGCGCGGACAAGGAAAACCGTTTCTGCCTGCCCAATACCCGCTTCCTGATCCACCAGCCCTCGGGCGGGATCGGCGGCACGTCCACGGACATGATGATCCAGGCCGAGCAGGTGCGCCTGATGCGCGACCGGCTGAACCAGATCTTTGCCGAGGCCACCGGCCAGCCCGTCGAGCGGATCGAAAAGGACACCCAGCGCGATTTCTGGCTGAACACGCAAGAGGCGCTGGACTATGGCCTCTTGGGCAAGGTCATCCGCTCGGTGGACGAGCTGAAATGACGGGCCTGCATTGATGGCGGGCGGGACTGACATCCTGATCCGTCCCGCCACGCCGGCCGATCACGAGGCGATCTGGACAATCCTCGAGCCGGTCTATCGCGCGGGCGAGACCTATTGCATCCCGCCCGACATCTCGCGGGACGAGGCGCTGGCCGACTGGTTCGCCGCGCCCTTCACCGCCTTCGTGGCCGAGTTGGACGGGCGGGTGCTGGGCACCAGCCATGTCGGCCGCAACCGTCCCGGCCCCGCCGGCCATGTCGCCAATGCCAGCTTCGCCACCCACCCGGAGGCGCGCGGCCGCGGCATCGCCGGCGCGCTTGTCACCCATGCCAAGGACTGGGCGCGGGCGCAGGGCTTCCGGGCGATGCAGTTCAATTTCGTCGTCGCGACCAATGCCGATGCCGTTCATTCGTGGCAGAAAGCCGGTTTCGATATTGTCGGCCGCCTGCCGGGCGCGTTTCTTCACCCCCGGCATGGCTATGTGGACGCATTGGTCATGTTTCACGACCTGACAGAAGGGAAAACCCATGACGCTGGCCTATGAGACCGTATCGGAAAACCGCAGCTTCGGCGGCATTCAGGGCGTCTATCGCCACCAGTCGCAGGCGACCGGCACGCCGATGACCTTTGCCATCTATCTGCCGCCCGACGCCCGGCACGGCAAGGTGCCGGTGCTGTGGTATCTCTCGGGCCTGACCTGCACGCATGAGAACGCCATGACCAAGGCCGGCGCGCAGGAATGGGCGGCGGAATACGGCATCGCGGTGATCTTCCCAGACACCTCGCCGCGCGGCGAGGGGGTGGCCAATGACGAGGCCTATGATCTGGGCCAGGGCGCCGGCTTCTATGTCGATGCGACCGAGGCGCCCTGGGCGCCGCATTTCCGCATGTGGCACTATGTCACCCATGAATTGCCCGAGCTGGTCTTCAACAACTTCCCGCTGGACCGCGAGGCGCAGGGCATCACCGGCCATTCCATGGGCGGCCATGGCGCGCTGACCATCGCCATGACTTTCCCCGAACGCTATCGCTCGGTCTCGGCCTTCTCTCCGATCGCCAATCCCAGCGAATCCGATTGGGGCCGCAAGCAGTTCACCGCCTATCTGGGCGACGACAAGGCGGCGTGGAAGAAGCACGATTCGACCCTCCTGATGCGGGAAAAGGGCTATCCCGGTGAGGTGCTGATCGATCAGGGCGCGAGCGACCAGTTCCTCGACCTGCTGAAACCCGAGGCGCTGGCCCATGCCATGGCCGAGCGCCGCCAGCCCGGCAGCTTCCGCATGCAGCAGGGCTACGACCACAGCTATTTCTTCGTGCAGACCTTCATGGCGGACCATATCCGCTGGCATGCCGAACGGCTGGGCTAGGCGGCAGGACGCCTTCCGCGGTATGGGGCAGGGCGATTGCCCCATACCTATTGCCGAATTTACCTAATACTTTGGTCCAATGACCCCGCCGGCCGCGTTGACGCAAATGCGGCCGGGTCCGAACCTTCCAGCAGTAGGTGCTTGCGCATGAGGAGAGGCGCGACCACCGGCATGCGGAGGAAAATTCATGAAAAACCTGATGAATGGCGCCTGCCTTGCGCTGCTCATGTCCGGTACGGCGGTGCTGGCCAATGACAGCGTGCTGGCCGAGATCGCCAAGCCCCAGCAATGGGCGATCCAGATGGGCGATTACGCGAACACGCGATATTCGACGCTGGACCAGATCAACAAGGACAACGTCAAGGATCTGCGCGTCGCCTGGACGTTCTCGACCGGGGTGCTGCGCGGACACGAAGGCTCGCCGCTGGTGATCGGCGACGTCATGTATGTCCATACCCCCTTTCCGAACAAGGTCTTTGCGCTGGACCTGAACGACAGCGGCAAGATCCTGTGGCGCTATGAGCCGCAGCAGGATCCGAACGTCATTGCGGTGATGTGCTGCGACACGGTCTATCGCGGCCTGTCCTATGCCGACGGCATGATCCTGCTGGGCCAGGCCGATACCACGGTGGTGGCGCTGGATGCCAAGACCGGCGAGGCGAAATGGTCGACCAAGGTCGGCGATCCCGCCATCGGCGAGACGCTGACCGCGACGGTCGTGCCGGTCAAGGACAAGGTCCTGGTCGGCATCTCGGGCGGCGAATACGGCGTGCGCG
>NZ_LLWQ01000154.1 GCF_001447385.1 Paracoccus sp. MKU1 | reverse complement strand
AGCCCCGGGTGATCCGGGTGCCGAACCGCCTGGTCAAGTCGCAGACCGCCGCCCGTCCCAAGGCCGACCCGGCGAACGAGGGCCATCTCGGCGCGCCGATGCCCGGCGTCGTCGCCTCGGTCGCGGTCACGCAAGGCCAGAAGGTCAACCCCGGCGACCTGCTGCTGACCATCGAGGCCATGAAGATGGAAACCGCCATCCATGCCGACCGCAAGGGCGTCATCAAGGCGCTGCATGTCCGGCCGGGAGAGCAGATCGACGCAAAAGACCTCATGATCGAGATGGAGTGAGGCGAGCGGATGAAAAAGGGCCCTGCCGCGGAAGCGGCGGGGCCGGTCGGGCAAGCTCCGGATCATGCCTTTCGCCGGCATGGCGCGGCCTGCTCGCTGACTAATGGGAGAGCGGTAAGTCCCATGCGTCTCCATGCCGGGTGCCGGGCTCGCCGGATTGCATGGCGGGTTGGAAGCCCCGATCTGGCGGCCGAGCTCGAACGGGGCCTCCCAGTCGAACAGGCCAGCAACGCGTTATCATTCGCAAAGCACGCCAGACGTGATCCTGGCCGCGTCCGATCCGACCTATAAGAGCTCCTTCTTCTCGAACCTCTCTATCGGCGGCTGCGGAATCTCGAAAACGTGCGAGATCCATGGCAACCATTCTTTTCGACATATAGCCCCAACCGCGCTCGCCGCATCCTGACATGGATCGTGAACAGGCCCCCGCGAAACAAGAAGCCTGAACGGGATGGCGGAAATCACCCTGACAGAGACCGGGATGGCCACAACTCCACCGAACGCTTCTGAAATCCATGATTGTGCGGAACCTAAAAAGCTCGCCGGCAAGAAGAAACCGTGCTCCGCCACGGCCTTGAACTGTACTTTGCGGCAGTCGCGCGGCGGATCTGCTTGACTTCACCCTGACCCACAATCAAGTCTATTGGGAGACTCCATGAATGGAAAGGGAGGCAGTCTTAACAATATCAATCCCTTGCCGATCACCAAGCAACCGTGCTCTTTTCTGAAACAGGCATGCAGAGATCGAATGATTAACCGTATAATCAGTGGCGTCTCTCGCGCGGCAAGGGAGAAACTGACCAGGCGAAAGCGGTGGATGGCAACGCAGCACCTGCATGGCCCAAAATCCGTGGAGCTTTCAGATACGGAGGTCATGGTAACGTTACTTGCCCACAATGCCTCTTGGTTCATCCGAAAGTTCATCGAGCATCATCTTGCCCTTGGCGCACGACACATCCTTGTAATCGACAACGGATCCACCGATACGACCATAGATATTTGCAGAGATTATGATCGCGTGACGGTCCTGCGGAACAATTTGCCGGCAAAGCTGCATGAAAGCGAGTTTCGCTCTGCGTTTTCGCAAAAGGTCGCAAGAGGCGGGTGGATTCTCTTTGCCGATTCCGACGAGTTGATCGAGCTCCCCACCAACAGACTGAGCCGCTTACTGCAATATTGCAATGACCGGGGTTATACCTGCGTCCTTGGGCAGATGCTGGATTATTTTTCAGATCGTCCTTATGGTGAACTGCGACATCTGGATTATGAAGATTCCATCGATGCGCTTGATCTCTATTCTCTCAGGAATATGGAGACCATCCCCTATTTCGATCGAGATGCAATCAGCTTCAGCTGGTTCTTGGGCCGCAACATATGCCTGCATCCGGAAATCAACTTCCGACGCGGCGGTGTCAGAGCCGAGCTTTTCGGAGAGAACCCCTTTCTTTCGAAGCATTCTCTTGTACGAAACTTGCCCGGCATAACGCCGATGTCGCATCCTCATTGCGCATCGAACGTCACGCTGGCTGACACTATGCTGCTCGTTCGGCATTACAAGCTGGCCGGGGATTGGGTAACGCGCGACCGGGCGGCGGTCAAAGAGGCCAGATGGGATCACGGAGAGGACAGCCGACGGCTTTCCGCCTTGGGCGACGAAAACGCAATGCGGTTAAATCCTCTGGAGCCTCGTCCATGGCGCGGGATCGACGCTCTGCGACACGAAGGTTTCCTGTTTTCTTCGGCAGAATTTCTTGCCGCCATGCAGGACGACCTGCGGAAAACCAAGTGAGCAATATAGCGGCCGACATGGATCGAAGGAAGTAAAACGTTGAAAATCCTGCTTTTCCAGATATATGGGAATCAGCGCGCCTATCATCTGGAGCTGACCTACAGCATTCTTTCTGCCATGCGCTTCCTGCGGAGCGACCCCGCCGGAATCCGTGTTGTCCTGGCTGCGGATGCGGAAAACCATCGGCCCGATCTCCCCGTAGATCACCTGCCGATCTTGCCGGATACACTGCTGGAATGGCAAATGAACGGCCGCTACAAGCACGCCATCCAAGCCTATGCCCTGCACCATGCCGTTCGGCATTTCAATGCGCCGACGATCCTGATCGATAGCGATACGGTTTTCCACTCCCATCCGAAGCAATTATTCGAGCGGATCGGACCGGGGAAAACCCTGATGCACGCCCGGGAAGGGATATTGCAGGACAGCCCGGAATGGCCCGAATGGGAAAATCTGATCCGCAGCACAGATGGAGTACTGGCCGGTTGGCCGGTCAGTCGAAATACGACCATGCACAATGCCGGCGTTCTGGGCCTGCATCCGCAGGACGCCCCGCTCATGGAGGGCGTGAAGGCCGTGATGCAGGAGATCCGCGCGCAAAGCTCGGTGTTCACCGCGGTTCAGCTGGCCGCGTCCGTGGTTTTTGGGACGGAAACGGAACTGTCGAACTGCGACGATCTGGTGGAGCATTATTGGAACGGACCCAGGGCCTATTATCACCATCAGATGAAGCACATGTTTCCCGACGTCCTGCAAGGCGGCGGGGTCGGGGGAATGGACGTTCCGCTTATGCCGCTGGAAAAGGATCCGCCTTCCCCGCTGCCGAATCGGATTGCCGCGCGGATCAAGCGGATGCGGCGTAACGGCGATAGCGAATATGCTTATGCCTATCTGGCCTATCTCAATGCGCTTTCATTGCGAGACAAGGATTTGGACATGGCCAATGTATGGGCGGTGACGGCTTTGGACATGCTGTGCTGGGGCGTCTCGCATCAGCACCGGGAAACCGCTGCGGATTTCGCGCTTTTCGTTCCGGCCAGTCTGGATAGACAAAACTGGATGCAGCCTGCCTTGCGCAAACGCTGGCATGACTACTGGACGGTGTGGAATTCTGCCGGTGGTGCTGAGATATCCGGCTGAAACACGGCCGGGATGGAACGACACAGCGACCAATCTCCCGGCGTCGCGACTCGGATTTCGCCCGGCCCTCGGTCATTTCCGACCAATCAAGGCAGCACCTTACTCGAAGATCGGCTGTTTTCCCGCCACATCGGAGGGCGGAAAAAAGACCGATCCCGACCTGATAATCACCATGGCGCCAACGCAGTCGATCGAAGCCACGGTCGAGAACAGCGCCGAAATATGCCCATAATATGCCCATCCCGAGAACCCGGAGCCGATCAGGACCGGGCGCGCCCAGGACCGGGCGCGCCGCAAGTTGGCCTGGCTCGCCAAGGGCTCAAGCCGCCGCCCCCGCTCCCGCGCCCCGGAAGCGCGGCTAGACCCTTTCGCCATTCGCCCGGTCAAAGCGTGACTGGGCGGCATGGATTTCGTCGATATTCGTCATCGCCCATTCCGCCAGGGCACAGACCGGCTTGCGCAGCGACTGGCCAAGCGCGGTCAGCTCGTAGTCCACGCGAGGCGGGATGCTGGGCGTCACCGTGCGCGACACCAGCCCGTCGCGCTCCAGCCCGCGCAGGGTCAGCGTCAGCATGCGCTGGGAGATGCTGGGAATTTCGCGGCGCAATTCGTTGAACCGCTTCGGCCCCTCCGCCAGGACCGAGACGATCAGCAGGCTCCATTTGTCGCCGATCCGTTGCAGGACGGCGGTGAAGGCCCGGCAGCCGAAACTGTTCGGATCATGCATGTGGTTTCTCCGGTTCCCTTGCTGTGCCCAGGTCACAGCCATGTAACTGCGGCACAGGATTGTGCCTTCTTGCAGAGGTCTTGCCGATGGTTACTTAAGCAACCTCAGTATAGATTCCATACTCAGGAGACAAGAGTGACCATCCTGCATATCGACAGCAGCATCACCGGCGACAACAGCGTCAGCCGCATCGTCAGCCAGGCGATCATCGACCGGCTCGCCGAGGCGCAGCCCGGCATTCCCGTCATTCGCCGCGATCTTGCCAGCGCCCCCCTGCCGCATCTGACACTGGATGCGCTGGCCGATACCTCGGTGCTGGACGAGTTCCTGGCCGCCGACACGGTGGTGATCGGCGCGCCAATGTATAACTTCACCCTGCCGAGCCAGCTCAAGGCGTGGATCGACCGCATCGTCGTCGCCGGCAAGACCTTCCGCTATACCGCCGAGGGGCCGGAGGGGCTGGCCAAGGGCAAGCGCGTGATCGTCGCCCTGGCGCGCGGCGGTTTCTACAGCGACGATGCCAGGGTGGCGCTGGAGCATCTGGAGAGCTATCTGCGCTCGGTCTTTGCCTTCATCGGCATCGAGGCCGAATTCGTGATGGCCGATGGCGTGAGCATCGGCCCCGATGAGCGCCAGGCCGCCATCGACCAGGCGCTTGGCCAGACCCAGCAGCTTGCCGCATGAACGCCGCGCCGCCTGCCCTTCACGACAGGCGGCGTATCGCCGGCCAGTAATCGGCCAGCCACAGCAGGAACGCCGCCGCCCACAGCACCGCCGCGACCAGATGCAGCGGGCCGGGCGGCCATGGCATCAGCCCCATCTCGGGCAGGGCGCGCAGCAGCACCGCCGCGCCGGCCAGCACGAAAGCGGTCCGGGTCTGCCAGTTCAGGCCCAGCCCCTGCCCGGTATGGAACCGCCCCGCGATCGCCAGAACCGCCAGAACCCCCAGGCCAAGCCCGCCCATCAGCGCCAGATGCAGCGGGCCGGCCTCGGCCCAAGGCGCACCGAGCGCCGCGGCGCCCAGACCCAGCAGCCCCACCCCGGCAAAGCCTGCCGCCGCCATCAGCACCATGATCTCGGCGCGAAACGCCTCGGGACCGACAAAGCCTTCGGCCATGCGGTCCATGAAGGCGGCCCCGGCGGCGATCCACAGAAAGCCCGTGACCGCCGGCGACAGGCCCGCGACCTGCCCGACAAGCGCCAGCGCCACCAGCCCGGCCGACAGGTTCAGCCGCCCCGGATGCGGCCGGAAGGGCGAGGTGCTTTCGCTGGGGTCCAGCACGATATTCGTGACCGGCACGGTGATGCGCGCCAGCGCAAGGGCAAGCAGGCCCAGAAACACCAGCCCCGCGATGCGCAACCATTCCGCCGCCGCCTCGGCCTGCCCCGCCAGCATCGCCATGCGCGCCATCAGCCCAGCCAGCGTCAGCGCGAACAGCCAGCCCGCAAAGCTGAGCAGCCGCATCGTGCGCTGTTCCAGCGAGACCTTCAGAAAATAGGCCAGCAGCAGCACCAGCCAGGCCAGATCCGCCAGCATCGCCGGCAGGATCAGCGCGTCCGCGCCCAGAAGCCCCGCGATCCGCGCCGCTGTCCAAAGCGCGGCAAGCCACCACAGCGGCCGCCCGCGCAGGCGCGGCGTGTCGGTCCATTCCGGCGCGGCGGTGGTCAGAAAGCCCAGCAGCGCCGCGCCCCAGGCGCCGAAGATCATCTCGTTCGCATGCCAGATGCCGGCCGGGATCTGGCGCGCAAGGGGCAGGTCGAAGGACCAGAGCGCCACCCAAAACAGCGGCCACAGCGCCGCATGCAGCGCCGCCAGCGGAAAGAACAGCCGAAAGCCCTCGTCGGACAGCACGCGATGCAGGGGAGGCGTCATGGGCGCAGCCGTTCGTCGATGTCGTGGATATGCGCAAACAGCGGGTCGGCGGTCAGGTAGTGCTGGCGCAGGGCAAAGATCGCCGCCTCGTCGCGGGTGCCGGGGCTGCCGGCGGGCAGGCGCTCGCCCGCGATGCCGCGCCCGCCCGCGTCCAGCACCAGGATGCGGTGGCTGATGCGGATCGCCTCCAGCAGGTCATGGGTGATGAACAGCGCGGCGAAGCGCGCCGAGGCGGCGGCCTCGATCACCAGATCCTGCATCCGCCGCTTCAGCGCCACGTCCAGCGCGGTGAAGGGTTCGTCGAAATAGATGAAATCCGGGTCGGTGACCAGGGCACGGGCGATGGCGGCGCGCTGGCGCATGCCACCCGAAAGCTCGGAGGGGTATTTCCCCAGATCCTCGGGCAGCAGGCCGGCGCGCAGGGCGGCATCGGCGATCATCCGGCGCCGCATGCGGCGCGGGGCGCGCGACAGGCGCAGCGGAAAGCCGATATTGCCGGCCGCCGTCGCCCAGGGCATCAGCCGCGGCTCCTGGAACACCATCGCGTGGCGCAGGTAGCGGCGGGCGATGCGCCCCTCGCGCGGCTCGACCAGCCCGGCGGCGATATGCGCGAGCGTGGACTTGCCCGAGCCGGACGGCCCGACCAGCGCCACGATCTCCTGCCGGGCGACGCCCAGCGTGATGCCCTCCAGCACGGTGCGGCCGAAAAAGGCGTGGCCGATGCGATTCAGTTCCAGCAGGCTCATCGCTTGACGCCCCAGGGCGCGGCGGCCTCGCGCCAGCGCTCCAACTCGGCCCGGACCGGACGGATCAGGATGTATTCGACCGCGATCAGCGCGGCGACGGCCAGGCTGACCCAGGCCAGCGCCTCGGCGATGTCCAGCATGGCCCGCGCCCGCGCGAGCGCGCCGCCGATGCCGCCGGCATTGGCCAGCAGTTCCGCCATGATCGCGACCTTGAAGGCCGAGCCGAGCGCCAGGATCAGCGCCGGGAACAGCTGCGCCGAAATCTGCCGGGCCGAGACGAACCGGAAGCGCCGCAGCGGCCCGGCGCCAAAGACCCGCGCCATGTCGTCCAGGCCGCGGTCGCGCGTCACCACCCCCTCGACCGCGCCGACAAAGACCACCGGCGTAGCCGAGATCAGGATCGTCACCGCCACGGTCAGGTCCGAGGGGCCGAACCAGATCATCGCCAGCACGATCCAGGCGATGGGCGGCACGCCCAGAAGCAGGGTCAGGACCGGCCGCGACAGCCGCAGCGTGGCCGGGGAATAGCCCGCCGCCACCCCGGCCAGCGTGCCGATCAGCGCACAAAGCCCGAACCCGGCCAGCGCCCGGGCGGTGGTCAGCGCCAGCAGTTCCTGCGCCCTGCCCTCGCGCAGAAGTCGGGCCGCGGCGGCCAGCGTGTCCAGCGGTGCGGTCAGGATGAAATCGCCATAGGCCTCGTGCCCGGCCTGCCACAGCGCGCCGATCAGCGCCAGGCCCGCCAGCCCCGCCCAGGCCGACCACAGGAACCGGCCCAGCCGCGCCAGCCGGTCGAGACAGGCCGAAAACAGGCTCACAGCAGATAGAACCCGTCGTCGGGCAGCTTGCCGCCGATGATCGCGGCATCGGTCTCGGCCATCAGCGACAGGATCGCCTCGACGGCCGGCCGCGCCTCGCCGGCCGGGCGCACCGCCAGCCGGGAATGCGGCACCGACAGCGCCAGGATGGGAGCGGGCATGTCCAAGGGGCCGGCGGCTTCGGTCCCGGCCCGCACCGGATCGGCCAGCACCTCGTCATTCGCCCGCGCCAGCGCGGCCTGCAACGGCTCCAGCAGTTCCGCGCCCTCGGCCATGAAGGCATCGGTCGCGGCCAGCCCGGCCTGCGGCAGCACCGGGCCGACATCGCCCTGTCTGCCCCATTCCTCTTGCAGGTCGATCACCCGCGCGAAGGATTTGCGCGCCGCCCGGCCGCGCATGATCGCGACGCTGGAGGCCGGTTCGCTGAGCAGCGCCGCCTCGATCTGGCCGGCCAGCAGCATCTGCGCGGCCTCGATGGGGCTGCCGACGGGCACCAGCCGCACCTTGTCGGCGATGCCCTGCCGCGCCAGCAGCGCGCGCAGCACGAAATCGGGCGTATCGTTGACGAAGGGCACGGCCAGCCGCCGGCCCTCCAGCGCGGCGAGATCCGCAACCGTGCCGGTTTCCGCCACGATGAACAGCAGCCCGTCGGTCATGGTATTGACCAGCCGCAGCCCCATGCCGCGGTTATAGAGGTTCGCCGCGACCTGCACCGGCACCACCGACAGGTCGATGGTCCCCGAGGTCAGCCCGGCGCGCAACTCGTCCGGGGAGCGCCAGACGGCCAGCGACACCTCGGCCGACAGGTCCTTGAGTGCGCCGCTGGCCACGGCATGGGCCAGGGTGATGCTGGGCCCGGCGGGCGGGCCGAACAGCGCCAGCCGGGCAAGCGGCGCCGCGCGCAGGATGCGGGGCGCCGCCAGCGTGGCGGCCAGGGCGCCCGCCCCGGCAAGAAGGGCGCGGCGCGAGGGATTGCGAAGAATAAGGGACATGGCTGCCCTCCTGGCAGGCGAAAGGTAGGACGGGGTCGCTGGCGGAGGGCTGGCGTGAAACTCGGTGAACTCTTGCGCCGGGCGGGCCGGCCTGTCCTTGATTTAGGTCAGGCCGGCGCCGGGGAATCCCCCGGCCGGGCGCAGAACTCGACGAAAAACCGTACCGGGCCCGCGGCCGCGACCTCGTGCAGCCGCCCGGGATGGATCAACGGATGGATGCCCGGCCCCAGCAACAATTCGGCGCCATCCACCAGGTCGCGAAAGACCGGCCTGCCCTCCAGCACATGCAGCCGCGCCCAGGTGCCGTGCCGGGTCGAATGGGCGCGCAGCAGGCCCTTGGGCACCGTGGCCTCGGTGAAATCCGGCGTGCGCCGATAGGGCGCGGCGTCGGCGGGCCAGGCGGGCAAGCTCATGGCGCAGGCCAGTCATAGAGATGGATCAACTTGGGATCGTCGGCCGCCGCCAGCATCCGCCGCACCCGGTCCTGGAACAGCGCCGCGAAGCGGGCCTGTCCGGCCGGGTCGGCCCGCCCCGCGACCGCGCGCGGCATCAGATCGGCCATGGCGGGATCGTGGGGAACATGGCCGGTGTCGATGTCTACGACCACCCCCGCGCCATTGTCGCGCCGACGCAGCCCCATGACGCCGTCGATCGGCGCCTCGAAGCGCAAAAGCCCGCGGCGCGCGAACAGATGGCCCGAGCCGATGCCGTGAAAGCCGCCCTCGGCCGCGGCACCCGTGACCAGCGTCGCGACCGAGGCGGTGACGCCGGTCGTGCCCTGCGCAACCCCGTCGCGCATCTGAACCTCGATCCCGCCGCGCTCGGGCAGGTCGTCGCCGTAAAGCCATTCCAGCCCGGCCCGGACCATCAGCCAGGCCCCGGCGACCACCGGGCAGGAATGGCCGCAAAGCCGCACGGCATCGGCATAGCGATAGGTCATCGCCCCGCCCTCGGCCGAGCCCAGGAAACCCGCCAGGGGATCGCGGACCCGGATCGCCGGCGCATCGTCGAAGAAGGCGGGAAAACTCATGGCTCACTCCTGTTCGTCGGCCAGCAGGTCGGCCAGGCTGCGGCGGTCCATCACTTGCAGGAAGGCGGCCAGCGCGTCCCGGATCGCCGCATCCAGCGCGCCGGGGCGGTTGGGGTCGCGGATCTCCTCGGGACCGAAGCATTCGGCGGCGGCCATGTCCGGCTCGGTCACGCGCAGCACCTCGCCCAAGGACAGCGCAGCGGGCTCGCGCCCCAGTTCCAGCCCGCCCGAGCGGCCGCGGACCGAGTTCAGGAACCCCGCCCGGGTCAGCACATTGGCCACCTTGGTCAGATGGCTGCGCGAGATGTCATAGGCGGCAGCGGCTTCCTCGATGGTCACCAGCCGGTCGGGATGCCGCGCCGCATAGATCAGCAGGCGCAGCGCATAATCCGAAAAGCTGGTCAGTCGCATGCAGGGGGCTTCCTCGATCCGCCCGCACAAAAGCACGGCCCGCGCCAGGCGGTCAATGGCGCGCGCCAGGACCAGGTGCGGCCCGTCCGCCCGAACCGCAGGCAAGGCATGGGGCATCCGGGCGGCGGCGCTCTCCATCATCAGAACCGCAGCCGCGTGCCCAGGTAGAAGGCGCGCCCCTCGCCCGGGATGAAGGCCGCCTGCCCCGCCGAGGCCTGGTCCACGACCAGGGTCGAGGCGGCATAGCGTTCGTCGGTCAGGTTGGTGACCCGGGCATGGATCGAGGCGTTCGGCGTCAGCGCATATTCGGCCCCCAGATCGACCAGGGCATAAGAGTCGTTGAAGACCGTGTTCATGTTGTCCACCGGGGTCTCGTCCGGCACCCAATGCAGCTTGCCGGTGATCGTCAGCCGCTCGACCGGGCGCCAGTCCAGCGCCAGCGAGATGACGTTGCGCGGTGCGCCGGCGATGCGGTTGTCGCCGCGCAGGGGATCGTCGTCGAAGCGGAAATCCTGCCAGGTCCAGGCCAGCCGCGCCGCCAGCGTTTCCGTCAGCTCGCCCGACAGGCCAAGCTCGGCCCCGCTGTGCCGCGTCCGCCCGGCATTGACCGAGGCCAGCGTGGCGCCGGTCACGTCGCGCAGGGACAGCAATTCGTTCTTCAGCCGCGCGTGATAGACGGTCGCATCCCAGGACAGGTTCTGCCACCTCCCGCGCCAGCCAAGCTCCAGCGTGGTCGAGGTCTGCGCCTCCAGGTCGGGCGTCGCGAACATCGCCGCCGGCGCGGCGGGATCGGCGGGGCTCGGCCGGCCCGGGCCGCTGTTCGGCGTGCCGCCCACCGTGCCCAGCAGGTCGTCATGGGTCGGCGGCTCGAAGCCGCGCGCCAGCGAGATCCAGGCGAACTGCCCCTCGGCCGGGGTCCAGGACAGGGCCAGCGCCGGGGTGAAGCCGCTATAGCTGCGGTCATAGCTGGTCGAGACCGCCGGCACCGCCCCATCGGGCAGGCGCATGCCGGGATTCATCGGACTGTAGGCCACCGTCGGCCGGGTCGCCGCGCCCCAGCGGTCGTCGCTTTCGCGGCTGGCATGATTGAAGGCGATCGAGGGCGACAGGGTGAATCCGCCCAGCGGCAGGTTCGCCCCGGCAAAGATCGACAGCGTATCCGCCGTCAGCCGGTTGCGGCCGAAGGCCGGGCCGCGCGCGCCGCCCAGGTTGTGGAAATAATCGCGGTCGGCCTTGCCGAAGGACCAGGTCAGCCCGGCCTCGAACAGCGGCAATGCGCCCTCGCCCAGCCGGCTGTAGCGCGCGGTCAGCGTGGCATCGCTGCCCTCGGTATCGCGGAACCCGGCCGAGATCGGAAAGGCGAAGCTGTCGTCGGTCCGCGACAGGCTCAGGCCGAAGTCATAGATGTTCTCGCCGCGCTCCAGCGTGGTGCGGGCGCCGGCCAGGGTCTGCCGGGTCTCGCGCCGCGGCTGGTCGCGCAGCACGTTCGGTCCCGGCCCCACCGGCACGCCGCCGACGATCAGCGGCCCGGCATGGTTGCTTTCGGGATCGTTCCGGACCGCGTCCCAGGTCAGCGGCCCGGCCACGTCGAATTCCAGGTCGGTATGGCTGAAGAACAGCCGCGTCACCGCCTCGCCCGTCTGCAAGGTGACGTTGCCGCCGATCCCCGTGCGGCGCGAGCCGTTGTAGTCGCGATAGCCGTCCTTCTGCGCATGTTCGAAGCGCAGCAGCATATCGGCCCGCTCGCCGTCGATGCCATAGCTGCCCGCGACCTCGCCCCGCCCGAAGCTGCCGCCGCCGAAGCTGAGCCGCATCCCCGGCGCCGATGCGCCCGAAGGCGAGGCGAAGTTGATCGCGCCGCCCAGCACGTTGGCACCGATGCGATTGGCCGCGGCGCCGCGAAACACCTCGATGCTCTCGGCCTGCCCCGGCGCTGCAAGACCGACGACATAGGAGCCGTCGGCGCGATTCACCGGCATGCCGTCCTGAAGGATCAGCAAGCCGCGCTCGGCCGGGTTCTGTTGCAGGCCCGAGCCACGGATCTGGACGCGCGGCTGGTCGTTGCCGCCGAAGAATTCCTGCACGACGACGCCGGGCACCTCGGACAGGGTGTCGGCCAGCGTCGGAGCGGCCTCGCCCGATGCCTCGCTGCGGTCGATCAGCGCCACCGCGCCGGGCGTCGCCTCGAAGCGGCGCGCGGTGGTGTCGGCGCGGATCTCGATCTGGTCCAGCACGATCACCGCGCCGGGCGCCGCCGATTGCGCCAGCGCAGCACCCGCCTGCAAGGACAGGCCGGCGGCCAGCCCGGTCAGCGCGGGGATCATCCGGGGAAAAGGCTTGGTCTTGTCGTCGGCATCCATGGCGGCACATCCTTCATCTTCCCACGCGGAAAAGCGGCGTGGGGGTGGCAATGGGGCGGCTGGCACATGGCTTGCGAGGCGGCATATCGGCGGCGGGAAACGACGCGCCGGGACTGCCGAGATGACCCCGCCTGCATAGGTGAATTAAACATGAATGTGAAGGTCATATTTTGGCCGGGCGCTTTTGCCGCAGCTCCGGCGCGCGGGGTGCGCGCTGGACAGCCGGGACGCGGGCAAGCTACACAGGGACGGCAAAAAAAGCGACCCGAACCAGCCAAAGACGGAAAAGCCATCCCATGTCGAACCAGGGCCGGAAACTGGAGCAGGCGGCCAAGGCGGCGTGGCTTTCCTATGTCGCGGGCAAGACCCAGGACGAGATCGCGGGCATCATGGGCATCTCGCGCCAGACCGCGCAGCGCCTGGTCGCGCAGGCCATGGCCGAAGGCATCGTCAAGATCCGCATCGACCATCCCTTTGCCCATTGCATGGATCTTGCCGCCGAATTGCAGCGCAAATACCGGCTGGCGTTCTGCCAGATCGCCCCCTCGGACGCGCCCGAGGCGGGGGTGGCCCTGATGCTGGCCGATGTGATCGAGCAATGGCTGCGCCGCGCCGAGCCGATGACCATGGCCATCGGCACCGGCCGCACCCTGCGCAGCGCCATCGCGCAATTGCCGCATATCGACTGCCCGCAGCACCGCATCGTCTCGTTGACCGGCAATATCGCGCCGGACGGCTCGACCGCCTATTACAACGTGCTGTTCACGCTCTCGGACCTGGTCAGCGCACGCAGCTTTCCCCTGCCGCTGCCGGTCATCGCCCCCAGCATGCGCGAGCGGCAGGCGGTCAACAGTCAGCCCAGCATCGAGCGGCTGATCCGCATGTCGGCCGAGGCGGCGGTGGCTTTTGTCGGCATCGGCACGCTGGGCGCGGGCGCGCCGCTGATGCTGGACGGGTTCCTGTCGCAACCCGAGCTGGACGCGCTGGTTGCGGTCGGCGCGGTGGGCGAGATCACCGGCTGGGCCTATGACGCGCAGGGCATGCTGGTGCCGGGGCTCAGCAACGACCGCGTGGCCTCGGCCCCGATCCCGCCGCGCGAGACAACGCTGGTCATCGGCGCCGCCCATGGTGCGGAAAAGGTGCCGGCGATCCGCGGCGCGCTGCGCGGCGGGCTGATCAGCGGGCTGATCACCGATGCCGCGACCGGTGCGGCGCTGCTAGAGGGCTGACATCGCGGCGATCTCGGCGCGCTGCTCTTGCATGCGCAGGAAGATGCGCCAGTCCCGCTCGCGCCGGGCGCGCGCGGCTGGGTCGGGGCGAGTCACCTCGACCGGCCTTGCGAAACGCGCCCGCGCCGCGCGGATCCCGCCCATGAGCGGCGCGGCGGCGGCGATGGCGGTGCCCCGCAGCACCGCGTCCTGGGGCTGCCAATGGATATCGGCCCCGATCGCATCGGCATAAAGCTGGCGCAGCAGGGCCGAGCGCGCCTGCCCCCCGGCCATGGCCAGCGCCGCCGGCGCCAGCCCCATATGCGCGATGACCTGCCGCGTCCCCAGCGCGATGCCCACCGCCGCGCGCCAGTAAAGCGCGTCCAGGGCCTGGGCGCTGCGCTCCAGCGTCAGGCCCTGGATCGCGCCGCGCATCAGCGGGTCGGCAAAGGGCGTGCGGCTGCCTTTGATGTCGGGCAGCACGTGCAGGTCCGGCTCCGGCTCGGGATCGGCGGCGATGCGGGCCAGGATGACGTCATGGCTGACCGGCTGCGGATAAAGCCCGCGCACCCGCTCCAGCAGCGCACCGGTGGCGGATTGCCCGCCCTCGCTGACGCTTTCGCCCGGCAGGATCGCGCCGGGATAGGGCCCCCAAAGCGCCGGGCGCGGCGCCAGCCCCGTCGCCATGACACAGTTCGAGGTGCCGGCGATCAGCGCCGGCATGTCCGGCTCCGCGCCAAGCGCCCCGGCGAAGGCGTCGATCAGCCCGGCGGCGACCAGCGTTTCCGGCTCCAGCCCCAGCTCGGCCGCGCCCTGCGGAGAAAGCGGGCCGATGCGCGCGCCGGGCGGCAGGATCGGCCCGGGGCGCGGGAAATCGGCGATTCCGGCCCGGTCCAGCAGGTCCGCCTGCCAGCCGCCCCGGTCGGGCTGCCAGGGCCATTTCGCCGCCGCCGCGCAAAGCGAGCGCGCCTCGATGCCGGTGGCGCGAAAGGCCAGCTGGTCGCAAAGGTCGCGCACCCCTTGCAGCGCCCCCCAGACCTCGGGCCGATGGCGCTTGAGCCACATAAGCTTCGGCGTCTGCATCTCGGGCGAGACCGAGCCCCCGGCCCGCGCGACGATCTCATGCGGGATGCGGCTGAGTTCGGCCGCCTCGGCCACGGCGCGATGGTCGTGCCAGGCGATCACGTCCGGGGCAAAGCCCGGCGCCTCGACCGCCAGCGAGCAGGTGGCGTCGAAGGCCAGCGCGCCCACCTGCGCCGGGCTCGCGCCCGCCTGCCGCCGTGCCTCGGCCAGCGCATCGGCCACGGCCTGCCAGATCTCGGCGAAATCGTGCATGGCCTGGCGATCCGGCCCCGGGATGGTGGCAAAGCCGCGGCTGGCACGGGCGATAAGTCGGCCGTCGAGGGTGAAGAGCCCCGCTCGCGCGCGGGCCGAGCCCACATCCACGGCCCCGATCAGCACGCCGATTCCCCTTCCCTAGCCCAGACCGGCCAGAGTCTTGGGCAAATCCCGGGCGTGGTCAATCAGCGCGTCGGGCGCCAGCGCCGCCAGCTTTTCGGCCAGGCGGGCGGGCGCGGCATGGCTGCCGCCCAGAAAGCCGATCACCCGCATCCCCGCCGCGCGGGCGGCGCGCAATCCGGCCGGGCTGTCCTCGATCACCACGCAATCAGCCGGCGCGATGCCCAAATGCCGGGCAGTGAACAGGAACAGGTCGGGCGCGGGCTTGCCGCGCGCCACCTGCGTCGCGGAATAGACATGCGGGCCGAACAGCGGCGCCAGCCCGGTCAGCGACAAGGACAGCCGCAGCCGGTCGGGCGCGCTGGAGGAGGCCACGGCGCGCGGCCCGGAAAGCTGCGCCACCGTCTCGGCCATGCCCGGCACCGGGCGCAGCTCGCGGCGAAAGCGCAGGGCCAGCGCCTCGGCATAGCCGGGCACGGCCGGGCGCAGATCGACGCCCTGCCCCTCTGCCGCCTCGATGATGGTCGAGAAGGAGCAGCCGAGGAACTCGTCGTAGATGCGGGCGCGGGGGATCGGCGCGCCCAGCCTTTGCAAGAGCGCCTCGATCTCGGCCACGGCAAGGGGCTCGGAATCCACCAGCACGCCGTCGCAGTCGAAGATCAGCCCCCGCACCACTGCCTAGCCCTTGAGATAGGCGTCGAGCGTCGCGCGCGTGCCCCTGTCCCACAGCATGGCCAGCCAGCGCGCAAAGGGCTCGGCAAAGCGCGGATCGCGGCCGGTCGCGCCATAGATCTCGGCCATGTCCAGCCAGGCCGCGGGATCGGTCCGGGCCGCCTGCGCCACCTGAACCAGCTTGTCCCAGTCCGGGTCGTTCGGCTCGATCACCGCGCCGCTGTCGGTGGTCCCGGCGCAATAGCGGCACCAGAGCGCCGATTCCAGCGCCAGCCCGTCCACGGGCAACCCGCGTTCCAGCCGGTGCGCGATGGTCGGGACAATGAATTTCGGCTGCCGGTTCGAGCCGTCCAGGCAAAGCCGGCGCACCGTGTCGCCGATCTTGGGATTGGCGCAGCGTTCGGCCACCTTGGCGAAATAGGCGCCAAGGTCGGTGCCGGGCACCGGCGGCACGGCGGGGATGATCTCGTCGGCCTCGATCTTTTCCAGGAAGGCACGGACCTGGGCGTCCTGCATCGCTTCATGCACGAAATGGATATCGAGCAGCCCGGCCGGATAGGCGATCACCGCATGGCCGCCGTTCAGGATGCGGATCTTCATCAGCTCCCATGGCGTCACGTCGACGACGAATTCGACGCCGGCCTTTTCCAGCGGCGGCCGTCCGGCAGGAAAATTGTCCTCGAGCACCCATTGGATGAAATCCTCGCAGAAGACCGGGGCGTCGTCGGCGATGCCGAAATCCTCGCGCACCATGCGCCGCTCGCGGTCGCTGGTGGCGGGGGTGATGCGGTCCACCATGGCGTTCGGAAAGGCGACATTTGCCAGGATCCAGTCGGCCAGTTCCGGGTCCGACAACCGCGCGGTGCCGGCCACCGCCTCGCAGGTGACCTTGCCGTTATGCGGAATGTTGTCGCAGCACATGACGGTGAAGGGCGCATGGCCCGCCGCCCGGCGCGCCTTCAGCCCCGCGACGATCAGCCCGAACACGGTCCGCGGCGCGTCGGGGCTGGCCGCATCGGCGGCGATCGCGGGATGCGCCCTGTCGAAATGCCCGGTGGCGGCGTCGATGAAATAGCCGCCCTCGGTGATGGTCAGCGCCACGATGCGGATCGCCGGATCGGCCAGCGTGGCGACGACCCGCGCGGGATCGCCCGGCGCGATATAGTCCACGATCGGCCCCAGCACCCGGGCATCCGAGCGTTCGGCCGATTGCTCGACCAGCGTGTAAAGATAGTCCTGCGCCGCCAGCGTGTCGCGCATCCGCGCGTCGCCCGGCATGACGCCGGCGCCGATGATGGCGAAGTCCTGCGCCAGCCCCATGTTCATCAGCCGGTCCAGATAGGCGGCCTGATGGGCGCGGAAGAAATTGCCGACGCCGAAATGCAGGATGCCGGGGCGTAGGGCGGCGCGGTCATAGCCCGGCACCGGCTGGCCGAGGCGGTCGAGGGTCTGGTTGGAAAGCCTGTCCATCCGAATTCATCCCGGTTCTGATCTGTGAGGATGGGGCCGCGGCGGCGACCCCGATGGGGCTGCCGTCAAAGCGCAAGGCCGTTCTTGTCGAAGCGATAGACCCGGCCCTCCTGCGGGGTCAGCCAGATGCGGTCGCCGTGGTCCACCGGGAACTCGCCCGCCGCCCGCGCGACGATGGGGGTGCCGCCGTCCAGCTCGATATGCAGGAAGGTGTCCGAGCCCAGATGCTCGGCCACGCCCACCGTGCCGGCAAAGGCGCCTTCGGTGGTGGACATGACGAAATGCTCGGGCCGTACGCCGATGGCATGGGCGCCCATGCGCGCCGCGGCCTCGCCCTCGATGAAGTTCATGTTCGGGCTGCCGATGAAGCCGGCCACGAAGCGGTTGGCGGGCTTGCGGTAAAGCTCCAGCGGCGAGCCCACCTGCTCGACCCGGCCGGCGCGCAGCACGACGATCTTGTCGGCCATGGTCATCGCCTCGACCTGGTCATGGGTGACATAGACCATGGTGGTCGCCAGCTTCTTGTGCAGCTCGGATATCTCGACCCGCATGTTCACCCGCAGCGCCGCGTCGAGGTTCGACAAGGGCTCGTCGAACAGGAAGGCCGAGGGCTCGCGCACGATGGCCCGGCCGATGGCGACGCGCTGGCGCTGGCCGCCCGAAAGCTGGCCCGGACGGCGGTCCAGATAATCGGTCAGGTTCAGGATGCCGGCTGCGTGCTGGACGCGGCGCTCCTGCTCATCCGCCGGCATGCCGGCCATCTTCAGCGGAAAGGCGATGTTCTTCCTGACCGACATGTGCGGGTAAAGCGCATAGGACTGGAACACCATGGCCAGCTTGCGCTTGGCCGGGGCCGCCTGGGTCACGTCCTGCCCGTCGATGACGATCTGGCCCGAGGTCACGTCCTCCAGTCCCGCGATCAGCCGCAACAGCGTGGACTTGCCGCAGCCCGAAGGGCCGACGAAGACCACGAACTCGCCGTCGTGGATTTCCAGATCGACGCCCGGGATGACTTCGACATCGCCGAAGCTCTTGCGGACTTGCTTGAGCGTAATGCTACCCATCGTGTTACCTCACTTCACCGCGCCGAAGGTCAGGCCGCGCACGAGTTGCTTCTGGCTGAACCAGCCGAGGATCAGGATCGGGGCGATGGCCATGGTGCTCGCCGCCGAGAGTTTCGCGTAGAACAGCCCTTCGGGCGAGGAATAGCTGGCGATGAAGGTCGTCAGCGGTGCCGCCTTGGACGTGGTCAGGTTCAGCGTCCAGAACGCCTCGTTCCAGGCCAGGATGACGTTCAGGAGCAGCGTCGAGGCGATGCCGGGCACCGCCATCGGCGTCAGCACATGCAGGATCTCGTTCTTGAGGCTCGCCCCGTCCATCCGCGCCGCCTCGAGGATCTCGGAGGGGATCTCGCGGAAATAGGTATAGAGCATCCAGGTGATGATCGGCAGGTTGATCAGCATCAGGACGACGGTGATGCCGAAGCGGGTGTCGAGAAGCCCCCAGCTGCGGAACAGCAGATACATCGGGATCAGCACCCCGGCCGCCGGCATCATCTTGGTGGAGAGCATCCACATCAGCAGATCCTTGGTGCGCTTGGCCGGCTGGAAGGCCATCGACCAGGCGGCCGGGATGGCGATCAAGAGGCCCAAGAGCGTCGAGCCGACCGAGATGATGACCGAGTTCATGAAATGCCGGAAATAGGGCGAGCGGGACTGCACCTCGGCATAGTTCTGGGTCGTCCAGTCGAAGAACAGGAACTTCGGCGGGGATGCTATGGCATCGGCCTCGGACTTGAAGCTGGTCAGGATCGTCCAGAGGATCGGAAAGAAGATCAGGAACGCCACGCCCCAGGCCAGGATGGTGAAGCCCCAGCGGCGGGTATCGGAAATCTTGCGGGCCATGGTTCTTACTCCAGCGTCTTGCCGATCATCCGCATCAGGAAGATCGCGACGATATTGGCAAGGATGACGGCGATGATGCCCCCGGCAGAGGCGCCGCCCACGTCGAATTGCAAGAGCGCCTGGCTATAGACCAGATAGGTCAGGTTGGTGGACTGATAGCCGGGGCCGCCATTGGTGGTGACCAGGATCTCGGCAAAGACCGAGAGCAGGAAGATCGTCTCGATCAGGATCACCACGGTGATGGCGCGCGACAGGTGCGGCAGGATCAGATGGGTGAACTTGGCCCAGGTGCCGGCCCCGTCCATCTCGGCCGCCTCCATCTGCTCGCTGTCCAGGGATTGCAGCGCGGTCAGCAGGATCAGCGTCGCGAAGGGCAGCCATTGCCAGGCGACGATCAGGATGATCGACATCAGCGGATATTGCGCCAGGAAGTCGATGGGCTGCGCGCCCACCGCCTTGGCGAGCCAGGCGAACAGCCCGTTCACCGGGTTCATGAACATGTTCTTCCACACCAGCGCCGAAACGGTCGGCATGATGAAGAAGGGCGCGATCACCATGATGCGCACCACGCCCTGGCCGAACATGGGCTGGTCCAGCAGCAGCGCCAGCAGGATGCCGCCGCCCACGGTGATGACCAGCACGCCCCCGACCAGCAGCAGCGTGTTCTGCATCGCGGTCCAGAAGGCGGGATCGGACAGGAAATACTTGTAGTTGGTCCAGCCGATGAACTGTTCCATGCCGGGCGAGAGCAGGTTGTAGCTCTGGAAGCTGAACCACAGCGTCATGGCCAGCGGCACGATCATCCAGCCCAGAAGCAGCAGGACCGAGGGCGCGACCATCAGCCGCGCGAGTGTTTTCTGATGTCGGGTAGCCATCGGCGCGCCTCCCACGCGAGCGATGAGGGTTCGGATTGCGGCAGGGGCGGGCTCGCCGCCCCCCGCCCGGTTCGGGACCGTCAGGCCAGACCGGCCGTCACTTGGGATAGCCGGCCCTGGCCATTTCGCGCTCGGCGATCTGCTGGGCCATCTGTAGCGCCTGATCGACGCTGGCCTGCCCGGCCAGGGCGGCCGAGAACTGCTGGCCGACCGCGGTGCCAAGCGCCTGGAACTCGGGGATGCCCACCCATTGCGTGCCGATATAGGGCACCTCGACGGTGGTCGGGTTCTTCAGATCGGCCGACATGATGCTGTCCAGCGTCGGCTTGGCGAAGGGCGCGGCCTCCAGATAGGCCGGGTTCTCGTAAAGCGAGGTCCGGGTGCCGGGCGGCACATTCGCCCAGCCCTCTTCCGCCGCGACCTGCTCGGTATAGGCCTTGGAGGTCGCCCAGGCGACGAACTTCTTCGCGGCATCCGGCGCGTCGGTCGAGGACGGGATCGCCAGCGTCCAGGCCCAAAGCCACATCTGCGGCTTCTCGCCCTCGGGGGCCAGCGCATAGCCGACCTTGTCGGCCACGGTCGAATCCTTGGGGTTCGACACGAAGCTCGCCGCCACGGTTGCGTCGATCCACATGCCGCATTTGCCGGTCTGGAACAGCGCCAGGTTCTCGTTGAAGCCGTTCGACGAGGCGCCGGGCGGGCCGGCCTCGTTCATGATCGCGACGTAATCGGTCAGCGCCTTCTTCCAGGCCTCGCCCGAGAATTGCGGCTTCCATTCCATGTCGAACCAGGGCGCGCCGTAGCTTGCGCCCATCGAGGTCAGGAAGGCCATGTTCTCGCCCCAGCCGGCCTTGCCGCGCAGGCAGATGCCATAGACCTCGGCCGACTTGTCGGTCATCTTGCGCGCCGCGTCATAGATGAAGTCCCAGGTCGGGCGCTCGGGCATCTCCAGCCCGGCCTTTTCCATCAGATCGGTGCGATACATGATCATCGCGGATTCGCCATAGAAGGGCGCGGCGTAAAGCTTGCCGTCCAGCGACAGCCCCTCGGCGATGGGCGGCAGGATGTCGGCGGCGTCGTAATCCGCACCCATGTCCTCGAGCGCCAGGAGCCAGCCCTGCCTGGCCCAGATCGGCACCTCGTAATTGCCGACCGTCACGATGTCGTATTGCCCGCCCTTGGTGGCGATGTCGGTGGTGACGCGCTGGCGCAGCACGTTCTCCTCCAGCGTGACCCATTCCAGCTGGATGTCCGGGTTCGCATCGGTGAACGGCTTGGTCATCTTCTGCATGCGGATCATGTCGCCGTTGTTCACGGTGGCAATGGTCAGCGTCTCGGCCAAGGCGGGCGCCGCCAGCGCCGTCATGGCGCAGGCCCCCATCAGGCCGCGCAGCATCATGCTCATTCGATTGTCCTCCCCTGCGGATCAGCATTTGCTAATACGATGGGCAAATGCTCACATACTCGCAACGGGGCTGTCAAGCGAAATCGGCGCGGCCCGATACCCGGGACCGCGCCGACTGATAGGTTCTTGCCGGGGCAGGTTCACCCGCGGCCGCGATAGGGCGGCACGCCCTGATCGGGGATCCAGACCCCCTCGGGGATGGGTCCGGTCTGCCAGAAGACGTCGATGGGCATGCCGCCGCGCGGATACCAGTAGCCGCCGATGCGCAGCCAGCGCGGCGCAAGGAACCCTGCCAGCCGCCGGCCGATCGAGACGGTGCAATCCTCGTGAAAAGCGCCGTTATTCCGAAAGCTTCCAAGGTAAAGCTTCAGCGATTTCGATTCGACCAGCCAATCGCCCGGCACATAGTCGATGACCAGATGCGCGAAATCCGGCTGCCCGGTCATCGGGCAGAGCGAGGTGAACTCGGGCGCGGTGAAGCGCACGTTGTAGGACACGTCGGCCTGCGGGTTCCGCACCCGCTCCAGCTCGGCCTTGTCGGGGCTTTCGGGCAGCACGGTGGCGCCGCCCAGCTGCTTGAGGCCG
Organism: Paracoccus sp. MKU1; assembly: GCF_001447385.1. GTDB lineage: Bacteria > Pseudomonadota > Alphaproteobacteria > Rhodobacterales > Rhodobacteraceae > Paracoccus. The sequence goes on along the minus strand of NZ_LLWQ01000154.1, from coordinate 135,771 downwards.
CTATAGATCGTCTCGGTCATGGTTCCCTCCGAATGTCAGACGCCGCGCCGGTTGCCCCAGATCAGGACATGCAGCTGCGGCAGGATGCGCGGTTTCAGCCAGCCGCGGCCGACCGTGTTCTCGACCAGCCACAGCAGCCGGTCGGCCAGGGCCTGCGGATCGACCGGCAGGGCGGGATCGGTCTCGGGGTTGCCCGGTTGCAGGTAGAGCGGCAGGCCGGGATGGCGGGCGGCCACCTCGCGCGCCCAGTCCAGGTCGCGCTGATCGAAGATCACGATCTTCAGCACCTGCTGCCCCGCGCCCTCGCCCGCCTTCAGGCAGCGGTCGAAGGCGTCCCAATCGACCACCTGCCCGCTGGACGGCGGCTTCGGCGACAGCACCAGCATGGACAGGTCCGCGAACCAAGGCTGCGCGACCGAGCCCTGCGTCTCGCAGGCGAAACGGTAGCCTTCGGCGCGTCCCAGCGCGATCAGCCGCGCGAAGTCCTGGATCGCCGGATTGCCGCCGGACAGCGAGACGGTCAGCGGCTGGCCGCCGGACAGGCGCCGCACCTCGGCCCAGACCGCCTCGGCGGTCATCGGCCGCCATTCGTGGCGGTGTTGGCTCTCCACCGCGTGCAGGCTGTCGCACCAGACGCAGCGATAGTCGCAGCCGCCGGCACGGACAAAGACCGTGGGCTCGCCGATCAGCGCGCCCTCGCCCTGGATGGTCGGGCCGAAGATCTCGGCAATGCGCAGCGTCATGGCCGATACTCGGCCCAGGTCTTGGGCGTCTCGGACACCCGGACCGCCACCGTCTCGGGCCAGCGCGCCTTGCACCAATCATGGAAATGCCGCGCGATGGCCTCGGCGGTCGAGGGGCCGTCCAGCACCTCGTTCAGGTGGCGATGGTCGAAATGCGTGTCGATATAATGCTTCAGCGCCGCAAGCTCGTGATAGTCGCGCACGAAGCCGTCGGCGTTCAGCTCGGCCGCGGCCAGTTCCACCACGACGACATAATTGTGCCCGTGCAGCCGGGCGCATTGGTGATCCGGCGGCAGATGCGCCAGCTGGTGCGAGGCCGAGAAATGGAACTCCTTGGCGATGCGGAACATCAGGCCCGCCCTCGTTCCGCGATGGCCTGCCGCCAGAAATCGGCATCCTCATAGGCGGTCGGGTCGGGAATGCCGGCCAGGTGGAAGGCCTCGCGCCGCTCGACGCAGGTGCCGCAGCGCCCGCAATGCAGGGCGCCGCCCTTGTAGCAGGACCAGGTCTCGGCAAAGGGCGTGCCGTGGCGGGCGCCCTCGGTGACGATGTCGGCCTTGCTCCGATGCACGAAGGGGGTCAGCAGCCGCAGCTGCGCATAGCCGTCCAGCGCCGCGTCCTGCATCTGCTGGAACGCCTCGGTGAATGCGGGGCGGCAGTCGGGATAGATGAAGTGATCGCCGCCATGCACGGCGGCTGCCACCGCCTGATCGCCCATCGCCGCCGCCATGCCGAAGGCGATGGTCAGCATGATGGCGTTGCGGTTCGGGACCACGGTGATGCGCATGGTTTCCTCGGCATAATGCCCGTCCGGCACCTCGGCCCCGCCGGTCAGGGCCGAGCCGGTCAGCACCGCCCCCACCCCGCGCATGTCGATGACGTGATGCGGCACGTCCAGCCGCCGGGCGGCGGCGGCGGCGTAATCCAGTTCCTTGCGGTGGCGCTGGCCGTAGTCGAACGAGATCAGGCGCGAGAGCCCGCCTTGCGCGGCGACCATATGCGCCAGCGAAACGGAATCGAGTCCGCCCGAGCAGACAACTATCGTCTTCATGATGTGACCCTTGTTTTGATGACCGGGTAGGCTGCGACCGGTATGGGCGCCCGACATAGCGGGCTTTGGCCGGCGGCGCAACCGCCGGGCCGCATCACTCCGAGATGTCCAGCGCCGGGGTTTCGCCGCTGTCCTCCAGATGCCAGACCGCCCGCCAGCGCCCGTCGCGGCGGGCAAGGGTCAGGTAGTTCCGTTCGGCCACATAGCGGTGGCGCTGGCCGGGCAGCGGGTGGATGCGGATCGGATGGCCGGGCAAGGGCGCCTCGCCCAAGCCGGCGAACAGCCCCAGCGCGCGGGCATAGGCTTGCGGCGGCGCGCGATGCGAAATGCCCGAGGCGACCAGCTGATGCACCTTCTGCGCCTCCGGCCCCATCACGGCGCGGGTCGCCAGGTGGATCTCGCCCGACAGCGCGGTGACATGGGCACGGGCGCGCCATTTCAGCACCTCAGCCAGCAAGCGCCGCCATTCGGCACGATGCACCCGGCTTTGCCACTGGTCGCGCAGGTCGTCCTCGTAATGCTACATGCGCGGAATCGCCATCATCACCCGCTCCAGGAGCGACAGGCGCGGGCCCAGCAACGGGACGCTGGAGACCAGGAACACGTGTTCGCCCTGCGGCGCCAACGCCTCGACCGCCTGCAAGCCCGCCGGCCCCATGATGCGGTGGCGGTTTCGTTCCGACCGCAAGTCGGGCGCGGCGATGGTCAGGCCGGGCAGCTCGCGCTTCCAGCTGAGGCTGGCGCCCGAGGCATCGAGGAACAGCCCGGGAATGTCGCTTTCCACCGCGCCGTGCTGGAACAGCAGATAGGTCTCGCGCGCCACGCCGAACAGCGTCCGCCCCACGGCGGAGCGGCTGCGTTTCTCGGGCAGCGAGCCCCAGCCGTCGCAGATGTCGTGGTCGTCCCAGACCGACAGCACCGGCACCTGCGCCGCCATCGCGGCATAGCCCGGCGCCTGCAAGACATGCAGATAGCGCGCGACGAAGCGGCGGCGCAGATGCTCGGCCAGATCGGCCAGCGCGGCGGGATCATCCACCTGCGGCACCTTGTCGGGCCAGTCCCGGCTCAGCGGATGGCCCTGCGTCGCCTCGTCGGCATAGATCTGGTCGCCGCCTTGCAGCAGCAGCGCAAAGGGCGCGCGGGCATGGTCGCGAGCCAGCCGCGTCCACATCAGGTTGCGCTCGGCGCCGTCGCGGTCCAGGTCGCCGTTCTCCTCGCCATTGCAGGAGACGAAGGCGAGACGCAGATCGCCGGACAGATCGGTGACCACCTCGTGAAAGCGGCCCTCGAATTCATAGCCGCGATCCTGTGCGGTCAGGGTGAAATCGTGCCGCCAGACGGCGAGGCCGGCGATCTCGGCGATGCGTTGCGGCGCGATCTCGGCCTCCGACAGGCGGATCGGCGGCGGGGCGGGTTCGTCCTTCGGCCGGATGACGATGGCCGCCAGCCGGATGCCCTGCCCCGCCATGCCGCGGAAATGCAGGATCGGCCCTGCCCGGTCGGGTTGCTGTGCCACGTCCATCATTCAGCCTGTCCTTTTCGCATTGCAGCGACGGATATAGGCGCGGCGCGGCAAAGCGCAAATCCGGCCGGCGGCGAACCGCGGCCCCGCCGCCGGCGTTGATCCCGAAAGCAGCAGGGAGCCGGCCATGGCCGAACGGATCGAAGGCGTGACCATCTCGCATCCCGAGCGGGTGATCTTTGCCGATGTCGGACCGGGCAAGGCGGGGCTGACCAAGGCGGGGCTGGCGCGCTACTACCAGCGGATCGCGCCCCTGATGCTGGAGGAGGCCGCGAACCGCCCGCTGTCGCTGCTGCGCCTGCCCGAGGGGATGGCGGGCGAGCGTTTCTTTCAGAAGCATCCCGGCAAGGGCTTTCCCAAGGCGATCCGGCAGATGCAGATCACCGAAAGCGATGGCGAGGATGCGGCCTATGCCTATGTCACCGATGCGGCGGGGCTGGTCGCCGCGGTCCAGATGGGCACGGTCGAGTTCCACATCTGGCCCGCCCGCCGCGACCGGCTGGAGCGGCCCGACCGGCTGGTCTTCGACCTCGACCCCGACGAGGGGCTGGGCTTCGATGCGGTGCGCAGCGCCGCCCTGTCGCTGCGCGGCCGGCTGCTGGATCTGGGGCTTGAGCCTTGGGCGATGCTGACCGGCGGCAAGGGCGTGCATCTGGTCGTCCCCTTGCGCCGCAACCTCGGCTGGGAGGAGCTCAAGCGTTTCGCCCGCGGCTTCGCCACGCTTTGCGCGCGCGAGGAACCGGACCGCTATACGGTGGAGCTGGCCAAGGCCAGCCGCAAGGGGCGGATCTTCATCGACTGGCTGCGCAACGAGCGCGGCTCGACGGCGGTCGCGCCCTTTTCGGTGCGGGCCCGGCCCGGCGCCCCGGTGGCGGCCCCGGTCGGCTGGGACGAACTGGCCGGGATCAAGACCGCCCGCGCCTTCGGCATCGCGGCAGCACAGGAGCGCGGCTGGGCCGGCGTGACGCGGGAGCGACAAAGCCTGACCCGACCCATGTTCGCGGCGCTGGAGAAGGCGCTGGCCGACTAAGCCCCCGTTCGGCCCTCGATGCGCCTGCCGCTGCCGGGGTCGAAGACATGCAGATGCGCAGGATCGGGCACCACCTCGACCCGGTCGCCGCGCGCCAGCCCGCTGGTGCCGGGCAGGCGCAGCACCAAGGGCACCTCGGAGCCGTCGATCATGCCATAGCCGAAGGCATCGGCACCCAGCCGCTCGACCGAACGCAGCAGGACCGGGATTGCCGCCTCGCCCGGCTGGGCGGGCCGCAGATGCTCGGGGCGCAGGCCAAGCCGCAAATCGCCGCCGCGCGGCAGGCCCGGCAGCGGCAGGATCGCACCGCCGGGCAGGGTGACCTGCCCCTCCGCCGTAGAGATGGTAAAGATGTTCATCGCCGGCGAGCCGATGAAGCCGGCGACAAATTCGCTGGCGGGACGTTCATAGACCTCGAGCGGCGTGGCGATCTGTTCGGCCACGCCCTTGTTCATCACGATCAGCCGGTCGGCCAGCGTCATCGCCTCGACCTGGTCATGGGTGACGTAAAGCGTGGTCTGGCCGGTGCGCAGGTGCATCTCCTTGATCTGCAAGCGCATCTGCACCCGCAGCTTGGCGTCCAGGTTCGACAGCGGCTCGTCCAGCAGCAGCGCGGCGGGCTCACGCACCAGGGCGCGGCCCATGGCGACGCGCTGGCGCTGGCCACCCGACAGCGCGCGCGGCTTGCGGTCCAGATAGGGCTCCAGCTCCAGCATGGTCGCGGCCTTGGCGACGCGGGCCTCGATCTCGGCTTTCGGCAGCCTGGCGATCTTGAGGCCGTAAGCCATGTTCTCGCGCACCGACATATGCGGATAAAGCGCATAGTTCTGGAATACCATGGCGATGTCGCGCTGGCGCGGTTCCAGCTCGTTGACCACCTTGCCGCCGATCTCGACCGTGCCGGCGCTGATGGCCTCCAGCCCGGCCACCATCCGCAGCAGCGTGGACTTGCCGCAGCCGGACGGCCCGACGATCACCACGAACTCGCCATCGGCGATCTCCATGGTGATGCCGTGGATGACCTGGTTTCCCGCATAGCTCTTGCGGACGTCGTTGAGCAGGATGCGGGCCATCTATTTCTCCGTCTCGACCAGGCCCTTGACGAACCAGCGCTGCATCAGCACCACCACCAGGATCGGCGGCAGGATGGCCAGCACGCTTGTGACCATCACGAGGTTCCAGGGCGTATCGGCATCGGCGAAGGAGATCATCTTCTTCAGCGCGATGACGATGGTGTTCATTTCGTTGGAATTGGTGACCAGCAGCGGCCACAGGTATTGCGTCCAGCCATAGATGAACTGGATCACGAAGATCGCCGCGACATTGGTCAGCGACAGGGGCCACAGGATGTCCTTGAAGAACCGCCAGGGCCCGGCGCCGTCGACGCGCGCGGCCTCCAGCAATTCGTCCGGGATGGTCATGAAGAACTGCCGGAACAGAAGCGTCGCGGTGGCCGAGGCGATCAGGGGCAGGATCAGCCCCGGATAGGTGTCGATCAGTCCCAGATCGACCATGACCTTGTAGGTCGGCTGGATGCGCACCTCGACCGGCAGCATCAGGGTGATGAAGATCAGCCAGAAACAGGCCATGCGCAGCGGAAAGCGGAAGAAGACGATGGCATAGGCCGAGGCCATCGAGATCGCGATCTTTCCCAGCGCGATGCCCATGGCGACGATGGTGGTATTGGCCAGGAGCCGCCACAGGCTGACCCCGCCAATGCGGCTGATCCCGCCCGAGAAGGCATCGGAATAGTTCCGCGCCGCCTCGGGTCCGGGCAGCAGGGGCAGCGGCGGGCGCAGGATGGTCTGCACCGAATGGGTCGAGGCGACGAAGACGTAATAGACCGGAAAGGCCACCACGATCACCCCCAGCACCATCCAGAGATGTGCCAGCAATCGCCCGGCGCCGCGCGCGGCCAGCGGAGAGGATTCAGCCATAATGCACCCTCCTCTCGATGAAGCGGAACTGGAAGGCGGTCAGCGCGATCACGATGATCATCAGGATCACCGATTGCGCGGCGCTGTCGCCCATGATCAGGTTCACGAAACCGTCGTTATAGACCTTGTAGACCAGCGTCTCGGTCGCCTTGCCGGGGCCGCCGCCGGTCACCGCATGGATGATGCCGAAGGTGTCGAACAGCGCATAGACGGTGTTCACCACCAGCAGGAAGAAGGTCGTCGGCGCCAGAAGCGGGAAGGTGATGGTCCAGAAGGCATGGCGGCGCGAGGCGCCGTCGATCGCCGCCGCCTCCAGCAGCGAGCGGGGAATCGCCTGCAAGCCCGCGACGAAGAACAGGAAATTGTAGGAGATCTGCTTCCATGTCGCGGCTGCGACCACCAGCGCCATGGCCTGCTCGCCGTCCAGAAGCGGGTTCCAGTAGATGCCCATCTGCCGCAGCGGCCAGGCCAGGGTGCCGAAGCTGGGATTGAACATGAACAGCCACAGCATGCCGGCGATGGCGGGCGCCACCGCATAGGGCCAGATCATCAGCGTGCGATAGAAGCCCTTGCCGCGGATGATCTTCTCCGCCTGCACCGCCAGGAACAGCGCGATCGCCATGGCGCAGAAGGCGACCAGCACCGAGAACACCACCGTCACCCGGACCGAGTTCAGATAGTTCGGATCGCTCAGCACCTTGCGGAAATTCGCCAGCCCCACGAAGGTCGTCTTCAGGCCGAAGGCGTCCTCGCGCAGCACGGACTGGCGAAAGGCCTGCGCCGCCGGCCAATAGAAGAAGATCAGCGTGATCGCCAGTTGCGGCGCCAGCAGCAGCCAGGGCAGCAGCTTGTGCGGAAAGACCGTGCGTCTCATCCGTCCCCCTTGTCGGATCGGGCGGGCGCCGCAACGCCCGCCCCTGGTTTCAGCCGCCCGCGGCTTCCCGGATCGCGGCATTGCCGCGCTCGACGGCGTTCTTCAGCGCCGTGGCCGCGTCCTGCTGGCCGGCCAGCATCTTTTCGTATTCCTCGTTCTGGATGTCGCGCAGCTGCGGCAGGTTCGGCGCGCGCACGCCCTTGGAGTTCTCGGTCGGCTCCTTGCCCATCATTTGCAGGATCGGCGTCTCGCGGCCCGGGTTCTGCTGGTAGAAATCCGAGCCCTTGGTCGCCTCATAGGCCGCCATGGTCACCGGCAGATAGCCCGATTGCTCGTGCAGATATTGCTGCACCTCGGTCTGCGACAGGTAGTTGAAGAAGGCGGCGACGCCCTTGTAGGTCTCGTCCGACTTGCCGCCCATCACCCAGAGCGAGGCACCGCCCGGCGTGGTGTTCTGCGGCGCGCCCTCGGCGGTCTCGTCATAGGGCAACTGGCCGATGCCGTAATTCATGCCCGACTTGACGATATCGCCCAGCCCGCCCGAGCTTTCGGTCAGGATGCCGCATTCGCCCGAGGTGAAGTTCTGCTTGGCCTCGCTGGTGCGGCCGCCATAGACGAAGACACCCTCTTTCGCCAAGTCCGCAAGCTCCTGGAAATGCTTGACGAACAGCGGGCCGTCGATCTTCAGCTCGGGCGTGCCGGCCAGGCCGTTCTCGTTGGTGCCCCAGCTGACATTGTTCCAGGCGGCAAAGTTCTCGGTATGGATCCAGGTCAGCCAGGTCGAGGTATAGCCGCAGGTCGCGGCCCCCGATTCCTTGATCTGGCGCGCGGCGGCCCAGACCTCGGCCCAGGTCTTGGGCGGGTTCTCGACATCCAGCCCCGCCTTTTCGAAGATGTCCTTGTTGTAATACAGGATCGGCGAGGAGGAGTTGTAGGGGAAGGACAGCATGTCCCCCTCGGGCGTCGAGTAATAGCCGACGATGCCGGGCAGATACTGGCTCTTGTCGAATGCGTAGCCGCCCTCTTGCAGCACCTCGGCCACCGGCTTGATGGCGCCCTGCGCACCCATCATCACCCCGGTGCCCACGTCGAAGACCTGGATAATGTCCGGGGCCTGCCCGGCGCGGAAGGCGGCGATGCCGGCGTTCAGCGTTTCCGGATAGGTGCCCTTGAAGACGGGCTTCACCTCGTAATCTTCCTGGCTGGCGTTGAAGTCATTGGCGATCTTGGTCACCACCTCGGCATTGGCGCCGGTCATCGCGTGCCACCAGGAAATTTCGGTCTTGGCCTCGGCCGCGACGGGCAACGCCATCAGCCCGGCAAGCCAGAATACGGTTCTTTGCATGGTTTTCCTCCGAGTCGTGCCTTGCGGCGTCATCGCTCCCGGACGGCGGCACCTGGGCCAAGCCGCCCGCCACGCACCGTCCGTCTCCCTGTGCGGATTTGTCACCTGCCAAGGGCCGGGGTGTCAATTCGCATCTGAGCCTTCTGGTATGGCAGGCAGCGGGCAAGTGCCACGCCGGTCACAGCGCCCCTGTGGCACAAGTTCATGAAAATCCAATGACAGCAGTATGTAGGAGGCAAGTCTTGATGCGATTTCCCGATGACGGCCTTTGATCGGCGCCAGCGGCGGGCCGCGGTTTCGTCACGTCCCGAAAGCGGCGCGGCCGGCGCTCGGGCCGCCATCCGATCCGGCACGCATCCGGCACAGGGGCAGACAAGGCGACATGTTTGCCATTCGTCCCGCACCGGCGTGGGAAAATTCACGCCGTAATCACAGGCTTGCGCCAGGATCGGGAAAGCCTTCTGCCAAGGACACCCACGACGCAATGGAACAACCCGGCCCCCAACCCGGCCCCCACGCCTCTGACCCGACCGCAAGCTGGCAGCGTTACGACTGGCGCGAAAGCTTCTTCGCGCCCGGCTTCGTCATCCTGCAAGCCCTGACCAGGGGCGGCCGCACCGCCAGCGGCGCCGGTCAAGATCGCGACGAGGCCTTCGACCGCTGCGCCGGCGAGACCGCCGAGATCCTGGCGCTGGCCGCATTCCGCGCCAGCGGCGGCGTCTTCGAGCCCTGGCGCGACGGGCTGGCCGCGCATCCCGATCCCGAACCGGCACGCGAGGCCGCCATGGACGAGGCCTGCGAGCGCCGCGCCGTCGCGGAATGGTGGCTGGGCCGGCGTCCAGCTCGGCCGGTGGCCGCCGACTGGATCCGGCAGGCCGGGCTGGCCGCGCGGCTGGACCGGGCCCGCGACGGTGCGGCGCTGCGACGGCGCACCGACTGGTGGCAGATCGAGGGCGCAGGCGGCCCCCGCACCATGATCTGCCGCAGCATGAGCCCCGAGGGTCAGGACCCGGTGCTGGGCTATGGCGCCCATCGCGATCCGGTGCGGGCGGCCGAGAAGGCCCTGCGCGAGCTCCTGCTGATGGAATTGAACCTGATGGAACTGCTGGCCGCCCGCTCCTTCGGCTGCGAGGGCGCGCTGCAACCCGTGCGCAACCGGATCCGCGGCTATGCCCGCCGTTCCGCCCTGCTGTTTCCCGAAGCCGCCGCCATCCATCCCGAACCCCCGGGCGATGCGGATTCCAGCGGCTGCTTCGACACCCCGCCCGCCTGCCATGAGATCTCGCCGCCCGAGGGGCCGCTCAGCGTCTGGATCTGCCGTCCCGACCTGCCGGCGCCGCTTTTCACCGACGAGGCCGGCCTGCCCTATTTGTGAGGATCGCGATGCGTGACGACGGTTTTGCCAGAAACCTTCAAGGACCGGGACCGGGGCAAGGCGCCTGTCCCATGGGCTGCGCCCCGCTGCGCGGAACGCTGCGCGACATGGGGGCGCTGGCCTCGCCGCTGTCGCGCCGGGACGACCGCCCGGACATCGCCCAGCACCTGCCCCAGATCCTGCTGCGGACCACCCCGGACTGGCGCGTCGCCTGCCTGGAGCGGACCGCGCATATCCCCTCGGGCTATACCTATCTGGCCCAGCTGATGGGCCATGACATGGGCAGCAGCGTTCCCGCCGACAGCGTGCCCTATGCCCGGACCGAAGGCGATGTCGGCCCGGCCAGGCGCTACAACCTGATCGACAATCCGCTGACGCTGGAAACGGTCTATGGCCCCGGCCCGGCCATGCTGACCCATGTCTACGACCCCGAGACCTGCCTGTTCCGCCTGACCCCCGGCGCGCGGCTGGCGCGGCTTTACGCCCGTGCCGCCGGCGCCTCGTCGGACCCCGATCCCCGGCCGATCCGCGCGATCTACGACGAGCGCAACCGCGACTCGCTGATGCTGCACGAGCTGACGGTGGCCTGGATGCAGTTCCACAACCGGCTGGCCCGCGCGCTGACGGCCGGCGGGCAGGAGCCGTTCCGCGCCTATGTGCTGGCGCGCGTCCATGCCGTGCGCTGCTGGCACGGCATCCTGGCCGGGGACCTGCTGCCGCGTTTCCTGCATCCCCAGATCGCCGCGCTGGACGGCGACACCCTGCCCGGCTGCTGGGCACTGGACGAGACCACGCTGCTGCACGGGCTGTGCCGCGCCTTCCACGCCCTGCCTCTGGCGGCCTATGATCTGGGCCGCTCGGGGCTGCACAACCTGGGCACGCTGCTCAAGCGCGGCTATGCCCCCAGCGAGGCCGAGACCGACTGGCGCATCGACTGGCCGCTGTTCTTCGGCGCCAGCCCCAGCGCGCCGCTGACCGGCATCTCGGCCAGCGTGGCGCCCGAGCTGCGCGCGCCGGTGACGGCGGCGGCGGTGATCGCGCTGGACAGCCGCTCGGCCGCCGAGGCCGGATCGCTGCGGCCGGGCAACGATCCGATCCGTGCCGCCATCGCCGCCCTGCCCGGCGACTGGCCCGCGCGCATCGCCCCCGCCCGGCTGGCCGAGGATTTCGCCGCCGCCCATCCCGAGGCGCCGATCCGCATCGATGCCGAGGGGCTGGAATGGGGCCCGCTCTACCAGTTCCTGATGGTCGAGGCACAGCTGCACGGCCGGCGCGGCGGCTTCGGCCCCCTGGGCAGCGCCTTGCTGCGCGGCTCGGTGCTGGGCTCGATCCGCCGCGTCGTGCTGGCGCCCGAAACCGAAGCGACCGCCGGCCTGCCCCGGCCCGCGACCATGCTGGAACTCATCACGCTTGCCAGGCAATGACGGAGAAACGACCATGACAGGGACGCGCCGCAAATACATCATCATCGGGGCCGAGGTGGACCAGCCCGAGGCATGGCTGCACAAGGACGGCAACATCAGCGCCGAAAAGGGCGCCGACGGCGAGCCGCTGAATGTCGAATATATCGGCCGGCTGATGGTCGAGCTGTCGCAGCGCGGCAAGTCCGGCGTGCCCAAGGCCGAACTGGACGCGCTGGAGGAACGCGTCAAGCGCGCGCTGGTCGTGCAGGACTTCTCGGCCCATGACGGCGCGGCGCCGCTGAGCGATGCCGAGCGCGAGGCGATCCTGGACGGCACCACCGTCCGCATCGAGTTCGAAAGCCGCCGCCGCGGCAGCAGGAAGCCCGACCGCAACACCCGCATCCTGGTGGTGCCCTCGGACGAGACGCTGGGCATCGCCGACGCCATGCTGCGCGCCCAGGGCGAGGTCGAGGGGTTCCGCCCGCCGCTGTCCTACGAGCTGGACCGGGCGCTGATGCTGGCCGGCATGCAGACCGAGATCCTGGAGATGGTGCGCGAGTTCGCCGCCCGCGCCGAGCCGGGCTGGACCCCCGCGCTGCAAGCCGCGCTGGAGGCGCATATGGAGCAGGCGATCCACGAACGCAGCCGGTTCAAGGACGGCAGCGGCCGACCGGCCAAGGACGTGAAGAACGAGATCATGTCCAGCCCTCTGCGCGCCTTTCACCGCTCGGTCGGGATCTATGCCACGAACATGTGCCGCTAGGCGGGAAAGCGGCTTCGGGCCGCGGCGGCCTGTTCCAGCGTCTCGCGCAGCTCTTGCCGCCAGCGTTCGTCGCGCAAGGGAAAGACCGATGAAAACCAGTCGAGGATCTGCCCATCCGTGGGATCGGGGGCGCCGTGCCATTGCCCGCGCAGCTCGGCCAGATAGGCGTCGAGCCGCCGCGCCGCCGCCTCGGCCTGCCCCAGCCGCCACAAGGCGGCGCTGTGCCAGCCGCCCACCGTCGGCATCAGCCCGGCGCCGCTTTCGCATTGCCGCGCCGCCGCCGCGAAATCGCCGCAAAGGTAATCCGCCGCCGCCAGATAGATCTGGTGAAAGGGTTCCATCACCGCGGCATGGCGCTTGGTCTCGGCGACCAGCCCGCCGGCCTTCTTCAAATCGCCCGCAAAGGCAAAGCCGAGCGCGCAGGAGGCCAGCGTCAGCGGGTTGTTGCGGTTCAGAACCAGCGCCTGGTCGAAATGGAACTCGGCCAGGTCGAAATAGCCCAGGTGGCAAAAGCACCAGGCCAGCACGCGATGGGCGCGGGTGTCCAGCGGGTCTGCGGTGACGGCGACGATGGCGTGATGCATGGCGTCGCGCTTCAGCTCCTCGGTCTGGCAGGTGCCGGGCAGAAGCACATGGCGCACGTTCAGCGCGCCGGCCAGTTCGGCATGGGCGGGGCCGAAGGGCGGTGAGCGCGCGGCGATCTCGCGCAGGATGGCCAGCGCCTCGGCCTCGGTCTCGGGCGACCAGCTGTCCAGCAGCGCCTGCGCCCTCAGCCAGTCGTCATAGATGCCCGAGCCGGAATCCGACAGCGAGCGGTCCGAGACCACCACCGACAGCGCGTTGGCGATGTTGGACAGCAGCACGCGGACCTTGGCCTCCCAATCGGTCTGCGGCGCCTCGACCCATTCCGACCAGACCAGGTGCCCGCCGGCGCCGCGCTGCACCTCTACGAACAGCCGCAGCCCGCCGGGCAGGTGGAACGGCTTCAGCGTGACCCGGACCTGCGCCGGCTCGGGCGCGTTCTCCTCGACGATGTGCCATTCGCGGAACCGGCCCATGCGCATGCGCAGATCGGCGAACAGCACGTTGGTCAGGCTTTCCAGGTCGCGCCCCGCACCCTCGGCATCCAGCAACAGGACCGACAGGCTGACCTGCGGCAGCCGGTCGCGCTGCGGCCCGTGCCGCCCGCCGCCGCCGGGATCGAGCTTGATGGCGGCCAGCAGCTCGACGGTCTCGGCCTCGGGCTCCTGGTCGAACATCTCGTCGAGATGGGCGTAAAGCGTGTTGTATCGCTCGATGGCCCGGGTCGGACGGCCCGCCTGCCAGTCCAGCCGCATCAACAGCCGCGTCGCATTCTCGTTCGAGGGCTCAAGCGCCACGGCAAACTCGGCCAGCCGGCGCTGGGTTTCGGGGTCGGAGCCCGCCAGCCCGGCCAGCCGGCGGTCCAGCACTTGCCGCACCCCGGCCAGCAAGGTGGCCCGGGTGATCGCCAGCCAGCTGTCGAACGAGGCGCTGATCCCTTCCAGCTGCACGGTCTGGTCGATCAGCAGGCGGATGCGACCGGCCTCCTCGGCGTCCCAGCCCGGGCCGGACAACCGCGCCGCCAGTTCCTCTTGCAGCACGAAGCCGCCGGGCAGGCGCAAGGCGATCTCGCCCGCGCTGGTCTCCAAGGCCCAGCCCGGCATGGCCTCCATGGCGCGGCGGATATGCTTGACCGCCTGGCGATACGAGGCGGAGGCCTTGCGTTCGTCCGAATTCTGCCAAAACAGGTCGGTGACCTTTTCCGTGCGATGCACCGGCGTCCGGTCGGCCAGCAGGAAATACAGCAGCGCCCGCGCCTTGCGCAGGCGCAAACCGCCCAGAACCTGCAAGAGGCTGTCCAGTTCCATGCGCATCCCTTGCCGCAACTTGCACCGGCCGCGCGACGAACCCGCAACCCATGGTTTTGCAAGGATTCGCCATAACGGGGCCGCGATCAACGGTTCATCGCAGCAAAACGGGGGTTTTTAGCGGCCGCTATCGGCCCGCATCGCCGGGCTGCACCTCGCCCGGGGCGGCGGCGCGGCCGAAGGCCAGGGTATAGACCACGCCCTCCCCCGGCTGGGCAAGCCCGATCAGCGCGTTCAGCCGGCTGTCGCGGAACCCGCCCATGCAGAGGCTCGCCAGCCCCAGTTCCGCCGCCACGAGGCAGAGGTTCTGCGCGGCATGCCCGGCCTCCAGCAGCACATAGCGATAGCCGCGCGGCCCGTATTTCTTCTGCGTGCGCGAAAAGATCGCGGCCAGGCACAGGATCACCGGCGCCTCGGCCACGAAGGGCCAGGTGTAGAACATCGGCTCGGCCTCGGCCTGCCAGGGGCCGGGGCGCAGCAATTCCATCGCCTCGCCCTGGGCGTCGTAGTGGTGGATGCCGGGCGCCAGCCCCTCGACCCGCGCCACCAGCGCATAGATCTCCAGCGGATAGGTGCCGCCCGCCGAGGGCACGCTGCGGCGCAGGAAACGGCCGCCGGTCTCGAAGGGCTCGGGGCCGGTCAGCCCGTATCCGGCACGCAGGAGCCGCGCCAGCGCCGCAAGCGGCAAGGGCTCGGGCAGGAAGGCGCGGGTCGAGCGGCGCGCCATCGCCAGCGCCTCGACCCCACCGGGGCCGGTCGCGGGCAAGACCACGCGCGGCGCCTGGGGATAGCTGCGGAAATCTTGCAGATAGGGGCCGGCGCGATAGGCGGCCTCGTTCAGCCAGGGCTCGGAATTCAGGTGGAACAGGCGCGACAGGGCGGTGGGGTCGTGGACGGGGATGCTCATCGGATCAGGCCAGCGGATGGGGGCAAGGATTCAGGTCGGCCTCGGCCAGCGGCGCGGCGCGCAGGCCCCAGCGCAGCGGCGCCTCGTAAAGCCGGCGGCCACCCAGCCGGCCCTCGCCATGGCCGAAATGGATCGGCTGGAAGCCGGTCGCGAAGCAGCGCACCACGCGCGGGCCCAGCGGCGCGATGTCGGGCGCGGTGATGTCGACATAGGCGACGCGCGCGCCGGCGGCATTCGCGGCCTCGACCAGACGCGCCAGCACCGCCTCGGGCGACGGGGTCTCCGGGTGCGGCAGATCCTCGAGCCGCACCCGGCTGCCCGAGGCGAACAGAAAGTCGAACTCGCCCAGGTTGCGCGGCAGGGCGTGATAGAGCGGGTGATCGTCAAGGTCGCGCACATCCTCGGGGCCGCGCAGCCGTTCGGCCGCGTCGCTGCGGGCCAGGCGCGAGATCATGCTGGGCCGGGCCTGGCACAGTTCGAACATCGCCTTGTCGATGGCGGCGGCCGGGTCGGGGTCGCAGCCCATGCCGACGATGCGCGCGCCTTGCGCCGGATCGGGATTCTCGGCCACCGCCATGACCACGAAGGCGGCCTGATCGGTGGCCAGCGACACCAGCCGCACCGTCACCCCGAAGCGGCGATAATGGCGGATGATCGCGGCGGCCATGCAGCCGGTCTCGGGCGTCTCGATCAGCGTGGCGGGCAGGCGGTTGAGCCAGGTGATCATCAGCGCGTCGCGCTCGATCAGCTCGCAGAGTCCGCCGATGACGGCACGGGTCAGGTCGGGACCGGCCGCCAGACCGTTCGAGGTGACGGCGGCGACGTGATCCTCGGGGCGCGGCAGCGGGCTGAGCAGATAGACCAGCCCCGCCGGCAGGTCGACCGGCCGGCCCGAGGGCAGCTCGACCCCCGCGATCCAGCTCGTCTCGGTCGTGGGGCTCCAGCGCAGATAGGGCAGGCCGGCGCGATACTGCGCCTCGGAATGCAGCACGCAATCGGCGGGGGTGATGGCGCCGGGCAGCGCCGGGCCGACGCGGATGCGCGCCGCGTCCCAGTGATAGGCCGAATACCGCTCGATCGCCTCGCCCAAGGCGGAAAGCCGCGCCTCGGCCTCGGTCCGGCCCTTGCCGGCGTTCAGCCGCTCGGAGGGGCCGGCGGCGCGGAAATCATAATGCGCCAGCGTCGCCGTCCACAGATGCGGCGGACAGGGTTCCTCGGGGCCCCTGCCCTGCGGCGCGAGTTCGCGCACCAGCCCGCAACGGCGGCTGACCAGCGCCGCGCCCAGCCGTTCGGCCTGCATCGCATCGTCCCTCATCTCGCCGTCCCGCCGCAGACCGGGCAGCCGGGCTTGCGCAGCACGCCATGCTTTTCCTGCCGCAGGCCCGGCAGTTCCACCACGAGGAAACGGCCGTCCAGCGCCGGCTCGCCGGCGCCGGTCAGCACCGCCACCGCCTCGGCCGCCATCATGCCGCCGATGATGTCGGCGCCCATGGCCAGGTTCTCGCGCCGGGCGGACAGGTCGCGGCGCAGCCGGTCCAGATGCCGCTCCAGCGCGAAACGGGCCTGCGGATTGGCGGCGCAGGCGACCTCGCGCATGCGCCAGCACATGTAGCAGGCGGCATCGGGATCGCCGGAAAAGCCGGGGCCGACGACAAGGTCCAGCCCCTCCATGCCACCGGCCAGCCAGCGCATGCCGAGGTCGCGGCAGGCCCGGTTCAGCTTCAGCGCCAGGTTCAGCTCTCCGGCATCGAGACAGCAAAGCACCATGGCCGCTCCCTCGATCAGCGCGGCGATGTCCTGCGGGCTGTCGGGGCGGGTGGTCCGGGCACGGATGCGGCAAGCCGGCGCCAGATCGGCCAGAGCATCGGCCAGCGCCTCGGCCCGCAGGCTGCCGGCATCGCCGGGCCGGAACAGCGGCGAGAAATAGCTGTCGCTGGCGCCGACCTCGGCCGGATCGACGATCAGCAACTCGCCAATCCCGGCGGCCACGAGCCCGCGCGCCGCCGCCGCCCCCGGCCCGCCGGCGCCGAACAGCACCACGCGCGCCGCCGTCAGGTGCCGCTGGGCGGCACGGCCCTCGGGCGCGGCCTCGCTGAGCCAGGCGAGTTGCGGCTGCAAGCCGGCCGGCAGGTCGGGCCCGTCCTGGGCGCCCTCGACCACGATGCCCTGCGCGCCCAGCATCTCCAGCGCGGCCTCCAGATCCTTGCGGGCGAAGATGTCCGAGACCTCGTCGCAGATCCGGTCGATGCCGGTGCGGCCGTCGAGCAGCGGCACCACCTCGCGGCTGAACTCGCGGAAGGAATGGCCCTTGAGCGTCAGCGCCCGCCGCCACGAGACGATGCGCAGCAGCTCGTCGCCGCCCTCGTCGGGCGGCTCGGCCCAGGTCAGGAAATGCTCAGGCAACAGCGGGTTCCGGAACGGCATGGCTCTCTGCCTGCAAGGTCGGGGGACGGATGCGGAACACCGCCAGCGCCAGCACGCGCTCGCCCTGCCGGGCGACCAGCCGGGCGCGGTCCAGATCGGCCAGCGCGGCCTCGACCCGCGGCTCGGGCTGGCCGGTGGCATGGGCGAGCCCGGCGATGGAGGCGGTGCTGTCGCAAAGCGCATAAAGCTGCGCGGCAAGCCCGGTCAGCCGGTGCCGCGGCGCGGTGGCGACCGCGCGGCTGTCGCGGATGGTGACGCCGTCCGGGCCGAATTCCGCATCCAGCACCGGCCGGCCTTCGGGGGCGAAGCAGGCATTGCGCCATTCCGTCACCGCGGCCTGGACGGGACGGACATAGCTGGCCGGATCGCAGCCCGACGCGTGATCGAAATCGAAGAAATAGGCCAGCCGCGACAATTCGCGCCGGCCCAGCGGATAGACGTAGAAATAGGCCCGCGCCGGCCGCATGCGGCGGATGCCGAAATCCTCGGCCCGGCTGTGGAACGGGCTGAATCGATCCAGCCGCAGCATGCCGCAGGAACAGGGCGGGTCCAGATGCGCCAGCCGCGGAATCAGCCGGGCCATGGCGGCATATTCCTCGGGCTCCTCGCCCGGAAAGCCGGAAAGCACGTTCCAGGCCACCTCGATCCCCAGCTCGCGGCACCAGCGCATGAGCTGGATGTTCTGGAAACCGGTGCAGCCCTTGTCTATCAGCTTCAGCACCCGGTCGGAAAAGCTTTCGATGCCGGGCTGGATCTGCGTCACGCCGCCGGCCCGCATCTGCCGCAACTGGTCCAGCCGCAGGTTCGACTTGACCTCGTAGAACAGGTCGAGGTGATAGCCCGCCTCGGCCAGGCGCGGAAACAGCGTGGTGACGTATTTCATGTCGAGGATATTGTCCACGCAGCCGACCCGGCTGGCCTTGTGGCGCCGCGCCAACCAGGTGATCTCGTCGAAGGCCCGGTCGGGGGATTTCGAGCGGAAGGCCATGGTGTCGCCGTTCAGCCCGCAGAAGGTGCAGTGGTGCTTGGCCCCCCACCAGCAGCCGCGCGAGGTCTCGAAGACCAGATGACCCTGGAACTGGCCGGCCAGCGGCGATTGCGCCAGGCGCGAGAAGTAGTCGTCGAAATCGGGAAAGGGCAGCCGGTCCATCTGCGTCACGCCCTGCGAGCGCAGCGGCGCCTCGGCCGAGCCCTGATCCAGCACGCCGGGGATCGGCCCCGGCTCGCGCCGCCCCGAAAGCCGGTCGAGCAGCAGCGGAAAGCTGATATCCGCCTCGCCCGAACAGACATGATCGATCCAGGGAAAGCTGCGGATCAACTGCCAGCCCATCTCGCCCTCGCAATTCGCGCCGCCGAACACCACGACCGGCGGGTCCGGCAGCGCCTTTAGCCGCCGCGCCAGGGCCAGGCAGGCGCAGGTCTGGTGAAACACGGTGCTGAAACCGACCACATCGGGCCGGCGGGCAAGGATTTCCGCCACGCAGGCTTCGAGATAATCGGGCAGCAGCGTCCGGATTTGCCGCATCGCGGCATAAATCTCGCGATCATCGCCCAAATGCGGCAGCAGAATATCGCGAATGAAATCCTCCGGCGATGCAATATCGTCGCCGAACAATTCGGCGGCGAACAGCCATTCGCCGATGAGCAGGTTCGGCGGAAAATTCGTGGCGATGCGCTGATAGGGCACCAACCCGATGCGGGCGGCCAGGTCGATATTCAGATAAACCGCCTCGGCGCTGTGACCGGCCTCGCGCGCCTCGGCGATCAGCAGGCCGACACCCATGGCCGGCCGGCCGATATCGGCGAAGGGAACGACGGGAAACAGGACATGCATTCGTCCCTCCACGGGTCATGTAACGGGCTGCTCAGCCGCCCAGGCCGCCGAAACCTCCCCCGCTGAAGCCGCCGCCACCGGGCGCGCAGCCGCCGCCGCATTCGTTGATGCAGGGCTGGATGATGGTGCAGGCGCGGATCGTGCAGGCCTGCACCACGCAGGGCCGGATACATTGCGAGATCACCGTGCATTGGCTGATCACGCAGGGGCGGACGCATTGCTGGATCACGCAGGCATCCGGCACCGGGGTCAAGGCCGGGCTGGCCGCAGCCGCCGCGGGCTGGGCCGTGGCCATCATCGAGGCGACCTTGTTATAGGCGCGCATTTCCTCTTCGGTGACCTGCAAGCCCTTCAGCTTGTCCTCAAGCTCGGCCACCCGCATTTCCAAGGTCTTTTCCGTCTCCTTCTTTTCACCACCGGCCATCGTGGAATCCTCCGCCAGAACGTGGGTTGCTCCATTTTTCGATCCTATCACGGAATCTTGCGTCTCAGTAATGTTTTCGTGAACGCAGGTGGTTTTGGACAAACCCATAATCGAAAAGATTATTGCCTTCGCATTCTCCTCATTCCCGCTTCCGGGATGAGACGGGATGTGGATTTTTCCATCCCTGAAAATGAAACGTCGAACCTGTCTTTTGCCGGCAGGAAAAGAATGCCGGGATCTTCCCGGGGTTGTGCTGCGCCGCGATTCGCGCCGGCCGGCAATTCCCGCGGACAGCGGGGTCCACGCCCGGCTTTCCGGGTGGTCGTGCAAGGGAAACGTTCCGGATGAGTATTTGGGAAACGGTGAAAGCCGGGCGCAAGGGAAAGCGGCCGGCCTTGCGGGACCGGCCGCCATGCCTGCGGCGTCGGTGAGGCGGGTCAGAAGCTGCGCGAGACCGACAGCTTGAAGTTCCGCCCCGGCGCCGGACCGCTGAACCAGGTGGCGGGAGTATAGTCGCGGTCGGCAATATTGTCGACGCCGACATGCAGCTCGATGCCGGCCGCCGCCCCGGATTGCGGCGTCCAGGTGGCGAAGACGTCGTGCACGCCATAGCCGGCGCGATGTTCGCCATCCGCCTTGTCACGGCCCTTGGCCAGGGTGCTGCGCAGGCCCAGCCGCCAGGCGTCGCTGGCCTGCCAGATCGCCTGCAAGGTCACGCGGTCGTTCGGAAGCGTGTCCAGCACCGTGCCGTCCTGATCCTTGCCATCGACGACCGAGACCGCAGCGCCCAGTTCGAAGGCGTCGATGCTGTAGGTCGCCTCCAGCTCGCCGCCGCGCAGATAGGCGCGGTCGATGTTTTCATAGGCCGGCATCGGCGCGGGCGCATTGGTGCGCACGATCATGTCGTCGATATGGTTTCGGAACAGCGTCAGCTTCACCACCGCCTCGTCGCTCGCGGTGAGGATGCCGCTGCCGCGATAGGACAGGCCCAGTTCGATGTTCTTGCCCTTCTCGTCCTTCAGGTCACCCGAAGGCGCGCCTCCCATGAAGCTGTCGTAAAGCTCGTCCACCGTCGGCATGCGGTTCACGAAAGCCACCGAACCAAAGACCGACAGGCTGTCGTTCAGGCGGTAGATGGCGGCGACCTGCGGTTCGACCGAATCCGCGTCGTAGGTGTCATCCGTCACCGTGACCGAGGATTTCGGCTCGGTGCGCTGCTTTTCGTAACGCAGGCCGGAATTGATCGTCAGGTCGCCCCAGGTCAATTCTGACAACGCATAGGCGGCCCAGGCGCGGGTATAGGCCTCGGGATGCGAACTCGACGGAACGCTGGAGGAGCGGTCCTGTTTCAGCACCTCGGCACCGGTGGTCAGGTGGTGGTCGTAACCCGCCCCAGACAGGTCTGCGACGTTGCTCAGCTTGAATTTCCACA
This sequence comes from Paracoccus sp. MKU1, assembly GCF_001447385.1. Lineage (GTDB taxonomy): Bacteria > Pseudomonadota > Alphaproteobacteria > Rhodobacterales > Rhodobacteraceae > Paracoccus. Next base: position 114,818 of record NZ_LLWQ01000154.1, on the reverse strand, counting down.
GCCGATAGTCGCGTTCTCCCAGCAGAGAAGCCATGATCGGCTCGTCCGGGTCGTCGCCCTGCCGCACGTCCTTGAGCGTGTTGGTATAGGACAGCGTCGCGGTCAGGTCGATGTAGCGATTGTCTTCGGGGTTCCAGCCCCAGATGAAGCGCGCGGTCTGGTCGCGGGTCGTGATGTCGCCAACCCCCCAACCCGGAAAGCCGGGAAACAGCCCGGCCTGCGCACCTTCGAGCTGGTTGAAGTCCTGATCGTCGCCCTTGGCCTCCAGATGCTGGTAGGAGAAGGCGACATACTGGTCGCCGAAGGTCTTCTTCGCTTTCAGAAGCAGGTTCGGCGTCTTGGAGTTCGCGCGCACGGTGGTATTGCCGTCCGCATCCTTGGTATCGCCCAGCTTGCGCCAGGAAAATGCAGCGAGCGCCTCGAAATCCTCAGCCGGGCGCCAGCCAAGCGCGACGCTGCCCAGCACCGTGTCGGGATTGCTGGCATAGCCCAGCTTGGCCCGGCCGCCGAAAGTCTGGCCCTCGGCAATCAGGTCGCTGGCCTCGATCGTCTCCATGGCGATCACGCCGCCAAGCGCGCCCGAACCGTAAAGCGTGGACGAGCCGGGACCGCGCAACACCTCGACCTGGCGCAGGAAGTCCGGTTCCACGAACAAGGCGCCCTGGCGATAGGATTCGTAATATTTCTCTTCCCCGTCGATCAGTTGGACGATGCCTGATTCCGAAGCCGCGGCCCCCGAAGAACCGAATCCGCGGATGTTGAACCCCTGCCCGAAGAAACTGCCCGAGCCGACGCCGGCGACGCCGGGCACCGTGGCCAGCACCTCGCCGATATGGCCGGGGTCGATGTCCTGAAGCTGCTGGCTGTCGACCACGGAAACCGATTGCGGCACCTCCGAGGCCACCTTGGGCTTGCCGGCGCGCAGCACGATCTGGTCGAGCACATAGGTGGACTGGGCAGTCCCGGCCCCGGCGCGTTCCTGCGCCAGCAGCGGGTGCGTAAAGGTCAAGGCGGTCAGGCAGGTGGTTCCGGCCAGCAACGCGCCGCGAATCGAATGGCGTGGCATGTGATCCCCGTCGTCATGTCATGAAGTTTCCGGCTGGCCACGGGGCTGGCATCTTGCGCGGGTTAAAATAATCTTAGTAAAACTGTCAATGATTCCTTGCGCATCGCTCCGGGGCGGACCGGGCATGCAACAGCAGCGAAAGGCACTGCGATGACCGATCATTCTCCGGCGGCTCTGCGCCGCATCCTGGCCGAGGACGGCGGCCGCCCCTTTGACCTGGCCGAGCGGCTGGGCGTCCCCGAGGCCGCGCTGGTCGCGGCCCGGGTCGGCCACGGCGCCACCCGCATCGACCCGCTGCCCGGCCGGCTCATCCCGCAGGTGCAGGCCCTGGGCGAGGTGATGGCGCTGACCCGCAACCGCTCCTGCGTGATCGAGAAGGTCGGCACCTATAACGATTTCCACGATGGCGAGCATGCCGCCATGACCGTGGACCCCGAGATCGACCTGCGCATCTTTCCGCGCCATTGGGTGCATGCCTTCGCGGTCCAGCAAGAGGCCGAGACGGGCACCCGCCGCTCGATCCAGGTCTTCGACGCGGCGGGCGATGCCGTGCACAAGGTCCATCTGCGCGAGGGCTCGGACCAGACGGCCTGGGAGGCGCTGCGCCGTGAATTGGCGTTGCCGGACCAGTCGGACAGCGCCCGATTCGAGCCCCGCGCGCCGGCCGAACCGCCCAAGGCCAGCGGCGAGCGCGCCGATGCGCTGCGCCGGGAATGGGCCGGCATGACCGACACGCATCAGTTCAACATCCTGATCCGCCGGCTCAAGATGAACCGGCTGGGCGCCTATCGCATCGCCGGCGCGCCCCTGGTGCGGCCTCTGGCCGTCGAGGCGGTGCCGGCGCTGCTGGAGCGTGTCCATGCCGGCGGCGTCGGCGTGATGTTCTTCGTCGGCAACATGGGCTGCATCGAGATCCATTCCGGCAAGCTCCATTCGCTGAAACCCATGGGGCCGTGGCTGAACGTGATGGACCCGCGCTTCAACCTGCATCTGCGCGGCGATCACGTCGCCGAGGTCTGGGCGGTGGACAAGCCGACCAAGCGCGGCCCGGCGATCTCGGTCGAGGCGTTCAATGCCGAGGGGGCGCTGATCTTCCAATGCTTCGGGCTGCGCCCGGAAAAGGGCGGCGATGCCGAGCAATGGGCGGCGCTGGTCGCCGGCCTGCCGGCGCTAGCCGAGGCGGCGGAATGAAACGGCTGGCCCTCGCCCTGATCCTGCTGGCCGGCACGGCCGGCGCGGACAGCTATCCCGAGGCCCGGCGCGTGCTGTCGCTGGGCGGCTCGGTGACCGAGATCGTCTATGCGCTTGGCGAAGAGGCGCGGCTGATCGGCCGCGACACCACCTCGAACTGGCCGCCCGAGGCCAATGCCCTGCCCGATGTCGGCTATGTCCGCGCGCTGTCGCCCGAAGGGGTGCTGTCGGTCTCGCCCGACCTGATCGTCGCCGAGGACGGCGCCGGCCCGCCCGAGGCGGTCGCGGTGCTTGAATCGGCCGGGGTGGCCTTTGTCAGCGTCGCGGAACGCTATGACGCCGAGGGCGTGCTGGACAAGGTCGATGCGGTGGCCGAGGCGCTCGGCGTGCCGGAAAAGGGCCGCGCGCTGCATGAACAGCTGGCGGCCGACCTGCAAGCGGCCCTGGGTCGGGCGCAGGCGGTGGGGACGCCGAAAAAGGTGCTGTTCGTGCTGTCCTTGCAGGGCGGGCGGGTCATGGCCGGCGGCGCGGACACCGCGGCGGACGGCATCATCCGCCTGGCCGGGGCGCAGAACGCCATGCAGGGCGTCCAAGGCTACAAGCCCGTCACCGATGAGGCGGTGATCGAGGCCGCGCCCGATGTCATCCTGATGATGCGGCGCGGCGACGAGCGGGTGGATGCCGAGGCGAATGGCGGCAGCAGCCACACGGCGGCGAAGGAGGCCGTGCTGGCGATGCCGGCGCTGGCCCAGACGCCGGCCGGACGCGCGGGGGCGGTGGTGATGATGGACGGGCTGAAGCTCTTGGGCTTCGGCCCCCGCACCGGCGAGGCGGCGGTCGAGCTGCATGACCTGATCTATGCGGGGTCGTGATGGTGGCCGTGACGCCCGACCTTCGCCCCGAACGGCTGGAAGGCGACCGCAGCCATCGCGCCCGGCGCCTTGGCCTGTTCCTGGCGCTACTTCTGGCCGGGGTGGCGGTGATCTCGCTGGGCTGGGGCGCCTCGGGGACCTCGCTCGCGCGGGCGGTCTCGGACCTGATGGCGGGGCGCGAGCTTGCGGTGCAGGACCGGGTGGTGCTGATGGACATCCGCCTGCCGCGCGTGCTGATGGGCATCTTCGTCGGCGCCTCGCTGGCGGTTTCGGGCGCGGTGATGCAGGGGCTGTTCCGCAACCCGCTGGCCGATCCGGGCATCGTCGGCGTCAGCTCCGGCGCCTCGCTGGGCGCGATCCTGGCCATCGTGCTGGGCAGCACGCTGCCAGCCGGGATCGCGGCGTTCTTTGGCTGGTATCTGGTGCCCGTCGCCGCCTTTGCCGGCGGCTGGCTGACCACCATGGCGCTTTACCGCATCGCCACGCGGCGCGGGCGCACCTCGGTCGCGACCATGCTGCTGGCCGGCATCGCGCTGGCGGCGATCATGGGGGCGCTGTCCGGCGTGGTGATCCTGCGCGCCAACGACCGGGAATTGCGCGACCTGACCTTCTGGGGCCTCGGCTCGCTGGCCGGGGCGAACTGGCCCAAGCTGCTGGCCGGGGCGCCGATCATGGCGCTGGCCCTGCTCTACGCCCCCTGGCTGGCGCGCGGGCTGAACGCGCTGGCGCTGGGAGAGGCTGCGGCCGGCCATGTCGGCATCCGGGTGCAGAAGGTCAAGAACCGCGCCATCCTGACCGTCGCAGCCGCTACCGGCGCAGCCGTGGCGGTCTCGGGCGGCATCGGCTTCGTCGGCATCGTCGTGCCGCATCTGCTGCGGCTGGCCAGCGGGCCGGATCACCGCTGGCTGCTGGTCAACTCGGCACTTCTGGGCGCGGTCGCGCTGCTGCTGGCCGACATGGTCAGCCGCACCGTCATCGCCCCGGCCGAGCTGCCGATCGGCATCGTCACAGCCATCATGGGCGGGCCGTTCTTCCTGTGGATCCTGCTGCGCAACCGGGGGGTGCTGGACCTATGAGCCTGATCGCCACCGACATCCGGGTCAGCCTTGGCCGCAAGGAGATCCTGCACGGCGTCTCGGTCGAGGCGCGGGCGGGCGAGTTCACCGCCCTCGTCGGGCCGAACGGCTCGGGCAAGACCACGCTGATGCGCAGCCTGACCGGAGAGCTGCCCTGCCGCGGCCGCATCGCTCTGAACGGCAGCGACATCGCCGGCCTGTCGCCCGAGGAGCTGGCGCGGCGCCGGGGCGTGCTGCCGCAGGCCGCCGCGCTGTCATTCCCCTTCACCGTGGCCGAGGTGGTGCGCATCGGCGTCGAGGCCCGCGGCGAGCGCGCCGATGCGCTGGTTCCCAAGGCGCTGGCGGCGGTCGATCTGCCGGGCTTTTCCGGCCGGCTCTACCAGGAGCTGTCGGGCGGCGAACAGCAGCGGGTGCAGCTTGCCCGCGTGCTGGCGCAGGTCTGGCAGCCGGTCGATGATGCGGGCCCGCGCTGGCTGATGCTGGACGAGCCGGTCAGCAGCCTCGACATCGCCCATCAGCTGACGGTGATGCGGCTGGCCGCCGATTATGCCCGGACCGGCGGCGGCGTGGTCGCGGTCATGCACGACCTGAACCTGACCGCGCTTTTCGCGCAAAAGCTGGTGCTGATGAGCGGCGGGTGCGTGCTGTGCCAGGGCCGGCCCGAGGAGGTGCTGACCGACGAGGCGCTGTCTCGCGCCTATGGCTGCCGGCTGCGCGTCAATGCCGTGCCCGACAGCGGCATCTGGGTGCTGCCGCACGCGGCAGCGTGACCGGCCGGCCCCGGTCCCTGCGCGCCGGGTGCCGCGACCAAAGGCCGCGCCCATTTACAAGCCCGGTCCACCATCCGCATATTGGACATGACCCCACGAAGGGAGAGGGCGGATGCATGCCATGCTGCTGGAGAGGATCGGCGCGCCGCTGGTCTGGACCGAGCTTCCCGACCGCGAGCCCGGACCGGGCGAGATCCGCGTCCGCGTCTCGGCCTGCGGCGTCTGCCGCACCGACCTGCATGTGGTCGATGGCGAATTGCCCGACCCGGTGCTGCCGATCATCCCGGGGCACGAGATCGTCGGCCGGATCGAGGCGCTCGGCCCCGGCGTCGCCGGCCTTGCCCCCGGCCAGCGGGTCGGCATCCCCTGGCTGGGCCATAGCTGCGGCGCCTGCCCCTATTGCCGCGAGGGGCGCGAGAACCTGTGCGACGCGCCGGGCTTTACCGGCTACACGCGGGACGGCGGCTATGCGACCGCGGTGATTGCCGACGCCCGTTTCGCCTTTCCCCTGGGCGAGGCGGGCGAGGACGTGGCGCTGGCGCCCCTGCTTTGCGCCGGGCTGATCGGCTGGCGCGCGCTGGTGATCGCCGGCGAGGCGCCGCGTCTGGGGCTTTACGGCTTCGGCGCCGCGGCGCATATCGTCGCGCAGGTGGCGGCGTGGCAGGGCCGTGCGGTCCATGCCTTCACCCGCCCCGGCGACCTGCGCTCGCAGGAATTTGCGCGCAAGCTGGGCGCGGTCTGGGCCGGCGGCTCGGATCAGGCGCCGCCCGAGCCGCTGGATGCCGCGATCATCTTCGCCCCGGTGGGCGAGCTGGTGCCGGCGGCGCTGAAGGCGGTGCGCAAAGGCGGCCGCGTGGTCTGCGCCGGCATCCACATGAGCGACATCCCGGCCTTTCCCTATGCGCTGCTCTGGCATGAACGCCAGATCGCCTCGGTCGCCAACCTGACGCGGCAGGACGGGCTGGACTTCCTGTCCCTCGCGCCCCGAATCGGCATCGCGACCGAAACCACGACCTATCCGCTGCGCGAGGCCAATCGCGCGCTGGACGACCTGCGCGCCGGTCGTTTCGACGGCGCGGCGGTGCTGGTGCCCTGACCCATCCGCCGGGCGCGGCGGCGCCCGGCCAGACCCCTTCCTTACCGGGACCCGCTGCCATGAAGGAAACGGTGAACACCCCCGAAACCGGCCCCGTCGGGGCCGATGCCGCGCCCTATGGCGCCATAGACCGGCTGCGCGAGACGGTCGCCGCCGGCTTCGGCACCGGCGTCTCGCCGCTGGCGCTCGGCATGGCGCTGATCGACTGGTCGGCGCATCTGGCCGCGGCGCCGGGCAAGCGGCTGGAGCTGGCCGACAAGGCCGCGCGCGAAACGGCCGAGCTTCTCGCCCATATCGCCACGCTTGCCGCCGATCCGACGGCGGCGCCGGTGATCCGGCCGCCGCCGCAGGACCGGCGCTTCGCCGCCGCGGCCTGGCAGAGCCCGCCCTTCAGCATCTGGGCCCAGGGCTTCCTGCTGGCGCGGCAATGGTGGCACGAGGCCACGCATGACGTGCCGGGGGTCAACCCGCATCACGAGAATCTCTTGTCAGCGATGGTGCAGCAATGGCTCGACATGGCCTCGCCGGCGAACCTGCCCCTCACCAATCCCGAGATCATCGCCCGCACCCTGCGGACCGGCGGGCTGAACCATCTGGCCGGCATGCGCAACTGGTTCGAGGACATGGCGCGGCTGGCCGCCGGCCAGCCCCCGGTCGGGGCCGAGCAGTTCCGGGTCGGCCAGGAGGTCGCGGCGACGCCCGGCAAGGTGATCTTTCGCAACCACCTGATCGAGCTGATCCAATACGCCCCCGCCACCGAAACCGTGCTGGCCGAGCCGGTGCTGCTGATCCCGGCCTGGATCATGAAATACTATATCCTCGACCTGTCGCCGGAAAACTCGCTGGTCCGGCATCTGGTGCAGGCCGGGCATACGGTCTTCTGCCTGTCCTGGCGCAACCCCACCGCCGAGGACCGCGACCTGACGCTGGACGATTACCGCCGGCTGGGGGTGATGGCGGCGGTGGAGGCGATCTCGGCCATCCTGCCCGGGCGTGGCATCCATGCGGCCGGCTATTGCCTGGGCGGCACGCTGCTGGCCATCGCGGCGGCGGCCATGGCTCGGGCCGGGGACGGGCGGCTGGCCAGCGTCTCGCTGCTGGCGGCGCAAACGGATTTCGCCGAGCCGGGGGATCTGGCGCTGTTCATCGACCATGACCAGCTCAACAGCCTGGAAGGCGTGATGCGGCAGCGCGGCTACCTGACGGCCGAGCAGATGCTGGGCGCGTTCCGTTTCGTGCGCGCGAACGACCTGGTCTGGCCGCGCCTGGTGCGCGCCTATCTGATGGGCGAGCGCGAGCCGATGACCGACATCCTGGCCTGGAGCAGCGATTCGACGCGCATGCCCTATCGCATGCAGGGCGAATATCTGCGCCGGCTCTATCTGGAGAATGCGCTGGCCGGCGACCGGATGCTGGCGGATGGCCGGATCGTGGCGCTGCGCAGCATCCGCGCGCCGATCTTTGCCGTCGGCACCGAGGAGGATTACGTCGCGCCCTGGCGATCGGTCTATCGGCTGCACTGTCTCAGCGATGCCGAACTGACCTTTGTGCTGGCGGACAAGGATCATCTGGCGGGCATCATCTTCGATCCCGCCCAGCCGGGCAGCCATTACCGCATCGCCACCCGGGATCCCGACGACACCTGCCTGCCCCCCGAGGATTGGCTGCGCACCGCCGCCTGGCGCGAGGGCTCCTGGTGGCCGGCCTGGAGCGACTGGCTGGCCCGCCTTTCCGCCGCCGGCCGGGTGGCGCCGCCGGGAATGGGCGCTGCGGCGGCGGGCTATCCCGTGCTGGAGGACGCGCCGGGCAGCTATGTTCGGCAACGCTAGGCCAGCAGCGCGGCGGCCTCCATCGCCATCATCCGCTCTTCGTTGGCGGGGATGACCAGGGGGACGAAATCGCCCAAGGGCGCCATGCGGCGCAGGATCGCCTCGCGCATCGGGGCGGCGTTCTCGCCGATTCCGCCGGTGAAGACCATCGCGTCGATGCCGCCCAGCGAGACCGCCATGGCGGCCGCCGCCTGCGCGCATTTCAGCGCGAAGTAATCCAGCGCGAAACGCGACTGCGCCGAGCCGTCCGTCAGCAGCGCCGCGACATCGTTCGAGCGGCCCGACATGCCCAGAAGGCCCGACCGGTTATAGATCAGATCCTCGATCTCCTCGGGCGCCATGCCGAAGCTGCGCTGCATCAGCAGGATGGCGCCCGGATCGACCGCGCCCGAGCGCGTACCCATGGGAATGCCGTCCACCGCGGTCATGCCCATGGTGGTATCGACGCTGCGCCCCTGACGCATCGCGCAAAGGCTGGCGCCATTGCCCAGATGCGCGGCGACGACCCGGCCGCGATGCAGCTCGGGATGATCGCGCGCCAGAACCTGCGCCAGCCATTGATAGGACAGGCCGTGAAAGCCATAGCGGCGCACACCCTGCTCGAACAGCGGCTCGGGCAGGGCGAAATGGGTGAACAGCGGATCGCGCCCGGCATGGAAGGCGGTGTCGAAGCAGGCCAGGTTCGGCACAGCCTCGCCCACCAGCCGGCGGGCGGCGGCGATGGCGGCCAGGCCATGCGGCTGGTGCAGCGGCGCCAGCGGGATCAATTCCCGCAGGTCGTCCAGCACCTTCGGCGTCACCGGGGTCGAGCGGGTGTAGCGGGTGCCGCCATGCACGATGCGATGCGCCACCGCCTCGATCCGCCAGCCCTCGTCATGGGCATCGACGAAATCCAGCACCGCCTGCATGGCGGCGGCATGGTCGCCGCCAACGACGAGGCTGCGGATCTCGGGCCCGTCGGCCAGCCTGGCCACCAGTTCGGCATCCGCGCCGATGCGGCTGACCGCGCCGCGGGCCAGCAGCGCCAGGCTTTCGCGCGCGAAGACCCGGAATTTCAGGCTGGACGAGCCGGCATTCAGCGTCAGGATCGCCGCGATCATTTCACCTGCCCCAGCCGGCGCGCCTCGGCCATCAGCACGGCGAGCGCGGTGGACAGCATCCGGGCGCGCACGGAATCGGCGCGGCTGGTCAGGATGACCGGCACCCGCGCGCCCAGCACGATCCCCGCCGCATCGGCGCCGCCCATGAAGATCAGCTGCTTGGCCAGCATGTTGCCGGATTCGATATCGGGCACCAGCAGGATGTCTGCCTGCCCCGCCACCGCCGAGACGATGCCTTTTTCCCGCGCCGCCGCCGGGCTGATCGCATTGTCGAAGGCCAGCGGCCCGTCCAGCTCCGCGTCCTCGATCTGGCCGCGATCGGCCATCTTGCACAAAGCCGCCGCGTCCAGCGTGGCCTGCATCTTGGGATTGACCGTCTCGACCGCGGCAAGGATCGCGGCCTTGGGCCGGGCCGGTCCCCAGAGCACCCGCCAGAGCACGATGGCATTGTGCAGGATATCCGCCTTGACCATCAGGTCTGGCGCGATGTTGACCGCCGCATCGGTGATGATGAAGGGGCGCGGGTAATCCCCGGTCAACATCAGGAAGGCGTGGCTGATCCGCCGCTCGGTCCGCAGCCCGCATTGCGGGTGGATCACCGCGCCCAACAGCTCGTCGGAATGCAGCGAACCCTTCATGATCGCGCCGACCTGGCCGGCCGCGGCCATCTGCGCGGCGCGGGCGGCGGCGGCGTGGCTGTGTTCGGTATCGACGATCTCATAGGCGTCGGGGGCCTGGCCGGCCTCGGCCAGCGCGGCGGCGATGCGGGCGGCGGGACCGACCAGCACCGGCTCGATCAGCCCGGCGGCGACCGCGTCGCCCACCGCTTCGAACACGGCATGCTGCACCGGATGGACCACGGCGGTGCGCAGCGGCGGCAGCCCGGCGCAACGGTCGATGATGGCTTGATAGGCGTCGGTCATCGCTATCCTTCCGTTCTGGCGCGAGTCCTGATGCCGAGAATCCCGATATGCCCACCGGGGACAAGCAAAATCCCGACCCTCGCCCGAAATGCCGCGGGAAATGCCGGCCTGCTGCGACGATCCGACACGGGCAATCCGGGGGGTCAGCCGGTCGTGCCCAGCAGCCGCGCCATCTCGGCGCGCAGTTCCGCCAGTTCGAAGGGCTTGGCGATGAAGCCGTCGGCGCCAAGCGCCAGCCCCTTGCGGCGCTCGACCACCGAGCCGCGGGCGGTCATCAGCAGCACCCGCACGTCGCGCAGGCCCGGATCGGCGCGCAGCGCCTCGACGATCTCATAGCCCGAGATGTCGGGCAGCATGATGTCGAGCAGCACCAGGTCGGGCCGGTTGGCGCGGATCTCGTCCAGCGCGCCGGCGCCGCCGGCAATCCGCCTGTAGCTGTGGCCGGCCCGTGCCAGCAGGAATTCCAGCGCGGCGGCAATATTGTCCTCGTCCTCGACGATCAGGATATGGGCCATCACCCCCTCCGAAGGATCGGATACCGGATGTGGGCCAGGCGACCCCATCCGGGACGGCGATGGCCCGCCCCAGGGGGCGGGCCGGCGTTTTCAGTGCGACGAGGCCTCTGCCGCGCCGATCCCGGTTTCCGAGCGCACCTGCTGGGACAGGAAGCCCGCCCGGTCGATGCGCGCCCGCGCGCCGTTGTCCATCTTGGACACCAGCCAGATGCCCAGGAAGGCCAGGGTCATCGAGAACAGCGCCGGCGAGGTATAGGGGAAGGGCGCCGATCCGGCCGGGTTGCCCAGCGTGGCCTCCCAGACCGAGGGCGACAGGATCGTCAGCACCACCGAGGAGATCAGCCCCAGGAAGCCGCCGATCACCGCGCCCTTGGTCGTGCAATCCTTCCACAGCACCGACATGAACAGCACCGGGAAGTTGGCCGAGGCAGCCACCGCGAAGGCCAGCGACACCATGAAGGCGATGTTCTGGTTCTTGAAGGCGATGCCCAGCACCACCGCCACCAGGCCCAGCACCAGCGTGGTGATGCGCGAGACGCGCAGCTCGCTGCCCGGCGCGGGATTGCCGTTCTTGATCACGGTCGCATAGAGGTCGTGGCTGACCGCCGAGGCGCCCGAGAGCGTCAGGCCGGCGACCACCGCCAGGATGGTGGCGAAGGCCACGGCCGAGATGAAGCCCAGGAAGACGTTGCCGCCCACCGCCTTGGCCAGATGCACCGCCGCCATGTTGCTGCCGCCGACCAGCGCGCCGGTGCCGTCGAGGAACTCGGGATTGGTCAGCACGAAGGTGATGGCGCCGAAGCCGATGATGAAGGTCAGCAGATAGAAGTAGCCGATCCAGCCGGTCGCCCACATCACCGACTTGCGCGCTTCCTTGGCGCTGGGAACGGTGAAGAAGCGCATCAGGATATGCGGCAGGCCGGCGGTGCCGAACATCAGCGCCATGCCGAAGCTGATCGCCGAGATCGGGTCCTTGATGAAGGTGCCCGGACCCATGATCGACTGACCGGCGACGGCAGCCTCCTCGGCGGTCTTGCCGCCGGCGGTGGCCAGTTCGGCCTTGACGCGCACGGCATCGGCGAACATCGCCTCGGGGCTGAAGCCATAATGCCACATGACCATGAAGGACATGAAGGTCGCGCCGCCCAGCAGCAGGCAGGCCTTGATGATCTGCACCCAGGTGGTGGCGGTCATGCCGCCGAACAGCACATAGATCATCATCAGCGCGCCGACGATCACCACCGCGATCCAGTAATCCAGCCCGAACAGCAGCTGGATCAGCGAGCCGGCGCCGACCATCTGCGCGATCAGGTAGAAGGCCACCACGACCAGCGTGCCCGAGGCGGCGAAGATGCGCACCGGCGTCTGGGCAAAGCGGAAGGCCGCCACGTCGGCAAAGGTGAAGCGGCCCAGGTTGCGCAGCCGCTCGGCCATCAGGAAGGTCAGGATCGGCCAGCCGACCAGGAAGCCGATCGAATAGATCAGCCCGTCATAGCCCGAGATCATCACCGCGGCCGAGATCCCCAGGAACGAGGCGGCGGACATGTAGTCCCCGGCGATGGCGAGGCCGTTCTGGAAGCCGGTGATGCCGCCGCCGGCGGTATAGAAATCCGCCGCCGACTTGGTCCGCGACGCCGCCCATTTGGTGATGTAGAGCGTCGCCAGCACGAAAGCCGCGAACATGACGATGGCGGTCCAGTTCGTCGCCTGTTTCTCGGCGCCCTGGATCACGTCGGCGGCCATGGCGCCGCCGGGCGCGGCCACAAGCGCGGCCACCAGGCCGCTGCGCAGGATATTGCGATTCATTTCAGCGCCTCCCGCCGGACCTTCTCGCTCAGTTCGTCGAACTCGCTGTTCGCGCGGCGCACATAGATGCCGGTGATGATGATGGTAAAGACGATCACGCCAAAGCCCAGCGGGATGCCCCAGGTCATGACGCCCTCGCCGATCCGCGTGGCGAGCAGCTCCTTGTCGAAGGCGATCAGCAGGATATAGCCGTAATAGACGACGAGCATCGCGATCGTCAGGATCCAGCCATAGCGGGATCGCTTCGCTTTCAGTGATTGGTAATTCGGATCTGCGGCGATCCGTTCGGCCAGATTGTCTTGCATCGGGGTCGTGCTCCTCCACTGCCACGATCTGCGGTCTTCTCGGCCGCGCCGGCGCCAGGCCGGCGAGGCGGAGCTTTGCTGGAACGGTTGTCGACAGGCGGCGGGCTCCTCCAGCCAAGCCGCAGCCAGTCCATGGGCGCGGCCTCGCGCCCATGGTGATGGTGTCTTGCGCCCGGGCCGGCGGTCCGTGGCCGGCCCGCAGCCGTCAGTGACGGTTCATCCGGTTCGCGATCAGCTCGTCCACCACACCGGGATCGGCCAGCGTCGAGATGTCGCCGAGCGCACCGAAATCGTCCTCGGCGATTTTGCGCAGGATGCGGCGCATGATCTTGCCCGAGCGGGTCTTGGGCAGGCCCGGCGCCCATTGGATCAGGTCGGGCTTGGCGATGGGTCCGATCTCGGTGCGCACCCATTTCTCCAGGTCGGCGCGCAGCTCGTCGCTGGGCTCGACGCCGTTCATCAGGGTGACATAGGCATAGATGCCCTGCCCCTTCAGCGGATGCGGATAGCCGACCACCGCCGCCTCGGCCACCTTCTCATGCGCGACCAGCGCCGATTCGACCTCGGCCGTCCCCATGCGGTGGCCCGAGACGTTGATGACGTCATCGACCCGGCCGGTGATCCAGTAATAGCCGTCCTTGTCGCGGCGGCAGCCGTCGCCGGTGAAGTAATAGCCCGGATATTGCTGGAAATAGGTCTCCATGAAACGCTGGTGATCGCCCCAGACCGTGCGCATCTGCCCCGGCCAGCTGTCGGCGATGCAGAGCACGCCGTCGACCTCGGCGCCCTGGCCGTCCTGCGGCACGCCGGTTTGCGGATCCAGCACCACCGGCTTGACGCCGAAGAAGGGCAGCGTCGCCGAGCCCGGCTTGGTCTCGATGGCGCCGGGCAGCGAGGTGATCATGTGGCCGCCGGTCTCGGTCTGCCACCAGGTATCGACGATCGGGCAGCGGCCCTTGCCGACATGCTTGTCATACCAGACCCAGGCCTCGGGGTTGATCGGCTCGCCCACCGTGCCCAGCACGCGCAGGCTCGACAGGTCGTATTTCTCGACCCATTCCGGCCCCTGCCCCATCAATGCGCGGATGGCGGTCGGCGCGGTGTAGAACTGGTTGACCCTGTGCTTTTCGCAGACCGCCCAGAAGCGACCGGCATCAGGCCAGGTCGGCACGCCCTCGAACATCAGCGTCGTGGCGCCGTTGGCCAGCGGGCCATAGACGATGTAGCTGTGGCCGGTGACCCAGCCCACATCGGCCGTGCACCAGAAGATGTCGCCGTCCTTGTAGTCGAAGACGTATTGATGCGTGATCGCGGCATAGAGCAGATAGCCGCCGGTGGTATGGACCACGCCCTTGGGCTTGCCGGTCGAGCCCGAGGTGTAAAGGATGAACAGCGGATCCTCGGCATTCATCGGGCGCGGCGGGCAGTCGGGGCTGACCTCCTCCATCAGCTTCAGCACGTCCACGTCGCGGCCGTCGATCCAGGTGGTCTGGTCGCCGGTATGCTTGACCACCAGGCAGCGCACCCGGTCCGAGCAATGCAGCAAGGCGGCGTCGGTGTTCGACTTCAGCGCGGTCTTGCGGCCGCCGCGCGGCGCGCCGTCGGCGGTGATGACCAGCTTGGCACCCGAATCGTTGATGCGGTTGGCCAGCGCGTCGGGCGAGAAGCCGGCAAAGACGATGGAATGGATGGCGCCGATCCGCGCGCAGGCCAGCATGGCATAGGCGGCCTCGGGGATCATCGGCAGGTAGATCACCACCCGGTCGCCGCGCATCACGCCCTGGCTCAGCAGCACATTGGCGAAACGGTTCACCTTGTCCGAGAGCTCGGCATAGGTGATGTGGCGCGCCGGCTGGTTCGGGTCATCCGGCTCGAAGATGATCGCGGTCTGGTTCGCGCGCTTGGGCAGGTGGCGGTCGATGCAGTTGACCGAGGCGTTCAGGATGCCGTCCTCGAACCATTTGGTCGAGACCTGGCCCATGGTGAAATCGGTGTTCTTCACCTTGGAATAGGGCTGGATCCAGTCGAGACGCTTGCCCTCGCGGCCCCAGAACCCCTCGGGGTCCGAGATCGATTCGGCATACATGCGGGCATAATCGGCCGGCTTGACAAGGGCATCCTCGAAGCCCGGCGGAATGGGATGTTTCGCAACATTTTCAACAGACATGACGCGCCTCCTCTACTCGCGATAGGGTCGGTCCGGAACGCCCACACCCTCCTCAAGGTGCCGCAAACGGGCATCGGAATACCGATTGCAGCAGATGTTAATATGAGTTTTCTTTTCCAGTAAACCATTTTTTTACAAAGAGAATTTTGTAAATAAATTGACGGACAAAAGGCAGTTTTTGTAAATTATTCACAAACGCGTCAGAATGCGCCCCTGCCGCCGCCGCGCCGGACATGCGAAAGCCGCCGCGCAGCAACGGCGCGGCGGCATCGAGGCCCGGCGGGTTCGCCCTTATGCCCGGCGATATGCGGCTTCCAGCCGGGCGCCGCCGAAACCGGCCAGCAGCGCATCGATCTCCTGCCGGTCGCCGGTCAGGCAGGCGGCCGTGGACAAGGCGTCGGCCAGGGCCGCGCCGGGGGCCGAGATGCTGACCGCCCGCCAGACCGGGCGGACCGGCGCGCCGCTGCGCGGGTCGAGGATATGGCCGTCGCGACCCGCCTCGTCGAAGCTGGTCCCCAGCGGTGCGGAGGTCGCCAGCGCCCGGGCGCGCAGGCCCACCGCCCCCCCCTCGGCCAGCCGCACCGGCCAGTCCGTGCCGTCGGGCCGCGCCCCCAGGGCGCGCAATTCGCCGGTGTCGATCAGGATATCCGTCAGCCCCTTGGCCTCCAGCAGCGCGGCGACGCGGTCGGCGACATAGCCCTGGCCAATGCCGTTCAGCGTCAGCGCCATCCCCGGCTCCAGCACGATGCGCGACGAATCCAGCCGCACCCGGTCCCAGCCGATGCGCGCCAGCGCCGCGCGCCGTTCCTCCGGCGCCGGGCGGCGGCCGTCCACGGCGGCCTCGGCCCAAAGCGACCAGAGCGGCTGCACGGTCGGGTCGAACAGCCCGCCGCTGGCGCGATGCACGGTGCCGGCCAGCGACAGGCAGTCGAGCAGTTCGAAGGGCGGCGCCTCCAGCGCACCGTCGCGGTTCAGCCGCGCAAGCGCGCTGCCGGGACGATAGAGGCTGAGGATGTTTTCCAGCCGGTCGATCTCGGCCAGGCAGCGGGCGGTGATCGCCTCGGCCTCGGGGTGGTCGATGCGGATTGAGGCGCGGGCGCCAAGCGCCTGCCCCACCCAGTGCCGGCCGGGCTGGGCGCGCAGACCCGCGGGCAGCAGCGCCACGGCGGCGGTGATGGTCAGAAAGCGACGACGGGAAAGGCTCATGTCGCGGGCTCCTTGGGTTTGCTCAGCGCGCGCAGGCGGTCCAGAAACTCGGCATCCGAACCGCTGTCGGGCGCGGTTTCCTCGGGCGCCAGCACCATCTCGTCGGGGATCGCGTCCAGCCGCATCACCTGCCCGCCCTGCGCGGCGGCGAAGGCCTCGGCGGCCTCGCGGCTGGCAAAGGGCACCGCCTCGGGCGCGCCCATGCCGCCGACCTGGGCCGAGCCCATGACGTAGAAGGCATCTTCGGCGGGGATCCAGTTGCCCTGCCCCGGTTCTTCCCAGCTTGCGCCCGCCTTGCCCATGTCGTTGACATGGATCGCCAGGATCGGATGGCTCTGTTCCGGCATCCGGGCATAGGCGATGGCGTCGCGGACCTGGCTGAAGAACAAGGGCGTGCCGGGCATCCCCTCCAGGTGCACCTGCGCCTTGGGGCCGGGATGCTCCAGCAGGTTCATCTGGCAGAAATGGCCCAGGGTCTGGGCGTTCAGCTCGACCGGGGCGGTGTCCTGCGCCACCTCCTCGCGGCAGGCGGCAAGGCCCAGCAGCAGCACCAGCAGAAGCGCATGTCTCATGGCGTGACCTTTCGGAATGCGGCAATGGCCAGGCCAAGCGCAGCCAGCGGCCAGACCAGGACCGACAGCGCCGATTGCCAGAGCGGGATGGTCGCGGCGGCCCCGCCCACGCCGGCAGCGGCGGCGGTGGCATCGGCGGCCGAGAGGTTGAACAGGCGGAAGGCGTCGGCCGGGTTGGCCAGCAGCGCGACCGGCAGCACCTCGGTGGTGAAGCCGCCGCCGCCATCGGCGACGATCAGCGCCAGCAGGCCCAGATCGTAAAGCACCACCAGCCCCAGCCACAGCCCGACCGCCAGCCCGGCCGCGCCCGAGGGCCGCCGCGCGATGCTGGACAGCGCATAGCCGGCGCCCAGGAAGGTGGCGCCCAGCAGGGTCGAGCTCCACATCAGCCGCCACAGCGCCGGCAGCCCGGCGGTCGAGGCCGGATCGGTCCAGACCGCCGCCAGCGCCGCCGCGCCGTAGCCGGCCCCGACCGCCAGCGCCAGGATCGCCATATGCGCCACCAGCTTGCCGGCCAGCACCTCGGCCCGCGCCACCGGATAGGTCAGCAGCAGCGGCAAGGTGCCGCGCTCGACCTCGCCGGCGACGGCGTCGAAGCTCATCAGCAGCGCCAGCAGCGGCACCAGATAGACGGCCAGCGAGGTCAGCGAGGCCACGGTGATCGACAGCCGGTCGGCACCGATATCGCCGGTGGGCGCGGCGCCCGCCGCCGCCAGCACCAGCGCAAAGACCACCATCAGGCAGGTGGCGATGGCCACCCAGCGGTTGCGCAGCGCGATGCGGAACTCCAGCGCCGCGGTGGAAAGGATGCGGCGGATCATTGCCCGTCCCTCCGGCTGAAATGGCTGTAGATGTCTTCCAGGCTGGGCGGGATCACCTCCAGATCGGCGACCTGCGCCCCCAGCCCGGCGATGCGGGCCAGCAGGCCCAGCTTTTCGTCCTGCGCGCAGGCCAGGTGCAGCGTGCCGTCGCCCGCCAGCCGCGCCTGCGGCAGCGCGGCGGCCAGCGCCTCGGCTGCGCCCGCCGCCGGGATCACCGTCAGCCCGACCGGCAGGGCGGCGCGGCGCCGCAGTTCCGCCAGCGTGCCCTCGGCCACCAGCCGGCCCTGCGACAGGATCAGGATGCGGTCGGTGCGGGCCTCGACCTCGGTCAGCACATGCGAGGACAAGAGGATCGCCGCCCCCTCGGCCGCCAGCCCATCGAGCAGCGCGTAGAAGTCGCGCCGCGACACCGGGTCAAGCCCCGAGGTCGGCTCGTCCAGCACCAGAAGCCGCGGCCGGCCGATCAGGGTCTGCGCCAGGCCGACGCGCTGGCGCATGCCCTTGGAATAGGTGCCGATGCGGCGGCGCGCGGCCTTGGCCAGCCCGACCCGCTCCAGCAGTTCCATGGCCCGGCGCGGGCTTTCGCCGCGCAGGGACAGGTAGTGGCGGATCTGCTCCTCTCCGGTCAGGGCCGGGTGGAAGGCGGCGTTTTCCGGCAGATAGGCCACCTGCATGCGGGCCTGGCCCGAGCCGGGGGCGGTGCCGCAGACGCGCACCTCGCCCTCGTCGAACGGGATCAGGCCCAGGATGATCTTCATCATCGTGGATTTTCCCGCGCCGTTATGGCCCAGCAGCGCGACGCGCATGCCCGGCCCGAGGTCCAGCGAGACCTCGGCCAGCGCCTCGACGCCCTGGAAGCGCTTAGTGAGACGCGAGATCGTCAGGGTCGATGTCATCGTATTGTCCTTTTGCCCAACGCCCGGCGGCCTCGGCTTCATGGGCCGCGATCTCGGGCGGGACGGGGATGGTCAGCGGCCGCATCAGCGGCGCGCTGTCCTGAACGCCGCCCGGCAGGGTGGCGGGAAAGCTCTGCTGGCTCCAGCGGATCAGTTGCACGGCGGGAGCCCCGGTCAGGAGTGCGGCGGCGGGCTGCGACCACAGGATATGGTCCATCAGGTCGTTGGGGCGATAGACGCCGTCGGCGATGCCGTCGCCGTTCAGGTCGAAGCCCGGATGGTCGGACCAGAAATTGCCGCGCCCCTCGTGGCTCCATTCGATATGGCGGGTGCCCACGTATTTCACCTGCTCGCGATTGCCGGCGAAGGCGTTGCCGGTCAGCACGTTGCGCTCGGACCCGGCGGTGAAATGGATGCCGATGCCGCAATCCTGGAAACGGTTGTCCCAGATCAGGTTCTTGTGCGCGTTATAGATGAACAGGCATTTCTTGGTGCCGCCGCGGATCAGGTTGCCGGTCACGTCGGCATTGTTGGCATAGTTCAGCATCAGGCCGTGCTCGCGGTCGCCCAGGCTGCGGTTGTCGCGGATCACCGACCGGTCCGAGAACATGATGGCAAAGCCCAGGTGGTTGCCGATGCTGACATTGCCCGACACCTCGGTGTTGCGGGTATACATGAAATGCACGGCAAAGCGCAGGTCGCGGAACAGGTTGTCGCGATAGACGCTGTCGCCGCTGGCGTTCGAGAAGATGCCGTCGCGGCCATAGCGGACGGAATTGCCCTGAACCAGCGTGCCGGGGCTGTTCCAGACATAGATGCCGTTGCCGCGCTCGTTCATGCGCGGGTCGCGGGTGCCGATGATCTCGTTGCCGACGACCTGGGCGTCGCGGCCGCCATGCACGTCGATGCCGTGCATGTTCCCGGTCAGCCGCAGCCCCAGCACCTGCGCCCGGTCGGCGCCCTTGAGGATCTTGACCCCGGCATCCAGATCCTTGTTCGCCATGCCCGAGCCGGTGACGGAAAAGCCCTGCAAGGTGACGTCGGGCGCGGCGATGGTGACGACCGTGCCCTGCCCCTGCCCGTCCACGACGGCGGCCGGCGTGCCGGCGATGGTCAGCGGCCGGTCGATGGTGACGGGGCCGGCATGGACCCCATCCCGAAGCCGCAGCACATCGCCGGGGGCGGCCCCGGCGATGGCCTTGGCCAGGCTGCCCGCGCCCGGTGCCACGGCATGCTCGGCCGCAAGCGCAGGCCAGGCAAGCAGCAGGGCAAGGGCAAGGGTCAGCAGGCTGCGCATCGGATTCAGGCCTCCTTCGGCTCGACCATCATGCGACCGCGCATTTCCATGTGCAGGGCA
Organism: Paracoccus sp. MKU1; assembly: GCF_001447385.1. GTDB lineage: Bacteria > Pseudomonadota > Alphaproteobacteria > Rhodobacterales > Rhodobacteraceae > Paracoccus. The sequence continues at coordinate 95,250 of NZ_LLWQ01000154.1, read as the reverse complement.
TGGCAGAACCACTGGCAATAATACCAGTAGACCCCCGGATTGGCGGCGACGAAGGTCACCGACGACGTCTGCTGGGGCGAGATCTCCATGGCGACGCCGTGGTTGCCCATGGTGAAACCGTGGGTCAGGTCGTCGATCTCGTCAAGGTTGGTGACGATGACCGTGACCTCGTCGCCCTCTTTCACGGTGAAGCTCTCGATCGAGAAGCTGGGCGCGACGCTGGACATGTAGACCCGCACCTTGTTGCCGTCGCGGATGATCTGGTCGGTCCATTCATCGATGTTGACGCCGTCGGCCTCGGCCTGCTTGCGGGTTTCGGCCCACATCGGGTCGTTGCGGTCCCAGACCGATTTGATGACGCTCGACAGGATCGAGGGATGCACGGCAATGGCGTCATGCGGCTCGGCAAAGGTCGGGCCGTCATGAACCAGCACCATCTTGTCGCCCGAGATGTCGATCAGCTGGTCGTTTTCCGGCTTCAGCGGCCCGACGTTCAGGAAGCGGTCCTTGGAGAACTTGGACAGGCAGACCAGCCAGTCGTTGGTGGCGTCCAGCGTCTCGCCCATCACCGTCTTCAGGTGGCCGGGCTGGTAGTGGACGTCGATCTTGTCCTTGATCGGGTCGACCTGCTCGCCGGCATAGGCGCGGATCGCGTCCTCGATGTTCCACTTGACCACCTGGCTGTCCAGGAACAGCGAGGTATAGGCGTTGCCGCGCCCGTCGAAGGCGGTGTGCAGCGGGCCGAGGCCCAGTTCCGGCTCGGCCACCACGGCGCTGCGCGGATCGGCATTCTCGTTGAACACCGCGTCGAACTTGGTCACGTCCAGCACCGTCACCGTGGGCGACAGCTTGCCCGCAACGACCAGGTGCTTCTTGTCCGGGGCCATGTTGCAGCCATGCGGGTTGTTGGCGATGGGGATATAGCGGGTGAACTGGCTGTTGGCCTCTTTCCGACCGTCCAGCACCTTGCAGCCGTTGACCTTTTCGTAATTGCCGGCCTCGACGGCCTTTTCGATCTCGGCGATGTTGAAGACGACGATGTGATCCATCTCGGACTCGGTCATCTCGGGCAGGGTCATGCCCATCTCCGAGTTATACGAGGTCGAGAAGGCCCATTTGCCTTCGTAATCGGCATCGCAGTTGTCCAGGTTGCCGGAAACCAGCACCTGCCAAGCGACCTCCCACTTGTCGGCATCGACGGCGGTGAAGACGTTCACATAGGTCGAGACGTCTTCCATCGTGGTGCCGTCGTTGATCAGCGGCGCCTCGTCCTCGCCGTTGCAGAAGACATAGTTCGAACGCGGCCATTTCTGCGGGCGCAGACCGTGGATGGCTTTGGCGTTCGGCACCTCCAGGATGGCGTCGCATTTCATCACGTCGCAGCGCACCCGCGCCACGCGGGTATTGGCCTTGTCGTTCATGAACAGGAAGCGGCCGTCATACTTGCCCTCGGTAAAGGACATGTGGACGTGATGCAGGTCGCCGTTGTCATGGATGCGCTTGCCATTGGCGGCAAGGTGCTTCCTGGTCCGCTCGCTCATGCTGCGTTCATGGATATGGAGCGACTCGTTGGTCTGGCCCCAGCCGGTGGCCGAGCAGCGGTTGAAGACCGGAACCCGCATCAGCTCGCGCATCGAGGGGATGCCGAGGATGCGCAGCTCGCCGCTCTGGCCCGAGGACCAGAAGCCGTAATAGCTGTCCAGCTGCCCCGGCGCGACCGCGCCGTCGCCGCTGGCGGCCAGCGCCGCGCCGCTGCCCGCGACGCTCGCGACCCCCGCCGTGCCAAGGCCGAGCGCCGCCGGCCCCAGCGCCAGCCGGCCGCCGAACGCGCCGGCCATGGCCGCGCCCCCGGCGGTCGCGCCCAAAAGCGCGCGGCGGCTGAGACCCTTGTCCTGTTTCGATTCCATGATCGAACTCCTTCTGGTTAAGCTTCAATCTTGCGGGCGGCGTTGGGATGGCCGGCCGGGGGCTGGCCCAGCTTGGGCTGGCCGCCGGCGGCCACGGCCTCGCGCCGCTTCAACTTCTTGATGACCACCGGGCAGGTGGTCTCGGACTGGTAGAGCACCTGGCAATGCAGGCAGTTGATGCATTCGTTGGGGTTGATCTCGCCCGTCGGATGGATCGATTGCACCGGGCATTGCCGGGCGCAGGTCTGGCAGGGATTGCCGCATTCGTGATAGCGCTTGAGCCAGTCGAACATGCGCATCCGGGCCGGGATCGCCAGCGCCGCGCCAAGCGGGCACAGATAGCGGCAATAGAAGCGTTCGACGAAGAGCCCGGCGATCAGCAGCGCCGCGGCATAGGCCACGAAGGGCCAGGCGCGGACGAAGTTCAGGATGATCGCGGTCTTGAAGGGCTCGACCTCGGCCAGATGCTCGGCCTGCTCGATGCTCATCAGCGAGACGCCGAAAAGGCCCAGGAAGATCATGTATTTGACCGGCCAAAGCCGCTCGTGCAGGCCCCAGGGCAGCGTCCATTGCGGGATGCGCAGCTTGCGCGCGATCTGGTTGGTCAGCTCTTGCAGCGCGCCAAAGGGGCAAAGCCAGCCGCAATAGGCCCCGCGTCCCCAGAACAGCAGCGCCGCCGCGACCGCGAACCACAGGATGAAGGTCAGCGGATCCAGCAAGAAGGCCTGCCAGCTGAAGCCGTTCACCAGGCTGCCGAACAGCGCCATCAGGTTCACCACCGACAGCTGCGCATTGGCATACCAGCCCAGGAAGACCAGCGTCACCGTCAGAAAACCCATGCGGAAGATGTAGAAGGCGCGCTCGTTCCGGGTGGCGAAGCTTTGGAAGAAGAACACCCCGGTCAGCACCAGCAGCATGGCGGCAAGCCCGGCGATCTTGGGCTGGGAATCCAGCCAGATGCGCTTCCACAGCTGCGCCTGGGCCTGGCTCTCATCGGGCTGGGCGGCGGGTGCGGCCGCCTCGGGCGCCGGCGCCGCGACGCTGCGCAGGTATTTCTGCGGCAGTTGATAGCCCAGGTCGAAGGTGTGGAAGACCTTGTCGATCGGCCCGACCTCGCGATGCACCAGAAGCTGGATGCGGAAGGGTTTCGTCGGGTCGAATCCCGAGGCGGCGGGGATCTTGAACAGGTCCATCTCGGTGAATTCCGGCGCGCCCTCGGCGGCAATGGCATTCAGCCGGCGGTGGTCGCGGTCGCGGAAGCGGACCGAGATGTCGTCCTGGATCAGCACGATGCGGTCGAAGATGCCGCCGCGCACATAGCCCGAGCCCTTGAAGCTGTAGAGCCCGCGCCCCATCACCGCGATGGCCTGGTCGCCCGGCGCGAGCCAGTTTTTCAGGTTGGCATCCTGCGCCTGCCCCAAAAGCGCCTCGCCGATGGCGGGGACCGAGACCAGCCCGGCCTGCATCTCGATGAAGGTGGTCTCGGGCGCCTGCGTCAGCGCGCGTTCGGCGGCGCGGGGATCGGCATTGACGGCAAAAGCCGCGTTCACCTGGCCGACATCCAGCGACAGGCGGCGCAGAGTGCCGTCGCCCTCCATCTCGTGCCAATCGGCGGGACGGGCGGCATCGGGGTCGATCTCGAATTTCGGGCCGGCCGCTGCGACCTCGGGGGCAAGCCCGCCCAGGCCAAGGGCGCGCGCGACCTTCAGCCCCGAGCGCACGATGGAATCGTCGATCACCATCACCGTGACCGTCGCGCCCGAGATGATCTCGACCTCATGCGCGGTGCCGCCCGATCGCGCCTCGGCCACCAGATCGAGGCCCTGATAGCCCTCGACCAGCGCCTTGACCTTGGCCTCGGGGATGCCGATCAGCACGATCGGCTCGGAGTGCTTGACCAGCCGGACGCCCGCGATTTTCGCGTCCTTGTCCAGCGCGACCAGCGTATGGATGGGCTTGCCGGAATAGCCGGTTGTGCCGACGAAATCCGAGGTGACGAAGGCATGGGCGACGGTCTCGCCGCCCTTCAGCACCGGCGCCACGGCCAGATCGGCGCGGATCGGCCCGAAACCGTCGGCGCCGGGCACCAGCTCGGCCGCGTTCTGATCCGGCAGCAGCTGCGCCAGCACGCTTTCGGCAGCGGCGGGCAGCGCCGGCAGCAACAGCAACGCAATCGTCAGGGCAAGGCGGAGGATCTTCATGCTCGGGCATCCATGGCAATTGCCCGGATCCCGCGCATCGGCTGGCGCGGACCGGCCGCATCAGGCGAATGGCAGTCGCCCGCAGGCGACGGGACCGCATGGGTCCAGGCAGAGAGGAAAGACGGTGGGCCGCGGGTCAGCACCAGCACGGGCCGGCCCGCGCCGCGCACCTGCGCCGCGGCAAGCGGCGCAGCGGGGCGCAGCCATTGACCCGGGCTGACCGCCAGGCACGGCTCGGGGCCCGCCGTCAGCGCAGGCGTATGGCAGAGCGGGCAGTCGCGGCATTCTTGCGGGGCGGGATGCTCATTGCCCTCGGCGTCCAGCCAGACCGTGCTGGCATGACCTTCGGCGCAGATGACGACCTCCTGCAAGGGGCCGGATGCCGCCGCGGCCAGATGGGCAGGCATCGCCGCACCGGTCCCCGCCCATCCCGCAACGAGAAGAAGGAGAATCGCGACAAAGGCGAAAAGGCTCTGGGCCCGGCTATGGATCGCGCGGCGGCACATGTTGCCGGTCTATGCCTTTGCCCCGCCGCGAGCGTTGATCTAGGTCAAGCCAAACACAATGACGCGGGGTCACAAGGACCGGTGGCGGGCGAAGACGCCGCCCTGCGACAATCTGTCAAGCCAAGAGCCCGAGCTTTTCCCTCGGCATTTGACATTGCTCAAGCCGCGCCCGGGGGAACGGGTCTAGATCAAGGGGCGAAGGGCGGGTTTTCCGCCCCGACCACCCAAGGAGAACACGATGTTCCACAAATCCCTCGTCGCTGCCGCCGGCGCCCTGCTGGCCTTTGGTCTTGCCGCCCCCGGCTTCGCCGCAACCCATGAGGTGCATATGCTCAACAAGGGCGAATCCGGCGCCATGGTCTTCGAGCCGGCCTATATCCGGGCCGAGCCGGGCGACGTGATCAACTTCATCCCCACCGACAAGAGCCACAATGTCGAAGCGATCAAGGAAATCCTGCCCGAAGGCGTCGAGACCTTCAAAAGCAAGATCAACGAAGCCTATACGCTGACCGTGACCGAAGCCGGCCTCTACGGCGTGAAATGCACGCCGCATTTCGGCATGGGCATGGTCGGGCTGGTGCAGGTCGGCGACGCGCCGGAGAACCTCGACGCGGCCAAGACGGCGAAGATGCCCAAGAAGGCGCGCGAGCGCATGGATGCCGAACTGGCGCAGGTCAACTGAACCGCCAACGGCATCCACCGTCGACGGGGAACAGGCGCGGCGCGACAGGTTCGCCCGCGCCTTTCTTGATGAAAGTCAGGCGCCGCCGCGCTTTCGCCATGGCAAAATGCCTGGCGCATGCCCATATGTCGGGCAGGACGGTTCCGAGGGAATTGGCATGAGCAAGATCGACTTGACCGAGCAGGGTTTCGTGATCGAGGCGCAGGAACTGGCCGCGGCCTTCGGGCTGGAACCCGGCCGCGTGCCCGAGTTGATGCGCGAGAACCGCATCACCACCCGCTGCGAGACCGGCGAGGGCGAGGATGCCGGGCGCCATCGGCTGACCTTCTTTTTCGAGGGCCAGGCGCTGCGCCTGACCATCGACGCCACCGGCACCATCCTGAAGCGCGCCCGTTTCGACATTCCGGCGCGCGGCGGGGCCTGACGCAGAGGCCGGCGGGGCTTTCGAAACGCCGAGAGCCCCCCCACCGCCGCCCGTGGTTCAGGCCGCCAGGACGCGCGGGAACAGGACGTTCTCCTCCAGATGGATATGGGCGACCACGTCGTCGCAGAGCTTGCGCAAGCCGGTATAGAGCGCGGTCCACGACCCGCAGGCGCCGACCGGCAAGGTCAGGCCATGGGTCACATGCTCGATCCGCCGCAGCAGTTGCGCGGTGTCTTCATGCTCGGCCTGCATGACGCGGATCGGCCCGGCCAGCATGGCGCCGGCGCCGTGCAGGATGGCGGGGAACAGCACCGTCTCCTCCTTGGCCATATGCGATTCGAGTTCGTCGCGCAGAGCCTCCAGCGCATCGGTCAGGCCCAGCGGCGCCTCCTCATGGTCGCCATGCACCATCTCGACCCGCTCGGCCAGGTCGATCAGCCCCCGCAGTTCCTGGCGGTGGGTATCGTGATAGCGCGTCAGGATATGGTCGATCAGCGCCGGGGTCTCGGTCGGGGCGTCGCGTCCGGCATTGTCGATCAGCGCCTGCAATTCGGCGGTCAGCGCCGACAGGGCCACGCCGGCCTTTTCGGCGGCTTCGGCCAGGCGGGCATTGCCGCCGCAGCAAAAGCTGATGCCGGCGCGGCGGAACACCTCGGCGGCGCCGGGCAGCCGGGCGGCGACGTCGCCGACGATGCTGTCGGGGGCAAGGGTGATGTCAGTCATGATGATCTCCTCCATGGGGGGCGGGTTGTCGGGGGGCCCAGCTTCGGGCCAGCGGCGGACCCAGGCGCAGCAGATCGACCGCGCGGGCCGCGACCTGGGCGGTGACTTCGGCCAGGTCCTGGGGACGCAAGTAAAAGGCGGGAACCGGCGGCAGGACCACCGCGCCCATCCGGGTCGCGGCCAGCATGTTGTCCAGATGCGCCAGCGTCAGCGGCGCCTCGCGCGCCAGCAGCACCAGCGGCCGGCGTTCCTTCAGTTGCACGCCGGCGGCGCGGGTCAGCAACCCGTCGTCGAAGCCATGCGCGATGGCGGCCAGACTGCGCATCGAACAGGGCGCGACGATCATGCCCGCGACCGGACAGGAGCCCGAGGCGATCGAAGCGCCCAGGTCGCGTTGCGCATGCACCCGCGCGGCCAGCCCCCGCAAATCGGAGAGCGCGCCGGGCCCGACCTCCGCGGCCAGCGTGCGTTCGGCCATGGTCGAGACGACCAGGTCGATCTCGGCCCCCAGGCGGATCAGCGCCCGGGCGCAATCCAGCGCCAGCACCGCGCCCGAGGCTCCCGAGACGCCCAGCACCACCCTCATGGCAGCACCGCGGCCAAGAGCGCCTCGGCCCGCGCCTCGTGCTGCGGGTCAAGCTGCATGACCCGGCCCCATTCGCGGCTGGTTTCGGCGCCGATCTTGGTGGTGGCGTCCAGCCCCAGCTTGCCCGCCAGCCCCTCGATGGGCGAGGCGAAGTCCAGATAGTCCATCGGCGTCCGGTCCAGCAGCATCGCGTCGCGGCCCGGGTCCATCCGGGTCGAGATCGCCCAGGCGATATCGTCCCAGCTGCGCACGTCGATGTCGCGGTCCACCACGACAACCAGCTTGGTATAGCTGAATTGCGGCAGCATGCCCCACAGCGCCATCATCACCCGCCGCGCCTGGCCGGGATAACGCTTGTCGATGGCGACCACCGCCATGCGATAGGAACAGGCGGCGGGCGGCAGCCACAGGTCGGTGATCTCGGGGATCTGGGCGCGGATCACCGGCAGGGCCAGATCGTTGAACACCTCACCGATGACCGAGGGCTCGTCGGGCGGCCGGCCGGTGACGGTCGACAGGTAAAGCGGATCGTTGCGGCAAGTAATGCGGCTGACGCGCATGACCGGGAAGGGTTCGACGGCATTGTAATAGCCGGTATGGTCGCCAAAGGGTCCCTCGGGCGCCGTCTCGCCGGGATGCACCCAGCCCTCGACGATGATTTCGGCACGGGCGGGCACCATCAGCGGCACGGTCTGTGCCGCCACCAATTCGGCCCGTGCCCCGCGCAGCACGCCGGAAAAGCCCAGTTCCGACACCGTCTCGGGCAAGGGCAGCGCCGCGGCCAGCAGCAGCGCCGGATCGGCGCCGAGCGCGATGGCGACGGGCATCGGCTCGCCCGCCCGCGCCCAGCTGCGGTGATGCGCCGCCCCGCCGCGATGCGCCAGCCAGCGCAGGATCAGCCGGTCGGGCGCCAGCACCTGCGCGCGATAGACGCCCAGGTTGTAGCGGGTCAGATCCTCGGCCCGGCTGTCCTGCGGCCGGGTCAGCACCACCGGCCAGGTGATCAGCGGTCCGCCATCCCCCGGCCAGGGCGTCTGCACCGGCAGCGAATCGAGGCCGGGCAATTCCGCCTCCTGCACCGGACCGTGGCGCAAAAGTTTCGGCCGCGTCGCCAGCGCCGCGCGCAGCATCGGCCAGCGCGACATGGCGTCGCGCATGCCCTCGACGGGGGCCGGGCTGCGCAGCGCGGCCAGAAATTCGCCGAAGCCCGCGATCCCGTCCGGTTGCAGGCCCAGCCCCGCCGCGACCCGGGCCCGCGTGCCGAAAAGATTGGCGATCACCGGGATGCGCGCCCCTTCGGGCCGGTCGAAGCGCAGCGCCGGGCCGCCGCGGCGCAGGCAGGCCAATTGCACCGCCGTCATCTCGTGGCGCAGCGACACCGGCTCGGCAATGCGGGCAAGCTCGCCCCGCGCCTCCAGCCAGGACAGAAAGGCCCGCAGATCGGGAAAAGAGGGAAGGCTGCGCATCGAAGGCTCCGGCAGGCCCGCGGCCGGCGGGCGTCATGGAGCAGAGGCTAGGCGGGAATTTCCGCAGCGGATTTGACGAATATCAATCACAGCGCCGATTGGCCGGCCTAGACCCGGATCATGACCCAGCGCCCCACCCTGCCGCCGCTTCTGATGCGGCTTCCGCCCCCGCCGCTTGCCCGCCCGGCCCTTGGCCTGGCGCTGACGGCGTTCCTGCGCCGGATCGCCGCGAAAAAGCCGGCGATCCTGTCGCGGCTCGGCCCCTATGCCCAGGCCCGCTTCCTGCTCGATGTCAGCGACGGGCCGTTCCTGCTGTTGATGCAGCCCGAAGCGCGGCGGCTGAGCGCCCATCCGCGCCATGCCCCCGAACCCGGGCATGACGCCGCGATCCGGGGCGGGCTGGCGGCGTTCCTGGCGATGCTGCACGGCGCCGAGGATGGCGATGCGCTGTTCTTTTCCGGCGAGTTGCAGATCGGCGGCGACACCTCGGCGGTGCTGGCGCTGCGCAATGCGCTGGACGATGCCGAGCTGGACCTGACCGAGGAGCTGGCCGCGCTGTCCGGCCGGCCGCTGGACCGCTGGTTGCGGCGGGGCTCGGCCTTGATGGCGCGCAAGAGCGGCCTGATTCTGTCCCGACAAGAGGTGATGCCATGATGGAGTTGGTCTGCCCGGCCGGAACCCCGGCGGCGCTGCGCGCGGCGGTCGATGCCGGTGCGCATACGGTCTATTGCGGCTTTGCCGACGAGACGAATGCCCGCAACTTTCCCGGGCTGAACTTCAGCCGCGAGGAACTGGCCGAGGGCGTGGCCTATGCCCATGCGCGCGGCGCCAAGGTTCTGGTGGCGATCAACACCTTTCCGCGCGCCGGCGACCAGACGCTCTGGCACCGCGCCGTCCGCGACGCCGCCCAACTGGGCGCGGATGCGGTGATCCTGGCCGATCTGGGCCTGATCGCCCATGCCGCCGAGGCCCATCCCGGCCTGCGGCTGCACCTGTCGGTGCAGGCCGCCGCCGCCAATCCCGACGCGATCAACTTCTATGCCGAAACCTTCGGCATCCGCCGCGTCGTGCTGCCGCGCGTGCTGTCGGTCGAGGAGATCACCGCCATCAACCGCGAGATCGACGTGGAAACCGAGGTCTTCGTCTTTGGCGGGCTTTGCGTCATGGCCGAGGGGCGGTGCTCGCTGTCCTCCTATGCCACCGGGCTGTCGCCGAACATGAACGGCGTCTGCTCGCCCGCAAGCCATGTCGCCTATGCCGATGTGGCCGGCAATCACGAGGCGCGACTGGGCGATTTCCTGATCCACCGCACGCCCAAGGGCATGCCGGTGCCCTATCCGACGCTGTGCAAGGGCTGCTTCACCTCGCCCGACGGCAAGGGGGACAGCCAGACCGGCCATATCTTCGAGGATCCGGTCAGCCTGGACGCGACCCGGCTGATCCCGGCGCTGCAAAAGGCCGGGGTCGGCGCGTTGAAGATCGAGGGGCGGCAACGCTCGCGCGCCTATGTGGCGCAGGTGGTGCGCGCCTTCCGCGCCGCCGTCGAGGCTGCCGACCAGGGCGCGCCGATGCCCGAGGGACTGCTTGCGCGGCTGACCGAGGGCCAGGCCGCAACCACCGGCGCCTATGCCAAGACCTGGAGATGACCATGGACCTGACCGTCGGCCCTATCGCCTTTTTCTGGAGCGCGGACCAGGTCCGCGCCTTCTACCGGACGCTGGCCGAGACCCCCGTCAAGCGGGTGGTGATCGGCGAATGGGTCTGTTCGAAGCGCCTGCCCTTCTGGCAGCACGAAATCCCCGCCGCGGTCGAGGTGCTGCAAGCCGCCGGCAAGGAAGTGGCGCTGTCCACGCTGACGCTCATCACGCTGAAGCGCGAGCGGCGGCAGACGGCCGAGCTGTTCGCCTCTGGCCTGCCGGTCGAGATCGCCGATCTCAGCGCGCTGAAGCACCTGCCCGAGGGCGCGCCCTTCTGGGTCGGCCCGACGGTCAACGTCTATAACGAGGGCACGCTGGAATGGCTGGCCGCGAAGGGCGCGCGCCGCATCTGCCTGCCGCCCGAGCTGCCGCTGGACTCGGTGGCGCAACTGGCGCAGGCCGGCAGACAGGCCGGCGTCGCGGTCGAGGTCTGGGGCCATGGCCGGGCACCGCTGGCGATCTCGGGGCGCTGCTATCACGCGCGGCTGCACGACCGCGCCAAAGACAGCTGCCAGTTCGTCTGCGCCGAGGATCCCGACGGCCGCACGGTCGAGACGCTGGAGGGCCAGCCCTTCCTGACCGTGAACGGCGTGCAGACGCTGAGCTATACCCATATGAGCGTCGCGGGGCAGGTCGCCCCCTTGCGCGAGGCCGGCGTCGATGCGCTGCGGCTGTCGCCGCAGCCGGGCGATTTCGCGGCCGTGACCCGGCTTTACGCCCGCCTGCTGGAAAGCGGGCTTTCCCCCCGCGACGCCTTGGCCGACTTGCGCCGCATCCAGCCGGGCGCCATCTTTGCCCAAGGCTTCCTGGAGGCGCGCCCTGGTGCCGCCCCCTGCCCCTGATCCATTTCTGACGGAGACGCGCGATGTCCACCTCGGAACGCATGCGCAACTATCGCGGGCCGGTGCTGTTCAGTCACGGCTTCCGGGCCTTCTTCCTCATCTCGGCGCTCTGGGCGGCGCTGGCCATGGCGATCTGGGTGGCCATGCTGGCCGGAGCCGAGATCCTGCCCCTGGCCTTCGATCCGTTCAGCTGGCACGCGCATGAATTTCTCTATGCCTATCTGGGCGGAGTGATCGCCGGCTTCCTGCTGACCGCGGTGCCGAACTGGACCGGACGGCTGCCGGTGATGGGTGCGCCCTTGGCCGGGCTGGTCGGGTTGTGGTTTCTGGGCCGGCTTGCCATCGCGCTCTCGGCGCTGCTGGACTGGCGCGTGGTCCTGCTGGCCGATCTGGCTTGCGGGCTCATGCTGCTGGCCTTCCTGGCACGCGAGATCCTGCATGGCCGGAACTGGCGCAACCTGCCGGTGCTGGCGCTGCTGATGCTGTTCGCCGCCGGCAACGCGCTGTTCCATGTCGAGGCCGCCCGCGGCGATGCGGCCTTCGAGGGGATGGGCATGCGGCTGGGGCTGGCAGCGGCGCTGATGCTGATCGCGCTGATCGGCGGGCGGATCATTCCCAGCTTTACCCGCAACTGGCTAGCGGCGCGAGGGGCGCAGCGCCTGCCTGCGCCCTTCGGCCGCGGCGACGGGCTGGTGCTGGGGCTGACAGGGGTGACGCTGGCGGGCTTCGTCGCCGCGCCCGAAGCGACCGCCATGCCCTGGCTGATGCTGGCCTGCGGCGCGGCGCATCTGTGGCGGCTGGCACGCTGGCAGGGCGCGCAGACCGGGGCCGAGCCGCTGCTTTGGGTGCTGCATCTGGCCTATGCCGCGCTGGCACTCGGCTTCTGGGCCGAGGCGGCGGCGGGGCTGGGCCTGATGGCGGCCGCGCCGGCGCGGCATGTCTGGCTGGCCGGCGCCATCGGACTGATGACCCTGGCGGTGATGAGCCGGGCGAGCCTGGGCCATAGCGGCCGGGCGCTGCATGCCGGACGCGGCACCACGGCGCTTTACCTGGCCCTTGTCGGCTCGGTGGTGCTGCGGCTGCTGGCCGGCTTGCTGCCGGCGCAGGTCTGGCTGCTGCACCTGTCGGGCACGCTGTGGGTTCTGGCCTTCGGCGGCTTCGCACTGCTCTACCTGCCGGTGCTGGCGCGGCCGCGGGTGGCGAAAAAGCCGGTCTCGGGCACGAGGCGACCAGCCTGAAGCGAGCCATGCAGAAAAGGCCCGGTCGCGACGACCGGGCCTTTTCGTTGCACAAGTCTTGCAGGTCAGGCAGGTTGCAATCCGCAGATCCGCCGGCACCAGTCCATGACCAGGGCCTCATCACCGGGAAGCGGCGCGGCAAGCCCGTCGGCGAACGCCTGGAACGCCGGCAGGTTCAGCCCGTTCACCCCGGCCAGGACCGGGATGTCGCGCGACAGGGCCTCGGCGATCAGCGGCGCGAAACCGCGGCCCTCGGATTCCTGCTTGCCGAACTTGTTGACCAGCAGCAGGTCGGCGCCGGGCAGCGCCGCTGTGACGCCCAGCACCGCCGCCTCCAGCACGCCCGCATCCAGCCGGCAGCCGCGCGCACCATTGCCGCGATCCTCGCTGATGCGCAGCACCGGGCCGTCGGGCAGCACGCGCAGGTCCATGTCGCATTTGATGCGCCCCTCGCGCTGCGGGTTGGTCTGCACCGTCCCGGCCAGCCGCAGCCCCTCCGCCCGCGCCCGCTCGGCGATGGCGGCAAGGAAGCCGTCGTTCGCGCCGCGGCCGGGCAGGCTGACATAGGCCAGATGCATCAGGCACCCCCGTCCCGCTGAAAGGCGACGCCAGAGATCTCGGCCCCCGCAATCAGCCCGTCCACATAGTCGCGGCTGGCGCGCAGCCAGGCCGCCTTGTCATGCGCATGGCGCAGCTGCGGCAGCACGACCTCGAAGGGCAGCACTTCGCCGCGCGCCCGGGCGTCGAGGCGGATCACATGCAGGCCATAGCGCGTTTCGGCCAAGGCCAGCGCCCCCTCTTCCATGGTGGCCAGCACGGCCTCGAATTCCGGAACCGTATCGCCCGAAGTCAGTTGCCCCAGCACCCCGCCGGCGGCTTTGGACGAACAGGCGCTGTAGCGCGCGGCCAGTTCGGCGAACCGGCGCGGCTCGGCGCGCAGCTCGGCCAGCACCGTTTCGGCCCGGGCCCGCGCCTCGGCGCGGGCCTCGGCATCGTCCGGTGCGGCGGCGAACAGGATATGCGCCGCCTCGAACAGCGAGGGAGCGCGGAACTGCTCGGGATGCGCCGCGTAATGCGCGGCCAGCGCCGCCCTCTCCGCGGATGCCGGACGGATCTCCCGCTCCAGCAGTGCGCGGATCGCGGCCTCGTCCTCGGTCTCCCATTGGCCGGGGGCAAGCTCGGCCGGCTCGGCCGCGATGCCCCGGGCCCGCGCCTCTTGCAGCAGCAGCTCGCGCACGGCCAGCGCCCGGGCCGCGGCCCGCCATGCATGGCCGGGCTTGCCCTTGGGCGCGGGATGGTTCTGCGCCTCGGCCGCGATGCGGCCGGGGTCGATGGTCACGCCGTTCACGACGACCGGCGGCAGCAGCGGTTTCATCTCCATCGCCCCTACTCCGCCGGATAACGCTTGGCCGGTTGACGCTTGGTCCGCACGATCTGATAGCCCGGCCGCCACAGATAGCGCAGCGGGGCCGAGATCATGTGCACCAGCCGGGTGAAGGGGAACAGCAGGAAGATGGTCAGCCCCAGCAGGATATGCAGCTTGAACAGCCAATGCACATTGGCCAGATGCTCGGCCGCGCCCGAGCGGAAATAGACGATGCCCTGCGCCCAGGACATCAGCAGCACCATCTCATGCCCGTCCAGATGCTGCATCGAGACCAGGATGGTCATGAGCCCCAGCACCAGCTGCGCCACCAGCAGCGCCAGGATGCCGGTATCGGCCAGGGTGGTATGGGCGCGCACGCGCGGATCGTAAAGCCGGCGGTGCAGCAGCATCCCGCCGCCGACCAGCGCCATGACCCCGGCAATGCCGCCGACGCTCATCGCCAGCACCTGCTTGGCGCCATGGCTGATGCCAAAGGCGTCGAACACCGCGATCGGGGTCAGAAGCCCGACCAGATGGCCGCCCAGGATCACCAGCACGCCGACATGGAACAGGACCGAGCCGATGACGAATTGCCGCCGCCGCAGGATCTGGCTGGACTTGGATTTCCAGCTGAACGGGTCCTGGTCGTAGCGGATGATCGAGCCCAGGATCATCACCGTGATGGCGATATAGGGGTAGATGCCGAAAAGAAAATTGTTCATCTGAGCCTCCTCATTCACTGCGCCGGGCCGGGGACGCGCGGGGCGTCCATGCGGGCAAGGATGTCGCGGCTGATCGGGCAGCCGGCATTGGGATCGGGGCCGAAGGTCACCTGCGCCTCCTCCCAGACGGCATCGAGCGCGGCCAGGTCCTCGGGGTCGTCGTCGGGGACGGCGGCCAGTTCCTCGGGCAGCTCGGCCGGCTCGGTCACCACCAGCGCCACCAGCGCGCTGAGCACGCCGGCATAGGCCGTCTCGCGCCGCGTCAGCCGCTCGGCCAGCGCGACCAGGATATGGGAGGCATCGGCCAGCAGCGCCTCGGCCTCCGGCAAGGGCCGGGTCGAGAGATATTCCAGCAGCACCGGCAGGTGATCGGGCAGTTCCGACCCGACCAGATCGAAGCCGCCGGCGCGATAGGTCTCCAACAGGTCCACCATGGCGCCGCCGCGGTCGCGGCTTTCGCCATGCACATGTTCGAACAGGTTCAACGACAGGCTGCGCGAGCGGTCGAACAGCAGCACATAGCGTTCCTGAAGGTCGTAGAGGTCGCCCTGCCGCAATTCATGCAGCAGGCGGCGGATTTCCTCCATGCGCTTGGGGCCGAACAGCCCCTCGGCTTGCAGGACCGCCTCGATCTCGGGCAGCGCGGCAATCAGTTCCTCGCTGGGATAGCTGAGCAGCGCGGACAGGGCCTTGAAGCTTTTCATGCGATGAACTCCTGCGGGCTGCGGAACTTCTTGCCGCCGAACAGCGAGGGGCTGTCGCCCGACGAACAGCCATGCCCGTCGGTAAAGCCGCAGCCGCCGCGCAGGTCGTAGGCATCCTCGACGATCTCGCGATGCGTGGTCGGGATGACGAAGCGGTCCTCGTAATTGGCGATGGCGAGCAGGTGATACATCTCGTCGATCTGCTGCGGCGTCAGGCCGACGCGCTTGGCGACGCCGAGGTTCACCACCCCGTCCAGCGTCTTGGAGCGCATGTAGCTGCGCATGGCCAGCATCCGCTCCAGCGCGGCGGCGACCGGGGCCTCGTCGCCCGCAGTCAGCATGTTCGCCAGATAGCGCAGCGGGATGCGCAGGCTGCGCACGTCGGGCATGTCGTCCTGGGCGGCGATCTTGCCCGCCTCGGCGGCGTTCTGGATCGGCGACAGCGGCGGCACATACCAGACCATCGGCAGGGTGCGATATTCCGGATGCAGCGGGAAGGCGATCTTCCATTCCATCGCCATCTTCCAGATCGGCGAGTTCTGCGCGCCGCGGATCCAGTCCTCGGGTACGCCCTCGGCGCGGGCGGCGGCGATCACCTCGGGATCGTTGGGGTCCAGGAAGACGCCGAGCTGCGCGTCGTAGAGGTCCATTTCGGACTCGGCGCTCGCCGCCTCGGCGATCTTGTCGGCGTCGTAAAGCATCACCCCCAGATAGCGGATGCGGCCGACGCAGGTTTCCGAGCAGACCGTGGGCTGGCCCGATTCAAGCCGCGGATAGCACAGGATGCATTTTTCCGACTTCCCGGTGGACCAGTTGTAATAGATCTTCTTGTAGGGGCAGCCCGAGACGCACATCCGCCAACCCCGGCACTTGTCCTGGTCGATCAGCACCACGCCGTCCTCCTCGCGCTTGTAGATCGCGCCCGAGGGGCAGGAGGCGACGCAGGCCGGGTTGAGGCAATGCTCGCACAGCCTGGGCAGATACATCATGAAGGTGTTTTCATATTCGCCGTAGATGTCCTTCTGGATGCCCTCGAAGTTATAGTCCTTGCTGCGTTTCTCGAACTCGCCGCCCAGGATCTCCTCCCAGTTCGGGCCCCATTCGATCTTTTCCATCCGCTCGCCCGAGATCTTGGAGCGCGGCCGGGCGGTCGGGAAAGCCTGCATCTCGGGCGCCGATTTCAGGTGGTCGTAGTCGAAATCGAAGGGCTCGTAGAAATCGTCGATCTCGGGCAGGTCGGGATTGGCGAAGATATTCGCCAGGATCCGCCACTTGC
The DNA here is from genome assembly GCF_001447385.1 of Paracoccus sp. MKU1. Lineage (GTDB taxonomy): Bacteria > Pseudomonadota > Alphaproteobacteria > Rhodobacterales > Rhodobacteraceae > Paracoccus. The sequence goes on along the minus strand of NZ_LLWQ01000154.1, from coordinate 78,910 downwards.
CGCCCTGCTTGGGTTGCAGATGCCCCGAGCGGGTCCGCACCCAGCCGCCGTTCCAGCGCCTCTGGTTTTCCCAGTCCTTGGGATAGCCGATGCCGGGCTTGGTCTCGACATTGTTGAACCAGGCGTATTCGACACCCTCGCGCGAGGTCCAGACGTTCTTGCAGGTCACCGAGCAGGTATGGCAGCCGATGCACTTGTCCAGGTTCAGCACCATGCCGATTTGCGCACGCACTTTCATTCCGCTGCCTCCATCTTTTGGGTTGCGGCCCCCGTTTCCAGGGGTTGGTCGAGCCAGTCGACCTTGTTCATCTTGCGGACGATGACGAATTCGTCCCGGTTCGCGCCCACGGTGCCGTAATAGTTGAAGCCATAGGCCAGCTGGGCATAGCCGCCGATCATGTGGGTGGGCTTCGGCACGATCCGCGTCACCGAGTTGTGGATGCCGCCGCGCAGGCCGGTGATCTGGCTGCCGGGCGTGTTCACGATCTTTTCCTGGGCGTGATACATGAACATGCTGCCTTCCTTCATGCGCTGGCTGACCACCGCGCGGGCGGTGATGACGCCATTGCTGTTGAAGACCTCGACCCAGTCATTATCGACCAGCCCGGCTTTCTTCGCGTCGATCTCGGATATCCAGACCACCGGGCCGCCGCGGTTCAGCGTCAGCATCAGCAGGTTGTCCGTATAGGTGGAATGGATGCCCCATTTCTGGTGCGGGGTCAGGAAGTTCAGCACCACATGCTTTTCGCCGGCCCCGAGCGATTTCCGCGCATCCGCGCCGATGGTCTTCAGATCGACCGGCGGCCGCCATGTCACCAGGCTTTCGCCAAAGGCGCGCATCCATTCATGGTCCTGGTAAAGCTGCTGGCGCCCCGAGACGGTGCGCCACGGGATCAGCTCATGCACGTTGGTCCAGCCGGCATTGTAGCAGACCTCCTCGCTTTCGATGCCCGACCAGGTGGGCGACGAGATGATCTTCCTGGGCTGGGCGGCGATGTCGCGGAAGCGGATCTTCTCGTCCTCCTTGACCTCGGCCAGATGCTTGTGGTCGCGGCCCGTCGCCTTGGACAGCGCCTGCCAGGCCTTGACCGCCACCTCGCCATTGGTCTCGGGGGCCAGCATCAGCACCACCTCGGCGGCATCGATCGCCGTCTCGATCCGGGCCATGCCGCGGGTCGCGCCCTCCTCGGTCACGCGACCGTTCAGCGCCTGCAAGTGATGCACCTCGTCCTTGGTGTCCCAGGAGATGCCCTTGCCGCCATTGCCCAGCTTTTCCATCAGCGGCCCCAGCGCGGTGAAGCGCTTGTAGAGGTTCGGGTAATCCCGCGTCACCTCGATATAGGCCGGCGCGGTCTTGCCGGGGATCAACTCGCATTCGCCGCGCTTCCAGTCCTGCACGAAGGGCTGGGCGATCTCGCCGGCGCTGTCGTGCTGCAAGGGCAGCTGCACCACGTCGGTCTCGACCCCCAGGATCTCGGGCGCGACCTCGGAGAACTTGCGGGCGATGGACTTGAAGATCTCCCAGTCGGAACGCGATTCATAGGCCGGGTCCACCGCCGCTTGCAGCGGGTGGATGAACGGATGCATGTCCGAGGTGTTCATGTCGTCCTTTTCGTACCAGCTGGCGGTCGGCAGGACGATGTCGGCATAGACGGCGGTGGTGGACATGCGGAAGTCGATGGTGACCAGCAGGTCCAGCTTGCCCTCGGGCGCCTGGTCGTGCCAGGCGGCCTCGACCGGCTTCTGGCGACCCTCCTGGCCCAGATCCTTGCCCTGCACGCCGTGATCGGTGCCGAGCAGGTGCTTGAGGAAATATTCATGCCCCTTGCCCGAGGAGCCAAGCAGGTTCGAGCGCCAGACGAACAGGTTCCTCGGCCAGTTCTCGGGCGCGTCCGGGTCCTCGCAGGACATCTGCAAGGCGCCGGATTTCAGCCGTTCGGCCACGTAATCCTTGACCGGCACGCCGGCCTCTTTGGCCGCCCGGCCGACCTCCAGCGGGTTCGTGCGCAGCTGCGGGGCCGAGGGCAGCCAGCCCATCCGCTCGGCGCGGATGTTGTAGTCGATCAGGCTGAGCCGGTTCCAGTCGCCCTCGGGTGCGGTGGGCGACAGGATCTCCTGCGCGCTCACCGTCTCGTAGCGCCATTGGTCGGTATGGGCATACCAGGCCGAGGTCGAGTTCATGTGGCGCGGCGGGCGTGCCCAGTCCAGCGCGAAGGCCAGCGCCGTCCAGCCGGTCTGCGGGCGCAGCTTTTCCTGGCCGACGTAATGCGCCCAGCCGCCGCCCGACTGGCCGACGCAGCCGCACATCACCAGCATGTTGATGACGGCGCGATAGTTCATGTCCATGTGGAACCAATGGTTCATCGCCGCACCGATGATGACCATGCTGCGCCCGTTGGTCTTTTCGGCATTGGCGGCGAATTCGCGCGCCACCTGGATGATCTTGTCGCGGCGCACGCCGGTGATCCGTTCCGCCCAGGCCGGGGTGAAGGGCACATCGGCGTCATAGTCGCGGGCGACGTTCTCGCCGCCCAGGCCCCGGTCCAGGCTGTAATTGGCGCAGAACAGGTCGAAGACCGTGGCGACCAGCGCCTGTTCGCCATTGGCGAGGGTCAGGCGCTTGACCGGCACGTTGCGGGTCAGCACCGCGCCGCGGTCGTCCACCGCGAAGCCGTTGGTCGCGGCACCGCCGAAATAGGGGAAATCGACGCCGACCACGTCGTCGCGATCCTCGTCGAGGACCAGGCTCATCTTCAGCCGGACCTCGTCCTCGCCGGCCTTCTGCTCCAGGTTCCAGCGCCCCTCCTCGCCCCAGCGGAAGCCCACGGAACCGTTCGGCACCACGATGCGGCCCGTGGTCTCGTCGATGGCGACCGTCTTCCATTCCGGGTTGTTCGCCTGCCCCAGCGCGCCGTCGAAATCGCTGGCGCGCAACTGGCGGCCGGGGATGAGGCGGCCGTCGCGCTCGTCCAGCCTGACCAGCATCGGCATGTCGGAATAGCGGCGGCAGTAATCCTCGAAATACTCGGCCTGCCGGTCCAGGTGGAACTCGCGCAGGATGACATGGCCAAAGGCCATGCCGAGCGCGGCGTCGGTGCCCTGCTTGGCGTTCAGCCAGATGTCGCCGAACTTCGCCGCCTCGGAATAGTCGGGGCAGATCACCGCCGATTTGGTGCCGCGATAGCGCGCCTCGGTATAGAAATGCGCATCCGGCGTGCGGGTCTGCGGCACGTTCGAGCCCCAGAGCAGCAGGTAGCCCGCATTATACCAATCGGCCGATTCCGGCACGTCGGTCTGTTCGCCCCAGGTCTGCGGGCTGGCGGGCGGCAGGTCGCAATACCAGTCATAGAAGGACATGCAGGTCCCGCCCAGCAGCGACAGGTAGCGCGTACCGGCGGCATAGGAGACCATCGACATGGCCGGGATCGGCGAGAAGCCGAAGACCCGGTCGGGACCGTATTTGCGGGCCGTATAGGCGTTGGCGGCGGCGACGATCTCGGTCGCTTCGTCCCAGGTCGCGCGCACGAAGCCGCCCTTGCCGCGGATGCGGGTATAGCTTTCGCGGGCCTGCGGGTCGTTCTGGATCGCGGTCCAGGCCTGGATGGGCGTCAGGGTCTTGCGCTTCTCGCGCCAGAGCTTCATCAGCCGGCCGCGGATCAGCGGCGTCTTCACCCGGTTCGCGCTGTAGAGATACCAGCTGTAGGAGGCGCCGCGCGCGCAGCCCCGCGGCTCGTGGTTCGGCAGGTCAGGCCGGGTGCGGGGATAGTCGGTCTGCTGCGTCTCCCAGGTGACGATGCCGGATTTGACATAGATCTTCCAGGAACAGGAGCCGGTGCAGTTCACCCCATGGGTGGAACGAACGATCTTGTCGTGGCGCCAGCGCGAGCGATAGGTCTCCTCCCAGTCGCGGTTCTCGGTCGTGGTCTGGCCATGCCCTTCCGCAAACACGTCCTTGCGGGCGGGTTTCAGGAAGTTCAGGCGGTCCAGCAGATGGCTCATGGCTGTCTCCTATGTCAGGCGGGGGTGGCGGCGCCGGCAGGGGCGCGGCCGCGTTCGATGTCGTGCAACAGGCCGCCCGGCCGGGTGTAGAACACCCAGGTCACGGCAAGGCAGAGCACGTAGAAGCCGAGGAAGGCCCAGAGCGCGCCGAGCGCCGATCCGGTCAGGGCGATCGAGCTGCCATAGGCCTTGGGGATGAAGAAGCCGCCATAGGCGCCGATCGCGCTGGTGAAGGCGATGATCGCGGCGGATTCGCGGTCCGACTGGCGGCGGCCATCCTCGGGCGAAAGCTGCGGCTCCAGCCGGGCGACTTCCTTGCGCATGATCACCGGGATCATCTGGAAGGTCGAGGAATTGCCGACCCCGGTAAAGAAGAACAGCGCCATGAAGCCCGCGAAGAAGCCCCAGAAGGACAGCGCCTGAAGCGAGACGATCACCAGCGCGACCGAGGCGATCATGCCGGCAAAGACCCAGAAGGTCACCCGCCCGCCGCCGACCCGATCCGAAAGCCAGCCGGTGCCCGCGCGGCTGAGCGCGCCGACCAGCGGGCCGAGGAAGACGAATTGCAGTGCGTTCACCTCGGGGAAGGCCAGGCCGATCAGCAGCGGGAAGCCCGCCGAATAGCCGATGAAGCTGCCGAAGGTGCCGATATAGAGCAGGCACATCACCCAGTTGTGCTTGCGGGTGAAGATCACCGCCTGCTCGCGGAAGCTGGCGCGGGCATCGGTGATGTCGTTCATGCCCAGCCAGGCCGCGATGGTCGAGGCGATGATGAAGGGCACCCAGATGAAGCCCGCGTTCTGCATCCACAGCCGGCCGCCGTCCGAAAGCTCCTGCGGGGCGCCGCCCATGGCGCCGAAGATGCCGGCGGTGATGGCGATGGGCACCAGGAACTGCATCAGCGATACGCCCAGGTTGCCCAGGCCGGCGTTCAGCCCCAGGGCGTTGCCCTTTTCGGCCTTGGGAAAGAAGAAGCTGATATTGGCCATGGATGAGGCGAAGTTCGCCCCCCCGAGCCCGCATAGCAGCGCCAGCACCACGAAGATCAGATAGGGCGTCGAGGGATCCTGCACCGCATAGCCGATGCCCATGGCCGGGATCAGCAGCGAGGCGGTCGACAGCGTCGTCCACAGCCGCCCGCCAAAGATCGGCACCATGAAGCTGTAGAAGATGCGCAGCGTGGCGCCGGACAGCGCCGGCAGCGCCGCCAGCCAGAACAGCTGGTCCTGGCCGAAGTCGAAGCCGATCAGCGGCAGCTTGGCCACCACCACCGACCAGACCATCCAGACCGCGAAGGCAAGCGTCAGCGCCGGGATCGAGATCCACAGGTTGCGCCTGGCGATCCGGCGGCCCTGCTCGGCCCAGAAGGTCGGGTTCTCGGGGCGCCAGTCGTCCAGCACGCGCGGCATCACCGTGCGCTCGGGGTCATGCACCTCGGCCAGTTCGGGAAAGTTCGGCAGCCGGTCCAGGGCCCGGCCCTGCGCGCGGCGCTCCATGGCGCGGATCGACAGGTGCATCCAGGCCATCGAGACGACGACCACCAGGAACAGCAGCGCAAAGCTGGAGGTCCAGATCCCCGTCAGGTCCAGAAGCGCGCCGAAGACGATGGGCAGGATGAAGCCGCCCAGGCCGCCGATCATGCCCACGAGGCCGCCGACCGCCCCGACATGGTTCGGGTAATAGACCGGGATATGCTTGAAGATCGCGGCCTTGCCCAGGCTCATGAAGAAGCCCAGCGCGAACAGCGTCACCACGAAGGGCCAGAGCCCCATCTCGGTCGAGAACGAGATCAGCCCGTCCTTGCCGCGAATGGTGTAATCGGTCGGCGGATAGGACAGCATGAACAGGAACAGGGCGCTGAAGCCGAAGGTCCAGTACATCACCGTGCGCGCGCCGAAGCGGTCCGACAGGATGCCGCCATAGGCGCGAAAGATGCTGGCCGACAGGCTGAAGGCCGCCGCCGCCATGCCGGCGACCCGCAGATCGACGCCGTAAACCTGCGTCAGGTAATGCGGCAGCCACAGCGCCAGGGCGACGAAGCCGCCGAAGACGAAGAAATAGTAAAGCGCGAAGCGCCAGACCTGGAGCTTCTTCAGCGGCGCAAATTGCTCGGCCAAGCTGGGCGCGGCAATGCCCTGGGCGCGGCGGGCCTCGAAATCGGGATCGTCGCGGGCGACCAGCAGAAAGATCACGCCCATCAGCGCGATGCCCACCGCCCAGATCTGCGCCACGGCCTGCCAGCCCCAGGCGACCAGGATGAAGGGCGCGATGAACTTGGTCACCGCGGCGCCCACGTTGCCCATGCCGAAGATGCCCAGCGCGGTGCCCTGGCGCTGGGCCGGGAACCATTTCGAGACATAGGCGACGCCGATGATGAAGGAGCCGCCCGCCAGGCCGACGCCCAGCGCCGCCAGCAGAAAGCCGAGATAGCTGTCGGCCCAGGTCAGTGCCCAGGTGGCAAGGCCGGTGAACAGCATTTGCAGCGAGAACACCAGCCGCCCGCCATAGCGTTCGGTCCAGACGCCCAGGATGATCCGGACCAGAGATCCGGTCAGGATGGGCGTGGCGATTAGCACGCCATATTCGAACTCGGTCAGGCCGAGCTCTTCCTTGATGGTGATGCCGATGATGGAAAAGATCGTCCAGACGGCGAAGCACAGCGTGAAGGCGGTGGTGCTGAGCCACAGCGCCTTTTGCTGCTGCGTCGGGGGAAAGGAACTTGGGTCCGGCATGGCGGATGCTCCGATTGGGACTTTCGCGCGCGGTTTCTGGCGCTCACCCATCACGCCCCCGGGCGGCAAGGTTTGATCTGAATCAACTTCCTGCCCCTGCACCGGGGAAACCGACCGGATTTGGCTTCTGCGCCTTCCAGCCCGGTAAATGTTCAAACCTCCTTGCAGCACATGACGCTTGATTTAATGACAAATGTGCCTCCTTTGATTGACAAATATCAACATTCATGCAACGTTGGCGGCGATTCCACCAGCCATCTCAGGACAGCCGACATGCGCGACGAAGACCGCAACGACATTCGCAAACTGTCGCTGTTTTCCAACATGACCAGCCCGGCTTTCGACGCGCTGATGCATGCCGCCTATGATCAGGTGTTTCCCGCGCAGCTGGAGCTGATCCGGCAGGGAGAGGCGGCGAATTTCCTGCATGTCGTGCTGGAAGGCGCTGTCGAGCTTTACGCCCATTGGCAGAACCGCGACACCACCATGGCCGTGGTCCAGCCGGTCGCCACCTTCATCCTGGCCGCCTGCATGCGCGATGCGCCCTATCTGATGTCGGCGCGCACCTTGCAGCGGTCGCGGATCGTGCTGATCCCGGCGGTGGACGTGCGCGCCGCCTTTGCCCGCGATCCCGGCTTCGCCCTCGCCGCCGTGCAAGAGCTTTCCGAGGGCTATCGCAACCTCGTACGCCATGCCAAGAACCTCAAGCTGCGCAATGCCCGCGAAAGGCTGGGGGCCTATCTGTGGCAAAGATCGCTCGATGCCGGCGGCGCGAAGGGCTTCGTGCTGCCGCAGGAAAAGCGGCTGCTGGCCTCTTATCTGGGGATGACGCCGGAAAGCCTGTCGCGCGCCTTCAAGGCGCTGCGCGAGCATGGCGTGCATATCGACGGCATGCGCGTCACCATCACCGACGCGGCCGCGCTCAAGGCGCTGGTGCAGCCCAACACCCTGCTGGACACGGCGCTGAACATTCCCTGAGGGACCGGGATTCGACCGCAAGCGGCGGAGTGCGGCGGTCGTCGGCCGCTCCTAGATATGATAGCAGGAATGACGCAGCAGAAAGGTTCCTGCCATGGACCATGCCCCGATCCCGACCGAAAGCGATCCCCGCTGGCAGCAGGTGCTGGCCCGCGACGCGGCGGCAGATAGCAGCTTCGTCTATGCCGTGCGCACCACCGGGGTCTATTGCCGGCCCTCCTGCCCGTCGCGGCGGGCCAAGCCGCAGAACGTGACCCTCTACGCCTCGCCCGATCAGGCCGAGGCGGCGGGCTTTCGTCCCTGTCGGCGCTGCAATCCCCGCGGCGCCTCGGTGGCCGAGGCCAATGCCGCGCTGGTCGCCGCGGCCTGCCGGCTGATCGAGGCTTCAGACACGCCGCCCGGACTCGATGCGCTGGCCGAGGCGGCGGGACTGAGCCCGTTCCATTTTCACCGCCAGTTCAAGGCCGTCACCGGGCTGACGCCGCGCGCCTATGCCGCCGCGCATCGCGCCGGACGGCTGCGCGCCCAGCTGGCCAATGGCGCCAGCGTCACCGGCGCGATCTATGAGGCGGGCTTCAACTCGAACAGCCGTTTCTATGAAAGCGCCGATGGAATGCTGGGCATGACGCCCTCGGCCTGGCGCAAGGGCGGTGCGGGGGCCGAGATCCGCTTTGCGCTGGGGCAATGCGCGCTTGGGGCGATCCTGGTCGCGCAAAGCCAGCGCGGCATCTGCGCCATTGCGCTTGGCGACGACCCCGAGGCGCTGTTGCGCGATTTCCAGGACCGCTTTCCGGCGGCGACGCTGATCGGCGGCGACGCGGCATTCGAGGCGCTGGTCGCGCGCGTCGTCGGCTTCATCGAGGCGCCGGGCATCGGGCTGGACCTGCCGCTGGACATTCGCGGCACCGCCTTCCAGCAGCGGGTCTGGCAGGCCTTGCGCCAGATCCCGCCCGGCACCACCGCCAGCTATGCCGATATCGCCCGCCGCATCGGCGAGCCGCAAGCCAGCCGCGCCGTGGCGCAAGCCTGCGCCGCGAACCCGATCGCCGTCGCCATCCCCTGCCACCGCGTCGTACGCAGCGACGGCGCGCTGTCCGGCTATCGCTGGGGCGTGGCGCGCAAGCGCGCCCTGCTCGACCGCGAGGGGGCCGCATAGGCGACGTATTGCCGAGCGTTTCTCTTGGGTATATATCCGCCCGCGATGCTGGCTGCCGGAAAGACCTGCCATGTTCCCGATCAGACCCTATCGCAGCACAGGAATCCTCGGTTCGGCCTCGGGGGTGGCGGCGGCCGCGCTCAAGGCCCGCGCCGCGGAATGGGAGATCGACCTGATCGAGACCCCCGACAGCCTGGCGCTGCATCTTTGGGGCTGCGAGCTGGCGCTGATCCGCGACGGCGCCTCGGCCCGGCTTGAACTCAGCGCGCCCGAGCGGCGGCTGATCGGCAATTTGCAGGACACCGCCACCACGCTGTTCGAGGAACAGGGCCTGGGCATCCGCTGGGACAATGTCGACGAGGGCGCGCTGGCCCCCGGCCTGTCGCTGATGCGGGTGGTCGGGGTCGCGGCGCGCACGCCCGGCTTCCTGCGCGTCCGCGTCGCGGGCGAGGATGCCGCCCGCTTCGGCGAGGGTTCGCTGCATTTCCGCCTGCTGCTGCCGCCGGCCGGGCGCAGGCCGCATTGGCCGCGCATCGCCGCCAGCGGCCGCACCGTCTGGCCCGACGGGCCGGATGCGCCGCATCGCGCCGTCTATACCGTGGCCGCGCAGGACGGGGACTGGGTCGATTTCGACATCTTCCGCCATGCGGACAGCCCGACCTGCGACTGGGCGGATCGCGCCCGGCCCGGCGATCCGGTCGGGCTGATCGGCCCCGGCGGCGGCGGTTGCCCCGAGGCCGGCCGGCTGTGGCTCTTTGGGGACGAAACCGCCCTGCCCGCCATCGCGCGGATGCTGGATCAGGCGCGCGGCGAGGTGCAGGCCGTCCTGCGCGCCGCGCCCGAGGATCTGGCCGAACTGGCCCGCGACCCGCGCGTCAGCCGCTGCGACGACCTGCTGGCCGCGCTGGACGCCGCCGGCTTCGATGCGGCGCAGGACCGCCATGTCTGGTTCGCGGGCCCCGCGCATGAAGCCCGCGAGGCGCGGCGGCGGCTTGTCGCGCGCGGCCTTGCCCGCCGCGAGTTCACCGCCGCCGCCTATTGGGACTGAACCCTCAGGCCAGGATCCGCAGCCGCGGCAGCGAGGCCGCCGCCGCCCCCCAGGCAAGAAGCGCGCAAAGCGCGATCGCCGGCACCATGGTGGCCGCGGTATTGTCCAGGAGCGGCCCGGTCACGGCGATCATCAGCCCCCCGGTCAGCATCTGGATGGTGCCACCCAGCGACGAGGCGAGCCCGGCGATGTCGGGATGCGGGTCCAGCGACATGACCATGGCCGTCGGCATGACCAGCCCCAGACAGGCATTGGCCAGGAACAGCCCGGCGATCACCACCGGCAGGCCGTCGCAGCCAGACAGCACCACCAGCGACAGGGCCAGCGCCAGTCCGGCAAAGCCGGTGATGGCCAGCGAGATCACCCGCTCCATCCCGAAACGCTCCGCCAGCCGGCCGGCGAACTGCGAGGCCGAGAAGAAGCCGACGGCATTCACCGCGAAGGCCAGCGAGAACCCGGTCGGGCTGAGCCCGTATTGCCTTGTATAGACGAAGCTCGCCGCAGCCAGGAACACGAAGAAACTGGCCATGCCGAAGCCGCCGATCATGGTCAGGCCCAGAAAGCGGCGGTCGGCCAGCAGCCGCCGCATCCCCGCCGCCATGGCCGCCAGCCGCACGGGCCGGCGCCGCTCGGCCGGCAGGGTCTCGGGCAGCACGAACAGGATCAGCGCCAGGCTCAGCAATGCGGCGGCGGCGAGCACGGCAAAGATCTCGCGCCAGCCGCCCCAGGCCATCACCGCCGAGCCGGTCAGCGGCGCCAGCATCGGCGAGACCGAGATCACGATCATGATCGCCGCCATCATCTTCGCCGCCGCGGGGCCGGTCGCCATGTCGCGGATCACCGCGCGCGGCACCGCCATCAGCGTCGCGGCCCCCAGGCCCTGCACGGCGCGGGCGGCGATCAGCCAGCCGATGGTCGGCGCCAGGCTCGCCGCCACGGTGGCGACCAGAAAGATCGCCACGCCGATCACCAGCGGCTTCTTGCGCCCGACCGCATCCGCCATCGGGCCATAGATCATCTGCGCGAAGCCGAAGACGATGAAATACGAGGTCAGCGTCAGCGCCGCCCCCGCCTCGGTGGTGTGCAGATCGCTGGCCACCTGCGGCAGCGCCGGCAGATACATGTCGATCGCGAAGGGACCGACGGCGGAAAGCAGGCCAAGAAGCAGGGCCATGCGGAACAGGGGATCACGCATCGGAAAACCTGTGATATGTCAGATATAGGGAGTGCGGGCGCAGAATCGCGCCAAGGGTCGTTCGCCGCCGCCGGCCCTGACTGCCATACCGCAAGGACGGGCGCAACCCCGTCCGGCGGCGCGGCCGGGAATTGATAAATGTTCAGCCTGCCCGGAATCGGACTTCCCAAGCCCGGCGGCAGCCGTCAGGATGATGAGTGTTTTTCCCCCGGATTCTGAACGCGGAGCACGCGGATGAGGATCTATCACCTGATTTTCATGGCACAGATCGCCGGCTTGGTCGGACTGCTCAGTGCTGCCATCATGTATTGGTAAAAATTGCGGCCTCCGTCGCCATGGCTTGACAGGTGCGCCTGACATGCAACATTGGCGCCATGAACAAGGTGGCTGATTGGTTGTCCCAAAAGAGCCCGGTCAGTCGGAAAAACGCCGCCGAAACGGTGTTCGAGGATCTGCGAGGCGCAATATTGGCTGGCCGCTTGCCGGTCGGCATCCGGCTGCCCTCCGAGGCCAAGCTGGCCGAGCATTACGGCGTCAGCCGCCCGATCATCCGCGAAGCCATGCGCTCGCTGCAAACGCTGGGGCTGACGCGCAGCCGCAGCGGCAGCGGCAGCTTCGTGATCTCGGACCGGCAGGCGCCGGAACTGGCCTATGGCAATTATTCGGCGCGCGAGCTGATCGAGGCCCGCCCCTTCATCGAGATCCCCGCCTCCGGCTGGGCCGCCCTGCGCCGCAACGACGAGGACATGGCCCGGCTTCTGCAACTCTGCGACAGCATGGAGCGGCAGGAGGATGCGCTGAAATGGGTCCGGCTGGATTCGGACTTCCACTGCCTGATCGCCGAGGCCGCACGCAACCGGCTGTTCGCCCGCATCGTCACCGATTCCCGCGACGCGCTGATGCGGCAGTCGGAACTGGTGAACCTGATGGCGGATCGCCGCGTGACCTCGAATCACGAACACCGCCGCATCGCCGAGGCGATCGCCGCCGGTTCCGAGGCCGAGGCGCAGGCCGCGATGCGCGACCACCTGCACGAGGTCGAGCAGGCGATGACCTGGATCATCAGCCAGCACCCCGCCAATACCTGATCTTCCGATTCCGCGCCCGGCGCGGCAATGATCCTTCCGCTTTCGGCCCCTGCACGCAAGATCGCGCATGACGCAAGCGACAGGGTGGCTTGACCCCGGCGCCCGCCGTGGTTATCGCAAGCTGTCAGACAGATCGCGGCGAGACGGGCGTGCCCGGCCGGCCAAAGGTCTGCAAGGGAGGGATTGCTGAACCATGCGGCTCGTGTCGTGACCGGGACCGGACAGATTCCGCTGCTGGCGGTCCTTGCCACCGGCGGCACCATTGCCAGCAGCCGCGGCGCGGATGGCGCCGCCAGCCCCCGTCTGGGGGCCGAGGATCTTTTGGCGCTGCTGCCGCCCATGGAGGTCGCGCTGCGCCCGCGCGAGGTGCTGGCCAAGGATTCCGCCAGCCTGACCCTCGCCGACATGCAGCGCATCAGCGACGCGGTGGCGGCCGAACTGGCCGATCCCGGCATCGCCGGCATCGTCGCATTGCACGGCACCGATGCGATGGAGGAAACCGCGCTTCTGGTGCAATTGCAGCACGCGCCGCGCAAGCCGGTCGTGTTCACCGGGGCGCAATTCACCGCCGACCATCCGCATTCGGACGGGGGGCGCAACCTGGCCGATGCCGTCTGCGCGGCGCTGCGACAGCCGGGACAGGGCGGGGTGACGTTGGCTTTCGGCGGCCGGGTGCTGCCGGTCTGGGGGCTGTACAAGTTCACCTCGGACGCACCCGACGCCTTCCGCCGCGTGGCCGATGAAGGCGCGACCGTCAGCCGGCCCCTGCCCGCGCCGGTCGATGGCCTGCGTGTCGATATCGTCGCCACCCATCCCGGCAGCGACGGGTTGCATCTCGAGGCCAGCCTGACCGCCGGCGCCCGCGGCATCGTGATCTCGGCGCTGGGATCGGGCAATGCCACGCCCGAACTGGTCGCCGCCATCGCGCGCGCCCGGGCGCAGGGCGTGGTGGTGGTGGTCTCCAGCCGGGTGCCCGAGGGGCTGCTGTCTCCGATCTATGGCGGCGGCGGCGGCGGCCATGACATGCGGCGCGCGGGCGCCATCCATGCCCGACTGCTGCGGCCCGGGCAGGCGCGCATCCTGCTGGCGGCGATGCTGGCCAATGGCTGCTCCGCGGCCGAGATCGCCCGCGCCTTCGAAACCGCGCCCGAAACCGCATCAGCCTGAAATCGGCCACGCGGCCTTTCGTCAGAAGCGCGCCGGGCAGGTTCCGTTCACGACCGTATCGCCTGCGCCGCCGCGCCTTGCGCCAGGTTTGCGCGATGCCATCGCACGGCCGGCCCACGGCCGCATGGCCCTCACACGCGATTGACCGACGCCGACACGCCGGCCGGTCACGGTTCCATCCCGCGCAGGGAGGGAGCGGGCATCCGGAAGCCCCGGCGCTGCGGCAATATCGCGATTGACGAATCTTCAGCGGCAGAATAAGAACAAATCAGGAACATATTGACTGAACCATGTCCGCTCGCCCTTTCCCCTTCGGACTGGTGCCTTCCGGACGGGCGCCAGTCCCTGCGCTGCCGGATCCGGCGGCGGCGACCTTGTCCGAAGCCTTCGGCACCCGGTCCCTTGCGGGTGCGGCACCCGGCTTCGTGCGGGCGGCGCTGCCGCCGGGGCTGGTGCTCTGGGCGCAGGACCGGCTGAGCCGGGCCGAGTTCGGCGCCCCCTTCCTGCCCGGCATGGGCCGCGACCTGCTGCGGCTGGACCTGACGCGTCCCGCCGATGTGCTGGCCGCGCTGGAGGATGGGCTGCAAGGCCGCGCCCTCGCCGCCGTGGTGGGCGAGATCCATGGCCCCGCCCCGGCGCTGAGCTTCACCGCCAGCCGCCGGCTTGCGCTGCGGGCCGAGGCTTCGGGCCTGCCCTGCTGGCTGATCCGCCATGCCGCCCGGCCCGAAGCCAGCGCGGCGCGGATGCGCTGGCGGCTGACGCCGCTGCCCTCGGCTCTCGACCCGGACGATCCGCAGGCGCCGGGCGAGCCGCGCTGGCTGGCCGAACTGTTCCGGGCGCGCGGCCGCCCGCCCGCGACCTGGGTGGCGCGCCATGACCGGGCGGCGGATCGTCTCGATTTCTCTGCCCCGCCTCGCGATCGAGAGCTGGCAGAGCCGCATGGCACGCCGGGGCGACGCCTGGCCTGAGGATGTGCCGCTAGTCCTGGCCGCACCCGGCCCTCACGGACCCGTCATCCATGCCGCGAACCGCGCCGCCGAACTGGCCGGCGCCCGGATCGGCGCCCGCGCCGTGGACAGCCGCGCCATCTGTCCCGCCCTGCGCATCGAGCCGGCCGAGCCCGACCGCGACGCGGCAAGGCTGGCGCGGCTGGCCTTCTGGGCGCGGCGCTGGGGGCCCTTCAGCACAGCAGACGGCACGGAGGGCATCATTCTGGACACCACCGGCACCGCGCATCTGTTCGGCGGCGAGGCGGCGCTGCTGGCCGAAATCCAGGCCGGCTTCGCCCGCGCCGGGCTGACCGCGCGGCTGGCGCTGGCACCGACGCGCGGTGCGGCCTGGGCGCTGGCCCGCTTTGGCCCCGAGCGCGCAATCTGCACCGATCCCCTGCCGGCACTGGCGCCGCTGCCGGTGGCCGGGCTGCGGCTGTCGGGGGAAACCCTGCTGCTCTTGCGCCGGCTGGGGCTCAAGACCGTCGGCGACCTGGCCGTCCTTCCGCGCCTGTCGCTGATGCGCCGTTTCGCCCGGGCCGAGCCGCAGGACAACCCGCTGATCCGGCTCGACCAGGCGCTGGGGCGCGCGGCCGAACCGCTGGACGCACCCGAGCCCGCCCCGGAATTCGCCGCCGAGGCCCGGCTGGCCGAGCCGGTGATGGACCCCTCGGACTGGCTGCCCGGACTGCTGGACGCGCTTTGCGCCCAGATGGCGGCGGCGGATCGCGGCTGCCGTCGGCTGTGCCTGTCGGTGTTTCGCATGGATGGCGAGCGGCGCGACATCCGCGTCGCCATGGCCGCGCCGACGCGCGATCCCGGCCATCTGCTGCGCCTGTTCGACGGCCGGCTGGAGCGGCTGGACCCCGGCTATGGCTTTGACCTGATCCGCCTGGCGGCCGAGGCGGTCGAGCCGCTGGCCCAGGCCCAGCCCGGCCTCGACGGCGCGGCACCCCAGGGGCTGGCGCTGGCGCGGCTGGTGGACCGGCTGGCGGCGCGCTTCGGCGCGGCGGCGATCAGCCGCCCGCTGCCGCGGGAAAGCCATGTCCCCGAACGCGCCGAGACCCCCGGCCCGCCGCTGGCCGCCGCTCCCGCCCTGTCCGCGCGCCCCGACCGGCCGATCCGCCTGCTCACCCCGCCCGAGGAGATCCGCGTGCTCTACGCCATCCCCGAGGGGCCGCCGGCGCAATTCGTCTGGCGCCGCCAGACCCTGCGCGTCGCCCGCCATGCCGGACCCGAGCGCATCGCCCCGGAATGGTGGCACGACCGCCCCGGCACCCGGCTGCGCGACTATTTCCGCATCGAGGACGACAGCGGCCTGCGGCTGTGGATCTATCGCGAGGGGTTGGTCCATGACGGCCGCGGCGGCGCGCCGCGCTGGTTCCTGCACGGGATCTTCGCCTGATGCCCGACCATCATGCCCGCCCCGAGATCCCGCTGCCCGCGGTCGAGCATCCAAACCCGCCCGCGGATTATGTCGAGCTGGCGGTGACCAGCGCCTTCAGCTTCCTGCACGGCGCCTCGCATCCGCGCGAACTGGCGCTGGCGGCGCATCTTCTCGGCTATGACGCGCTGGGGATCGCCGACCTGAACAGCCTGGCCGGCGTGGTGCGGTTGCATGCCGCAGCGAAAAAGCTGCACCTGCGCCCGGTGATCGGGGCGCGGATCGTGCTGGCCTGCGGCACCGGCTTCCTGGCCTATCCGACCGACCGCGCCGCCTATGGCCGGCTCGCCTCGCTGATCACCAAGGGGCGGCGGCACGACCTGGACGGGAAATGGCAAAAGAAGGGCCGCTGCGACCTGAGCCTGGGCGACCTGGCCGCCCATGCGCAGGGAATGCGGCTGATCTGGTTGCCGGGCGACGACCTGTCGCCCCTGCCCGGCCTCTCCGCGCGCCTGCCGCAACTGTCGCATGTTGCGGCAAGCTGGCTTTATCGCGGCGACGACCGGGCGCGGATCAACCGGCTGGACCGGGCGGCGCGGGCGGCGGGGCTGTCGATCGTCGCGGTGAACGACGTGCATTACCACGCCCCCGACCGCCGCCCGCTTCAGGACGTGATGACCTGCATCCGCGAGGGCAGCACCATCGCCCGGGCCGGGCTGCTGCTGGCGCAAAATGCCGAGCGCCACCTGAAGCCGCCGGCCGAGATGGCGCGGCTGTTCGCCGGCTGGCCCCATGCCATCCGCGCCACGCGCGAGATTGCCGACAGCTGCCGCTTCTCGCTGGACGAGCTGCGATACGAATACCCCCGCGAAAGCGTGCCGCCCGGCCTGACCCCGCAGCAGCATCTGGAAAACCTGACCTGGCAGGGCGCGGCCTGGCGCTATCCCTCGGGCGTGCCCGAGAAGGTCCGCGCCACGCTGGTCAAGGAACTGGCGCTGATCCGCCGGAAGGAGATCGCGCAATATTTCCTGACCATCCACGACATCGTCCGCTATGCCGAAGACCAGGGCATCCTGAACCAGGGCCGCGGCTCGGCGGCGAATTCGGCGGTTTGCTACGTCCTCGGCATCACTCCGGTCGATCCCGCCAAGCACGAGCTGCTGTTCGAGCGCTTCATCAGCGAAAACCGCAAGGAGCCGCCCGATATCGACGTGGATTTCGAGCATGAGCGGCGCGAGGAGGTCATCCAGCACATCTATGACGCATATGGCCGCGAACGCGCCGGGCTCTGCGCCACGGTGATCCATTACCGTCCGCGCAGCGCCATCCGCGAGGTCGGCAAGGTCATGGGCCTGTCCGAGGACGTCACCTCGGCCCTGGCCGACACGGTCTGGGGCAGTTGGGGCAAGGACATGTCGGCGGCCTCGACCGACCAGGCGGGGCTGGACCTTGGCGACCCCTTGCTGCGGCGCACGGTCCGGCTGGCCGAGGAGATGATCGGCATGCCGCGCCACCTGTCGCAGCATGTCGGCGGCTTCGTGCTGACCGAGGGACCGCTGTCGGAAACCGTGCCCATCGGCAATGCCGCCATGCCGGAACGCAGCTTCATCGAATGGGACAAGGACGACATCGACGAATTGCGCATCCTCAAGGTCGATGTGCTGGCGCTGGGGATGCTGACCTGCATCCGCAAATGCTTCGAACTGGTCCGGGCGCATTACGGCAAGGCGCTGACGCTGTCGGATTTCGACCGGGACGACCCGGAAACCTACGCCATGCTGCAAAGAGGCGACAGCATCGGCACCTTCCAGGTCGAAAGCCGGGCGCAGATGGCCATGCTGCCGCGCCTGAAACCCAAGAAATTCTACGACCTGGTGATCCAGGTCGCCATCGTCCGCCCCGGCCCGATCCAGGGCAACATGGTCCATCCCTATCTGCGGCGTCGAAACAAGCAGGAAGCCGTGGAATATCCCGGTCCCAGGGATGGCGACCCGGACGAGTTGAAGAACATCCTGTTTCGCACCGAAGGCGTGCCGATCTTTCAGGAGCAGGCGATGAAGATCGCCATGGTCGCTGCCGAGTTCACCCCGGACGAGGTGGACGAGTTGCGCAAGGCCATGGCCACCTTCCGCTCGCGCGGGACGATCGGGCAATTGCAGGACAGGATGGTCGGCAAGATGGTCGAACGCGGCTACGACCGCGACTTCGCCGAACGGTGCTTCAACCAGATCAAGGGCTTCGGCGATTACGGTTTCCCCGAAAGCCATGCGGCGGCCTTCGCGCATCTCGCCTATGTCTCGGCCTGGCTGAAATGCCATCACCCGGCCGCCTTCGCGGCGGCGCTGCTGAACAGCCAGCCGATGGGCTTCTACGCCCCGGCCCAGATCGTGCGCGACGCGCGCGACCACGGCGTCACCGTGCTGCCGGCGGATGTGAACATCAGCGAATGGGACAACACGCTGGAGCCTTGCGACGGCACCTTCGCCCTGCGCCTCGGCCTGCGCCAGATCGACGGGCTGTCCGAGGCACTGGCCGAACGCATCAAGCAGGCGCGCCACGAAGCCTATGCCGACCTGGTCGACCTCAAGACCCGCGCCGGGCTCGATGCCCGGGCCATCCGGCTGATCGCGGCGGCCGATGCGCTGCGCTCGATGGGGCTGGACCGGCGGGCCGGGCTCTGGCAGGCGCGCGCCCTGCGCGACGCACCGGAACTGCCGCTGTTCGGGCGTCGGGACGAGGGGGGCGAGCCCGCCGTCACCCTGCCCGCCATGCCGCTGTGCGAACATGTCACCGCCGATTACCAGACCTTGCGCCTGTCGCTGAAGGCCCATCCCATGGCCTTTCTGCGCCGCAGCCTGACGGAGCAGGGCTATGTTCCGGCCGCCGGCCTGGCCCGGCTACCGAACCGCGCCAACCTGCGCATGGCCGGCATCGTGCTGGTCCGCCAGCGCCCCGGCAGCGCCAACGGCACCTGCTTCGTCACGTTGGAAGACGAGACCGGCGTGGCGAATCTGGTGGTCTGGAAAAAGATTTTCGCGCAATTCCGCAAGGTGGTGATGACCGCCCGTTTGCTGGAAGTGCATGGCCAGCTCCAGCGCGCCGAAGGCGTGACCCATATCGTCGCGCATTGGCTGGGCGACCGTTCCGACGCGCTGCTGCGCCTGGCCGGAGAGGCGCCGGCCACGCTGCCCCAGCCCCGGCCGAGCCATCCGCGCCAGGTGCGCATCCTGCCGAAATCGCGGGATTTTCACTAACCAACCGGAAACAGGCCGGCGCGCCCGATGGCGGCAGAAACAGACGGGGCCGCGCGGGTGCCCTATCCCGGAAGCGGCTTTGCCTGCGCGTGCAAGCGCAAACCCGGGCAGCCGCCCCGTCCGCGGACAAGGGTTTCCCGCGCGCGTACAAGCCGAAACCCCGGCAAAGCCCGCACCGGCTTTGGCCAGCGGACGCTTCCCCGCGCGCCGGGCCGGTCCATTGCCTCAGGCGGAGACGGCCTTGATCGGGGCGCATATGCGGAAACCGCGCCCCTTGCGGGACGCGGTTCCCAAGCCGTTCCGTCAGGGGCAGATCTTACTTGATCTTGCCTTCCTTGTATTCGACATGCTTGCGGACAACCGGGTCGTATTTGTTGACCGTCATCTTTTCGGTCATCGTGCGGGCGTTTTTCTTGGTGACATAGAAATGCCCGGTCCCGGCCGTCGAGTTCAGACGGATCTTGATCGTCGTCGGCTTCGCCATCTGTTTCGCTCCTACTGCGGGGCAAAACGCGTGCCGCGAACCCCGTGGAATTCTCTTGAAGCCCGCCTTTTAGCGGCAGAACGGACGGAGTCAACCGGGAATCAACGAAGAATCGACCTGGTCGCGGCGAAAGCGGTCCAAGCGTCAACCCCGCCTACAGCGACCCGCAGCGGATCGCCGGACAGCCTTTTTGCTGCCGCAACGGGGCGCCCGGATGTATCGCGCAACCGGCCTGCAAGCCGGAACCCCCTGGGCGATCTGCCTATGGGCCGATATCCGCAAACGACCTGTGATCCGATGGCCCGGCTTCTGACCTTGGCCATCATCCTCCACCACGCCCTCTACCGCATCAAGCGCCGCTGCGCCACATGCGACGGCCCGAGCGCCATCCGCTGCCCCTTGCAGCAGCCAGCAGCGGACCAAGGCGAAGGACGTTCCGGCCGAACCCGTCGCGCCCCGGCAGGCGGAGCCCGTCGCCGCGCCTCGCATGGCTGGACGCTCAGAGCCCCCAGGGCTAAGCATAGGCGCCCCGCCACGAACAGGAGCCGCCCCGCATGACCGACACCCTGCTGATGCTCGCCGCCGGCTTCCTGGGCGGGATGCTGAACGCCGTCGCCGGCGGCGGCACCTTCATCACCTTCCCCGCCCTCGTCGCCAGCGGCGTGCCGGTGGTCTCGGCCAATGCCACCAGCACGGTCGCCGCCCTGCCCGGCTATCTGTCCGCCGCGCTGGGGTTCCGCCACGAGATCGCGCAGATCCAGCGCGCGCTGGTGCTGCGGCTGACCTTCTGGACGCTGGCCGGCGGCATCGTCGGCTCCTGCCTGCTGCTGGTCTCGTCGAACCAGGCCTTCGCGGTGCTGGTACCCTTCCTGCTGCTGGCGGCGACCTCGGTCTTCATCTGGGGCGCCCGGGTGCGGGAATGGGCGGCGCAGCATCGCAACTCGGTCGCCCCCTTCGGCGCCGGGACCATGGTGCCGGTGGCGATCTATGGCGGCTATTTCAACGGCGGGCTGGGCATCGTGCTGCTGGCGCTGTTCGCGCTCTGGGGCATGACGCAGCTGAACCAGATGAACGGGCTGAAGAACTGGCTGTCCTTCGCGCTGTCGGTGATCTCCTTCGCGATCTTCGCGGCGGGCGGGCAGGTCGCCTGGTGGCCTGCGGCGCTGATGAGCCTTGGCACCGTGTTCGGCGGCTATCTGGGCGCGCCGGTGGCCCGGCGCATCCCGGTCCCGGCGCTGCGGGCATTGATCGCGGCCATCGGCTTTGGCATGACGGCGCTGTTCTTCTGGCGGCTCCTCTGACGCCAGCCCAACCCGAAAGGATTTACCATGTCCGAGATCAAGCGCATCGAGACCGGCCCCCGCATGAGCCAGGCGGTCGTCCATAACGGCAACGTCTATCTGGCCGGCCAGGTCGGCAAGCCGGGCGAATCGGTGACCGAGCAGACTCGCGAGGTGCTGGCCCAGATCGACCGGCTGCTGGCGGAATGCGGCTCGGACAAGACCCGCATCCTCTCGGCCCAGGTCTGGCTGGCTGACATGGCCGATTTCGCCGAGATGAACGCCGTCTGGGACGGCTGGGTCGCCCCCGGCCACGCCCCCGCCCGCGCCACCGGCGAATCGGCGCTGGCGACGCCCGACTACAAGGTCGAGATCATCGTGGTCGCGGCGCAGAACTGATCACCGCCATGACCGAACGCGCGGCGCGCAGGCCGGGAGCCTCGCCGCCGCGCCCCAGCCGCTCCATGGTCAGCACCATGGCGGCGCGCTGCGCCGCGCGTTCCTCGGGGTCCTCGACCAGCCGGTAGAGCGCCTGCGACATCGGCCCCGGCTGGCAGTTGCGGCCCAAATATTCCGGCACCGCGCGTGTCTCGCTGACCAGGTTGACCAGCGTCACCGTGTCGGTCCGAAGCAGCAACCCGATGATGAGCCGGCTGAGCGGCGCCACGTCATAGCCGATCACCATGGGCACGTCGTTCGCGGCCAGGTCCAGGCTGACCGTCCCCGAGGCCGCCAGCGCCAGGTCGGCGGCGGCAAAGGCGGCCCGCTTTTCCTCGGGCCGCTCGACCACCACCGGCGCTGTCGGCCAGCGCCGCGCCATGTCGCGCACCAACCCCGAGACGCCCCGCACGGTCGGGATCACCACGCGAATCTCGGGCACCCGGTCGCGCAGCCGGATCAACGCCTCGTCGAAGCGCGGACCCAGCCGGCCCACCTCGGTCCGGCGCGAGCCCGGCAGGCACAGCACCAGCGGCGCATCCGCCGCGATGCCGTGCGCGGCGCGAAAAGCCGCCGCCTCGGCCGCGCCCGCCACCGGCTCGGCGACGATGGGATGGCCGACGAAATCGCAGCTCATGCCGGCGGCCTGCATCAGCGGCGGCTCGAAGGGCAGAATCGCCAGCACATGATCGATCGCCTCGGCCATCTTCTTCGCCCGCCCCGGCCGCCAGGCCCAGACCGAGGGCGCGACATAATGGATGGTGCGCAGCTGCGGGTTCAGCGCCCGCGCCTGGCGCGCGACGCGCAGGCAGAAATCCGGGCTGTCGATGGTGATCAGCGCATCGGGCCGGGCCTCGGCAACGGCGCGGGCGGTCTCGGCGATCCGGGCCTTGAGCGCGCGATACTTCGGCAGCACCTCCCAGATGCCCATCAGGCTCAGTTCCTCCATGGGAAAGCGGCTTTCCAGCCCCTGCGCGGTCATGGCGGGCCCACCGACGCCCAGGAATTCGGCGCCCGGATCGAGGCTCTTCAGGCCATCCATCAGGGCGCCGCCCAGATTGTCACCCGAAGGCTCGCCCGCGATCAGGAAGAATTTCATCGCGCCGCTCCGCTTGCCATGCCCCGATACGGGTATTTGAACAACGAAGAAGCACCCCGGTCTTCTTCGTTGTTCAAATACCCACCTGCCGCTCGCGCGGCATCGTCACTTGAGTATTTGCGAAACGGTGAAGCAAGCTCTTTCGCCGTTTTCCAGATACCCGTTTAACCGCGCGCCCAGAGAAACAGCCCCGCCGCCTGGGCGCGGCGCATTGCCTCGGTGCGTTCCAGCAGGATGACGCTGCCCGCCTCCCAGGCGATGCCGGCCAGCCCGGCCTCGGCGGCCTGCGTCACGGTATCCGGGCCGATGGTCGGCAGGTCGATGCGGCGGTCCTGGCCGGGTTTCGGCGCCTTGTAGAGCACGCCGCCCGCCCCTTTGGGGTCGGGTTTCAGGCCGGCATGGAGGCGCGCGAACTCCAGCATGGCCTGGGTGCCCGGCAGCGCCTCGACGGCAAGGCAGAGCCCCTGCGCCACCACCGCGCCCTGGCCGATATCCAGCGCGCCGAGGCCGCGGACGATCTCGGCGGCGCGGGCGGCATCCTTCTGGTCACGCGGGCTCGGCTCGCCCGCAAGAACCCCCTCGCCCGGCACCAGATCCGGCAGGATCTGGTCAACGGAACAGATGGATATGCCGGCTTCCTCGAAGACGTCGAGGACCGCGCGCAGGGCCGCGTCATCGCCCGACTGCATCCCCATCAGGATGCGCGGCACGATGGTCAGGGTGCGCGCGTCGAAAAGCTCCGGCTCGATCTTCGGGCGGCGGATGGCGCCGGCGAAGACCGCCTGTGTCACGCCCTGGTCGGTCAATTCGTCCAGGAAGGGCACCAGCCGTTCCAGGCGGAAGGGTTTCGCCTCGACCTGCGGCTTCAGGTTGTCCAGCGCATAGACCAGCGGCTGGTCCAGCGCCGCGGCAATGGCGGGGGCAAGGCGGCCCTCGCCGGCGATCAGGGCGATGCGGCTCATGGATGCTGTCTCACGGATGCGGGGCCAGGAAGCTGCGGTCCGAGGGGCCGAGGATGAAGTCCAGCACCTCGCGCACCATCGGGCCGTTCTCGGCCTCGGCCAGATGCCGGGCGGTGTCGCGGAAGCTGCCTTGGCCCAGTTGCGCCAGCATGTCGCGCAGTGCGTGGATTTCCTCGCGCGAGGCGCCGCGGCGCTTCAGCCCCACCAGGTTCAGCCCGTCCAGATGGCCGCGCGGCCCCTGCACCAGGCCGAAGGGGATCACGTCCGCCGTCACCATGGTCACCGCGCCGATCATCGCGCCGCGGCCGATGCGCACGAACTGGTGCACGCCCGACAGGCCGCCGACGATCACGTCGTCCTCGAGCACGCAATGGCCGGCAACCGAGGCATTGTTGACCAGAATCACCCGGTTGCCGATCTGGCAGTCATGCGCGACATGGCTGCCGGCCATGAACAGCCCGTCATCGCCGATGCGGGTGACGCCGCCGCCGCCCTCGGTGCCGGGATTCATGGTGACATATTCGCGGATGCGGTTGCGGGCACCAATCTCCAGCCGGGTAAGCTCGCCGCGGAACTTCAGGTCCTGCGGCACCTCGCCCAGCGAGGCGAAGGGAAAGACCGTGGTGCCACCGCCGATCGTGGTCTCGCCCGCCACGACAACATGCGATTTCAGCACCACGTCGCGGCCCAGGACGACCTGGGGGCCGATGACGCAGAACGGGCCGATCTCGCATCCCTCGCCGATCTTCGCGGCGGGGTCCACGACGGCCGAGGGATGGATGCGGGTTTCAGCCATTGTCGCCACGGTTCAGCATGGCCATGACCTCGGCCTCGGCGGCGAGCTGGCCGTTGACGATGGCGCGGCCCTCGAATTTCCAGATCTTGCCGCCGCCGCGCAGGGTCTTCATGTGCAGTTCCAGCACGTCCCCCGGCACCACCTTCTGGCGGAAGCGGCATTTGTCGATGGACATGAAATAGGTGCCCATGCCCTTGCCGGCGAGATCCAGCGTGACGCCGACCAGCACCGCCGCCGACTGCGCCATGGCCTCGATGATCAGCACGCCGGGCATCACCGGCTCCTGCGGGAAATGCCCTTCGAAATGCGGCTCGTTCGCGGTCACGTTCTTGACGCCGACGCAGCTTTCGCCCGGCACGATGTCGCGGACCCGGTCCACCAAGAGGAAAGGATAGCGATGCGGCAGGATGCGCTTGATCATCCCCAGATCGACTTCGGTCGGCGGGATATAGGCGGTCTGGTCATCGTTCGGGGCGGCGGCCATGCGGTCCTCTTGGAATGTTTTCATTTGCCTAGCAACGGGGCGCGATCTTGGCAAGTTTCGCGGCGTCAGGTGCCGCGCAGCCGGCCGCGGCCCTCGGCCAGCCAGCCGGCCAGCGCCAGCCCAGCGATCAGCGCCAGCCACGTCCAGCCCGGCAGCAGCGGCCGATGCGTCATCCCGCTGACCGAGGCCGCGTCGCGCGGGGTGATGGCGATCCACGGCCCGCCCACGCCCTGGCCATGCGCCGGCCGTCCCTCGCGCACCGTGCGCAGGCCGGGCATGCCCTCGGAAAGCGGCAGCACCGCGCCCTGCGTCGCCTCGGCCAGCGGCCCCAGCACGGCGCCCGAGGCGACGGTTTCCTCGAATTCGCGCGGCGCGGCGGGGCCGAGCGCCAGGACGCGGCGGATCTCGCCATCCGCCAGCCGGTAGAGCCCCGGCCCCGGCGCCGTCCAGCGCGCGGTGAAGCGGCCCGGGCCGGCTTCGGTCAGCGCGAGCTCTTCGGTCTCGCCGTCGGGGCGGGTGATGCGGACCGGGCCGGCGGTCACGTTCATGGTGCGGCGGGTGATGGTCACCGTCAGCTCGCCGCTGACATCGGCCAACAGCGTCTCCTCCTCCAGTTCCGGCTCCTGCATCGACCAATGCGCGATGCGGCGCAGCAGCTCGAGCTGCGGCCCGCCGCCCTCGAAGCCGCGGCCCCAGAGCCAGACCTGGTCCGAGGTCAGCATCGCCACCCGCCCCTCGCCCACGCGGCTGAGCAGCAGCAGCGGCTCGTCCCGCGCACCGCTCAGCACCACCTGGGCGCGCGGATCGGGGATTACCTGCGACATGCGCAGCCAGCGGCCCCAATGGCTTTCCGAACCCTCCGCCGGGGCACCGGGCAGGTCGGAGGTGACGGGGTGGCGCTCGCCATCCTCGGTCAGGCTCGGCAAGAAGGGGTCGTCATAGACCCGGCCGGTGGGGCGGGCGGGCAGGATCGCGCCCAGGGGCGACAGGTTCAGGCTTTCCACCGAGGACATCTCGGGCCCGGCCGAGACCAGGATGGCGCCGCCTTCTTCGACATAGCGCCGGATATTGTCGTAATATTGCGGCAGCAGGATGCCGCGCACCCGGTAGCGGTCGAAGATGATCAGGTCGAAATCCCGGATCCGCTCCATGAACAGTTCCTGGGTCGGAAAGGCGATCAGCGACAGCTCATCGACGGGAACCGCATCCATCTTGTCCGGCGGCCGCAGGATGGTGAAGTGGATCAAGTCCACGTTCGCATCCGATTTCAACAGGTTGCGCCAGGTTCTTTCGCCTGCGTGCGGCGCACCCGAGACCAGCAGAACCCGCAGCCGGTCGCGCACGCCCTGGATCTGCACGGCGGCCGCGTTGTTGCGGTCGGTCAGTTCCGGCACCTCGGCCTCGGGCGCATCGAATTCGATCGAGACCACGTTCTGCCCGGCATGTTCCGGCACCACCGGCAGGTCCAGCGTCACGCCCGGCGGCAGGTCGAGGCGGCGCATCTCTTCGCCGTCCAGCAGGATGCGCAGCCGGGCGGGGGTCTGCGCCACCTGCTCGGGGACAGCGCCCTGATCCTCGACGCGCAGGCGGATGGTGACGGGCTTGCCGATCAGTCCATAGGCCGGGGCCTCCTCGATCACCAGCCGGCGGTCCCAGTCCTGCGCCTGCCCGGTCAGCAGCACATGCACCGGGGCGGGGGCCGAGGCCGGGACCATCGGCGCGTCATGGGCCAGCCCGTCGGTGACGGCGACCACGCCGGCCAGACGGGCCTGCGGCTCGGCAGCCAGCGCCCGGGTCAGCGCCGTGCCCATCAGCGTGCCGTCGGGGTCGTCGGCGACGGTCACGCGGCGAATCTCGGTATCGGGCAGGCCAGAGAGCTGGCGGGTCAGCTCCTCGACGGCCGCATCGGTCTGCTCGGCACGGCCCGGCAAGGACTGGCTGGCGCTGCGGTCGTCGAGCAGGATCACGATGTCGGACAGCTTGTTGCGGATGCCCGATTCCAGCGCCGGCCCGGCCAGCGCCGCCACCGCCGCCAGCCCGGCGATGCCGCGCCAGGCCCAGCCGCGCAGACCGCGCCACAGCGACCACAGCGCCACCAAGAGCGCCAGCGCCGCCAGCCCGCCGACCAGGGGCCAGGGCAGCAGCGGATCGAAGGCGAGCCCGCTCATTGCACGACCTCCTCTTGCCGCAGCCGCTCCAGCAGGGCGGGCACATGCACCTGGTCGGATTTGTAGTTGCCGGTCAGCACATACATGACCAGGTTGACGCCGAAGCGATAGGCCATCTCGCGCTGGCGCTCGCCCTCGAAGCCCGAGCCGATGCTGAACATGGGCAGGCCGTTCTCATCCAGCGCCCAGGCCTCGGCCCAGGCATTGCCGCCGATGATGACCGGCGAGACGCCGTCGTTGAGATTGCGGAAGGGCACGCCCTCGGCCGCCTGGGCATCGGCGGGCGGCGCCTCGGCCCAGACCTCGCGGCCCTGGTAGCGGCCGGGGAAATCCCGGAGCAGGTAGAAGCTGCGGGTGATGACGTGATCGGCGGGAATCGGCGCCAGCGGCGGGATGTCCAGCGGCGCCGCCAGCGCCTGGAGCGCCGCGCCGCCGTCCGGGCCGCCCAGGCCCGCGATGTCGCCGTCGCGGGTGTCGAAGAGGATCATCCCGCCGGAGCGCAGGAAATGGTTTAGCCGGACATAGGCCTGCGGCGAGGGTGGCGCCTGCGTCTCGGTCACCGGCCAATAGAGAAAGGTCAGCAGCGACAGGTCGTCCTGCTCGGGATCGATGCCGATAGGCTCGCCCGGCTCGACGGTGGTGCGGGCGGTCAGGACCTGCGACAAGCCGCGCAGCCCGGCCTCGGAGGCGGCATCGACCTCGGCATCGCCGGTGACGAGATAGGCCAGGGCGACCTCGTCGGCAGCGCGCACCAGCCGGGGGTCGGGCTCGTCCTGCGCCCAAAGCGCGGTGGCCCAGAACAGCGCGGCGAAGGTCAGAAGCCATCTCGTCATGCCATCGCCCTCTGCCTGCCGCGCGCCAGCCAGGCGCTGCCGAGCGCATCCAGCGCGAACAGCAGCGCCGCCAGCGCGATCAGCCAGCCACGCAGGTCGAGGCCCGGGGCCTGCGCCGCGCGTTCGATGGGGGCGCCGGGCCAGTCGGCCAGCGCCATCGGCCCGCCCGCATTCAGCGCCGCCATGCGCTCGCCGCCGCGGTAAAGTCCGGCGGGGGCACCCGGCGCCGGTCCGCGCGCGAAATCGGCGGCGGCGACCGGGGCGGTGTCCTGCGGCTCGGTCGTGCGGCCGAAGCCGTCCAGCACCAGTTCCGGCAGCCAGAAGGGCTGTTCGGCGCGATCCGCCTCGGGCGCCTGGGCGCTGACCCGGGCGCTGCGCACCAGCCGGTCCAGCATCTCGACGAACAGGCCCGAGATCGCCAGGCTCGACCATTCCGCATTGGCCGTGGTGTGGAACAGCACCAGCTGCCCCTGCCCCAAGGGCGCCCGCGTCACCAGCGGCGTGCCGTCGGAAAGCTGGGCGATGGTGCGCTCGCCCAGATCGGGCGCTGGCTCGGCCAGAAGCTGGGCGCGCACCGTCGCGTCGCCCGGCACCGAAAGCCCGGCAAAGGGTCCGTCGGCGGCGAAGGGCGCGACGCTGCGCGGCTCGCCCCAGGCCAGCGCCCCGCCGATGTCGCGCCCGCCGGCACGCAGGCGCACGGGCAAGAGCGGTTCCTCGCTCAGCCGTTCGGACGCGGCCATGCGCGGCCCGGCAAAGCGGATCAGCAGCCCGCCGCCCTCGACCCAGTCGCGCAGAGCCGCCGCCTCGGCCAGCCCGAACTGGTCGGCCAGCACGATCACGTCGGGCGAGGCTTGCAGCACATCGCCCAGGCCGCCTTCGATCAGGTCGGTGGTCGGCGACAGCGCCCGGCGCAGATAATGCAGCGGCGACAGCAGCCTCTGGCCCTCGCTGGCGCGGTCGTCGCCGACCAGCGCCACCTTGCGCCGGCGCAGGGAATCGTCGGCCAGCAGCACCGCCCCGGCCGAGGCATGGCCCTCGATCTCGAAGCGGGTGATGCGGTTGCGCAATTCCGAGGGCAGCGCGATGGGAATCAGCCGGCTGATCACGCCCGCCTCGTCGTCCGCGCCCTCGCCGGGTTGCAGCCGCGCCAGTTCGCGCGGCGTGCCCTGCGGGTCGAGGCCGATGGCCAGCACATCGGGGGCGGCGGCCCCGGTCGAGCGCAGCCGCAGCGCCGGCTGGTCGCCCGGCACCAGCTCCAGCGACTGGCGCGGTCCCTCGGGCGGCACCACGGTCACGCTGCCGCGCCCGGACAAGGCGGCCAGCCATTCCGCCCGGCCGGGATGGTCCAGCCCATCGCTGAGCCACAGCACCGACAGGCCGGAGGGCGCCCCGGCCAGCACCGGCTCGGGGTCGGGGGGATAGCGCGTCTCCCACGCCGCGGGGCGCAGGGCACGCAGCTGCGCGGCAAGCTCGGCCGCCGGCAGAAAGGGCAGCGCCCCCTCGTCCCGGCCGTCGCCGACCAGCAGCGCCGCCGGCCGGCCCTCGGCCCCCGCCTGGTCCAGCGCGCGCAGGGCGCGGGCCTGGCGCTGCGGCCAGTCGGGCGCGGCGGCCCAGCCGGCATCCATCACGATCAGCAGCGGCCCCTGCCCGACCTGATCCGGCGAGGGCTTCCAGACCGGCCCGGCAAAGCCCAGGATCAGCGCCGCGATCGCCAGCACCCGCAAGAGAAGCAGCCACCAGGGCGTGTGCCGCGCCACCGGATGCGGATCCTTGAGCCCCAGAAGCAGCCGCGTGCCCGGAAAACGCACCAGCTTGGGCGAAGGCGGCATGGCGCGCAGGATCAGCCACAGCACCGGCAGCGCCGCCAGCGCCGCGAGGATCCAGGGCGTCAGGAAACCGATGGGACCAATGAGCAGCATCAGCCCTCCAGCACCGTCCAGAGCCAGAGCAGCGCCTGCGAGGGCGGCGCCCCGGTGTCATGCATGCCGAAATGCCAGCCCGCCACGCGCGCAGCGCTGGCCAGCAACTCGCGCCGCTCGGCCAGCCGCGCCAGATAGGGCGAGCGCAACCCGCCCGCATCGCGCGTGTCGTGGCGCAATGCCCCCGAGGCCGAGCGGAACAGCACCGCGCCCCGCCAGGGAAAGCCATCCTCGTCCGGGTCCAGCACCTGCATCAGCGCGCCTTGCACGCCAAGGCTGGCGGCACGGCCAAGATAGTCCAGCACCGGCTGCGGATCGCCCAGGAAATCGTCGAACAGGATGACGCGCTGGCCGGGGCGCAAAGCCTCGGCCGGCGGTGCGTCCTCGTCGCGGTCCAGCGCCGGGCGGGCAACCAGCGCCTGGGCCATGCGCTCGGCCTGAAGACGGCCGGGGCGCGGCGGCTGGCCGGCCAAGGCGACGCGCTCGCCCCCGGCCAGCAGCGCCATGGCCAGCGCCAGCGCCAGCAGGTCGGCGCGGTCGCGCTTGCTGGGCCGGTTCGGGCCGCCGGTGTAATCCATGCCCGCCGCGGCCGAGACCCAGATCGCCGCCGATTGCGCCACCTGCGCCTCGCGGTCGCGGACGAATTGCGCGTCCGAGCGGGCCGAGCGGCGCCAGTCGATGCTGCGCGCCGTGTCGCCCGCCGTGGCGGGGCGGTATTGCCAGAAATCCTCGCCCATGCCGGCGCGGCGCTGGCCATGCGCGCCGGGCACCAGCGCCGCCGCCAGCCGCTCGGCCGACAGCATCAGCGCCGGCAATGCCGCCGAGGCGGCCTCGGCCCGGGCGCGAAGCTGATCGGCCGAGGGTCTCACGCCGCCGCCCGCATCCGGTCGTCGAGCAGGCGCGCGATCACGCCCTCGATGGTCTCGCCCCGGGCGCGGGCGGCAAAGCTCAGCGCCATGCGGTGGCGCAGCACCGGGGCGGCCATGGCCTCGACATCGTCGAGTGTCGGCGCAAAGCGGCCGTTCAGCGCCGCGCGGGCGCGGGTGACCAGCGTCAGCGCCTGCGCGGCGCGCGGCCCCGGCCCCCAGACCAGCGTGTCGGCCATCCAGCCCGGCGCCTCGGGCGCGCCGGGACGGGCCGCGCGCACCAGGTCGAGGATGGCGTTCAGCACCGTCTCGCCCACCGGCATGCGCCGGATCAGCGCCTGCGCCGCGACCAGCCCCGCCGCGTCGAAGACCGCATGGGCGCGGCCCTGCTCGACCCCGGTCGTCGCCAGCAGGATGGCGCGTTCGGTGTCGCGGTCGGGATAGTCCACGTCGATCTGCAACAGGAAACGGTCGAGCTGCGCCTCGGGCAGCGGATAGGTACCCTCCTGCTCGATCGGGTTCTGGGTCGCCAGCACGTGGAAGGGCCGGCCCAGCGGCCGATGCTCGCCGCCGATGGTGACCTCGCCCTCCTGCATGGCCTGGAGCAGCGCGGATTGCGTGCGGGGGCTGGCCCGGTTGATCTCGTCGGCCATCAAGAGCTGGGTAAAGACCGGCCCCTCGATGAAGCGGAAGGCGCGGGTGCCGTCGGACCGGATGTCCAGCACCTCGGAGCCCAGGATGTCGGCCGGCATCAGGTCGGGGGTGAACTGGATGCGCGCGGTATCAAGGCCCAGCACGGTGGCCAGCGTATCGACCAGCATGGTCTTGCCCAGGCCCGGCTGGCCGACCAGCAGCGCATGCCCCCCCGACAGGATCGCCGCCAGAACCTGCTCGACCACGGCATGCTGGCCGACGAAGCGGTGCTCGACGCTGGCGCGGGCCTGCGCGAGGCGGTCGGTCAGCGTCAGGACTTCGGAAACCAGTTTCTCATTCTCGGCCATGACAATGCCCCGTTTCTGTTCTAGGACAACATAAAGGCAGGGGTGACGGGGTCCACAGGGAATGGTGGAAAAGACTGACAATGCCGTGAGCGATGCGACCGGAATCGCCGCCGCGGCCAGCCGCGCCTCGAAAAAGGGGCCGCCGCCGGTGCATCTGTGGAACCCGCCCTTCTGCGGCGATCTGGACATGGAGATCCGCGCCGACGGCAGCTGGTTCTACAACGGCACGCCCATCGGCCGGCCCGAGATGGTGCGGCTGTTCGCCTCGATCCTGAAGCGCGAGGGGGAGGATTACTTCCTGGTCACCCCGGTCGAAAAGGTCGGCATCCGCGTGGTCGATGCGCCCTTCATCGCCGTCGATGCCGAAATCGGCCAGGACATCGCCTTCACCACCAATGTCGGCGACCGGGTGACGGCCGGCCCCGAGCATGCGATCGAGCTGCGCGGGACGGCCGAGGAACCCCGTCCCTATGTCCATATCCGCCGCGGTCTTTGGGCGCTGATCGACCGCAAGACATTCTACCGACTGGCCGATGCGGCTATGCCCGGCGAAAACGGGCGTATGGAAGTGCGATCGGGAGGGACGGCCTTTCCTCTGGAGCCCTGACCATGGCGCAATTCGCCGCCAACCTGACCTATCTGTTCACCGAACTGCCCATGCTGCAACGCTTCGCCGCGGCAAGGCGCGCGGGTTTCGACGGGGTCGAGATCCTGTTTCCCTATGACCTTGCGGTCAAGGAGCTGGTGCAGGCCGCGCAGGCTGCGAGGGTAGAGTTCGTGCTGATGAACACGCCGCCGCCGAACTGGGCCGGCGGCCCGCGCGGCTTTGCCGCCGAGCCGGGCAACGAATCGCGCTTTCGCAGCGACTTCGACCGCGCGCTGCGCTTTGCCCGGGCGCTGGGGGTTCGGCATCTGCATGTGATGGCCGGCAAGGCCAGCGGCGGGCTGGCGCGACGCACCTTTGTCGAGAACCTCCGCTGGGCCGGTCAGCGCGCGCCGCAGACCAGCCTGACCATCGAGCCGATGAACCACGCGGACATGCCGGGATATTTCCTCGACAGTTTCGACCTCGCGGCCGAGATCGTCGAGGAGGTCGACGCCCCGAACCTGGGGCTGCAATTCGACGTCTATCACGCGCAGATGATCCATGGCGATGCGCTGGCGGTCTGGCAGCGCCATGCCGGGCGGGTGCGGCATGTCCAGATCGCCGACTGGCCCAGCCGGCACGAGCCGCGGCAGGGCGACATCGACCTGGCCGGGCTGTTCCGCGCCATCGACATTGCCGGCTATCGCGGTTGGGTGGGCGCGGAATACACCCCCCGCAGCTCGACCGAGGCCGGGCTGCGCTGGCTGCGCCCCGCCTGACAGGGGCGGCGCGAACGGGCCTTCATGGCCCAAGCCCGGGCGACTCGCCGCCCTGCCCGGGAAGGGCCTGTTATCCGGCTGGCTCGGGCTGCCGCAGCGCCGATGCCGGACGGCCAGCCGCGCCGGCAAGCCGGACCAGATCGGCCCCGGGCGAAATCGGCCGGGCGGCTCCGTCGCCTGCGCGCCGGCTAAGGCCGGGCCGGCAAGGCGGCTCAGCCGGCTCTCGGCTAGCCGTCGCTGGGCAGGCGCTTGACCATCTGCTCGGCAATCGCCTCTTGCCCGCTGGCCCGCAGCCCCGCAATGGCGCCCAGATAGTTGCGGGTCTCGCGGTTCTGGCTCAGCTTCGACTTGGCCAGCGTCCGGCGCATCGCGATCCGAAAGGCGACGATGCCGCCCAGCATCTGCTCCATGTAATCGGCCGGCGCATCGGCCATGCGCCAAGCCCCGGCGCCGTTCAGCCGCCGCTCGTGGCTGCGGGTCAGCAGGCCGACCGCGGCACGCTTGGCCCGCTCGTCATGCTGAAAGCTGATGCTGCCATAGACATGCACCACCCGATAGTTCCAGGTCGGGACATGCCGGTGATGCTCGGGCTTGCTCGGGTAGAAATTGGGCGAGACATAGCCGTCCTCGCCGCGAAAGATCGCCAGCACCTCCTGCTCCTCGGCGATCAGCCGGTGCATGTCGTTGGCCAGCGCCACATGGCCGATCAGCGTGCCATCCGGGCCGGCCAGCAGCGGGACATGGTTGGCGATCAGCCCTTCGGAGGTCTGCGCCACGATGCAGGCCAGAGGCGCGGCCTCGATGAGCGCAGCGATCTCCCTGGGGTCGATCTCGTGGAAATGCGGGGGGATATACATGCGCGATTCCGATGCTGAGGCGGGCTGATTGTACCCACCGGGCGCCGTGATGACAACGCCATGCACCGTCCGCGACCGGGCCAGCGCCGCTAATAGGCCGCGCTGCCGGTGCCGGCGGGAAGCGCGCCATAGGGCAACCAGATGGTCTTGGTGCGGCAGGCCGCGCGCAGGAATTCGCGGCCCTGCGCCTGCGGACCGCTCCAGTCGCGCGACGCGGGGGTCCAGACCGGGATCAGGGTTTCGGCAGCGGCGCGCTGCACCTCGGCCAGCCCCTCGCCCTGCCCGGCATGCCAGATCGCCGAGACGCCGTCATGCGCGGCCAACGTGCGGCCCAGATCGTCGCGCGGGCCGGTGACGATGTTGACCACGCCGCCCGGCACGTCCGAACAGGCCAGGACCTGCGCCAGCGTCAGCGCCGCCATCGGCCGGTCCTGCGACGGGATCGCCACCACGGCATTGCCCATGGCGATGGCCGGCAGCACCAGCGCCATGAAGCCTGCCAGAGGCGCGGCCGTGGGCGCGACCAGCCCCATGACGCCATGCGGTTCGGGTTGGACATGGCACAGGTGGCCGGGCTTGGCCGAGACCGTCGCGCCGTCGTATTTGTCGGCGAAACCGGCATAGAAGAAGCAGCGGCGGATGGCGGCATCGACCTCGGACGGACTGGCGAAGCCGGCGAATTCCGCGCGGCGCTGCGCCAGGTTCTCGGCCAGGAAATACAGCACCTGCGCCCTGCCATGGCCGCCCAGGCCCTGCCATTTCGCGAGCGCCGATTGCGCGGCCTCGACCGCGTTGCGGATGTCCTTGCGATTGCCCAGCGGCACCAGCTCGTCCTGCGCGAGGTAGCTGGCGCCGCCATCCGGGCGCTTCTGCGCGCCGCCGATATAGAGCTTGACCGTGCGGTCGATCCCCGAGCCCTCGGCCGGGACGATTTCGGACGGCACCGGATCGCGCTGCGGGGCGAGCGGAGCGGCGAGATAGTCCAGCATCCCCTCGCGCCCGCCCTCGCGGCCATAGCCCGAATCGCGCATGCCGCCAAAGGGTGCGGCCGCGTCAAACAGGTTCGCGCAGTTCACCCAGACCACGCCGGCCTTGATCCGCGCGGCAAGATCCGTCGCCACCGTGGCGCTTTCCGACCACACCGAGGCCGCAAGGCCATAGCGGGTATTGTTCGCCAGGTCCGCCGCCTCGTCCGGGGTGCGGAAGGTCGAAAGCGTGGCGATGGGACCGAAGATTTCCTCGATCATGCCGGGATTGGCGGGCGCGATATTCTTCAGGTAACCCGGCGCGATGAAGCAGCCCGGCGCCGCCGCGCCGCCGACCAGTTCCGCCCCGGCGGCGGTGGCCCGGTCGATCAGCCGCAGGATGCGGTCCTTTTGCACGGGATCGACGATGGCGCCGACATCGGTTGACTTGTCGAGCGGCGCGCCGAGCCGCAGCTTCTCCATCCGCGCCCGCAGCAGCGCCTCGAACCGCGCGGCGACCGATTCGGCGACCAGGATGCGCGAGCCGGCGCAGCAGACCTCGCCCTGGTTGAACCAGATCGAATCAACCACGCCCTCGACCGCGGCGTCCAGGTCGGCATCTTCCATGACCACGAAGGGCGACTTGCCGCCCAGTTCCAGCGTCAACCGCTTGCCCGAGCCGGCGACGGCGCGGGCGATGCCGCGCCCGACCTCGGTGGAACCCGTGAAGGCGATCTTGTCCACCGGGGCCCCGACCAACGCCGCACCGGTCTCGCCGTCGCCGGTGACGATGTTGACCACCCCGGCGGGCAGGCCGACATGGGCGCAGATCTCGGCAAAGGCCAGTGCGGTCAGCGGCGTGTATTCGGCAGGCTTCAGCACCACGGTATTGCCGGCGGCCAGCGCCGGCGCCACCTTCCAGGCCAGCATCAGCAGCGGAAAGTTCCAGGGGATGACCTGGCCGCAGACGCCCAGGGGGCCGTGGCCGGGAAACTCGGTCTCGGCCAGTTCGGCCCAGCCGGCATGGTGGTAGAAATGCCGCACCACCAGCGGCACGTCGATGTCGCGGCTTTCGCGGATCGGCTTGCCGTTGTCCAGACTCTCCAGCACCGCCAGGAACCGCTCGCGCTTCTGGATGGTCCGGGCGATGGCGTAGAGAAAGCGCGCCCGGTCGTGGCCGGGCATGGCGCCCCAGCCGCGCTGCGCCCGGCGCGCGGCGCGCACCGCCTTCATCACGTCGCGGGGGGTGCCCTGCGTGACCTGCGCCAGTTCCTCGCCGGTCGAGGGATCGCGGCTGGCGAAGGTCTCGCCCGGCCGGGTAAAGCGCCCGGCGATGAAATGGCCGAAGCGGCCGCGTTCGCGCAGCCAGTCGCGGACGGCAGAGGCATCCTCGGGCGCGGGGCCGTATTCCATGCTTTCCATGATCTCGCTTACCTTCGGCATGTTCACCCCGCGGCCAGACGATGGGCGGCAGCGTAGCGCCCGGTGACGTGATGGGAAATCTGCCGCTCGATATCGGCCAGCAGCGAACTGGCGCCGATGCGGAACAGATCCGGCCGCAGCCAGTCGCGGCCCAGCTCCTCGGCCATCAGCACCTGCCAGTTCAGCGCGTCCTTGGCCGTCCGCAACCCGCCGGCCGGCTTGAAGCCCACGGCAAAGCCGGTCTGGTGGCGATAGTCGCGGATCGCGCGCAGCATGACCAGCGACACCGGCAAGGTGGCGTTCACCGGCTCCTTCCCGGTCGAGGTCTTGATGAAATCGGCGCCGGCCTGCATGGCGACATGGCTGGCCTTGGCGACATTGGACAGGGTCTTCAGCTCGCCCGTCGCCAGGATCGCCTTCATCCGCGCCGAACCGCAGGCCTCGCGCATCTCGCAGATCTCGTCGTAAAGCGCCGCCCATTCGCCGCGCAGCACCAGCGCGCGCGAGATCACGATGTCGATCTCGTCCGCGCCCTGGTCCAGCGCATAGCGGATCTCGGCCAGCCGCAGGTCCAGCGGCATCAGCCCGGCGGGAAAGCCGGTCGCGACCGAGGCGACGGGGATCGCCGTTCCCCGCAGCGCCCGCTTCGCCGCCGCCACCATGGTCGGATAGACGCAGACCGCGCCGGTGGTCAGGTGATCGACCCCCAGCGCGGCAAGCTGGCCGGCATCGACCGGCTGGCGCGCCTTGGCGCAAAGCCGCGCCACCCGGTCCGGCGTGTCGTCGCCCGACAGCGTGGTCAGGTCGATGCAGCGCACCGCGTTCAGCAGCCAGGCCGCCTGCCATTCCTTTTTCAGGCTGCGGCGTGCGGCCAGGCTGGCGGCGCGGCGCTCGGCTGCCGGGGTGTTGACCTGGATGTTCTCGAACCAGTCGAGGCGGAAGTCGGTGCCGGGGTTCTTGCGCTCCATCGCTCAGCGCCCCCGCAGCCCGTCCCACCAGCGCCGCATGCGCCCGCGCGCCCGGTCGCGGGCCGCGTCCGCCCGGGCGTCCAGCCGGTCCCATGCCTCGTCGGCGGAACGCACGGCGGGGTCGATGGTGCGCTCGCGGAACTGGTTCCACATCCGCCAGATCAGGAACAAGAGCGCCCCCAGGATCAGCAGGATGATCTGCGCCGCCCAGTTGAACGGCCGCACCTCCGGCCCCGCCACCGGCTTGATCGAGATGGCGTTGGGATAGACCGAGAGCCAGGCGATGCGCCAGCCGTATGAGGTCACGCTGACCCATTGCGGGCTGGCCGCGGTCGAGCGCAGATCGGTCGCCTGCGCATGCAGGTTCGAGCTGTCGTATTTGAAATAGGGCGGCCAGATCCAGCCGGTATCCTCGTTGCGATAGACATAGGGCTTGCCGTTCGGACGCACCGTGTCGATGAAACGCACGTCGCGCTGGCCCTGGGCGTTCTGCACCGTGCCGGTATCGGGCGAGGCATAGAAGAAGGCATTCGCGCCGATATCCGTCAGCCGGTTATAGGTGTTGGTGATGCGGACCGTCTGCTTCGAGGGCAGCGTGTAGTCCAGGAACAGAAAGACCACGATCCCGAAGATCACCCCAAGGACGGTCAGGAACCAGCGCATCGGCGCCCCCTCAATTGTAGTTCACGATCACGATGATCACGATGATCGCGACCACCGGCAGCACCAGCACCAGCCCGACGAGCCGCGCCCGCAGGGTCCTGCTGAAACCCACCATCGAACGCCGCACGAACTCGGCGCGTTCCAGGGACGGGCCCGCGCGCTCGGGATGGCGGCGATCCCATTCCTTTTCAAGCTCTTCCCGGCGCAGGCTGCGGATATAGACCCAGATCAGCGCGTAAAAGATCAGCTCGACGATCAGGACCATGCCGATCAGGCGAAGAAAGGCGATCATCGGGCCGACCCTGGTTGCGAAAAGCCTGCCCCATGGAAGGCCCCCGCGCCGCGACTGTCAATGACCCCATTGCCGCGCCGCCGCGCCCGGCCTAGCCTTGCGCCATGGACGCCCTTGCCCTCGAGATCGAAAACCGCCGCGACGATCTGATCCGCCTGACGCAGGATCTGATCCGCATTCCGACGCTGAACCCGCCGGGCCGCCACTATCGCGAGATCTGCGAATACCTGCAGGCGCGGCTGACGCCGCAGGGCTGGGCCTGCGAGCTGATCCGCGCCCATGGCGCACCCGGCGACAGCGAGGCCTTTCCGCGCTGGAACCTGGTCGCCCGCCATCGCGGCGGCCCGCCCGGCGAATGCGTGCATTTCAACAGCCATCACGACGTGGTCGAGGTCGGCCATGGCTGGAGCCGCGATCCCTTCGCGGCCGAACTGGAGGGTGGCCGCATCTATGGCCGCGGCGCCTGCGACATGAAGGGCGGGCTGGCCGCCAGCATCATCGCGGCCGAGGCTTTCGTCGCGCTTTACCCCGACCATCCCGGCCAGATCGAGATCAGCGCCACCGCGGACGAGGAATCGGGCGGCTTCGGCGGCGTGGCCTATCTTGCCGAACAGGGCGCCTTCGCCCATGTCGGCCATGTCATCATCCCCGAGCCCCTGCACAAGGACCGCATCTGCCTGGGCCATCGCGGCGTCTGGTGGGCCGAGATCGAGACGCATGGCCGCATCGCCCATGGCTCGATGCCCTTCCTGGGCGACAGCGCCATCCGCCACATGGGCGCGGTGCTCGACGAGATGGAGCGCACGCTGTTCCCGCTGCTGATGACCAAGCGGACCCAGATGCCGGTGATCCCCGAGGGCG
This sequence comes from Paracoccus sp. MKU1, assembly GCF_001447385.1. Lineage (GTDB taxonomy): Bacteria > Pseudomonadota > Alphaproteobacteria > Rhodobacterales > Rhodobacteraceae > Paracoccus. The sequence goes on along the minus strand of NZ_LLWQ01000154.1, from coordinate 40,197 downwards.
CGCGGAACTCGACGCTGAACATCAACTCGATCCATGGCGGCGAGCCGGATCTCGGCCCGGACTTCACCGGCCTGCCCGCGCCCTGCGTCGCCGACCGCTGCCGCATCACCATCGACCGCCGCTTCCTGATCGAGGAGGAACTGTCGGAAGTGAAGCGCGAGATCACCGCGCTCCTGGAAAAGGTCAAGGCGCAAAGGCCCAGCTTCTCCTATGAGATCCGCGACCTGTTCGAGGTGATCCCCAGCATGACCGACCGCGAGGCCCCGGTGGTGCGCTCGACCGCCGCCGCCATCCAGCGGGTGCTGGGCCGCGAGGCCGGCTATGTGGTCAGCCCCGGCACCTATGACCAGAAACATATCGACCGCATCGGCAAGCTGAAGAACTGCATCGCCTACGGCCCCGGCGTGCTGGATCTGGCGCATCAGCCCGACGAATGGGTCGGCGTGCAGGATATGCAGGATTCCGCCCGCGTCATGGCCCTGGTGCTCGATGACATCCTGCGCGGCGCATCGGGGGATTCCCCCGGCCGGCCGCCTGTGGCATGATCGCCCGAAACAGCCGAGAAGCCCATGACCCAACGCCTGTCGATCAGCGCCCTCATCTTCTTCGTCGTGATGATCCTCCTGGGCGTCTATTTCGCCTATGCGGCGGTGCAGGGCCCCTCGGGGATCCTGCGCCGAGTGCAATTGCAGGCCGAGACGCAGGAGCTGATCCAACAGCGCGACAAGCTGCAAGCCGAGGTGGACCGGATGCGCAACCTGACCCGACGGCTCTCGGACGAGTTTCTCGATCTCGACCTTCTGGACGAACGCGCCCGCGACGTACTGGGCCTGGTGCGCGCCGACGAAGTCATCATCCGCTGAGCCCTCCCGCAGGGTCCGGCCGCGCCTTCTCCGTTGCCCAAATACCCATGCGACCGCGCCCCAGGACGCGGCGATGCCCCTGCGCGCCCCAACTATCGCCGCCGCGCAGGCGGCTTTTCGCATCTGCCCTCTGGACGGATGCACGAGGCCGGTTTACTTCCCCCGAAAGCTTCGCCTAGAATTAGTTTAACGCTGAACTATCCCCGCCCCGAGGAGGAGGCCCATGGTCAGAAAGCCCGCAGCCAAGCAAAGCACGCCCAACGTGTCCAAGGATGAGCTGCTCAAATACTACCGCGACATGCTGCTGATCCGGCGATTCGAGGAAAAGGCCGGCCAGCTTTACGGCATGGGTCTGATCGGCGGCTTCTGCCACCTCTATATCGGCCAGGAAGCCGTGGTCGTCGGCCTCGAATCCATCGCCAAGGAAGGCGACAAGCGCATCACCAGCTATCGCGACCACGGCCACATGCTGGCCTGCGGCATGGAAGCCCGCGGCGTGATGGCCGAGCTGACCGGACGGATCGGCGGCTATTCCAAGGGCAAGGGCGGCTCGATGCACATGTTCAGCCGCGAAAAGCATTTCTACGGCGGCCATGGCATCGTCGCGGCCCAGGTGCCGCTGGGCGCCGGCCTGGCCTTTGCCGACAAGTATCTGGGCAACGACAACGTCACCTTCGTCTATTTCGGCGACGGCGCCTCGAACCAGGGCCAGGTCTACGAGACCTACAACATGGCCGAGCTCTGGGAACTGCCGGTCGTCTTCGTCATCGAGAACAACCAGTATGCCATGGGCACCTCGATGAAACGCTCGACCAAATCGACCACGCTCTATGGCCGCGGCGAAGCCTTCGGCATCAAGGGCGAGCAGGTGGACGGCATGGACGTGCTGGCGGTCAGGGCCGCAGGCGAAAAGGCGGTGGCGCATTGCCGCGCCGGCAAGGGCCCCTACATCCTCGAGGTCATGACCTATCGCTATCGCGGCCATTCGATGTCCGACCCGGCGAAATACCGCACCCGCGAGGAAGTGCAGAAGATGCGCGACGAGCGCGACGCCATCGAGCATGTGCGCGAACTGCTGCTGACCGGCAAGCACGCCTCCGAGGAGGACCTCAAGGCCATCGACAAGGAGATCAAGGATATCGTGAACGACTCGGCCGAATTCGCCAAGGAAAGCCCCGAGCCGCCGCTGGAAGAGCTCTGGACCGATATCTACGCCAAGGAAGTGCCGCAGGGCGGCGCGGAACAGAACGCCTGAGGGGAGGGAACCATGGCAACCGAAATCCTGATGCCCGCCCTGTCGCCGACCATGGAGGAAGGCACGCTGGCCAAATGGCTGGTCAAGGAAGGCGATAACGTGAAATCCGGCGACATCCTCGCCGAGATCGAGACCGACAAGGCCACGATGGAATTCGAGGCCGTCGACGAGGGCGTCCTCGGCAAGATCCTGATCGCCGAGGGCAGCCAGGGGGTGAAGGTGAACACCCCCATCGCCGTGCTGGTCGAGGAGGGCGAATCCGCCGATGCCGCCCCGGCGCCGAAGGCCGAACCCGCACCCGCCGAAGCCCGGGCAGAGGCTCCGGCCGCCCCGGCTGAGGCCGCGATCCCTGCCTCCGCCCCGGTCGCGGACCAGTCGCCCGACTGGCCGGAAGGCACACCGATGAAGACCATGACCGTGCGCGAGGCCCTGCGCGAGGCCATGGAAGAGGAAATGACCCGCGACGAGACCGTCTTCCTGATGGGCGAGGAAGTCGGCGAATACCAGGGCGCCTACAAGATCAGCCAGGGCCTCCTGGACAAGTTCGGCCCGCGCCGCGTCGTGGATACGCCGATCTCGGAAATCGGCTTCGCCGGCATCGGCACCGGCGCCGCCATGGCCGGGCTGCGCCCCATCGTCGAGTTCATGACCTTCAACTTCGCCATGCAGGCCATCGACCATATCATCAACTCGGCGGCCAAGACGCTCTACATGTCCGGCGGCCAGATGGGCTGCCCCATCGTCTTCCGCGGCCCGAACGGCGCCGCCGCGCGGGTGGCGGCCCAGCACAGCCAGGATTACGCGGCCTGGTATGCGCAGATCCCCGGCCTCAAGGTGGTGATGCCCTATTCGGCCGCCGATGCGAAGGGCCTGCTCAAGACCGCGATCCGCGACCCGAACCCGGTGATCTTCCTGGAAAACGAGATCCTCTACGGCCGCAGCTTCGAGGTGCCGGATCTCGAGGACTTCACCATCCCCTTCGGCAAGGCCAGGATCGTGCGCCCCGGCCGCGACGTGACCATCATCAGCTTCGGCATCGGCATGGTCCATGCGCTGGAGGCCGCCGAGAAGCTGGCCGCCGAGGGCATCGAGGCCGAGGTGATCGACCTGCGCACCCTGCGCCCCATCGACTACGCCACGCTGATCGAATCGGTGAAACGCACCAACCGCTGCGTGACGGTGGAGGAGGGCTTCCCGGTCGCCTCGATCGGCAACCACCTCTCGGCCCATATCATGGAGAACGCCTTCGACTATCTCGACGCGCCGGTGATCAACTGCACCGGCAAGGACGTGCCCATGCCCTATGCCGCAAACCTTGAAAAGCACGCGCTGATCACCTCCGACGAGGTGGTGGCGGCGGTCAAGAAAGTCACCTACCGTTAAGGAGCGAGCGAGATGCCGACAGAAATCCTGATGCCCGCGCTTTCTCCGACCATGGAAGAGGGCACGCTGGCCAAATGGCTGGTGAAAGAGGGCGACGAGGTCAAATCCGGCGACATCATCGCCGAGATCGAGACCGACAAGGCCACGATGGAATTCGAGGCCGTGGACGAAGGCAAGCTGGGCAAGATCCTGATCGCCGAGGGCACCGCCGGGGTCAAGGTCAACACCCCCATCGCCGTGCTGCTGGAGGAAGGCGAATCCGCCGGTGACATCGGCGCGGCGCCGGCACCCAAGACGGAAGCCAAGCCCGAGGCTCCGAAAGCCGAGGCTGCCCCGGCAGCACCGCCCACCGCCCCTGCCCCGGCGGCGCCGAAACCGGCGGATGGCGGGCGCATCTTCGCCTCGCCGCTGGCCCGGCGCATCGCGGCGGAAAAGGGCATCGACCTCGCCTCGGTCGTCGGCTCGGGTCCGCATGGCCGCATCGTGAAGGCGGATGTCGAGGACGCGAAACCCGGCGCGGCCAAGCCTGCCGCCGCCGAGGCCCCGAAAGCCGCCCCGGCCCCGGCGGCCGCCGCCCCGGCCGGACCGTCCGCGGAAACCATCCTCAGGATGTATGCCGACCGCGAGACCGAGGAAGTGGCGCTCGACGGCATGCGCCGCACCATCGCCGCGCGGCTTTCCGAGGCCAAGCAGACCATCCCGCATTTCTACCTGCGCCGGTCCGCCAGGCTCGACGAGCTGATGAAGTTCCGGGCCATGCTGAACAAGCAGCTGGAATCGCGGGGCGTGAAGCTGTCGGTCAACGACTTCATCATCAAGGCCTGCGCGCTGGCGCTGCAAGAGGTGCCGGATGCCAACGCGGTCTGGGCCGGCGACCGCATCCTGAAGCTGAAGCCTTCGGACGTGGCCGTCGCCGTGGCCATCGAGGGCGGCCTCTTCACCCCGGTGCTTAAGGACGCGCAGCAAAAGACCCTGTCGGCGCTGTCCGCCGAGATGAAGGACCTGGCCAACCGCGCCAAGACCAAGAAGCTCGCGCCGCATGAATACCAGGGCGGCAGCTTCGCCATTTCGAACCTCGGCATGTTCGGGATCGAGAACTTCGACGCGGTGATCAACCCGCCGCATGGCGCGATCCTCGCCGTCGGCGCCGGCATCCAGACCCCGGTGGTCGAGAATGGCGAGGTGGTGATCCGCAACGTCATGTCGATGACCCTCTCGGTCGACCACCGGGTGATTGACGGCGCGCTCGGCGCCCAGTTGCTGGAAGCCATCGTCAAGCACCTGGAAAACCCGATGGGCATGCTGGCCTGATCCCCAGCAAAGGCGAACGGAACGAACAAGGGGGCCTCGCGGCCCCCTTCTTCTTTGTTGCCCAAATACCCCGCGGGGGTCCGGGGGCGCGAAGCCCCCGGTCCGGCCTCACTCCCCGGCCGCCTCCGGTGCCGCGTTCAGCCCGATCCGCCGCCGCAGCCAGCCTGCCACCCGCACCTGCCCGCCATGGATGACCGAGAACAGCGAGGGCACGAACAGCAGCGACAGCAGCGTGGACAGCAGCAGGCCGCCGATCACCGCGATGGCCATGGGCGAGCTGAACTCGGCCCCCTCGCCGGTGCCCAGGGCCGAGGGCACCATGCCCGCGGTCATGGCGATGGTGGTCATCACGATGGGCCGGGCGCGCTTGTGCACCGCATCCAGGATCGCCTCGCGCTTCTCCACGCCGCGGTCGATGGCGCTGACCGCGAATTCCACCAGCATGATGGCGTTCTTGGTCACGATCCCCATCAGCATCAAGAAGCCGATCACCACCGCCATGCTGATGGAATTGCCGGTCAGGAACAGCGCCAGGATCGCGCCGCCGATGGCCAGCGGCAGCGACATCAGGATCGAGACCGGGGTGACGAAATTGTGGAACAGGAGCACCAGCACGACATAGGTCAACAGCACGCCCGAGATCATCGCCACGGTGAAGGCCTGGAACACCTCGGCCATGATCTCGGCATCGCCCGAGGGCTGGATCTCGGTCCCCGCCGGCAGTTCCACCTGGCCCTGCAAGGCCGTGACCTGGGCATTGACCGGCCCCAGCAGCGCGCCGTCCGCCAGATTCGCCGAAACCGTGGTGCGATAGCGCCGGTCGTAGCGGCCGATCTCGGTCGCCCCGGCCGAGATCGACACATCCGCCACCACCTCCAGCGGCACCTGCCCGGCCGAGCTTGGCACCCGCAGGTTGCGCACCGTCATCAGGTCGCGCCGGGCGGTCTCGTCCAGCCGCACCATGATCGGGATCTGCTTGTCGCCGGTGTTGAACTTGGCCAGGTTCGATTCCGTGTCGCCCAGCGTCGCCACCCGCAGCGTCGTGGCCAGCGCGCTGGCGGTCACGCCAAGCTGGGCCGCGACCTCGGGGCGGGGATGGATCTGGATCTCGGGCCGTTGCAGGCTGGCCGAGGATGTCACCCCCTCCAGCACCGGCAGCGGCTTCATGGCCGCCATCAGCCGCTCGGCCGCCTCGGCGGCACCATCCTCGGTATCGCCCAGGACCGAGATCGACAGGTCGGCATTGCCCTCTTCGTTCTGGAAATTGATCCGCAGGTCGGGGATCTGCGACAGGTCGCGCTTCAGTTCGTCCTCGATCACGAAGCTGGACCGCTCGCGCTCTTCCTTGGGGCCGTAATTGACCATCAGCTTGGCCTTGGTCACGTCGTCCTCGCCGCCATTGACGAAGACCGAGCGCACCTCGGGCACCGCGCCGATGCGCTGCGAGATCATCCGCGCCGCCGCCTCGGTTTCCGAAACCGTGGCGCCGGGCGGCAATTCGATGCTGATCTGGCTGCGGCCGACATCCGAGGCCGGGATGAACTCGGTCGGCAGCAATGTGGCGGAATAGATCGAGCCGGCGAACACCCCCAGCCCCATCAGCAGCGTCAGCCCGCGATGGCGCAGCGTCCAGCGCAGCACCGCCATCAGCGCGCGCAGCACCGGCCCGTCGCGCTCCTCGGCCAGGCGGGTGTTGTCGCGCAGGAAATAGGCGGCCAGCATCGGCGTGATCAGCCGCGCCACCAGCAGCGAGAACAGCACCGAGACCGCGACCGTCAGCCCGAACTGCTTGAAATACTGCCCCGGAATCCCGCCCATGAAGCTGACCGGAGCGAAGACCGCGACGATGGAAAGGCTGATCGCGATGACGGTCAGGCCGATCTCGTTCGCGGCCTCCATGCTGGCCTGATAGGCTGGCACCCCCATGTTGATGTGCCGCACGATGTTCTCGATCTCGACGATGGCGTCGTCGACCAGGATGCCGGTGACCAGCGTGATGGCGAGCAGGCTGATGCCGTTCAGCGTGAAGCCCAGCCAATGCATCACGAAAAAGGTCGGAATGATCGACAGGGGCAGGGCCACGGCGGCGATCAGCGTCGCGCGCCAGTTCCTCAGGAACAGGAACACCACCACCACGGCCAGCGCCGCGCCCTCGTAGAGCGTCTCCATGGTCGAATGGTAGCTGCCCGAGGTATAGGTCGTCGCATCGTCAATCAGGGTGATGCGGGTGCCGGGATGGCGCTTCTCGATCTCGGCGATGCGGGCCTTGGTGCCGTCGCCGGCCTCCAGGTCAGATTCGCCACTGGCGCGAAAGACGCCGAAGGCCACCACCGGCTGGCCGTCGAGCAGGGCGAACTTGCGTTCCTCGCTGGCGCCGTCGGTCACGCTGCCCAGCTGGTCCAGCCGCACCGTGCGCCCGCCCGCCTCGCCGCCGCCGATCAGGATCGGCGTCGCGGCCAGCCGGGCCACGTCGCCCGCCGATCCCAGCGCGCGGATGGAATATTCCGTTCCGGCCAGATCGCCGCGGCCGCCACCCATGTCGATATTCTTGGCCCTGAGCTGGTCCGAGATCTCGGCCGCCGTCAGCCCGAAGGCCTGGATGCGGGCGGGGTTCAGCTCGACATTGATCTGGCGGTCGGCGCCGCCGATGCGGGTGATGCTGGCCACGCCCGGCACGGTGGACAGGTCGCGCAACACCACGTCATCGACGAAGTCCGACAGTTCCTCGATGCTCAGGCCGGGATTGCTGACGGCATAGGTCAGGATCGCCATGCCGCTGACATCAATGCGGTGGATCAGCGGCTCGACGATGGATTCGGGCAGGTCGGCGCGGACATTGGCCACCGCATCCTTGACGTCGTTCACCGCCCGGTCGGTATCGGTCTCCAGCTCGAACTCGACATAGATCCGCGCCGAACTGTCGGTTGCGGATGAGGTGATGTGCCGCACGCCGGTGATCGAGGCGATGGAATCCTCGATGGGCTGGATCACCTGCCGGGTCAGCTCGCTGGGCGCGGCGCCGGGCTGGCTGACCACGACGCTGACCAGCGGCAGGTCGATGTTGGGCATGGCCGTGACCGCCAGCCGGCTGAAGCTGTAAAATCCCATCAGCATCAGCACGAGGAAGATCGCGATGGGCGGCACCGGATGGCGGATGGACCAGGCCGAGAAATTCATGGCGCCGCCCGCACCTGATCGCCGCTGCGGAAGAAGGCGCCGGCCCGGGCCACGACCTGCTCGCCCGCCGCGATGCCTTCAAGGATCTCCCTCCGGCCCTGCCAGAGCAGCCCGCCGCGGACCTTGCGCGTCTCGATCCTGCCGTCCCTGACCACCTGCACCCGCTCGCCCGAGGCATCCGCCAGGATGGCCGATGCCGGCACGGTCACCGCCTGCCGCCGGTCGGTGACGATCCAGCCGCTGGCGAAAAGCCCGGTGCGCAGGCGCTGGTCCGGGTCCAGCGCGATCCGCGCCGAGCCGAGCCGCGTCACCGGATCGACCGTCGCCGGAACCAGCCGCAGCCTGCCCTCGACGCGGCCCAGGCCCGCAACCTCGATCTCGGCCGCATCGCCCGGTTCGAGCTGGCTCAGCGCGGTTTCGATCACGTCGGCCTCAAGCTCGACCTCGCCGCCGGCGATCAAGGTGAACAGCGGCTCGCCGCCCCCGCCCGGAATCGCGCCCAGCCGCGCGGTCCGGCCCACGACCACGCCATCGACCGGAGCGGTGATGCGGGCATGGTCCAGGTTCAGCCGCGCGATGCGCCGCGCCGCATCGGCCTGCGCCAGCGCCGCCCGCGCCACCCCCAGCCCATCCGCGGCCGAGGCCGCCGCCGCGCGCGCCGAGGCCTCGGTGGCGATGGCCTGGTCCAGCACCGCCTGACTGGCATTGCCGCTTTGCCGCAGGCTGCGGGTGCGCTCCAGCGTCGCCACCGCCTGGGTCAGGCTGGCCTGGGCGCTGGCGATCTGGCTTTCGGCCTGGCTGATCCCCGCCTCGGCACGTTGATATTCGGCCTCGGCCTGGGCCAGCTGCGCCGACAGCACGTCCTCGGACAGCCGCGCCAGCACCTGTCCCGCCCTGACGCGGTCGCCGAGCTCGGCCTCGATGCCGGTGATCTCATGCCCCGAGACCAGGGCATGGACCTGCACCTCCTGCCGCGCCACCAGCGAGCCCGAGACCGGCACCCGCGCCTCGATCCAGCTGCGCTCGGCGCTGGCCAGAGTCACCATGGGCAGTTCGGATTGCTCGACCGCGCCCGCCGTCTCGGCCATGGCCATGCCGGCCGGTCCCAGGGACAGGGCAAGCGCCAGCATCGCGATCCGGGTGATCCGGCAGGCTGCCGTCATCGTCCCCTCCAAACCAATCTGCGGCGCAACATAATGGCGCCCGTGCCCGGCAACAATGCCAGCCGGGTTTCAGAAGGAAACGCTGACGCCGGGTAGGTTCAACTCGCCGATCAGGTCGCGCAGTTCCTGCCGGGCGGCGATATTCGATATGCTGAGCTGTTCCGTGCCGATGTCCTTGAGATCCAGCAGCGTCAATCCGCGCGGAAACAGCTCGCGAAAGATCACCCGCTCGGAAAAGCCTGGGGCCACCCGAAAGCCGATGCGCTTGGACAGAGTGGTCAATGCGCCGCCGACCTTGCGCTTGTTGTGCATGGCCTGCGTGCCCAGCCGGTTGCGCAGCACCAGCCAGTCGATCGGCCCCGCCCCGGCCTCGCCGCGCAGCTGGCGGGCCGACCAGACCATCTCGGCATAGATCGAGGGGCCGAGAATCCTGCCCTCGGGCGACATGCGGGCCAGCAGGTCGAAATCGACGAAACTGTCGTTCATCGGCGTGATCAGCGTATCGGCCAGCGTATGCGCCATCTGGCTGAGCCGGGTATGCGAGCCGGGGCAGTCCAGCAGGATGAAGTCGCATTCCCGGTCCAGCGCGTCCACCGCCTGCGACAGCGGGTCCGGGCCGCCCTGGGTCTCGGGCTCCAGCCGGCCCAGCAGCGGCGTGGGCAGGTCCAGCCCCTCGCGTTGGGCGAAGGCGGCGCGATTCTCCAGATAGCGGCCGAAGCTGCGCTGGCGCACGTCCAGATCCAGCGCCCCGACCCGATGGCCCATGCGCGCCAGCGCGGTCGCCACATGCATCGAGGTCGTGGACTTGCCCGAACCGCCCTTTTCGTTGCCGACGACGATGATATGCGCCACGAATCCCCCTGCGATGCCCGCGGTATCGCGCCGGACCATAGGCCGCTCCCGCCGCGATGAAAAGCGCCGAGGCCGCGGGAAAACACGCCGGCTGCGGCCTTTCCGCGGCGGCACACCACCCGGCAGCCGGTCGCGCAAGCAATTGTTCCCGCTTCCTTCTTTCAACACGATAAAGTCGGTCGATATTTATCTTGCAAAACACGATCACCTATGTCGTTATATAGCCATGCCGGGCCTCCCGGCCGGGTCAGCCAAGGGAAGGAGCCAAAGATGACCATGCTGAACCATCTGCCGGCCTTTGCCGGTCGCGCGCGGCAGGCCGCCATGCCTGTCCCGCCCCGCTACGCCGTCAGCCTGATCGACCGGCGCACGGGCAAGCCGCATCGCATCTCGGACATTCCGCTGCGGCTGATTACCTGTGACCCCTTTGAAACCGCGCGCGACCTGATGCGCGACCGCGACCCGGCGCGCTGGGACACCGCCATTCATCGCCTCGACCGCAAAGGAGCGATCCAATGATCCACGCCGTTTTCCCCAAACCGAACCGCGGCTATGCCACCATCATGCTGTCGCCCTATCAGAGCGCGCAAGGTCCGGTGCTGCGTGAGTATCGCGACGGCCGCGTGGTGATCGATACCAGCCGGGGCGAGCTGACCGGCCGTGCGTTGAACCGGGCCCCGAGCATGCCGGCCTGGATGCCAATGTTCGGCCTGGCCTATTGAGCCACCGACGCGGCCTGCCCTACGCGGCTGCGTCCCCCCTCGGGCCGCCCACCGCCCGCCGCAACGAAAAACGCCGCCCTTCGGGGCGGCGTTTGCAATTCCGGTCGGCGTCGGGATCAGAAGCCCAGGCCGGCGTATTTGTTCTTGAACTTCGACACGCGGCCGCCGGTGTCCATCAGCTTGGCCGAGCCGCCGGTCCAGGCGGGGTGCGAGTTCGGGTCGATGTCCAGCGACATGGTGTCGCCTTCCTTGCCCCAGGTCGACCGCACCTGATAGGTGGTGCCGTCGGTCATCTTGACCTCGATCAGGTGATAGTCGGGATGGATGTCTGCTTTCATGGCGCGTCTCCTCAGGCCTTGGCTTCGGCTTTGGGCTTGTAGTTGCTGACCTCGGCGATCCGGGCGGACTTGCCGCGGCGATCGCGCAGGTAATACAGCTTGGCGCGGCGGACGCGGCCACGGCGCACGACGGTGATCGAGTCGATATTGGTCGAGTAGAGCGGGAAGACGCGCTCGACACCCTCGCCGAACGAGATCTTGCGCACGGTGAACGAGGCGCCGATGCCGCCGCCCTTGCGCGAGATGACCACGCCTTCGTACATCTGCACGCGGGTGCGGGTGCCCTCGGTCACCTTGTAGCCGACGCGCACGGTATCGCCGGCCTTGAAATCGGGAATGTCTTTGCCGAGCGTGGCGATCTGCTCGGCTTCCAGTTGGGCGATCAGGTTCATCGCTTTGGATCCTCTTGATGCTCGCGGTAGTCCCGCGATTGGTCTGATGCGCCCGAGAGCTGTCGGTCCTTTGCCGGGTCCATACGAGTTTCCTCATATGCCCGCCACAGGTCGGGGCGGCGTTCCTTGGTCAGCCTTTCGGCCATGTCGTGCCGCCAATTGGCAATAGCCGCGTGATTGCCGGACAAAAGCACTTCCGGGATCGCGCGGCCTTCCCAAAGGGCGGGCTTCGTGTACTGCGGATGTTCCAGCAGGCCGCCATGGTCCGGGGAAAAGGATTCCTCGGCCAGAGAGTCCTGATTCCCCAGCACGCGCGGTATAAGGCGAACCGTCGCATCGATCAAGACCTGAGCCGCCAGTTCCCCGCCGGTCAGGACATAATCGCCGATGCTGATCTCCTCGACGCCATGGGCGTCCAGCACGCGCTGATCCACGCCCTCGAACCGGCCGCATATCAAGGTCATGCCGGGGCCCTGCGCCAGTTCGCGGGCCCGGGCCTGCGTGAAGGGCTTGCCGCGCGGCGAAAGATAGATCACCGGCAGATCCCCGCCCGCCTCGCGCAGCGCCGCATCCATCACATCGGCGCGGATCACCATGCCGGCGCCGCCGCCGGCCGGCGTGTCGTCCACATTGCGGTGCTTGCCGATGCCGAAGGGGCGCAGGTCGATGCTGCGCAGGTTCCACAGCCCCTCGGACAGCGCCCTTCCCGTCAAGGAAAGACCCAGAACCCCTGGAAAAGCCTCGGGAAAAAGCGTGAAGACCTGGGCGGTCCAGGCGCCCCTGACCTGCGGCTCGGCCATCAGGTCGCGCGGCTGCGTGCTGGCGCGGATCGACAGCCGGCCGTGGGATTTCATCGCCCCGTCGGTCATTCCTGGTCTTCCGGCGGATCGGCGACGATGCGGCCGGCGGCCAGATCGACCGTGGGCACGAAGGCGCGGGTAAAGGGCAAGAGCAGCACCTGCCGGCGGCCGGGCCCGAAGACCTCCAGGATGTCGCCCGCGCCATGGTCATAGATCGCGCGGACCTTGCCGAGAAGCGCCCCGCCGGTGTCATAAACCGACAGGCCGATCAGGTCGGCATGATAGAATTCGTCGTCCGGCAGCGCCGGAAGCTTGTCGCGGTCGGCCCAGAGCGTGACGCCCTTCAACGCCTCGGCCTGCTCCCGCGTCTCGACGCCCGACAGCCGGGCGCCAAGCCCGCCCGTCACCGGCCGCGTCAGGCGGATGGTGAACGAGCGGTTGCCGTCTTCGGTATAAAGCGGGGCATATGCGGCAATATCGTTGGGTTGCGAGGTGAAGCTTTTCAGCCTCACCTCGCCCCGGACGCCGAAGGCGCCGGCGATCGCGCCGACACAGACCCGCTCGGTCATTATTCCGAAGCGGCTTCTTCGGCCGGGGCGTTGGCGGCGGCTTCACGCGCGGCACGCTTTTCGGCGCGGTCTTTCGCGGCCTTGCCGGGCTCGCCCTTCTTCAGGTTCTTGCGCTCGGCCTTTTCCTTGACGCCGGCGGCTTCCAGGAAGCGGGCGACGCGGTCGGTCGGCTGCGCACCCTGCGAAAGCCAGTATTGCACGCGCTCGAGGTTCATCTTGATGCGCTCCTCGGAATCCTTCGGCAGCAGCGGGTTGTAGGTGCCCAGCTTCTCGATGAAGCGGCCGTCGCGCGGCATGCGCGAATCGGACGCGACGATGGCGTAGTGGGGACGTTTCTTCGAGCCACCACGGGCCAGGCGGATTTTCATTGCCATTGCGTTTCTCCTTTGAAATGGCGCAGTTACGGCGGGTCTAAGCCCGGCCTAAGACTGGAAGGTCTCGTGATGCCGGATCACTTCGGCGATCACGAAGTTCAGGAATTTGCGCGCGAATTCCGGGTCGAGATCGGCCTCGCGCGCGAGGCGTTCCAGCCGCTCGATCTGCTGCGCCTCGCGGGCGGGATCGGACGGAGGAAGGTCGTGTTCGGCCTTGAGGCGGCCGACGGATTGGGTGTGCTTGAAGCGTTCGGCCAGCGTATAGACCAGGATGGCGTCCAGCCGGTCGATGCTGGCGCGATGCTCCCTGAGCAGGGCGGCGGCACGGGCGGTCGGGTCGGTCATGCTGGTCTCCGCTGGCTGGAATACTGGCTGCACGGGGCGCGGGCACGGGTGATCGCTCATGCAGCGACCCCCATGGGATGGCGATAGACGAGGCAGGGCTCCTTGCCGGGATGCGCGGCATCCGGGTCGCGCAGCGCGCCCAGCCGTTCGGCCAGCGCGACCGAGCGGGTATTGGCGGGCAGGATGTAGCTGACGGCGCTGGTCCAGCCGAGCCTGCGGGCCGCGAAGTCGCGGGCGGCCAGCGCCGCCTCATGCGCGATGCCCCTGCCCTCGGCCTCGGCGGTCCAGAGCGTCCAGCCCAGCTCATGCTCGGGCCAGCCGTCCGGGAACCAGGGCCCGACCGAACCCAGCGGCGCGCCGCTGTCGCGATCCGTCACCACGAAGGAGCCGAAGCCGCGCAGCACCCAATGCCCGACGATATGGCCGAAAGCACGCCAGGCTTGGCCGGGCTCGACCATCGGCCCGCCGATCCAGCGCGCCCGCTCGCCGGTCGCGAAATCGCGCCATGCCGGCCAGTCGCCGGCCTGCGGAGCACGCAGGACCAGACGCTCGGTCGCAAGCAACGGCGTGTCGGCGAGCTGGATCATGCGCTCACTTCTTTCCGAACAGGCCCGAGAGCCCGCCGGGCAGGTTCATGCCGCCCAGCTGGCCGCCCAGCCCCTTGGGGTCTTGCAGCATGCGGGTGGCCTCGGCCATTTTCTCGGGATCGACATTGGCCATGTCGGGCAGCCCGCCGCCCTTGCCGGTCATGGCGCGCATGGCCTGTTTCAGCATCCCGCCCTTGCCCATCTTGCCGAGCTTCTTCATCGTGTCGGCCATCTGCTTCTGCATCTTCAAAAGCTTGTTCAGCTCGGACACTTCCATGCCCGCGCCGGCGGCGATGCGCTTCTTGCGGCTGGCCTGCAACAGGTCGGGATTGGCGCGTTCCTTCTTGGTCATCGAGTTGATCAGCGCGATCTGGCGCTTGATCGCCTTGTCGTCGAAGCCGGCGGCCTCGGCCTGCTTGGCCATCTTGCCCATGCCGGGCATCATGCCCATGATCGACTGCATGCCGCCCATCTTGAGCATCTGCTCAAGCTGGTTGCGCAGGTCGTTCATGTTGAACATGCCCTTCTGGAAGCGCTTCATCATGCGCTCGGCCTGTTCGACCTCCAGCACCTCCTGCGCCTTCTCGACCAGGGCGACGATGTCGCCCATGCCGAGGATGCGGCCGGCGATGCGCTGCGCGTCGAAGACCTCCAGCGCATCCATCTTTTCGCCCAGGCCCACGAAGCGGATCGGCTTGCCGGTCACGGCGCGCATCGACAGCGCCGCACCGCCGCGGCCGTCGCCGTCCATCCGGGTCAGCACCACGCCCGAGATGCCGACCTTGCCGTCGAACTCGCTGGCGACGTTCACCGCGTCCTGGCCGGTCAAGCCATCGACGACCAGCAGCGTCTCGCGCGGGCTGGCCACGTCGCGGACTGCCTGCACCTCGTCCATCAGCACTTCGTCGATATGCAGCCGCCCGGCGGTGTCGAGCATGTAGACGTCATAGCCGCCCAGCGTCGCCTGTTGCTTGGCGCGCCTGGCGATCTGCACCGCATTCTCGCCCGGCACGATGGGCAGGGTGTCGACGCCGATCTGCTGGCCCAGGATCGCCAGCTGCTCCATCGCGGCCGGGCGGTTGGTGTCCAGCGAGGCCATCAGCACCCGCTTCTTCTCGCGATCCTTGAGGCGTTTCGCCAGCTTGGCCGTGGTGGTGGTCTTGCCCGAGCCCTGCAACCCGACCATCAGGATCGGCGCCGGCGCGTTGTCGATGCGCAGCGCGTCGGGCTCGCCCTCGCCCTGCAGGACCTTGATCAGCTCGTCATGGACGATCTTGACGACCTGCTGGCCGGGGGTGATCGACTTGGTCACGGCGGCGCCGGTGGCCTTCTGCGTCACGGCCTTGACGAAGCTGCGCGCAACGGGCAGCGAGACATCGGCCTCGAGCAGCGCGACGCGCACCTCGCGCATGGCGGCGGCGACGTCATCCTCGGACAGGGCACCCTGCTTGGTCAGCCGGTCGAAGACGCCGCCAAGGCGGTCGGACAGGTTTTCAAACATCGGCGGCCCTCCAATGGTTGCCGTTGCCCCAAGGGGCGCGAATAAACAGTGACGCCCCCGTGGGCGCGACGCGCTGACGGGGGGCGATCCCCGGCAAGGCGCGGGGACCGGAAGGGCAGACCTTCCGGGAATCCCGGCGTGGATAGGCCGGCCGGCCGCCAAAGTCAAGCGCGGCCCGGTTGACCCTGCCCCGGCTTTGGTGAAAACCTCGGCCCCCGGAGGTGCAGACCATGACCCAGCCCATCAGCCGCTTTCCCGTGCCCTCGCTGGACGAGTTGCCCGAGGACATCGCCCTGCGCGTCCGCAAGGTGGCCGAGAAATCCGGCTTCGTGCCGAACGTCTTCCTGGCCCTGGCGCATCGCCCGGACGAGTTTCGCGCCTTCTTCGCCTATCACGATGCGCTGATGGAGCGCGAGTCGGGTCTGAGCAAGGCCGAGCGCGAACTGATCGTGGTCGCGACCTCGGGGCTGAACCAGTGCCAGTATTGCGTGGTGGCGCATGGCGCGATCCTGCGCATCCGTGCGAAGAACGCCTTCATCGCCGACCAGGTGGCGGTGAACTGGCGCAAGGCCGACCTGTCGCCGCGCGAACGCGCCATGCTGGCCTATGCCGAGAAGGTGGCGCTGAACGCCCAGCAGATCGGCGAGGCGGACCACCAGGCGCTGCGAGAGGCCGGCTTCGACCAGGACGAGATCTGGGACATCGGCGCCATCGCCGCCTTCTTCGGCATGTCGAACCGGCTGGTGAACGCCGGCGACATCAGGCCGAATGACGAATTCTACATGCTGGGCCGCGGCTGATGGCCGAGCTTTCCGCGGTGCCGCAGATGCGGCGCGAGGCACTGCAGGGCCATGCGGCGATGCTGCTGTTCTCGGCCGCGATCGCCGGCTCCTTCTCGCTGGGCGCGCGGGCGGCGAACCTGATCGACCCGGCGGCGATCTCGGCCGCGCGCTTCGCCATTGCCGCGGGCGTGGTCGGCGGCGTCGCCATGGCCGGGCCCGGCATCCCGCGCACGAGTTTCCGCGCGCCCTGGCGCTATCTGCTGCTGGGCGGGCTCTTCGCCGCCTATTTCGTGCTGATGTTCGAGGGGCTCAAGACCGCGCTGCCGGTCTCGACCGCAGCGGTGTTCACGCTGACGCCGCTGATGTCGGCGGGCTTCGGCTGGCTCCTGATGCGGCAGCGCATGACCGGGCGCATCGCCCTGGCACTGGCGCTGGGGGCGGCGGGCTCGCTCTGGGTGATCTTCGGCGGCGACGCGGCGGCGCTGATGCGGCTGGAATTCGGGCGCGGCGAGGCGATCTATCTGGTCGGCTGCGCGGCGCATGCGCTCTATACGCCGATGGTACGCAGGCTGAACCGGGGCGAGACGCCGATCGTCTCGACCTTCGCCACGCTCTGCGCCGGCGGGCTGATCCTGCTGATCTGGGGCGGAGAGGCGATCCTCAGCACGGATTGGGCGCATCTGCCGGCCATCGTCTGGGTGACGCTGCTCTATGTCGCGATCTTCGCCAGCGCCCTGACCACGGCGCTGGTGCAATTCGCCACCATGCGCCTGCCCTCGTCCAAGGTGATGGCCTATACCTATCTGACGCCGGCCTGGGTGATCCTGCTGGAAGCCGCATTGACCCGCGGCGGGCCGTCGCTCGCGGTGCTGCCCGGGGTGCTGGCAACCATTGCCGCGCTGCTTCTGCTGCTGAAGGACTGACGGCGCGGTTGCGATTTGGGTATTTGAACAACGAAGAAGCCGAAGGCGCGGCTCCGGACTTCTTCGTTGCCCAAATACCCATGCGACGCCGCAACCGGCTCAGGCGGCGGCTTCCTCGGGCTCGACCAGGGCCACGATGTCCATCATGATGCGGTTCAGTTCGAAGTCCTTCGGGGTGTAGACCCGCGCCACGCCCATCTTCAGCAGCCGGGCCGCGTCCTCATCGGGGATGATGCCGCCGGCCACGACCGGAACATGCGTCAGGCCGGCGGCGCGCATGCGCTCCATCAGCTCCTCGATCAGCGGCAGGTGACTGCCCGACAGGATCGACAACCCGACGACATGGGCATTGTCCTCGGCGGCACGGGTCACGATCTGCTCGGGGGTCAGGCGGATGCCCTCATAGGTGATGTCCATGCCGCAGTCGCGGGCGCGGAAGGCGATCTGCTCGGCGCCGTTGGAATGGCCGTCGAGGCCGGGCTTGCCGACCAGGAATTTCAGCCGCCGGCCGAGGCGGCGGCTGACGGCATCCACCGCCTCGCGGATCGGCTCCAGCCCCTCGGTGCGGTTGGACGGGCTGGCCGAGACACCGGTCGGGCCGCGATATTCGCCATGCACCTGTCGCATCACCGCCGCCCATTCGCCGGTCGTCGCACCGGCCTTGGCGGCGACGATGGAAAACGGCATCACGTTCTCGCCCCTCTGCGCGGCATCGCGCAGCGCGGCGAGGGCGGCCTCGACGGCCGCCTCGTCGCGAGCCTGCCGCCAGGCATTGAGCCGGCCGATCTGGTCCTGCTCCACCGCCGGGTCGACGACCATGATGCCGCCGTCGCCCGCGGTCAGCGGCGAGGGCTCGCCCTGCTGCCAGCGGTTCACGCCGACCACCACGGTCTCGTTGGCCTCGATGCGGTTCAGCCGCTCGGCATTGGATTCGACCAGCCGCGATTTCATGTATTCGATGGCGGCAATGGCGCCGCCCATCTCGTCCAGCGTCGCCAGTTCCGCGCGCGCGCCCGCCTTCAATTCCTCGACCTTGGCAGCAATCACCGGGTTGCCGTCGAAAAGGTCGCCATATTCCAGCAGGTCGGTCTCATAGGCGACGATCTGCTGCATGCGCAGCGACCATTGCTGGTCCCAGGGCCGCGGCAGGCCCAGGGCCTCGTTCCAGGCCGGCAGCTGCACGGCGCGGGCGCGGGCGTTCTTCGACAGCGTCACCGCCAGCATCTCCAGCAGGATACGATAGACGTTGTTTTCCGGCTGCTGCTCGGTCAGGCCCAGGCTGTTCACCTGCACGCCATAGCGGAAGCGGCGGTATTTCTCCTCCTCTATGCCGTAGCGCTCGCGGCAGATCTCGTCCCAGAGCTCGGTGAAGGCGCGCATCTTGCACATTTCGGTCACGAAGCGGATGCCGGCATTCACGAAGAAGCTGATGCGGCCGACCATCGCCGGGAAATCCTGCGGCTCGACCTTGCCCTTGAGGTCGTCGAGCACCGCGATGCCGGTGGCCAGCGCATAGGCCAGTTCCTGCTCGGGCGTCGCCCCCGCCTCTTGCAGGTGGTAGGAGCAGACGTTCATCGGGTTCCACTTCGGCAGATGCTTCGCCGTATAGGCCGCGACGTCGGTAATCATCCGCAGCGAGGGTTTCGGCGGGCAGATATAGGTGCCGCGCGACAGGTATTCCTTGATGATGTCGTTCTGCACCGTGCCTTGCAGTTTGGCAATGTCGGCGCCCTGCTCCTCGGCCACGGCGATATAGAGCGACAAGAGCCATGGCGCCGTCGCGTTGATGGTCATCGAGGTGTTCATCTGCTCGAGCGGGATCTGGTCGAACAGCATGCGCATGTCGCCCAGGTGGCAGATCGGCACCCCGACCTTGCCGACCTCGCCCCGCGCCAGCACGTGGTCGCTGTCATAGCCGGTCTGGGTCGGCAGGTCGAAGGCCACCGACAGGCCGGTCTGCCCCTTGGCAAGGTTGCCCCGATAGAGTGCGTTGGATTTCTCGGCGGTCGAATGGCCCGCATAGGTGCGGAAAAGCCAGGGTTTGTCTTTCTCGGCCACGGGATTCCTCTCGCAACAATATTACAGCAGGCATAGCGATAGCGTAATAATCCTGCCCGGTCAATTCGCCGCATTGCAGAGAAACCGCGATGGGCCGACCCGCAGCTTGATGTGTGATGATCTGTCAGGCAAATAGGACCCTTCTGCCCATTTTCGATGGTCACAACTAGTGCCCATGCGATCAGCACAGCCTGTTATTTCATTTATTACAATTAGTTACCAAACCGCGATAAAACCGGCAGTTCGGACCGGTCCTCGTCCTGCCTGGCGACCACCCTCCTACCCCTCTCGTTGACGAAGCCGCCTTTGCCGAAGAAGATCGCAGCATGCCCTCCAGGCTGGCGGCAATGCAGATGTAGCAGACCCCCGCCCTCTCCGGACCTCATCAGTTCCTATCCTCTCCGCCGGGAGGCGCGGCATCCAGTCGATCCTCCACGGATCGAATCGCGATTGCGGAATCTATCGTCTCGCGGATCTTTGGTTAGCAATCGCAGCATTTCATCGGTCAGGCCGCCCTTCCGTGCGGCTTTTTGTTGTTTTTCGGCAAGTTTCGATGCCCGCTAATGGCCCCGACAAATGGGCAAACTTGCCGCCGATTCCGGGGCCAGATCGCGAAAGCCCAGGAAATGCGAGGTCATGTGGGTCTTATTTACCCATCGGATCAATGGGCAATGCCCCGGAAAACGGCAGAACGGCCAGGAAATCGCCCGACACGGTCCGGCAATGCAGATGCGGCGTTGGCGGGAGCCGGGACGGATGCTAGCCTCCGCGCGACTGACAGGGATACGGACCGCCCGCATGGCGCTGACCCGCCGCTCGACCCTTGCCATCCTGGCCGCGCTGGCCGCCGGACCGGCGGTGGCCCGGCCGGAACTGCTCGACCTGGCCTATGCGGACGCCTCGCCCCGCAACCTGCTGGACATCCACCTGCCCCGGGGCGGTGGACCGTTTCCCTGGCTTTTGGACCTGCATGGCGGCGGGTTCCGGGCAGGCGACAAGCGGCTGCTGCCGGTGCCGCCGCAGCTTGGCGAAAGCGGCGTCGCCGTGGTGCGGATGAATTACCGGCTGTCGAATCAGGCGCTCTGGCCGGCGCAGGAGCAGGACGTTCTGGCGGCCGTCGCCTTTCTGAACCAGCGCGGGCCGGAACTGGGGCTGGCGCCGGGGCGGATGGCCCTGGGCGGGCGCTCGGCTGGGGCGTTCCTGGCCGTATCCGCGGCGCTGACGCTGGTGCAGGACGGCAGGCCGCCGCGAGCGGTGGTGGATTTCTATGGGCCGATGGATTTCGGCAGCATGGACGCCGACATGGCGCGGCTGGACGGCCAGCCGAAGCGCCTGCCCGCCGATTCGCCCCAAAGCGCCGAATCGCTGTTGGTCGGCTATGCCGTAGGCGCACGCCGGGCCGAGGCGACGGCGCTGTCCCCGGCTGGCCGGTTGCGCGCCATGCGCCCCGGCAGCGTCTTGCCGCCGCTGATGATCCGGCACGGCATGCGAGATCGCATCGTGCCGCCCGGACAGGCGCGCCGCCTGCGCGAGGCATGGCAGGCGATCGACCCCGCGGCAGAGGTCGATTTCGCCCTGCTGCCGGACGAGGGCCATGGCAGCGCCGGCCTTGCCGGCGCGACGACGCAGGAACAGCTTGCCGCCTTCCTGATGCGGCACCTGGCCGGATGAGTCCCCGCTGCGTTGCGGCGCATCGCAAATCCGTGACGACAGATTATTACAATTTCTTCATCAGGAATATTGCAATGTTGCGCAAGCAATCTTACAACCGGCTCAGCAACCCGCGCTGATTCTGCGCCGCGGCGGAAACCCCGGGCGCAAGAAAGCGGCAAGAAAGGACTCTGAGATGGCCCTGGATCAACCGACCCCGATCGCGCCCTATGACGCTCCGGAAAAGGATCTCTATGAGATCGGCGAGATGCCGCCTCTGGGCTATGTGCCCAAGCAGATGTACGCTTGGGCCATCCGCCGCGAACGCCATGGCGAGCCCGACAAGGCCATGCAGGTCGAGGTGGTCGAAACTCCGCCCATCGACAGCAACGAGGTGCTGGTCCTGGTGATGGCGGCGGGCGTCAACTACAACGGCATCTGGGCGGGCCTGGGCGTGCCGATCAGCCCCTTCGACGGCCATGGCGCGCCCTACCATATCGCCGGCTCGGACGCCTCGGGCATCGTCTGGGCGGTGGGCGACAAGGTCAAGAACTGGAAGGTCGGGGACGAGGTCGTCATCCATTGCAACCAGGACGACGGCAACGACGAGGAATGCAACGGCGGCGACCCGATGTATTCGCCCAGCCAGCGCATCTGGGGCTACGAGACGCCGGACGGATCCTTCGCCCAGTTCACCCGGGTGCAGGCCCAGCAGCTGATGAAGCGTCCGCGCCACCTGACCTGGGAGGAATCGGCCTGCTACACGCTGACGCTGGCGACTGCCTACCGGATGCTGTTCGGGCACGAGCCGCATGAGCTGAAGCCGGGCATGAACGTGCTGGTCTGGGGCGCCTCGGGCGGGCTCGGGTCCTTCGCGATCCAACTCATCAACGCCGCCGGGGCCAATGCGGTCGGTGTCATCAGCGACGAGGACAAGCGCGACTTCGTCATGTCGCTGGGCGCCAAGGGCGTCATCAACCGCAAGGACTTCAAGTGCTGGGGGCAGCTGCCGACGGTGAACACCCCCGAATACAAGGAGTGGTTCAACGAGGCCCGCCGCTTCGGCAAGGCGATCTGGGACATCACCGGCAAGGGCAACAATGTGGACATCGTCTTCGAGCATCCCGGCGAAGCGACCTTCCCGGTCTCGACCTTCGTCTGCAAGAAGGGTGGCATGGTGGTGATCTGCGCCGGCACCTCGGGCTTCAACTGCACCTTCGACGTGCGCTACATGTGGATGCACCAGAAGCGCCTGCAAGGCAGCCATTTCGCGCATCTGAAGCAGGCCTCGGCAGCCAACAAGCTGATGCTGGAGCGCCGCATCGATCCCTGCATGTCCGAGGTCTTTCCCTGGGCCGAAGTCCCGCAGGCGCATCTGAAGATGCTGCGCAACCAGCACAAGCCCGGCAACATGGCGGTGCTGGTCCAGGCGCCCCTCACCGGCCTGCGCACCTTCGAGGACGCGCTGGAGGCGGGGCGCCGCTGACCCCGACCGCAGCGCATTCGGACCGCCCGGCGAGTGGAGGCGCCGGGCGGTCTTTTTTTGCCGCAGCCGCTTGCTGCCCCCGGAACGGGCAGAAAAAGATCGCGCTAGCCGCTGATTTTCATGAATTTCCCGCTGGCGATCTTGGCATTCCGCCGAAAACTGCGGCATTTTGCCCAAATATTGCTCTTTGCCCATTCAAACTGCCTGAACCATGGGCTAAGGAGCCGTCCGACCCCAAGGGAAGGATTCCGCGACATGCCGCAGATCGACGACAAACTTGCCCCCATCTATGAGGAGGTGGTCCGCCGCAACGCGGGCGAGCCCGAATTCCATCAGGCCGTGCGCGAGGTGCTGGAAAGCCTTGGCCGCGTCGTCGCCAAGCGCCCCGACTACCTGGAAGACGCGCTGATCGAGCGCATCTGCGAGCCCGAACGCCAGATCATCTTCCGCGTGCCGTGGACCGACGACAAGGGCCGCGTGCAGATCAACCGCGGCTTCCGGGTGCAGTTCTCCTCGGCCATGGGCCCCTACAAGGGCGGGCTGCGCTTCCACCCGTCGGTGAACGTGGGCATCATCAAGTTCCTCGGCTTCGAGCAGATCTTCAAAAACGCGCTGACCGGCCTGCCGATCGGCGGCGGCAAGGGCGGCTCGGACTTCGATCCCAAGGGCCGCTCGGACGGCGAGATCATGCGCTTTTGCCAGAGCTTCATGACCGAGCTTTATCGCCACCTGGGCGAATATACCGACGTCCCGGCCGGCGATATCGGCGTCGGCGCGCGCGAGATCGGCTACATGTTCGGCCAGTACAAGCGCCTGACCAACCGCTACGAGGCGGGCGTGCTGACCGGCAAAGGGCTGTTCTACGGCGGCTCGCTGGCCCGCAAGGAAGCGACCGGCTACGGCAACACCTATTTCACCCAGGCCATGCTGAAGACCGGCGGCACCGATTTCGACGGCAAGACCGTCGTGGTCTCGGGCTCGGGCAATGTCGCCATCTACACCATCGAGAAGGTGCAGGAGTTCGGCGGCAAGGTCCTCGCCTGCTCGGACAGCTCGGGCTATATCGTGGACGAAGCCGGGATCGACCTCGATCTTCTCAAGGAGGTCAAGGAAGTGCGCCGCGGCCGCATTTCGCAATATGTCCGCATGAAGGGCGAAGGCAACGGCGCCTATTTCGTGAAATCCGGCGAGGGCTCGATCTGGGACGTGGCCTGCGAGGTCGCCATGCCCTCGGCCACGCAGAACGAGCTGACCGGCAAGGACGCGACCAAGCTGGTCAAGAACGGCGTCACGGCGGTCGGCGAGGGCGCGAACATGCCCTGCACACCCGAGGCGATCCGCGCCTTCCAGCAGGCCGGCGTCAAGTTCGGCCCCGGCAAGGCAGCGAATGCCGGCGGCGTCGCCACCTCGGCGCTGGAGATGCAGCAGAACGCCTCGCGCGACCGCTGGACCTTCGAAAAGACCGAGGCGAAGCTGGCCGAGATCATGCGCGACATCCATGACAGCTGCTACAGCACGGCCGAGGAATTCGGCGCCCCGGGCGATTACGTCATCGGCGCCAACATCGCCGGCTTCATCCGCGTGGCCGAGCCGATGCGCGCCTTCGGCGTGATCTGATGCCGCAGCGGGCGGGCCGGACGGCGGCCCGCCTTGCCAGCCCGGGTGCGGGCCGCTAATCGGCGGTATGCCCGCATTCATGGCTTACTCATGCTGATCTTTCTCCAGCCCCGCATCGTGCTGCTGTCGGTGCCCAAGACCGGGACCACCGCGCTGGAGCAGGCCCTGGCGCCCAGGGCCGAGATCGCCTTCCGCTCGCGCCCCGAGATCAAGCACCTGAACCTGCGGCAATATCTCCACCGCATCCGGCCGCTGCTCGCCCCGCTGGGCGAACCGGACTTCGAAACCGTGGCGGTGATCCGCGAGCCGCTGGACTGGCTGCGCAGCTGGTATCGCTTCCGCGCCCGGGACGAGCTGATCGGCCATCCGAACAGCACCGCCCGGATCAGCTTCGCGCGTTTCGTGGACGACTACCTGCGCCCCGGCGACCGCCCGGCCTATGCCCGGCTGGGCCGGCAATCCGAGTTCCTGGCCGGCCCCGACGGCAAGATCGCCGTCGATCACATCTTCCGCTACGAGGCGATGCCGGCGCTGACCGACTTCCTGTCGCGGCGGCTGGGCACCACGATCAGCCTGCGGCGCAGCAATGTCTCGCCCGCCGCCGCGACGGACCTGCCGCCGGAGGCCGAGGCGCGGCTGCGCGCGGCGCTGGCACTGGATCAGACGATCTGGCAGGCCGCGCGTCAGGCGCCGTAAAGCGCCCTGGCCCGCTCCTCGAAGGCGCGGACGATGCGCATCATCGCCTCGCCGAAGACCACGCCGATCACCTTGCCCAGAATGGCGTTGCGGAACTCGAAATCGACGAAGAAATCGACCTTGCAGCCGCCCTCCGGCAGATCGGCGAAACTCCAGCCGCTGCGCAGATACTTGAAGGGGCCATCGAGATATTCGGTGTCGATGCGCCTGGTCTCGGGCCACAGCGTCACGCGCGAGCCGAATCGCTCGCGGAAGACCTTGAAGCTGATGACCAGGTCGGCCTCGATCACCTCGCTGCCCGAGGCACCGGGCCGGCGCGAGCGGATGCGGGCCGCGGTGTTCCAGGGCAGGAACTCGGGATATCTTTCGATATCGGCCACCAGCGCATACATCTGGTCGGCGGTATAGGGCAGGATTCGGCTGTCGCTGTGCTGAGGCAAGAGGTCGTCCCGGGGCGTATTCGGTTTCGGGGCAGCACTAGCAAAGGAACGGGCGCATGAACAACCTCATCTGGCTGATCCGGGCCTCCCGCTGGGCGCGAAACCCGCCTAGCGCCAGGACGGTCAAGCTGGTGCTCGGCATCATCGCGCTGGGGCTGCTGCTCGCCGGGCTCGAACATTTCGGCCTCTGGCCCGACTGGGCCACCATGGAACGCCCGCGCGGCCTCCAACTGCAACGCCCGTAAGCCGCCGCCCCGGTGCCGGCGGCTCGCCCGGGGCGCCGCCCTGCCCATTCACCGTTTCCCAAATACTCCCGCGCCCGCACCGTACGCGCCGGCCTGTCCGATTCGGACACCGCCGCGCGTCTTCGTTCTGCAAAACTCCTGCGGCCGCGCCAATCGCACCGCCGCGGCCGCCCTACATCCCAGCCGCGCCGAACGTATCGCATTGCCCCATCTGCCCCGAGACGAAGCCGCGCTTGAACCAGGTCTGGCGCTCGGCGGCCGAGCCATGGGTGAAGGCGTCGGGCACCACCGCCCGGCCGGCGCTTTCCATCAGCGTGTCGTCGCCCACCGCGGCGGCGGCGTTGATCGCCTCGTCGATATCGCCCTCCTCGATGCTGCCGAACTGCTCGCTCGCCTGGCGCGCCCAGATCCCGGCATAGCAATCCGCCTGCAATTCGGTCAGCACCGAGAGCCGGTTCGAATCGCGCTGGCCGACCCGGGCGCGCAGCCCGTTCACCTCGCCAAGCGTGCCCAGCAGGTTCTGCACGTGATGCCCGACCTCATGCGCGATGACATAGGCATAGGCGAAATCGCCGCCCGCCCCCATCTTGCCGGCCATGACCCGGAAGAAATCCGTATCCAGATAGACCTTGCGGTCGCCCGGGCAATAGAACGGCCCCATCGCCGCCGAGGCGCCGCCGCAGGCCGATTGCACCGCACCCGAGAACAGCACCAGCCCCGGGTCCTGATAGCGCATGCCGGCCTGGTCGGGCAGCACGCCGGCCCAGACCTCCTCGGTATCGGCCAGCACCACCGAGACGAACTGGCCGATCTCCTGCTCTTCCTGCGTCAGCTGGCGCGGCTCGCCTTGCTGGCCGCCATCGTCGATGGCGCCGACGATGGGCGAGATGTCGATGCCGAAGAAATAGCCCACCGCCAGGACCACCAGGACGCCGACCAGCCCCATGCCGCCCGCGCCCGCCGCCCGGCCCATGCCGCGCCGGTCCTCGACATTCCGGCTGCCGCGTCTGCCCCGCCATTCCATTGCGCCACCCTCCCCGCCGCGATCCGACGCCTCACGCCAAGGTTACCGCAACCCCGGCAGGGCGCAACACCCGCGCAGGCTTGACAGTTCCGGCCCCAACCCGCAGCAGGATCCGAAACGAAAGGGGCAGGCATGTTCGACTGGGTGGTTTCGACGATCGAGAGCTGGGGCTATCTCGGCGTGCTGATGCTGATGGTGGCCGAGAACGTCTTTCCGCCCATCCCCTCCGAGGTGATCATGCCGCTTGCCGGCTTCCTGGCCGGCAGCGGCCGGCTGTCGCTGACGCTGACCATCCTGGTCGGCACCATCGGCTCGGTCCTGGGCACGCTGATGTGGTATTACATCGGCCTCTGGTTCGGCGAGGAGCGGCTCAAGCGCTTCGCCGCGCGCCATGGCCGGCTGCTCACCCTCTCGCCCTCGGATATCGACGCGGCGCATGACTGGTTCCAGCGCCACGGCGCCCTGGCGGTGTTCTTCGGCCGCATGATCCCGGCCATTCGCACGCTGATCTCGGTCCCCGCCGGGCTGGCGCGCATGCCGATGTGGAAATTCCTGCTCTATACCGTGATCGGCAGCGCGCTCTGGACCGGAGTGCTGACCTTTGCCGGGCTGATGCTGCATGAAAACTATGCGCTGGTCGCGGATTACGTCGATCCGCTGTCCAAGCTGGTGGTGATCGCGGTGGTGGTGATCTACCTTTACCGTGTCGTCACCTGGAAGCCGCGTTGAGATCACGCGATTGGCACTTGCCGGCCGCCGCGCGCAGTCCTAACCGAAAGCCCATGAACGGATTTTCGAGCAAGCATATCGCCGTGACCGCCGGCGCGGGTTCCGCCGCGCTGCTGGTTGCCGCGCTGACCTTCCAGAGCCTCGGCTATGCGCCCTGCGAACTCTGCATCCTGCAACGCTGGCCGCATCTGGTCGCCGCGATCATCGGCGGGCTGATCTGGTGGCTGGGCTGGCGGCGCTGGCTGGCGGCGCTGGGGCTGATCGCCGCGCTTTGCGCCACCGGCCTTGCCATCTATCACGCCGGGGTCGAATTGCAGATCTGGCAGGGGCCGCAGCATTGCTCGGGCGGCGTGTCGGGGCTGGCCAGCATGTCCACGCAGGACCTGATGGCGGCGCTGGAGCAGGCCCCGGTGGTGCGCTGCGACGAGGTGGCCTGGAGCCTGTTCGGCATCTCGATGGCCGGCTGGAACGCCATCCTGTCGGCCGGGCTTGCGGCGCTGTGGCTGGCCTCGGTCCGCGGTCGCCGGCGCGAGGCCGGGCTGGCCTGAGGCCGGATTTCCCGCCACGCACCGGCCCGTCAAGATTGCACCCAAGGCGGGTATGGGATAGACCCATGCCCAACAAGATCTTGAGGTTTTCCCCGTGGCTGACATCCCTGAAAACGACGACGAGACCCCCGAGAACGGCGGATCGGAACGCGCCGTGATGCATCACGACGGCCCGGTGATCGACATCGCGCATGAGATGCGCTCGTCCTATCTCGACTATGCCATGTCGGTCATCGTCAGCCGGGCCATCCCGGATCTGCGCGACGGACTGAAGCCGGTGCATCGCCGAGTGCTGTTCGCCATGCACGAAACCGGCAACACCCATGACAAGCCCTATCGCAAGTCGGCCCGCCCGGTCGGCGACACGATGGGTAAATATCACCCGCATGGCGACGCCTCGATCTATGACGCGCTGGTGCGCATGGCGCAGCCCTTCTCGATGTCGCTGCCGCTGCTGGACGGCCAGGGCAACTTCGGCAGCATGGACGGCGACAACCCGGCGGCCATGCGCTATACCGAGGTGCGGATGGACAAGCCCTCGGCCTATCTGCTGATGGATATCGACAAGGACACCGTCGATTTCCAGGACAACTATGACGGCAAGGACCGCGAGCCGACCGTATTGCCGGCGCGTTTCCCGAACATGCTGGTCAACGGCGCCGGCGGCATCGCCGTCGGCATGGCCACCAACATCCCGCCGCACAACCTGGGCGAAGTGGTGGAGGCCACGCTGGCGCTGATCGAGAACCCCGACCTGCCGACCGAGCGGCTGCTGGAAATCGTGCCCGGACCCGACTTCCCCACCGGCGGCATCATCCTGGGCCGCTCGGGCGCGCGCAAGGCCTATCTGGAAGGGCGCGGCAGCATCATCGTGCGGGCCAAGACCCGGATCGAGGAGACCCGCGCCGGCCGTCAGGCCATCATCCTGGACGAAATCCCCTTCCAGGTGAACAAGGCCAGCCTCGTCGAGAAGATCGCGGAACTCGCCAAGGAAAAGCGCATCGAGGGCATCGCCCATGTGCAGGACGAATCCGACCGCGTCGGCGTGCGGGTGGTGATCGAGCTGAAGCGCGACGCCACCGCCGAGGTGGTGCTGAACCAGCTGTTCCGCTTTACCCCCATGCAGACCAGCTTCGGCGCCAACATGCTGGCGCTGAACGGCGGCCGGCCCGAGCAGTTGACGCTGCGCGACTTCCTGACGCATTTCATCACCTTCCGCGAAGAGGTCGTCGCCCGCCGCACCGCCTATGAGCTGCGCAAGGCGCGCGAGCGCGCGCATGTGCTCTGCGGCCTTGCCGTCGCGGTCTCGAATGTCGACGAGGTGGTGGCGACGATCCGCAGCTCGGCCGATGCCGCCGAGGCGCGCGAGCGGCTGATGACCCGGCGCTGGCCGGCGCATGAGATCGTGGAATATCTGAAGCTGATCGACGATCCGCTGCATCCGGTGAACGAGGACGGCACCTATAACCTGTCCGAGACCCAGGCCCGCGCCATCCTGGAGCTGCGCCTGCAACGCCTGACCCAGCTGGGCGTGCAGGAGGTGACCGACGAGCTCAAGACGTTGGCCGATTCCATCCGGGAATTCCTGGCCATCCTCGCCTCGCGCGAGCGGATCATGGGCATCATCTCGGACGAGTTGCGCGAGGTGAAAAGCCAGTTCGCGGTGCCGCGCCGGACCGAGATCACCGATTGGGCGGGCGAGCTGGACGACGAGGACCTGATCGAGCGCGAGGACATGGTCGTCACCATCACCTCGGGCGGCTATATCAAGCGCACGGCGCTGGCCGAATTCCGCGCCCAGCGGCGCGGCGGCAAGGGCCTGTCCGGCATGGCCACGAAAGAGGACGACGTGGTGACGACGCTGTTCGTCGCCAATACCCATACCGAGCTGCTGTTCTTCACCACCGACGGCATGGTCTATCGGATGAAGACCTGGCGGCTGCCGCTGGGCGGGCGGACCGCCAAGGGCAAGGCCATCGTCAACATCCTGCCGATCCAGCCCGGCGTCTCCATCGCCGCGCTGATGCCGGTGGATGCGCCGCAAAGCGAATGGGACGACTACCAGGTGATCTTCGCGACCTCGGAGGGCGACGTGCGCCGCAACGCGCTGTCGGATTTCGCCAATGTCATGCGCAACGGCAAGATCGCCATGAAGCTGCCCGAGGGGGTCGAGCTGATCGGCGCCCGCATGGCGACCGAGAATGACGACGTGATGCTGGTCACCGCCGCCGGCCGGGCGATCCGCTTCTCGACCACCGACGTGCGGGTGTTCAAGGGCCGCGATTCGACCGGGGTGCGTGGTATCCGCCTGGCCACCGGCGACCGCGTGGTCAGCATGTCGGTCATCCGGCATTTCGAGGCCGATGCGGGCGAGCGCGCCGCCTATCTGAAGATGCGCCGCGCCGTCGAGGGCGCGCTGGACGACGGCGCCGAGGCCGACGAGGACGAGGACAACGTCGCCGAGGCCGCGATCAGCCAGGAACGCTATGCCGAGATGTCGGCGGCCGAGGACCTGATCCTGACCATCACCGCGCGCGGCGCCGGCAAGATCAGCTCGTCGCATGACTATCCGGTGCGCGGCCGCGGCGGCCAGGGCGTCATGGCCATGGACAAGGCGATGCGCGGCGGGCCGCTGGTCGCCAGCTTCCCGGTGGACCGCGACGACCAGATCATGCTGGCCACCTCGACCGGCCAGTCGATCCGGGTGCCGGTCGACGGCATCAGCTTCCGCTCGCGTTCCGCCGGCGGCGTGCGCGTCTTCAACACCGCGCCGGGCGAGGAGGTGGTTTCTGTTGCCCGCATCGCCGAGAATGGCGAGGATGAGGCCGAAGCCTGAGACATGGCCGGGAGGCGCAGATCGCGACCCGGCCACGACAGCAGCATGAGGGGACGCGATTGGACGGGCGGGACTCGCATCTGAGCGAGCGGTTGCAGACCGGCTTTCTGGGCGTGATCGCCTTTGGCCTGATCCTGTTCCTGCTGGTGCAGGCGCGCTTCATCCTGATCTGCCTGGTGCTGGCCATCATCATCTTCTCGCTGACCAGCGACGCGATCTCTGCCTTCGCGCGGCTGAAGGTGCCGAACTGGCTGGCAACCACGCTGGCGCTGATCGCCATCGCCATCGGCCTGCTCTGGGCGGCGACGGCGGTGGTGGCGCAGGTGAACGAGGTGGTCTCGATCTCGATCGCCTATGCCGACCGGGCGCAGGCGGCGCTGGCGCGGCTCAGCCAGCGCTGGGGGCCGAACGTGCAGGAGGCGATCAGCACCTTCATGGCCAGCATCGATTTCGCGGGCTGGATACGCTCGGCCGCGGCGCAGGCCTCGAACCTGATCTCGGGCTCGGTGCTGATCCTGACCTTCGTCGGCTTCATGTTCAGCGAGCGGATCTGGTTCCCGATCAAGATCGAGCGGCTGACCGGCGACCCGGACCAAGCCCGGCAGGTGCTGGAGACGGTGCACAAGATCATGCGCCGGGTGAACCGCTATCTGGTGGTCAAGGCAGCGATCAGCGCGGCCACGGCGGCGCTGATCTGGGCGATCTTCCGGGTGCAGGGGCTGGATCTGGCCGGGGCGGTGGCCATGCTGACCTTCATCCTGAACTTCATCCCGACGCTGGGCTCGATCGCGGCCACGGTCATCACCATCGCCATGGTGCTGGCGCAGACCGGCGATCCGACGGTGACGCTGACCGTGGGCGGGCTGACCGTGGCGGTGCAGTTCATCATCGGCAATGTCTTCGACCCGATGCTGCTGGGCCAGACGCTGCGGCTGTCCTCGTTCGGGATCGTGCTGTCGCTGGCCTTCTGGGGCGTGGTCTGGGGCATCGCCGGAACCTTCCTGGCGGTGCCGATCATGGTGGCGATCATGATCGTCTGCGCCCAGATCCCCTGGCTGCGCCCGGTGGCGATCATGCTGTCGCAAGAGGGCCTGCCCGAGCAGGAGCCGGCCAGCGGCCTGCGCCGTTAACCTTCGCCCGGTCTTTCGCAGAAGCGGATGCGGTTGCCGAAGGGGTCGATCACCTCGACTTGCACGCCCCAGGGCAACTCTTCAAGGCCCGGCCGGTTGAAGGCATAACGCCGCGCGCTCAGCCCGGCATGGAAGGCCGCGACACCGCGCATCGGCACGAAGACGGTGGCGCCGGGACAGGCATCGCCGTGATGCTCGGACAGGTGCAGCCGCAGCCCGGCGCGCTCGACCTCGAAGTAAAGCGGCAGGCCGGGCGCGAAACGGTGCTCGAAGGTGACCGAGAAGCCCAGGAAGCCACAGTAGAACTCCCGCGCCTTGGTCTCGTCGAAGCTGCGCAGGACGGGGATGGCGGCCAGGAAGCGCGGCTCGTCGGGCGTGGTCATGCGCGGTTTCCATCCTCGCCGTCGTCGCCCTGCGTGGCGGCGGGGCCGAATTCGCCGCCGTCATGCGGCTCGGCCTCCTGCGGCGTGGTCTTGTGCGGATCGGCCGCCGCGAGGGGCGCGGTCTTCGGCGCAGGCTCGGGCACCTCGGCCTCGCCATGCAGGAAGATGTCGCGCGAAGGGCGGGTGCTGCCGGGCAGGACGACACCGGCCGCCGCGAAACGCTCGAGGATCTGGTGGTTGATCTCGGACGAGACCCCGGCCCCGCCGTTGATGTCCGAAAGCACCGCGCGCAACTCGAAGTTCAGCCCGTCGGCGGTGATGCTGCGCAACAGCACGGCGGGCGCCGGATTGATCAGCACCGTCGGCTGGTCCTCGGCGATCCCGCGCAGCAGCTCGGCGACCTGGCGGCTGTCCGAACCATGCGCGACGGTGACCGGCACGATGATGCGGCCCGCCAGGCTGCCGCGCGTCCAGTTGGTCACCGGCTGGGTGATCAGGTTCGAGTTCGGCACGATCACCTGGGTGCGGTCGAAGGTCTGGATCTGGGTGGCACGCACCGCCATCTTCTTGACGACGCCCTGCTGGCCGCCGACCTCGATCCAGTCGCCGACGGCGATGGGCCGCTCGACCAGCAGGATGATGCCCGAGACGAAGTTCGACACCACCTGCTGCATGCCGAAACCGATGCCGACCGACAACGCACCGGCGACGAAGGCTAGCGAGGTCAGGTCGATCCCCGCCGAGGTCACGGCAAAGACCGCCGCCAGCGCCAGTCCGACATAGCCGATCATCGAGGCGACCGCATTCTGCCCGCCCGCGTCCAGTTTCGTCTTGGGCAGGATCGAGCTGCGGAAGGCGCCCTGCACGAAATTGGTCAGGAAATAACCGACGGCAAAGACGATCAGGAAAGTCAGGAGCGCCATGGGCGACAGCCGCACGCCACCTATGGAAAAGCCCTGCTGCACCTTGGTCCAGGCCTCGACCAGGTCGCTGCCGCGCGCACCCCAGATCAGCGCGAAAAGCGGCAGCGACAGCAGGATCAGCGCAAAACCGATCAGCACCGGCATCAGCGCATCGCGTGCCGACTGGTCGCCGCCCTTGGCCAGGGCGTAAAGATCGGCGATGAAATCCTGCAGGATGATCAGCAGCCCGACCAGCGCCAGCGTCAGCACCAGCGCCCAGAGCAGCGCGTTGCCCGCCGTGACATAGCCCGCTGCCACCAGGACCGGCGCGACCAGCGCCACCATCCGCCCGACCATGGCGAGGAAGCTTACCACGCGGATGCGGTAATCGGGCGTATCCGAGTTTTCGGCCGGGCGCAGCCCGCGCAGCAGGTTGCACAGCCGGAACAGGCAGAAGGCACCGAACAGGATCAGCAGGAAATGCCAGACCCCGGCAGAAGCCTCGCTGAGGCGCTGCGGGACGGTATCGCTGTCATTCTGGCTGTTGAAGCCGGAAAGCGGCAGGATCGAACGGGCGACAAGCTGGTGCAGCGCCAGGGCCGAGGCCAGCAGCGTGGCGCGAAAGCGCGCCCTGGCGCGGCGTTCCTCGTCCAGCGGCAGCGGCGGTTCGACAGCGGTATCGGGCGCCGGGAACAACCGGCGCGCCAGCCAGATGCCGCCAAAGAAGGACAGCCCCGCCGCCGGCACCGAACGCAGAAGCGGCAGGCCCCAGTCGTCGAGCAGGTCGGTCGAGGCCAGCGCCGCCCCGAACAGGATCACGCCGATCAGCGGGATGGCGATCTGGCCCAGCGAGACGCCGAAGATCAGCGCCGCCCGCGACCGCTCGCTGGCTCGTGCCGACAGCCGCGACGGCAGGGAATCGATCCAGCGCCGCCCGCGCGACAGCAACAGCAGCGCCACCAGCAGGAAGCCCCCGATCAGCGGCAGCCGCTGGGTAAAGCCGGACAGGCCGCCGGTGCTGTCCCAGCGCGCCCGCGCCTCGGCATAGATCTGTCCGGCGACATGGGCCGCTTCGGCCATGGCCGGGCCCCAGTTCGCCGGGTTCAGCGGAGTCGGCGTCTTGCGGATCAGCGCAAAGGTCTGGCGGGCGCGCAGGGTCTGGTCGATCTGGGCGACGATGCCATCGGCGCGGCCATAGGCCTCGACGGCCTGCAAGCCCGGGGCCTGAAGGGTGGAAAGCTGCTCGTTCAACTCCTTGCGGCGGGCGGCGATTTCCTCGGGTTCGGTCTGGCCCTCGGCCGGGGGCGGCCCCAGCGCGGCGATCTGGTCCTTGAGCGTGGCGATGCGGGTGGCGTTGACGCCCTGCCCCGCCTTCAGCCGCTCGCGCCATTTCACCACCTCCTCGCGGATGGTCTGCAACCGCGCATCATTGGCCGAGCCGGATTCCAGGATCTGCTCGGCCTGCTCGGCCAGCTTGTTCCAGGCGGCGAAATCCGGCGCCTCCTGCTCTTGCTGGGCAAGGGCCGGCAGGTTCAGTGCCAGGAACAGCACGAAGATCAGCGAGGCGAGCCGGGGCAGCGCGGCAAGACGGGGCATGGTTCGGTCAGTCCTGATAGACCTCGGGCAGGTCCGCCGGCTTGCGCGTCATCCATTCCGGCACCGGCAAGCCCTTGGCCCGCAGGAACTCGGGGTTGAAAAGCTTGGTCTGGTAACGCGTGCCATAGTCGCAAAGCACCGTCACGATGGTGTGACCGGGGCCCATGTCCTTCGCCATGCGGATCGCGCCGGCCACGTTCACCCCAGAGGAGCCGCCGAGGCAAAGCCCCTCATGTTCCAGCAGGTCGAAGATCACCGGCAGCGCCTCGGCATCCGAGATGCGATAGGCGAAGTCCGGGGTGAAGCCTTCCAGGTTCGCGGTGATGCGGCCCTGGCCGATGCCCTCGGTGATGGACGAGCCCGGTGCCTCGAACTTGCCCTCGGTATAGAAACTGTAGAGCGCCGCGCCTTCGGGATCGGCCAGGCCCATCTTGACGCCCTTGGGTTGCAGCGCCATGGCGACCCCCGCCAGCGTCCCGCCCGAGCCGACCGCGCAGATGAAGCCGTCCACCTTGCCGCCGGTCTGCTCCCAGATCTCGGGGCCGGTGGTTTCCAGATGCGCCGCGCGATTGGCGACATTGTCGAACTGATTGGCCCAGATGGCGCCGTTCGGCTCGGTCCGCGCCAGTTCCTCGGCCAGCCGGCCGGAATAGCGCACGTAGTTGTTGGGGTTCTTGTAGGGCGCGGCAGGCACCTCGACCAATTCGGCCCCGGCCAGACGCAGCATGTCCTTTTTCTCCTGGCTCTGCGTCTCGGGGATGACGATGACCGAACGGAAGCCCATCGAGGCGCCGACCAGCGCCAGGCCGATGCCGGTATTGCCGGCCGTGCCCTCGACGATGGTGCCGCCCGGACGCAGCTCGCCCCGCGCCACCGCGTCCTGGATGATGTAGAGCGCGGCGCGATCCTTGACCGACTGGCCCGGATTCATGAACTCGGCCTTGCCCAGGATCTCGCAGCCGGTCTCTTCCGAGGCACGGCGCAGCCGGATCAGGGGCGTGTTTCCGATGGCAGAGGCGAGGTCGGGGCAGATGCGCATGGGCTTGGCCTTTCGCAGGATGTTCCCGCCCGGTTTACACGCCGCCGCCCGATGGCGGCAACCCCGGCAGGGCGGTCTACGTGCCCTGCCCCAATTCGCGCCGGATGTCCTGATGGCGCAGCTCCAGCCAAAGCGCCAGGTTCAGCAGCGGCCCGTTGCGGATCTCGCCCGCCAGCGCCATGCGGGTCAACTCGGCCCGCGGGATCAGATGCGAACGGATGTCCTCGTCCTCGGTCGCCAGACCGCCCAGTCCCGCGCTATCGTCGGGCAGGTCGGCGATGCCGACATAGAGATAGAGATATTCCGCCATCGCCCCGGGGCTGGGATAATTGTGCGGCGCCGGGAACAAGCGCGAAAGCGTGATGCCGGTTTCCTCGACCGCCTCGCGGCGCGCGGCCTGTTCCGGCGTCTCGCCCGCATCGACGCGGCCGGCCACGGTCTCGTAGAGCCAGGGCTGCGCATCACCGCGCGCCAGCGGCCCGGCCCGCAGCTGGTCGATCAGCATGACCCGGTCGCGCAGCGGATCCCAGGGCAGCACCACCGTCGCATCGCCCGAGACGAAGACCGCCCGCAGCAGCGGCTCGGTCCAGCCGCCATCGTTCCGGTGCTGGCTGAGCCGGATCGCCTCGACCGAGAAATACTCGGCATAGGGTTCCTCGACCGAATCGATCCTGATCCGGTCGATGGCGGCGGGGCCGACATGCGGCAGGTGCTCGGTCTCGGCTCCGGCGCGCTGGCGCGAGGCCACCCAACTGGCGATCATCGGCAGGCGCCGGCGGATCGCTTCCACCGGGCGGTGCCTGGGCAGGCCCAGCAGCCAATCGGCCATGGCAGCGGCGAGCTCCGGCTGCCATCGGGGCGCGTCGCTGGCCGGCTCGCCCAGGCCCAGCAACTCCCCGGCACGGTGGTTCTGCGGCACCAGCCCGAAGATCTCGGCATAGCGGCGCAGGGCGGGCGTCCAATCCGTCCGCCAAAGCGGCAACTCGTCCTCGCCTGCGGCAAGCCGCGGCCAGCCATCGGATGCGATCCCGGCCAGGCCGCCGCCGATGAGCCTGCCTTGCAGCGGCTCGGCCTCGACCGCCTCCGGAGCGAGGCGGGCACGCATCAGCGGATGGGCGAGCGGCCCGATCAGCAGCGGCATGAGCCTGGTCTTTTGATGCTTTCGATCCGTCCGGCCTTGCCTGTTCCTGTCATGATCCACCCAAGCGACAAATTTTTCGCGGTTTTCGCGCGAAGCCCCTTGCGCTTCAACCCCCGCCCGTCTAAATCGCCGCCACCACCCGAAAGCGCGGAGAGGTGCCGGAGTGGTCGAACGGGGCGGTCTCGAAAACCGTTGAGCCTTCACGGGTTCCGTGGGTTCGAATCCCACCCTCTCCGCCACACCCCATTGATATTTATATGAAAAATTTCTAATTAGGCGACATACCCGCCATCACGCCCGCCTTTATGTTTGCGGTTGACTGCTACCGATTGCGGTCGTGAGTGATGCGGATACGCCACGCGCTGGGATGGATTGGAGCCAGCCTCTGCCCCACGCGCGCGATCTGTCGCTGGGAGCCGTGCGGCTGAGCCGAGACGCCCACTCAGAGATGTATGGGGCGTCACCATCACGAAACCCAGGTCGCTATCCATCGCGTCCATCTTGGACACAGGTAGGGCGACTAAAAAAGCGGTAGCGGCCGACATGCGTCCTCCTGCGATTTTCGCTATTCCGCGATTCTCGGCCCTCGAGTCGTCAGAAAGGGCTCTCTGGCTGGGTTTTCGCGACGGCCAGAAATCGCAATCTGCTGCTATTCGGTTGCGATTCTTTCCGAGAGGCGGCTCCAGCCCTTGTGCACCCACCAGAATACATGGATCAGTCGGAGCATGACGGACCCGCAGGCCCCTGAAACGGTGAACCCATCGCATGCGGCAAGGCTATGGCTGGCCCTGCTGCTGGCCCTGCTGGTCGTCATGTTGCCGGGACCACAGGTCACCGCAGCGGCCAGCCAGTCCAAGCAGCTGACCACGCCGACGCCGACCCTGGCGGCAATCCATGGACGCGACCTGATCGCCCGCAAGGATGCGGTGCAGATCCGCCCGCTGGCCGCAACTGCGCTGCCGCCGTCGGAACCCCCGCCTCCGCTGCCGCGTATCGCGGCACTGGTCACCTATGCCTATCAACCGCAAATCGGGGTCTGCGCCGGCAGACTCGCACCCTGCGCCCGCGCGCCTCCGTTCTTCCGCATGACCG
The DNA here is from genome assembly GCF_001447385.1 of Paracoccus sp. MKU1. Taxonomy (GTDB): domain Bacteria; phylum Pseudomonadota; class Alphaproteobacteria; order Rhodobacterales; family Rhodobacteraceae; genus Paracoccus. The sequence goes on along the minus strand of NZ_LLWQ01000154.1, from coordinate 2,248 downwards.
CCTGACCTCGCTCTGCCCCCGGAACCGGGCTGGCAGATCATGACCCTTGCGTTCACGAAGGACGACAGATGAACTTCCCCAAGGATGAACCGGCCGTGTGCCGGAGGCCGTTTGCCGAAAAACCAAAGACCGACGACACGCCGCCCGAGCACGCAGCGCCGCCGGCAGCCGGAGAGATCCAATCCGGCAAGACCGTGCTGCTGAACTGGTGCATCATGCTTGTCGGTTTCTGCGCCATTGCCCTTGGCGCTTACTGGCTACTCGGATGATGCGACATCCCCTGCGGGCTGCTGTCCGCAGGGGCACCGAGCCCCACAGCGCCGGGCATCGCGCGTCACCGCCGGCCCAAGCGAAAGCCCCCGCATGATGCGAGGGCTCGCTTCGGCCAATGTGCTCTTGTTCACCCCCTTTCCGGGTTGGGCCGAGAAGTCAGCGGTCAGGCATGCCAGGGCGACGGCCCGGCGCTGCGCGGCCCCGAGGTCGCCAGCACCAGCGGCGGCTCCTTGGGAAAGGACCGGATATCGAACCACTTGAAGCAGGTGCCGTCCGTGTTCACCCGGTCGCCCGAGGAAATGGGATAACCGTTCGAAGCGTGGCGGATCAGCCCGGCCCGGAACGCCCGTAGGTCCAGCAGCCACCACAGGTCAAAGCCCGTCCCGGCCGCATTGGCATGGCCGTAGAACAGCCAGTCTCCCTCGCCGTTCACAATCTTGGCCAGTTCGGTCGGATTGCCCGAGGGCAGGCGCGAGCGGATGGTGAAGTCGTAGGGATAGCGGCCGGCGTAGCCATGGCGCCGCACCCTGGCGGCAATACGCATGTCCCGGCCGTCCAGCATCAGCAGATCGGTGGCATGGCGGGTATCGAGGTAATCCGGCGCGACCCGCAAGAGATGCGCACCGACGATGCGGCGGATCTCGGGGATGAAGCGATCCGACCAGTGCCGGTTGATCGAATAGGCCGTGTCCATGCAGATGCGCCCTCGCGCCGGTTGAAGATGGGATGAAGGGATGGAGGCGCCCGACCGGGGCCGGGCGCGGTGGTGTCAGGTCTTTACCTGCTGGCCATTTTGGCCGGACTCAGGCCGGGAATTTCCAGATCGGCGAGCGTAAGATCCTCCCCGGCTCGATACCGGCGTAAGCGATCCGCTACCCATTCTGTGAGCTGCTCACCAGAGAATACCCCCAGGGGAGTTCGCCACCATTGCCGAACTGGCCGAACACGAAGGCATTGCCGCCCCATATCTGACCCGAACGATGCGGCTCGCCCAGCTTGCCCCGGATGTCGTGGAAGCTATCCTGGAAGGCCGCCAGCCGCGCCACCTGACGCTCGAAGCATTGCGGCAGCCTTTGCCGGAGGCCTGGGATGCGCAGAAGCGAATGCTCACGGTCGATCAGGGCTGCTTAAATCCCGAGTGAATCAAGGGATTCCTGTCCGAACCGTCACATGCTACGGTTCCAGAAAATGAGGCAGGCATGAGCGTTGTATTCACGGTAGGCTACGAAGGCACGGACATTGATCGGTTCGTCCGCACACTGAAGGCGGTCGGGGTCGAAAAGTTGGCCGATGTGCGCGCTGTTGCCGTGTCACGCAAGGCCGGTTTTTCCAAGACCAAGCTGGCATCGCGGCTGGCCGAGGAAGGCATCGAGTATTCGCATTTCATCGCGCTGGGTGATCCCAAGCCTGGGCGTGAAGCCGCTCGGGCCGGAGAATTCGACCGCTTTAGGGCCATCTATGGCGCGCACATCGAAACATCAGCTGCACAGGAATCGCTGCGGGATTTGGTAGATTTCGTGCAGTCTGCACCAACCTGTCTGCTTTGTTTCGAGCGTGATCCGGAGACCTGCCACAGGACGATTGTCGCGCAAGAAGTGATCGAAGAGACGGGCTTCGAAGTATTCAATCTGTTTGCCGATGATCCGGAGCGCTATGTCCGTCACGCTTCAAAGTTGCCGCGTTTCAATCCTGGTGAAGGCATTAGCGTCCAGGCTCATTGAGTTTCACGGCCAGAACAAGACGGTTGCGGCTAGCATGATCGCAGAGAAGAAGGTTTCCGGGCACCGGTCGTATCGGGTCGCGACGTATGAGGAGGATCAGAAAACAGTCCGGGGGACTGTTTTCCCGACGATTGGCCAATCCTTCAGGCGGCCGAACATGATCTCGATGCGGTTGCGCCGTTTGTAGCGCCTCTTGTCGTATTTCACCGCCTTCTTGCGAGACTTCCGGCCCGGGATGCAGACCTTTATCCCCT
>NZ_LLWQ01000153.1 GCF_001447385.1 Paracoccus sp. MKU1 | reverse complement strand
CTGATGCGGCAGGTCGAGGCGGAGCGCTGGATCGCGCTCGACCGCCAGCTTCTCCGGGATGCCGGCAAGTCCGGCGTCATCGACATGGCGCCGGGCATCGAGGGTCCGCGCGACGATTACCTGCCGCAGAAGGTCGGCCGGTTGCGGCATCTGGAACGCCTCGGCCTGGCCGATCAGGTCGGGCAGGCGCAATGGGTGATCCGGCCCGAAGCCGAGACCGTGCTGCGCGACCTCGGCGAGCGCGGCGACATCATCAAGCGCATCCATCGGGCGCTGTCGGGGCAGGGGATCGAGCGTGGGGTCGCCGACTATGTCTTTGCCAGCGAGAAGGCCGATGGTCCGATCCTCGGCCGGCTGGTCGAGCGCGGCCATGACGACGGGCTGAAGGGCACGGCCTATGCGGTGATCGACGGCGTCGATGGCCGCACCCATCACATCCGGCTGCCGCATTTCGACGCCGCCGGCGACAGCGCCCCCGGCTCCATCGTCGAGTTGCGCAGATACGAGGATGCGAAGGGCGTGCGCCGCACCGCGCTGGCCGTCCGCTCCGATCTGGATATCCGCGCCCAGGTGACCGCGAGCGGTGCCACATGGCTGGATCGGCAGGCGGTCTCTCGCGATCCCGTGCCGCTGTCGGAGGCCGGTTTCGGCGCCGAGGTGCGGCAGGCGATGAAGCGGCGTGCGGAACATCTGATCGAGGAGGGTTTGGCCGAGCGGCAGGGCAGCCGCGTGGTCTTCGCGCGCCGGCTGCTCGACCGGCTGCGCGAGCGCGAGATCGGTGCGCTGGCCGAAAAGATCGCCGCCGAGACCGGCATGGCCTACGACCGGGCGAACACCGGCGATCATGTGGCGGGCTCTTACCGCCGGCGCTTCGCCCTGGCCTCGGGCCGTTTCGCCATGATCGACGACAGGCTGGGCTTCAAGCTGGTGCCCTGGACGCCTTCGCTCGAACGGCACTTGGGACAGCATGTCTCCGGTGTCGCCCGCGGCAATGGCGGCGTGGACTGGAGCTTCGGCCGCAAGCGCGGGCTCGGGTTGTGAGACCGCTAGTGACTTCCAGCCCTTCAGGGCGTGGGGCGCCGATGCATCTGCCTTGACGGACGACATGACCGCCTTATATGACTACATATAGTCATAGCGAGGATCGGCCATGAAGGAACTCCAGCTCAGGGATGCTAAGGCGACGCTGTCAGCCGTGGTCGATCAGGCCGTGGCCGGCGAGCCGACGGTCATCACCCGGCATGGCCGCAAGGAGGCGGTGCTGCTCTCCTTCGAGGAATGGCAGCGCATCTCCCGGGTACCGGATTTCGCCGATCTGCTGCTCGCCTTCCCCGGAGAGCCCGAGGATATTCCCGAACGCAGCCGCAAGCCTGCGCGGGCGCTGCGGGATACGGACCTCTGACCCTTGTACCTGCTCGACACCAACATTCTCTCGGCCTCCGCGCCGACGAGGCGCGACGCCGATGCCGAGGCCCTCGCCGCCTGGATGCGCGCACATAGCGACCGGCTCTACCTCTCGGCCATTACCATCGCCGAGATCGAGGCCGGCATCGCCCGGGCGATCAGGATCGGCGCCAGCGCCAAGGCCCCGGCGTTGCGCCGCTGGCTCGCCGCGATCGAGCATTTTTATGCCAGCCGGATCCTGCCCTTTGGTATCGCGGAGGCTCGTCAGGCCGGGGCGATTCTCGACTGGGCGCGCGCCCATGATCCGGGCTTCGAGGATATCGCCATCGCCGCGACGGCGGCCGCGCACGGCCTGACGGTGCTGACCGCCAACGAGCGGCATTTCGCGCCGCTCGGCGTGCCCTACGCCAATCCGCTGAAGGAATTGCCCGCATAGCGGCTTGGCTTGGCTGCTGCCGCGCTGGCCGGTTGTCGACCGTATGCGCCTGTATTTCTGAATGCCACTCTACCGGATCAGGGTCGCCACCTCGCGGAAGCGCGGATGCGTTGCGGTGCGCAGCCACTCGAACAGCACCATTTCCGTGGTGACGATCTCTGCCCCATGGAGCTCCATCCGGCGGATCGCCGTCTCCTTGCTCTCCGGCTGCCGCGATCCGATCGCGTCGCGCACCACATGGACCTGATGCCCGGCCTCCAGCAGCCCCAGCACCGTCTGCAGCACGCAGACATGCGCTTCCCAGCCTGCGACGATGACCTGTGCGGCGGCCGGGACGCGATCCGCAAAGCCATCTTCGCCGCAAGCCCCGAAGGACTGCTTCGCCACCACCGGAGCATCGCCGGTGGGCAATTCTTCGATGGTCGGCCCCAGGCCTTTCGGGTTCTGCTCGGTCAGCAGGCCTGGAACGCCGAGCATCCGGGCCGCCTCCAGAAGCCGGCCGGCATTGCGCAGGGCAGCTTCGGCCTCGTGCATGGCAGGCATCAGACGGGCCTGGAAGTCGATCAGCAGAAGCAGCGAGCGGGCGGGGTCGATCAGGGACATGGGTCATCCTTTCGGGAGAAGGTCGATGCGTTTTGCCGCCGCGCTCAGCCGCCGGTCGCGGGTCCAGAGCGTGGTGCCGGGGGCGAGCAGGATGGCGGCGATCAGATGCGCATCGACATAGCCGATGCCGAGGCTGAAAAGCCGCCGCGCGTCGATCAATGCCATCACCTCGGCATGGCTGGCCACGGGCGCCTGCGGCAATCCCTGCATCGCGGCGATGACGGTTTCCCGGTCCTTGAGGCTGCCGAGCGCCAGTTCGCCGATGACGAAGGGATGCGCCAGCACCAGCCCGGCATTCAGCAGATCGGCCAGTTCCGCATCGCCGTCGCGCAGGTGGTCGATCCAGACCGAGGTATCGACGAGGATCACGGCGCCGGCTGCCGGCGGGGAGCCACCGTGGCGCGTTTATCGCTGCCACCGAGCAGGGCGAGCCGCCGAGCGCTCTCGCGCTCGATCAGGGCCTTCAGTCCCTCGCGCACCAGGACGGCCTTCTCGCCGATGCCGGTGAGGTCATGGGCTTGCCGCAGCAGGTCGTCGTCGAGGTTCAGGGTCGTGCGCATGATGATGCCTCCGAAAGCGATGCATCGAATATAGCATCATCAGGTGCCGATTGCGATGCATCGCAGGAAGCCTGCGCGCCGCAGCCTGCCGGTATTTTTACGCTGCTCTGCGACGGGCTGCGAACGGCTCACGGATAGCTGTTGCAACCTGTGTTGGCTGGGTTTTCCTCGATCTATCGGATACCTGCATGGAGGCTGGAACCACCTTGTCCGGCACGAAGATCCTCTGGGGCCAGATCACCGTGGTCTTCCTGATCGTGCTGATCTTCGTCTGGTCTGGCACGCAATGGACGGCCTGGCGGCTCGGCTTCCAGCCACAGCTCGGCCCGGCCTGGTTCGAGATCCGGGGCATCCCGATCTACTACCCGCCGGCGCTGTTCTGGTGGTGGTACTTTTATGACGCCTATGCCCCGCGCATCTTCATCGAGGGCGGCATCATCGCCGCCTCGGGCGGCTTCCTCGCCATCGGCACCGCCATCACCCTCTCGGTGATGCGCGCCCGCGAGGCTGCCGACGTCGACACCTACGGCTCGGCGCGTTGGGCGGAGCGGTCCGAGATCGAGCGGGCCGGGCTGCTCGGCCCCGACGGCGTGGTGCTGGGCCGATACGAGCAGGACTACCTGCGCCATGACGGGCCGGAGCATGTGCTTTGTTTCGCGCCGACCCGCTCCGGCAAGGGCGTCGGGCTGGTGGTGCCGACTTTGCTGACCTGGCCCGGCTCGGCCATCGTCCACGACATCAAGGGCGAGAACTGGCAGCTGACGGCCGGGTTCAGGGCGAAACATGGCCGGGTGCTGCTGTTCGACCCGACCAATGCCCGGTCCGCCGCCTACAACCCGTTGCTCGAAGTCCGGCGCGGCGAATGGGAAGTGCGCGACGTCCAAAACATCGCCGATATCCTGGTCGATCCCGAGGGTTCGTTGGAAAAGCGCAACCATTGGGAAAAAACCAGCCACGCCCTGCTGGTCGGGGTGATCCTGCATGTGCTTTATGCCGAGGAGGACAAGACCCTGGCCCGTGTCGCCGCCTTCCTCTCCGATCCGCGCCGCTCGATCGAGGCGACGCTCGCGGCGATGATGAGGACCCCGCATCTGGGCGAGGCCGGCCCGCATCCGGTGATCGCCAGCGCGGCGCGGGAACTCTTGAACAAGTCCGAGAACGAACGCTCCGGCGTGCTGTCGACGGCGATGTCCTTCCTCGGCCTCTATCGCGATCCGGTCGTCGCTCAGGTCACCAGCCGCTGCGACTGGCGCATCGCCGATCTGATCGCGGCGGAAAAACCCTCGACGCTCTATCTGGTGGTGCCGCCCTCGGATATCTCGCGCACCAAGCCGCTGATCCGGCTGGTGCTGAACCAGATCGGCCGCAGGTTGACCGAGGACTTGCATGCCAAGGACCGCAGGCACCGGGTGCTGATGCTGCTCGACGAATTCCCGGCCCTCGGCCGGCTGGATTTCTTCGAATCCGCCCTGGCCTTCATGGCCGGATACGGCATCAAGTCCTTCCTGATCGCCCAGTCACTGAACCAGATCGAGAAGGCCTATGGCCCGAACAATTCGATCCTCGACAATTGCCATGTCCGGGTCAGCTTCGCCACCAATGACGAGAGGACCGCCAAAAGAGTCTCCGACGCGCTCGGCACCGCCACCGAGATGAAGGCGATGAAGAACTATGCCGGGCATCGCCTCTCGCCCTGGCTGGGTCACATCATGGTCTCGCGCTCCGAGACCGCCCGGCCGCTGCTCACCCCCGGCGAGGTGATGCAGCTGCCGCCGGAGGACGAGATCGTCATGGTCGCCGGCACCCCGCCGATCCGGGCCAGGAAGGCGCGCTACTATGCCGATCCGCGCTTCAGGGAGCGGATGCTGTCGCCGCCCGATCCGCGCGAGATGGTGCGATCCGCGCTGCCGGATGATTGGACCGGACTGCAGCCGCCAAGGCCGGATGCGGGGCAGGGGGCTGATGCCGCCGCCGTGCCGAATGCCGCGCTTGCCCACGTCGACACCAATTCGTCCGGGTACTCGGACAATGCCGGGCTGCGCCGCGAACCGGGGTTGGAGCCGTATCAGGACATCGTGCCCGAACCGGTTGCGCCGCCGCAGAACGAATTCGATCCGGACTTCGATGCTTCGGAGCGGCAGGCGGTCCGCAATCGGGGGCTGGTGCGCGACATGCGCCGGGTCGCGCGCCAGATCTCGATGAATCAGAACGATGGGTTGGAACTTTGAGCCATGCCGGAACATGCCGATAAGAAGAAACGCCTCTCGATCTATCTGGACCCCGAACTGATGCTGCTGCTGGCCGACTATGCCGACCGGCGCGGGAAATCCCGCTCCCTCGTCGCCGAAGCGGCCATCGCCTCCTTCCTTACCCCCGATGCCGACGAGCGGCAGGAGGCGGCCCTGACCCGGCGGCTCGACCGCATCGACCGCAGTATCCAGCGGCTGGAGCGCGACATCGGCATTGCCAACGAGGCCTTCGCGATCTTCATGCGATCTTGGCTGACCGCGACCCCGGCACCGCCCGATGCTGCGTCGCGGGCGCAGGGCGGCGAACGCTACGACCGGTTCCTTGAGGCCCTCGGCCGGCGTCTCGTCAGCGGCCCGAGACTGCGGCAGGAGGTGCCGGGCGATTCTGATCAGGCGTGATTGGACGCACCGGCGGGCATTGCAGGAATTCCTGCCATGGAATCCGATGGGTCAAAACGACAGACCAATTGGATGGCAAATCTGAGAACCGTATTCAGGCCGCGATATCCTCTTCCAGCCTAAATCGAACCAAGCGCGCATGCATCGGCTCGATCAACGAGCAGGTATGCGCTCGTCGCCCCACAGATCCCTTCGCGCGATGATCTTCTGGCGAAAGTCGGCCTCTGCCTGCGGGTCCAGCTTTTCGTCGGTATAGGTCTCGAAATAGGTGGCGACATAGGACAGCCGCACCGACAGCGGCTCTCGCACGTTCAGCGCGTAATATCCCATCTGCGTATAATAGAAGTTGCGGGCCCGGATGATCGCCTGGCGTTCGGCAAAGCCATGGGCCGCGAACATGGCGATCAGCGCGTCCATGCGCTGCTGGTCCGACTGCGCGATGACCGCCTGAAGCGCGGCATCGCCCCGCGCCCAGTCGCGCACGGCGAAGTCGAGCCGCGGATCGAACAGTTCGGGATCCAGCCAGCAGATGAACAGGGCCAGGATGCGGTCCTGAAGCGTGCCCGGCGCAGTCGCGGCTTGGATGATGCTGGCCGTGTTGGACTGCTGCCACACTTCCAGCATGGCCTCCAGCAATTCGTTACGGTCGGCAAAGTGCCAGTAGAAGCTGCCGCGCGTCACCCTCAGCAGATCCGCAAGCCGGGTGATCCTGACCGCGTCGATGCCGTTCTCGATCAGCATTTCCAGGGCTTTTTCCAGCCAGTCCGCGCGTGTCAGCCGGGGCTGGGCGTGATCCTCCTCGGCTTCCTTGCTGACACGCTCTATCAGCTGGCGTTTTTTCATTGACTGCTCCATACACGTCTGTATCTTCCAATACACCACTGTATGGTGTTGGGCGATTGCTTTCTGCACCAGAACAGATGGGATGTCCGGGGGGAAGAGAAAGATGACGAATGCCGACAAGGCGCCGCCGCGCCTGCACCGCTTTTCCGACCTGCATTTCCAGCCGCGTTTCGCCTATCCCGCGATGGCCGAGGTCGTGGAGGTCGCCGGCCTTGCGGATCGCAGCGAGCTTGCGGGCGGCTTCGCGAGGTTCCGGGATGCGGACATTCCCTGGCAGGTCAAATACGACGAGCTGATCCTGGTCATCTCGGGGACATTCGCGGTCGAAACGCCGCAAGGCCGGTTCGAGGCCGGGCCCATGGACACGATCTGGCTGCCCGCCGGCACCGAGGTGCGCTATATCTCGGTCGATGCGCTGGTGTTCTACAGTCTCCAGCCGGCAAGCTGGGTCACAGGGACCGCCGCATGACGCGGATCTCGCTGCTTCCCAAGGATGACCGCAGCAATGGCTGGTCCGCGCTTTTGCCGCCACGCCAGCCCAGGCCGCCGCTGTCCAAAGACATCACCGCAGACGTCGTGGTGATCGGCGCGGGTTATGCCGGGTTGGGTG
>NZ_LLWQ01000152.1 GCF_001447385.1 Paracoccus sp. MKU1 | reverse complement strand
GGCGCAACATCGCGAGTCTGGAGTGCGTAGATCAGCGCCCCGCCTATGCCGAGCAGGGCGACGGCTCCGACGCCAGCCAGCATCTTGCGGGATAGGCGGGTGACGCGGGGGGCTTCTGCGCGCAGCCGCATGGGCGCGGCGGTGTCGGTCTTGCTCATGAGGACGATCCTCCCGTGGACGTGCCGACCGGTTGCGTGGCCGCCTGCGTCTGTTCCATGCGGACGATCCTGACGACCTGCTGACGGTCGCCGCTGCCAAGGCGCAACTCGGCCGCCCCGAACAGGCGGTCCACGATCAGCACGTTCTGGTGAATACGGGAATTGACGATCTGCGGCTCGCCATCCGCGCCGAGCACGAAAAGCGGCGGCATCTCGCCTTGCACGATGCCGCGCGGGAAGACGACATAGACACGCCGACCGTCGTCGAAAACGGAAACCGGCCGCCAGGGTGGGCTATCGCCCCGCACCTGCAATCCGTAGCGGTAATTTCGCGCGGCCTCGGCTGGAATGGTGGGAGCGGCTGGTGTGTTGACACGGCTTCCTGGTGGCGGTGCGGGATAGGCCCATGCCACGGAGGGCATGTAGAGCGATTCTCGCGCCCGCAACTCGATCATGTAAACCCGTCGATCGGTGGTAATCACGAGATTGGTCGAGATGTCCTCGCGTGTTGGCTTGACGAGAATATGGACGCGGCGGTTCGCACCCGAGCCGCTTTCGGTATCTCCGATGATCCAGCGCGTCGTATCGCCGGCGGCAATGGGTCCCGTTCCGGTCAGGCTCTCGCCCGGCTCCAGCGCGATATTGGTGATCTGTCCCGGCGCGGCATAGACCTGATAGAGCGCGCCCTCCGACCAGGGATAAATCTGGATGGCGTTGTAGTAGCCTTCCCGCCGCGGTTCGACACGGGCGGCAGCATTGGCGTTCTCGACCCGGCCGGTAGGCGTGCCGGCTGCGGTGCCGCCCCGCGCCACGGTCCATGCCGGGGGCACATGCAGCGGCCGGGGCCGGTTGTCCGGGGCGGCCACCTGCGCGGCAGGCAGCGGCGGCACGTTATCATCGTAGCTGAACTGCGGCGCCCGGTTGGTCGCGCAGCCGGCCAGCATGGTGGCGGAAAGCAGCAAAGCCGGAAGGCCGAGTTTACGGAAAGCCGGAAACGCGTCATTACGGAAAGTCGAGGAATTCATTGACTCATCTCCCGTGACCAGTTGATCGCGTTGATGTAGATTCCAAGGGGATTGGTGCGCAGCCTCTCGGCGGTGCGAGGGGTCTGGATCACGATGGTCAGGATCGCGGTCCATCGCTCGGTCGTGGAAAGCTGACCGTTCTCATAGTGCCGCTCCAACCACGCCACGCGGAAGCTGTCGGGGGATGCTCGGATGACGCTGGAGACCTCGACGGCGACCTGCTGGCGGCCGACGCGAGTGAACGGATCATTGGCGCGGGCATAGTCGTTCAGCGCCGCAGCGCCGCGGTCCGTGGTGAATTCGTATGCGCGAAGCCAGTTTTGGCGGACGATGATAGCGTCGGCTGGGATGGCGCGGACCTGCTCGATGAAGCCGCCCAGATGGAAGGCAATCTGCGGATCGGTCGGTCGATAATCCGCCGTAGCAGCCGAGACGGCCTGCGCCTGGCCGAGATTATCGACCTCCACCACCCAAGGCACGACGGTTCCCTGTGCCGATTGCCATACAAGGGCAGCAGCGAAGCCTGCTGACAGGATCAGAGAGCCGAAGGCCATATAGCGCCAGTTCCTCGCCTGCACGCGAGCCGACCCGATGCGCTCGTCCCAAGCCTGCGCGGCCTTCTGATAGGGCGTTTCGGGTTCCGGCACCTTGCCATAGTGGGTCGTCGGTCGTTTGAAGATATTCATGTGCGGTCACTTTCGGAAAGGCTGACGGATGAACCGGGGCCATGGCTGTCGCCCGATCGGACGGCATGGGCGGCGGCGGTGACGCCGTGGCTCATCGCTTGGCTGCGGCGCATTTTCTGTGCCCAGGCAGGCGAACCATCAGCGGCTGAAGGAGGGGATTGTTCGGGTGACGGGACGCCCCCGACCGTTCCCATGGAGGAACTGCCGCCGGACGCTGTGAACCCGGCTCTCGCGCCATCGGAATAACTGGATTTCATGCTGTCGGCGGCACGGGTGGCGGCGCGCTTCAAAGGCGAGATGGCCGCCGACGCGCCGGCGCGGCTAACACCTCCGAGACCGGAAGCGATCCCGGCCGCGCCGGAGCCGCCCATCGAGCCGAGGGTGTAGGCCGACGAAGCGGCACCGACGGCCGCGGCACCACCGCGTGCAAGCGTGGCACCACCCGACATTGCAGCGCCTCCGGCCTTGGCGGCAAGCATGGTCGCGCCTCCGGCCGCCACAGCAGAACCACCAACGGCGAGGCCGGTCCCGACGGCAGCGCCCGCGCCGAGCTGCGGGCCACCCGAAACGAGGCCGGTGGCGATGCCGGGGCCGAAAATGCCCAACCCGAGAAGGGAAAGAGCGGCCAGGACAATCGCCATGGCGTCGTCGATCGTGGGGGTCGCGCCGCCGAAGCCGGCGGTAAACTGGCCGAAGAGCGTTGAGCCGATGCCGATGATGACGGCCAAGACCAACACCTTGATGCCACTGGAGATCACGTTCCCCAGAACCCGTTCTGCCATGAACGCGGTTTTGCCAAAGAGGCCGAAGGGGATCAGTACAAAGCCAGCCAGCGTCGTCAGCTTGAACTCGATCAGCGTCACGAAGAGTTGGATCGCCAGGATGAAGAATGCGAGGATAACCAGCGCCCAGGCGAAAAACAGGCAAAGGATCTGCACGAGGTTTTCAAAGACGGCGATCCATCCCATGAGATCGGAGATGGATTCCAGGAGAGGCCGCCCCGCATCGAGCCCAGTCTGGGCGACACGGCCGGGGCGCAAGAGATCGGCGACAGAGAATCCGGTGCCCGAGGCCATCAGGCCCAGCCCGGCGAAGCTCTCGAAGACGATCCGGGCGAGGTTGTTCCAATTGCTGATGATGTAGGCGAAGACACCCACGAACAAAGTCTTTTTGACGAGCCGCGCCATGATGTCGTCATCCGCGCCCCATGCCCAGAACAGCGCGGCCAGCGTGACATCGATGACGATCAGCGTCGTCGCAATGAACGCGACCTCGCCGCCAAGCAGGCCGAAGCCGCTGTCGATGTAGCTGGTGAAGATGCCAAGAAAATTGTCGATGACCCCCGTTCCACCCATGGCTCATTTCCCTCCGTTCGGTGCAGACGTCGCCGGACCGGGTGTGCGGCCGAGGAAGCGATCGCGTGTCTCGGCCCAGATACGAAGACAGGTCGGATCGTTGGCGGCGGCCTCTCCGAGCTGCTGGCAATGACGTTGCCCCTCGCGCAGCGGATCGGCCGGAGGCTGGAATGCGGGAGCGGAAGGCGCGGGAACGTTCACGTCCTCGCGGGTCATCTCGATGATGGTCGCCGTTAAGGCGACGGCGATGAACACTATGGCCGCGATCCGGGCCAGCACCTTCCCTTCCATGATCGGAGCTCCAACCTCAGTTGAACATCCGGGCATTGCCGGGCTGGTAGCCCGACCCCGGCGTTAGGAAGCGCTCGCGCTGGATGCGGCCCTGCTCAGCGGCCGTCGCACGTTCGGCCTCGGTCAGCGCGTCGGCGCGGCCGTTTGCCGAAATCACCGCGATCAGGTCGGAGAGCTGCTGCGATTGCAGGGCGAGAAGCTGATTGCCAGCTTGCGTAGCCTGAAGCGCGCCGGTCGCGCCCTGGCTCTCGCCGATGAGCGTGGACATCTCGGCACGGTTGCTGTCGATGTTGCCAACTACGCCCGCCTGCACGCGCATGGCATCCTGCAAGCCACCGACGGTGTTCTCCCAGCGCGAGCGCGCATCGGCGATCAATTGCTGGTCGGTGGCCGTGAGGGATAGATTGCCGTAGTCCTGCTGGAACATCTGGTCGATGTTCTGCACGTCGAACGCGATATTCTGGGCTTGCCCGAGAAGCTGCTGGGTGCGCTGGACGTTCTGCTGAAGCGCCTGAAGCGAGCTGTGGGG
>NZ_LLWQ01000151.1 GCF_001447385.1 Paracoccus sp. MKU1 | reverse complement strand
GATCCGATGCCCCGCAACCAACGCCACAGCCGCAATGCCGAGGTCGATTTCCGGGGTCAGAGGCGGACGAATGCCACCCATGGCTCGACCACCGATCCGGATGCGCGGCTCTACAGGAAGTCCCCCGGCACCGGGGCGATGCTGTGCTTCATCGGTCATGCTTTGATGGAGAACCGGTCGGGCCTCATCGTGCAGGGCGATCTTACCCGGGCCGATGGCCGAGCCGAACGGCGCGCGGCGCTCGACATGATCACCGCCACTCCCCGGGTCCGACCCGGAGGCTGACGCTGGGTGCTGACCGCGGCTTCGATGCCGGGGGCTTTGTCGCCAACCTGCGCGAGGCATGCGTCACGCCCCATGTCGCGCAGAGATCACGATATTCGGCGAGAGACGGGCGAACCACCCGACACAACGGTTACGCCAAATCCCAGCGTCATCGCAAACGCATCGAAGAGGCTTTCGGCTGGGCCAAGACCGTCGGCGGCATGGCCCAGACCGTCTATCGCGGCCTCGAGAAGGTGCGATCCCGCTTCATCCTCAGCCTGAGGTTTCGAGAGCCAGATCGAGCGTGTCGGTAACGTCCCCGGCCCGCATGGTGGTGCACAGCTTCCATGCGATGACATAACGGGAGAAGTCGTCGAGCACGGTCGACAGGTACATCCAGTCCCAAGGGCAGCTTGCGCGATGAGATTGCGCCGGGCCTCCGCGCGATCCCGGCGGGGCGCAAGGGTGTAGTGGTCTTTTAAGGTCGACGATGGCACGAGGGAGGCTCTCGTCGATGCCGTCACCTACGGAGGGGCCGACTGGATCAAGCCGATCCAGGAGATAGTGCCGATGCCCACTATACGGCGGGTCCGGTCGTCGGGGTGTTTCGGCTGCGATCTTGGAGGGTGGTCTTTCCGAACCGTAATGCTCATGCGGCCAAGGATCCTGCCGGCTGCCAGCCACCTTGATGCAACGGCAAGTATTTCTGGAATCGCGCCCCCGCAACCAACGATAATTGCAAAACCTCCGTAGCATAATGCGCGGAGGTTTTTGCGTTTCTACGCCCGGGCTTCCGCGAGCCGCCCGATTGCGCCAGAAGATTGTCCAACGCCTCGGCTTCCGACAGGAAATTAGGATCCTTCTTTCCTGCGGCAAAGCGCAGGATGGCGCCGAGATCGCCGCGCAGCACGATGGCCAACTCGCCGTCCTCCGGCACCAGCGTCACCTGGTCGACCAGCGAGCGCAGGATCTCCGCCGCCTGCGCGCGGCTGTCCTCGTGCTGCAGGTTCTCGGAAAGCTCCCCGATGCGTTGGGCATAGAGCGCTGCCATGTTCGGGTGCAGCAGGGGCGGCGGTTCGTCGGCATTGGCCAGTTTCTCCGTCAGCTCGGCCTTGCGCGCCTCCAGCTTGGTCATCTTCTCCTTCATCGAGGGGTGATACATGCCGTCGGTGATCGCCTCGATAATCTGGGAAATCTGCCTGCCGACCTTGTCCAGTTCCCGGCGCGCGACCTCCAGATCGGCGCCGCGCTCCATGCGGAGTCGGTTCACCTCGCGGGTGAACTCGGCGCAAAACTCCCGGAACAGTTCCGGCTCCATCAGGTGCTTTTTGAGGCCGTTCAGGACCGAGGCCTCGAGGGCGTCGCGGCGGATGTTCACCCGGTTGCCGCATGTGCCCTTGTTGCGCGCCGTCGAGCAGCCCAGCAGGTCCTTCGAGATCATCGAATAGCCTCCGCCGCAGCAGCCGCATTTGACCAGACCGGCGAAGAGGTGTTTCGGGCGCCGCCGGTCGTTCAGCGGATTGCCCTCGTGCCGGTTGCGGGTCGAGAAGGCCAGTTTGCCCTGTCGGGCCTTTACCGCGTCCCACAGGGCCTGATCGATGATGCGCAGCTCCGGCACCTCATGGGTCACCCATTCGCTTTCCGGGTTAAGCCGCGACACCCGCCGGCCGGTGTCGGGATCCTTGACGTAGCGCAGCCGGTTCCAGACGAGACGGCCGACATAAAGCTCGTTGTTCAGGATGCCGGTGCCGCGCTCGCGGTTTCCGTGGATGGTCGAGGGACCCCATTCCCGGCCCATGGGACCGGGCACGCCCTCGCGGTTCAGTGTCATGGCGATGGCGCGCGAGGAAAGCCCGCTGTCGTAATCGGCGAAGATACGGCGGATCACGGCGGCCTGAGCCGCGTTGATGGTGCGGTCGCCGCGGATCGGCTCGCCGCTGGCATCGAACTTCTTGACGACATCGTAGCCGTAGGAGTTGCCGCCGCCGGATTTGCCGTCCTCGACCCGGCCGCGCAACCCCCGGCGGGTCTTGTCGGCCAGGTCCTTGATGAACAGCGCGTTCATCGTGCCCTTGAGTCCGACATGCAACTCGCTGATCTCGCCCTCCGACAGCGTGAACATCTTCACGTCGGCATAGCGCATGCGCTTGTAGATGCCGGCGATATCCTCCTGGTCGCGGCTGACGCGGTCCAGCGCCTCGGCCAGCACCAGGTCGAAGCGGCCGCGGGCGGAATCCATGACCAGCGCCTGGAGCCCGGGCCGCTGGATCATGCTGGAGCCGGAGATGGAATGGTCGGAATATTCCTCGACCACCTGCCAGCCTTCCTTCTCCACCCGCAGGCGGCACATGCGGAACTGGTCGGCGATCGAGGCCTCGCGCTGCAGGTCGGACGAATAGCGGGCGTAGATGGCGACTCTCATGCGCAAGCCTCCTGGTCAGTCGGGGTGGTCTCTTCCGGTCTCGCGCTCTTCGGCCTCGACGAAATCCCGTGCCGCGCTGCGGGCAAGCAGGCGGACCAGCTCGACGAGCCGGGGATCGGGCGAGGGCAGGGGAGCAGCGGACTCCCGGGCCGGTTCTGCGAACACCCGGAGCCGTTCCGCAACTGTCTGCCTCTGCCGTGCCATCGCCCCGTTGCGCTCCTCGCGCGGCAGGACCCGCGCCAGCACAAGCGTGGCGCAGGGAAGGGCGGAATCACAGGCGGGTTCGGGCGCATCGCATCAAGCCTCGGCGCAGCACAGCGTAAGCCAGCGCTGCCGCGCTTGCTGCAGGGGGCGCTGCGCGGCGGCGTCATCGAAGAGTGGCGTAAAAATACAAAAAAGTCGCGGGAGATCTCGCCGCAGGACACATAGTCGGCGAAGTTCCGCAGCTCAAAGACGGAACGTCGCGGGAGGGTGGGACCGTCGCAGAGGGCGGAAAGCGGTCTTTCGCTGCGGGGTGCACCAACGACCGATTTAGGCAGTTATCGGACTTGAAGCCGTCAGGTGGACGAAACCAGTGGGGCCCCTATAGGCGAAAGCGTGGTTGGCATTGAAATGTGCGGTCTAAGCAAATTCGGCTGGCTCTACGGCGAAAGCACGGTAGAGTAGCAACATGCCTCCTAAGGGCGACGAGAATTTTCTTCCGAAAGAGAACCACAGTTCGTGTCAGATTACAGTCAACAAGGTGATGACCCCGAATATACCCTAAGTGCTGCATTTTGGGAAAGGGGGCAAGCTCTCGGCTTTCCTATCCAATTTGACCTCGTGCTCAAGCATCTGCGACAGGACATGAGGGACGACTGGTACTTCGACTGCCTGCAATATGACGACCTATTCAAGAATCCGGACGAGGCCAAACGCATCGTCCTGTCTCTACTGCAGGAATGGAACGGTGTGTACTTCGGCACCCGCAGCGTTGTGCGTAATATCCCCAAGAAGGGCTATGGAGAACGCTACGGCCTGGAGACCGACTTCTTTGATCGTTTCGTCTATCAGGCGATCTGCACATTCCTTATCCCCTACTATGACAGTCTGCTTAGCCACCGAGTGCTCAGCTACCGCTACGACCCGTCGCCGCAGAACTCCAAATACTTGTTCAAGAACAAGATTGACCGATGGTTCACATTTGAGGGCGTAACTCTGACGTTCGCCCGCTCGAACCAGCACTTGCTGGTGACCGATCTCAGCAACTTTTTCGAGAACATCTCGCGAGCGCAGATTATCGCAGCCTTGGAGAGGGCTATCCCGGAGATCGTGGCGACGGGCCCTGAAAAGCTCCATATTCGCAATGCTATCGGTACGTTGGACAGGCTGCTCGGACAATGGACGTTCAGCCGAGACCATGGTCTACCACAGAACCGGGACGCATCTTCTTTCCTTTCCAACATCCTGCTCTCTTCCGTTGATCGCGAAATGGCCAAGAGGGGTTACGATTATTACAGATACGTGGACGACATCCGCGTTTTGGCTGAAACGGAGATCCACGCGCGCCGCGCACTTCAAGACATTATCAGGGAATTACGGAAGGTCGGCTTGAACATCAACGCGAGCAAGACCGAGATATTACAGCCTGAAGTTTCACGAGAGAAGCTGGTCGCCTACTTTCCTTCACAAGACAGCGCGACCACCGCCATTAATCAGATGTGGCAATCTCGGAGCCGCAGAATTGTGACCCGCTCTGTCGAATACATCTTCGGTATCCTGACCAGTTGCATTGAAGCTGGGGACACTCAGACGCGTCAGTTCCGCTTCGCGGTGAACCGCGTGGCCCAGATTGTGGAGTCTGGTCTATTCGACGTCGGCGACGCACTATCAGCTACATTGCTCGATACGCTTTCCCGCTCGCTTTCGGAACATGCTGTATCCACAGACCAATACTGCCGGCTTATTTCAACGCTTGACCGAGATGGCCAATGCCTTCCAGCGCTGGAGGAGCTTCTGTTGGCGGAGGAACGAGCCATCCACGATTGGCAGAACTACAATATTTGGATGCTGCTCGGATCGAGGAGACACCGATCGGATAGGTTGGTTGACCTAGCCGCTAGGAAGCTCCGCGAGGACATAAGGTCCGGCGAGGCTGCTGCCATTTTAATCTGGCTGCGGTGTGTCAATGAAACGGCACTTATCCGCGGGTGCATCGAAAAGTTCGGCGAACTGCCTTATCAGAACGCCCGCTACCTCTTGATCGCTTCCTCAGTGCTTCACAAAGATGACCTCAAGCCTCTACACGGCCATGTGCCGATCTACCTCAAAGGCACAGGGCCAAGAGCCGAGCGTTACACCAGCGAGGAAGGTCTTCCCTTTGCAAAACGGGAGGCGCCCGATCTGCTGAACCTTGTCGACGAGGTCAGTGAGTATGATTGACCAGGATTGGAAACTGCTCCTCTTCATGAAGGACTTTACTGGGCGGGGCGCAGACTGCTTCTACTGGTTTGACGACGGACGGCTGCTCGAAACTGACGCACAGGACGTCGTGAAATTCTCCGGCGCCGTAGTCTGCCATGATTTCTGGATGATACGTGATGCGCTGTTCGATAAGACGGGAACGCTGCCAAATACGGTCGTTGACCTCGACGAATTCCGAATATCCACCAGTGGAAACCCTGAAGACCGTCTAGCACGCGAAAAGCACGACGTAACCGCTGTTCTTGAACAGTATGGTGTCGAGCAGGAGGTATGCTCCGCTTACAAGCGGATGTTCAATAAGGGCATACCGTTCGAGGCAGGAGTTGCGTCCAAGGCGGCGGCGGCGCTTGCGCAAATGTATCTTGCCTTACTTGAGCGCGCGGAGGCTGCAGGTGAAGCAGAACGCTTCTTTACCGTCGAAGTGCCGGTCTACCGGCTTCTTCAAAGCGCGATGGCCGTTGGTATCATTATCGACAGGCAGCGATTGTCGGAGATGCGCGCCGAGGCGGAACACGACTACTTCATGTGCCTCAAGGATTACTCTGCGAAGCACAACATGCCGTTGGAAACTCCGAACAGATCGGCGCTAGAGGAAAAGCTGCGTTCGGATGGGTTCGAACTGGACGATGTCTCGATCGAATATCTCCTCGAGTACGTGCCGCACCAACGGGACTTTGGGAGCGACACCATAGCCCTGCAGGCGGCGGACACCGCACGGCGGGTGCTGGGCTCGTTAACCCTGTCGACCACCATCATGCGGCCGGTATTGGATGTGTTTGGTTCCCGCACCTCGCGCATCCATTTGCGCAGCCCCAGTCTGCAGAACATTTCAAAGAAATATCGCGGCATCATTGCCGCGCGCGAGGGCGCTGAGTTGAGCTACGTGGACTTTGATCAGTACGAGGTCGGAATCATGGCGGCGCTTTCAAAGGATTGTGAGCTGATGGAGCTCTACGCCGCAGGTGATATGTATGACCTGTTTGCTACCACGCACCTTGGGCTTCCAGGGAACAGGAAGGCTGCCAAGCAGCTCTTTCTGTCCTACGCCTATGGGATGAGCAAGAAGGCCCTGATCGACGCAGCGGTTTCGCTTGGCGTAGATCGGCCTCGCGCCAAGACTGCATTCGGACTATTCGTGCAGTACGAGGCCTGGAAGAGGTCGGTTTGGGCCGATTTCCAAGCCAATGGACGTGTTGCGACCTTGCTCGGCAATCATTATCTACGCGATCGTGGCGGTCCGCTGACCGCTAAAGAACAGCGATCTGCAGTGAGTCAAGTCGTTCAGGGGACGGCATCCCTCATCTTCAAGAGGGCGCTGCTAGACGTTGGCGAATTGGACGACGTTACCATTGTCCTTCCTATGCACGACGCGCTACTCTTCGAACATAGGTTGGCAGATACGCCCAACAAGGTCGTGACGGCATTCGAAAACGCAATGACGACAACACTGGGGGGCGGGGTGAGAGGCAAGGCATCTGTTGGCGCTTTCGCAACCGGCTGAACGCGCGCCGATCGCACTTCAGCCGCGTGCAAGTGTCCGCTTGCGAGAGCAGTGGGTAAAGTTCGGCTGTCTGTCGCCATGGGCGCTATTCGGACGCTGTTCACAGCGCGTGCGAGTGACTGCTCTGGGCCGCCGCAATCAATTGGTGGTCAGCGGCTCGACTGAGCGCCCCAAGCCTACAGATAGCTGCGGCGCCGCATGTTGCTCGGAACTCGCAACCGCCATCCGGATGGTTCCTCCTTTTGTCCGCTTGCGACCCCACTACGGCCGCATCAAAGAACCTGGCGGATTGCCCAAATCGGACGTCACCCGGCGCGGAAGATGTTACACGATAGGGCTCAAGGTACTTGGCGAGCGGGTTTGATATTGTCTAAGAATCAGCCAAGCTTACTCGATCCGTAATTATTAGGCTTGCGAGATGACCGTCACCCTGTACCAACTCAAAGACCGTGCGGCCTGGATGGAAGCCAGATGCCGTCAGCTTGAAGAAAAGGCCGCCAGCCAGAACGGAAAAGTCTCGCTGCACGAGCGCTGGCGCCATGAATACGCGTCATCCCCCTATCTACTCGGTGCACCGGACGACCGTCTGGCCTCTCGGTTCAACGACATTTTTAAGAATGTCATCGAGTTAAGTGAAAAATCCCAGATCGTACCGTTGCCGATCAGCAGTGAGCATGCCTTCATGGAAAAGTTCACGCATATGCTCGAGGAATACGGGATTCGAACAGGAGGAATGCCGGAGGAGGCAGTCCTTCGGGAAGCTACGGCCCCTGCGGTGAAGTACTTTGCGAATGGTGCACCGATCGCAGCCAAAATTTTCGAAAGCTATTCATCCCCGCCCGGACCCTTCACCGTTAAATACGGCCAGCGCCAGCATCTTGAACCCATGCTTAAGACAGGGAGAGTACGTATATCGCCTGCCTCATATTACAACGACGACAATCATAATGCCGCGGTCAGGGATGACGAAATCCACCGAACCTTCTTCATCCCGACCTTTCGCGAGAGGCTTAAGGGAATCCATCACACTATTTTTCAGGGGTTCCGGTTGGAATATGGAGATGACGACCTTGTGTTGCCGATCGAGGCCCCCGATTATTTCCTACTCAGCCTCTGTGACGGCATCCATTACCGTATGCCGACGGATTTCGATGCTGATGCCGCGCTCGTAATTCGTGATCCACAACGTTTCGCGCAGCGTGTGATATCTAGTTTCCTTGCGCGATATCCCCGATGGAAGCCACACTACGGCCCTGTGACGTACTACGATCCCTATAGGGATTTTACCAAGGTACGAGTCCACCAGATGTCCAAGCACTTCGGCTATGCCTATCAACGCGAAGTGCGTATTGTCATGGAATCTTACGACATGCCCATGCAGCCAATGCAGCCTGAATTTCTCGAAATTGGGCCTATGGTTGATTATGCTGAACTGCTAACCGCATAAAGCTCCCCCTAAAAGTGGCATCGAGTGATATCCGCTTTGAGTCATTCGATCCTAGGAGCAGGCTGTCCGAAGCCTCACTCGAACAGACATTGGGCCTAGCACAGCGAACGACATGAAGGTCTCAAAACGCCGACGCTCCGCCTGGCGATTTTCTGCGCCATGCGTCGACCGTCCACTCCAGAGAATGCGGCCACGCAGCATCTGTCGGGGTCGACTGGCGGCTATGGGCCGGACCTTTCACCGATGCGCGAGATATTCTGCCGAGACGTAACCCGAGATAGCAGGCCTGTCGGTGAGCGAGACTTTGCACCAGACCTTGCCACTATTCGTCACGCAGCTCTGGCGGGTGAGACGAGTTCCGTCGGGCAGGCCGATGATGATCTTGTGATTGAGGCCCGGGCCTTCGCGCAGCTTCAGCAGATCGTCCGGCCCGGCGCCCTTCACCACTGCGCCGGAACCGACCGCGCAGCCGCTGGCGATCATGAGAGCGAAAAGAGCGGCAAAATGGGTTCGCATCATCCATCCTGAATCGTTTTGCCATCATTACGACACCATCGTGCCAAATGACAGCAGGGTGGTGCCGCACGCGGGTAGGGGGTTGCCAAGGATAGCCATGAATGCCCGTCCCATCCGGCAGAGCGGCGGCTGAGGACGTGGCCACGCAGCATTGGGCGTGGCCGACCGACCGCCCTGGCTCGCCCTTGCCCCCGGCCTCTGCCCGGCCGCTGCCGTCCCTCCTCTTCGTCAGCCGGGCTTCCGAAGTCGGGGCCGATCCCCTAGGCTGCGCCGCAAGTCTTTTCCCCTGATCCGCCCGGACGGAGCCGAACCATGAGCAAGCTCTTCACCCCCATCGCCGCAGGCAGCCTCTCGATGCCGAATCGCGTGGTCATCGCGCCCATGTGCCAGTATTCCGCCGAGGACGGCCGGATGACCGACTGGCACATGATCCATCTCGGCCAGCTTGCCCTGTCGGGCGCGGGGCTGCTGACCATCGAGGCCACGGCGGTCAGTCCCGAGGGACGCATTACTTATGCCGATACCGGCCTGTGGGATGACGCGACCGAGGCAGCCATG
>NZ_LLWQ01000150.1 GCF_001447385.1 Paracoccus sp. MKU1 | reverse complement strand
GATTGTTCATYAGGGGCGGCATCGGCCAGTTCGGCACCCGGACCTGGCCATGCGGGCCGAGGATGTAGAAATTGTCCTGGGTGACCTCGGTGGTGACGGGGGCGCCCCTGTGCTTCCAGTCCGGGATCAGCTTGTCGAGACCGGCGGTGTCCAGCACCGCGCCCGAGAGGATATGCGCGCCGATCTCCGAGCCCTTCTCCAGCAGCACCACCGAAAGCGCGGGGTTCACCTGCTTGAGCCGGATCGCCGCCGACAGCCCCGCCGGGCCGCCGCCAACGATCACCACGTCGTAATCCATCGACTCGCGTGCAATTTCGGACATGGCTCGGCCTCCAACTTCCCTAGCTCGACAATCTGCGCGCCAGACCTAACGCGTAATATTCTTGCGGGCAATCTTAACGCGACGCAGGATAATCAACTTGCGACGTTTTCTCGGCGGGCTGTCGCGGATCGCATGCGGCGGGACTTGAAACAGGGACGGGATCGCGCCACGATGCCTCTCGGATTTTCAGCGGGCGCCCCCGGCCGATGGCCGGGGGCGTTCCAACAGCTTGTTTCGCGTTGACTGGCGTCGCACCGTTGCGACCGGAAGGACTGGAATGGAAAAGATACCGATGACCCGCGCGGGCTACGACCTGCTGGACGAGGAACTGCGCGAATTGCGCTCGGTCCAGCGTCCGGCGGTGATCCGCGCCATCGCCGAGGCGCGCGAGCATGGCGACCTGTCGGAAAACGCCGAATACCATGCCGCGCGCGAAAAGCAGAGCTTCGTCGAAGGCCGCATCAAGGAGCTGGAGATGATTCTCTCGCGTGCCGAGGTCATCGACCCGACCAGGCTGAACGGCAGCATCAAGTTCGGCGCCACCGTCACGCTGCTGGACGAGGATACCGAGGAGGAGCGCACCTATCAGATCGTCGGCGAGGCCGAGGCGGATCTGGAGCGCGGGCTTCTGAACATCCGTTCGCCCCTGGCCCGCGCCCTGATCGGCAAGGACGAGGGCGACAGCGTCGAGGTGGTGACCCCCGGCGGCGGGAAATCCTATGAGATCATCTCGATCCGCTATGTCTGAGTCTGACGGAGGGGGCCGGGCGCATGAACTCGCTTGATCCGCTGCGCAGGCTGGCCGTCGAGCAGGCCCGCGACCGCGCGCTGGTGATCGGCGTGGTGGTCAGCCTGGCCTGGCTGGCGCTGGTCGGGCTGTTTGCGCTGTTCGGCCCCGAGGCCGAAGGGCAGGGCGCGGCGGGCGGGCTGGCCTGGCTGGTCGGGGTGCTCTTGCCGCTGGCGCTGATCTGGCTGGCGGTCTGGTCGGCGCGCAGCCTGCTGATCCTGCGGCAGGAGGCCGAGGAATTGCGCGCCATGCTGGCCCGGATCCAGGATCAGGGCCTGACGCCGCAGCCCGAGCCGGCCCCCGTCGCAGAGCCGCGCCCGGCGGCACCGGCGCTTGCCCCGGCCGCGCGGCGCAGCCCGGTTCCGCCCGCGCCGCGCCCGGCGGCGGATGCGCGGCAGGCCACGCTGGAGCTTGATTCGCCGGCCGAGGCCGAGCTGACCGCCACCGAGCTGTTCTATGCGCTGAACTTTCCCGACGGGCCCGAGGATCGCGAGGCGATTCGCTGCCTGCGCCTGGCCTTGGCCGATCCGGGCATGGCGCGGCTGATCCGGGCGGCGCAGGACGTGGTCACGCTGCTGGCCGGGCAGGGCGTCTATATGGACGAACTGGCGATGCCCCAGACCGATCCCGCCCTGTGGCGCCGCTTTGCCGAGGGCGCGCGCGGCGAGGCCGTGGCGGCGCTGGCGGTGATCCGAGACGAGGCCGCCCTGGCCAGCGCCGGGTCGATGTTGCGCGGCGACGAGGTGTTCCGCGATGTCGCGCATCATTTCCTGCGGCATTTCGACGGGCTGCTGAGCCGCAAGGCGCAGGACAGCGATCCGCAGCTTCTGGCGGCGCTGGCCGAGACGCGCTCGGGCCGGGCCTTCACGCTGCTGGCGCAGGTGACCGGCATGCTGGGCGGCACCGCGGCCGAGGTCGAAGGCACCGATCCGGCGGGCGCGCGCTAGAGCGTCAGCCGCAGCACATGCGCGGGCGCCGACCAGGGCCAGCCCAGTCTCTGGCGGGCCTGCGCCTGGAATCCCATCGCCTGCCACGCCGCCAGACCGCTGCGATTGCCCGCCTCGACCTCGGCGCGCAGGGCGGGGTGGCCAAGGCGGCGGGCATGGGCGGCGGCGGCCTCGACCAGGGCGCGGGCGATGCCCTGCCGGCGCCATCGCGGCGGCACGGCGATCCCGTCCAGCACCAGATCCGCGGTCTCGGCGCCGGGCCGGTAGAGGCCGGCCGCCAGATGCCGCAGCCGCCCCTGCGCCGGACCCCAGACCAAGACGAACCCCCCCGCGCCGGGGTCGAGGAAACCGCCGCCCGCCTCGCGTAGCCCGGCGATGCCGACCAGCCGCCCCGAGGGCGCCAGCGCCACCAGCGCCCGTTCGGGACGCATCGCTGCGCGGATCAGCGCCACGCCCTGCCGCGCCGTGGCCGGCCAGGGCAGGATCTGCGCCCCGAAATGCCGCCAGTAAAGCGCCGCCGCCGCGTTCCGCAGATCGGGCGGGATGCCGCGCTGGATGCGGGGCGGGGTTTGCGCTGCGGGCATGGGAGGTCCTTGTATGGAGGTTCTTGTATCGGGCCGCGGTTTTGGCCAATCTGCGCCAGCCATAGCCCGATCACGAGCCTTTTTCACCATGTCCGCGCCAGCCGACCTCGCGGCCCCCTCCGGCCTGACCCCCGAACAGAGCCGTGCCTTGCGGCGCAGCCCGACGCAATGCCTGCGCCACGGCTTTGTGCAGGCGCTGCCCTTCATCCTGGTGCTTCTGCCCTTCGGCATGCTGTTCGGCGTGGTTGCCACGGATGCCGGGCTGGACTTGCCGCAGATCCTGGGTTTTACCGTGCTGGTTCTGGCCGGGGCCTCGCAATTCACCGCGGTGCAGCTGCTGACCGACCATGCGCCGGCGCTGGTGGTGATCGTCTCGGCCATCGCTGTCAACCTGCGCATGGCGATGTATTCGGCCTCGCTGGTGCCCTGGCTGGGCGGGGCGCGGCCGCGCGACCGGGCCTGGATCGCCTATACGCTGATCGACCAGAGCTATGCGCTGGCGATCCAGCATTATGAAAAGCACCCCCGGCTGAACCTTGCGCAGCGCATCGGCTATTTCCTGGGCGCGGTGCTGGCCACCTGCCCGTTCTGGCTGCTGGCCACGCTGCTGGGCGTCTGGCTGGGCAAGGCCATCCCCGAGGACTGGGCGCTGGATTTCGCCATGCCGATCACCTTCCTGGCGCTGATCGCGCCGATGCTGCGCAGCCCGGCCCATGTCGCGGCGGCGCTGGTGGCGGTGGTGGGGTCGCTGGTCTTTGCCTTCCTGCCCTCGGGGCTGGGGCTGTTCGTGGCCGCGCCGCTGGCGATGCTGACCGGCGCCGGGGTCGAGGTGCTGATGGAACGCAGAAACGGAGCCCGCCTGTGACCGGCTATAGCGATGCGACGATCTGGCTGATCATCCTGACCGTGGCGCTGGGAACCTATGGGCTGCGCTGGTCCTTTCTCGGCGTCTTCGGCAGCCGGCCGATGCCGCTCTGGGCGCAGCGGCTCTTGCGCTATACGGCGGTGGGGGTGCTGCCGGCCATTGTGGCGCCGCTGGTCGTCTGGCCGGCGGCCACGCAGGGCCAGCCCGATCCGGCGCGAATGATCGCGGCCGTCGTGGCCGTGGCGGTGGGGGTGGCGACGCGCAACGTGCTGGCGGCCATTCTGGGCGGGATGGCCACGCTTTACACGGCGCTTTACCTCATGACGTGAAGCTGGCCATCGCGGCCATAGCCGGTGATCGCGCCGCTTTTCTGGCGCAGCAGCACGTCGTGGTTGTTGGCCGGATCGCCGTCCATGTGCCGACGCGAGGTCACGCCGGGCAGGGTCAGGAACCATTCGCGCAGCTTGAGCACCGAGAATCCGGTCGGCGCGCCCTCGAAGCCCGGCACGCGGCTCAGCGCCTTGCCGGTGTTGACGGCGCAGAAGCTCTTGTTCGAGGCGCCCTGCCGCTCGACCGAGCGGATCGCGGCATCGGCGACGGCCAGCGGCACCTGCACCGTGTCCTCGGCCACCCAATAGGTCGAGCGCGCGTGATAGTCGATGTAGAAGTTCCTGAAGTTCGGCGTGATGCCGTAGAGCACGTCATGCCGTTCCGGGATCGCCGGATGTTCCCAGCTGCCGGCCGGGTCGTAGATCACCCGCTGGCTGCCGTTGATCATCAGCGCGGAATGCCCGCCCTCGCCGCGCGGAATGCCGATGACGCTGAACAGGGTGATCGAGGGCGGCTCGTTCGAGACATAGCGCGCGCGGCGGATCGCCTCGTCGCTGGCCCATTTGTTGTCGGCACCGCAGGCCGCAAGCGCGGCCGGCAATGCCAGCGCAAGGAAGGCACGCCTTTGCATCTTTGGTCTTTCCCCGGTCAGGATCAGGCGTTGGCCAGGGCCAGGAACACCAGCACGGCGATGGAAAGGACGCTGACCCAGGTCGCGGCCTTGATGAAGCCGGCGAAGGTCGCCTGATGCGCGCGGATGTCCATTTCGCCGTGCTTGTGTTCGGTGATTTCGTGATGCGAGGCCATGATCCTGTCCGTAAACGATGCGATGCGTCGGGCGCAGGGATAACCCAAGGCGGCGGCGGTGTCACGCCCCCCAGAGCACCGCGCCGGTCTCGGTCTTGCCGATGGGCCACACCTGGCCGGTGGCGCGCAGGTGGTTGATATGCCCGACCGCCTCGGCCAGCGCGAGGCCGAATTCCGGCTTGGCGATCTGGCGGCGATAGAGCAGCGGGAAGCAGCCGACGGTGCTGAGCGGTTCCTGGCGCAGCCCTTCCAGCACGCGCTCCAGCGCGGCGCGCTGGTTGGTGGCCAGTTGCCGCAGCCGGGTCGGCAGGCCGCGATAGGGCAGCTTGTGACCGGGCAGCACCAGCTGCTCGGGCCGGGCGAATTCCGCCAGCCGCGCGCAGCTTTCCAGCCAGTCGCCGACGGTATCGGCCTCGGGCTCGGTCGGATAGACGCCGAGATTGGGCGAGATCGTCGCCAGCATCTGGTCGCCGCCGATCACCAGGTCGTCGTCCAGAGACCACAGCGTGACATGTTCCGGCGCATGGCCATGGCCCATGCGCACGATCCAGCGCCGCTCGCCGAAGGCGACCTGCTGGCCTTCCCACAGCCTGCGATAGCCGGGCGGCAGCGGCGCGCAGACATCGGCGCTGTTGAAGGGGCGTTCGTGGCTGCGCTCCTCGATCAGCTCGGCCGGCATGCCGGCCTGGCGCCAGAAGGCGATGGCCTGCGGCGTCGGGCGCTCCTGCACGTCGAGGATGCCCATTCGCGCCGTCAGCCAGGCCGAGCGCGAGGTCCAAAGCTCGGCCCCCTGCGCCTGGAACCAGCCGGCAAGGCCCATGTGGTCGATATGGTGATGGGTGGCGATCAGCCGGGTGACCGGTGCCCCGGCCAGCGGGCCTTGCAGGATGTCCTGCCAGATGCCGCGGGTGCGGCGGGTGTCCAGCCCGGTGTCCACCAGCGTCCAGCCATCCGCGTCGCGAAGGGCATAGACGTTGACCATATCGGGCTTGAAGGGCAGCGGAAGCTGGAACCAGAACACGCCGGGGGCGATCTCATGCGCCTCGCCTTCGGCCGGGGGGTTATGGGTCTCGCTGCGTATCACCCGGCCATTTGACCCAGCAGGACCGCATCGTCAAGCGCCTCCAGATCGGCCAGCCCGGCGCGGGCAGCGGCCAGGTCGGCGGCGAATTGCGGCAGGATGCGGGTGATGTAGAGCCGCGCCAGCGCCTTGCTGCCGCCATCGGTCGCGGCGCGCAGGTGGTAATGCGCGCCCAGCACCCGGGCGAATGCAGACAGATAGGGCACGGCGCCGGCAAACCGGTCGGGCATGTCCTGTTCCAGCAGCTCCTGCGTGGCCTCGCGCAGCGTCTCGGCGGCCTGCCAGAGCTGATTGGCCAGTTCCGGCTCGGCCCCCTGCGCGGCCTTGGCGCCGTCGAGGATCTCATCCAGCAGCGCCATCGCCGCCGCGCCGCCGTCCGAGAGCTTGCGGCCGACCAGGTCCATGGCCTGGATGCCGTTCGTGCCCTCGTAGATCGCGGTGATGCGCACGTCGCGCAGATACTGGGCGGCGCCGGTTTCCTCGATATAGCCCATGCCGCCATGCACCTGCACGGCGGTATCGGCGACGCGGATGCCGATATCGGTGCCATGCGCCTTGGCGATGGGCGTCAGGAAGGCGGCGCGCGCCGCCCATTCCTCCGAGCCGGTGGCCCGCGCCATGTCCAGCGCCACCGCGCAGCCCAGGCAGATGGCGCGGGCGGCAAAGACCTCGGCCCGCGATTCCGCCAGCATCCGGCGCACGTCCGGGTGGCGGATGATCGGACCCATCTGCACCCGTTCGGTGGCATAGGCCACGGCCTGCTGCAACGCCGCCTCGGCCTGGGCCACGCCCTGCACCCCGACGCCCAGCCGCGCGGCGTTCATCATGGTGAACATGGCGGCCATACCCTTGTGCTCTTCGCCGACCAGCCAGCCCTTGGCGCCCTCGAAGCTCATGACGCAGGTGGGGCTGCCGTGGATGCCGAGCTTGTGTTCCAGGCTGACGACGCGCAGGTCGTTGGCGATGCCGGGCTTGCCGGTCTCGTCCGGGATGAACTTCGGCACCATGAACAGGCTGATGCCGCGGGTGCCCGCGGCCCCGTCGGGCAGGCGGGCCAGCACCAGGTGGCAGACGTTTTCCGTCACGTCGCTGTCGCCCCAGGTGATGAAGATCTTCTGCCCGGTGATGCGATAGCTGCCGTCCTCGGCCCGCTCGGCCCTGGTCGTCAGCGCCCCCACGTCCGATCCGGCCTGCGGCTCGGTCAGGTTCATCGTGCCCGACCATTCGCCCGAGATCAGCTTGGGCAGATACAGCGCCTTCAGCGCCTCGCTGCCGTGATGCTCCAGCGCCTCGATCTGGCCCTGGGTCAAGAGCGGGTTCAGTTGCAGCGCCAGGCAGCCCGAGGCGACCATCTCGTTCACCGCCATGTTCAGCGCCTGCGGCAGGCCCATGCCGCCATACTCGGGATCGGCGGCGATGCCGATCCAGCCGCCCTCGGCCAGCGCGCGGAACGCCTCGGCATAGCCGGGGGATGAGCGGAGCTTGCCGTTTTCCAGCCGCGCGGGGGTCAGGTCGCCGGCGCGGTTCACCGGGGCGATGACCTCGGTCGCCAGCTTGCCGGCCTCGGTCAGGATGGCGGTCATGGTCTCGGCCGTCGCCTCGGCAAAGCGTGCGGTGCCGGACAGTTCTGGAAACGACACGATCCGGTTCAGGATGAACTCGATCTGCTCGACCGGGGCTTGATAGGCCATCCGCACTCTCTCTCCCTCTGGCGCCTTGGCAAATCCCGCTGCGGCGCGTAACTGATGCCTCGGGTTTCGATCATATTTGCGGCCCGGCGTCCATCAACCACAACCCGACGTAACGAATGCACACCCAGATTCTAGGCCATGATTCCCGGGGCCTGCGCGCCGCCGCCGAGCTGCTGGCGCAGGGCGAGCTGGTCGCCATCCCGACCGAGACGGTCTATGGCCTGGCCGGCGATGCCCGCAACCCCCGCGCCGTGGCCCGCATCTATGAGGCCAAGGGCCGGCCCAGCTTCAACCCGCTGATCGTGCATCTGCCGGACCTGGCGGCGGCCGAGCGCATCGCGGTCTTCGACGATGCGGCGCTGGCGCTGGCCCGGGCCTTCTGGCCCGGCGCGCTGACGCTGGTGTTGCCGCTGAGGCCCGGGGCCGGCATCGCCTCGCTGGTGACGGCGGGGCTGGACACGGTGGCGATCCGCGTGCCGGCGCTTCCGGCGGCGCAGGAGGTGCTGCGCGCCTTCGGCGGGCCGCTGGCGGCGCCCTCGGCCAATCCGTCGGGGCGGATCAGCCCGACCACGGCGGCGCATGTCGTGGATTCCGAAAGCGGGCTGGGCGGGCGCATCGCGGCGGTGCTGGATGCGGGCGCCTGTCCGGTGGGGGTGGAATCGACCATCGTCGGCTGGGTGGATGGCCAGCCCGCGCTGCTGCGTCCCGGCGGCGTCGCGGCGGAGGCC
Source organism: Paracoccus sp. MKU1 (assembly GCF_001447385.1). Taxonomy (GTDB): domain Bacteria; phylum Pseudomonadota; class Alphaproteobacteria; order Rhodobacterales; family Rhodobacteraceae; genus Paracoccus. The sequence continues at coordinate 16,576 of NZ_LLWQ01000150.1, read as the reverse complement.
ATCGAGGCGGTGCTGGCCCGGCCGCTGGCCCGGCCCGAGGCCGATCCCGACGCGCCGACCGCGCCGGGGCAGTTGACCAGCCATTACGCGCCGCGCGCCAGCCTGCGGCTGAATGCCGAGGCCGCGCGGCCGGGCGAGGTGCTGATCGGCTTTGGCCCCGTCGCGGGCGAGATGACGCTGAGCGAAACCGGCGACCTGGCCGAGGCCGCGGCGCGGCTGTTCGACCTGCTGCACCGTGCCGATGAGCTGGGGCGGCCCATCGCCGTGGCGCCGGTGCCGGAGCGGGGACTGGGGGCCGCGATCAATGACCGGCTGCGCCGGGCCGCGGCGCCGCGCTAGGCGTCAGGCGTGGCCGGCGCTGGGCGACAGCATCAAGGGATCGATGCCCAGCGATTTCAGCGCCGCGCGCCATTTTCCGGAATTGTCGGCGCCGAAGATGATCTCGTCGCCGCGATCCGAGGTCAGCCAGCCGTTGTCGCGGATTTCCGAATCGAGCTGTCCCGGCCCCCAGCCGGCATAGCCGAGCGCCAGCATCGCCGGCTGCGGCCCGTGGCCGCGCGCGAAATCCTCGAGGATGTCGCGGGTGGTGGACATGGCGAGGTCGTCGGCGATGCGCATCCGGTTTTCGTCAAGCTGGATGTCGCGGGGCACGCGATGCAACACGAAGCCGCGCCCCGGCTCGACCGGGCCGCCGAAGCGCACGGGAATGTCCAGCGCATTCGCATCCGCCTGGATGCCAAGCTGCGCCAGCAGGTCGGAAAAGCCGATCTCGGGCAGCGGCCGGTTGACCACCAGCCCCATGGCGCCGTCCTCGGAATGGGCGCAGACCAGAATCACGGACTGCTCGAAGCGCGGATCGCGCATGCCGGGCATGGCGATCAGCATCTTGCCGGTCAGGTTGCTGGACTGGTCCATGATCTGCTCCGTTGCCTTTCCTTGAAGATCGGGCCTGCCGGCTGTTTTCGCAAGGGATTGTCGCTATTGTGACTTCACGGCGACGGGGCGGGGCGACTAGAACGGCGCCATGAAGACCCTTGCCCTGCTTTTCCTGACCGCCGCGCCGGCCCTGGCGCAGGACCTGCCGCCCGGGCTGGTCTCGGCCGAGCTTCTGCCCGGCTGGACCACGGCCCGGGGCCACCGGATGACCGCGCTGCACCTGCGGCTGGAGCCGGGCTGGAAGACCTATTGGCGCAGCCCCGGCGATGCCGGCGTGCCGCCGCGCTTCGACTGGGGCGCCTCGCGGAACCTGGGCGAAGTGCGGCTGCTCTGGCCGCGTCCCGAGGTGATCGAATCGGGTGGCGAGCGCACGCTGGGCTATCACGAGGAACTGGTGCTGCCGATCGAGATCGCCCCGGTCAGCCCCGGCGCGCCGGTCGAGCCCAGGGCCGTGGTCGATTTCGGCATCTGCCAGGACATCTGCGTGCCGGTGCAGGTGACCTTGCAGGCCGGCCCGCCCGGCCCGATGCCCGATCCGCTGATCGAGGCGGCCATCGCCCGCCAGCCCGAGACCTCGGACCGGCAGCCCGAATGCCGCATCGCCCGGATCGAGGACGGCATGCAGGTCACCGCCACCCTGCCCGCGGCGGACAGCGCCCGCGGCGACGAGGTGGCGATGGAGCTTGCCGATGACGAGATCTGGGTGTCGGCCCCGGAAACACAGGCGTCGGGAGACCGGCTGACGGCGCAGGCGGATTTCGTCGCCGCCTCGGGCAAGCCGTTTCCGCTCGACCCGCAGGCGCTGCGCGTGACGCTGATCGGCCCGGACGATGCGGTGGAGTTCCGGGGCTGCCGCGTGGCGGCGGACTAGCCCTCCAGCCGCGCCGACAGCGACAGCAGGTCTGCCCAGGCCTCGCGCTTGGCCAGCGGCGTGCGCAGCAGATAGGCCGGATGCGCCATCGGCAGCGCCGGCAGGCCGAAGGCGGTGGTCCATTTGCCGCGCAGCTTCAGGATGCCCTGCTGGTTCAGCGCCGCGATGCAGGGCGTGTTGCCCATCAGCACCAGAAGCTGCGGCTGCGCCAGCTCGACATGCCGGGTCAGGAAGGGCAGCATCATGGCGATCTCGGCCGGCTCGGGGCGGCGGTTGCCCGGCGGCCGCCAGGTCAGCACATTGGTGATATAGAGCCCGCGTTCCGCATCCACCGCCTCGCGCGACAGGCCGATGGTGCCGAACATCAGGTCCAGAAGCTGGCCCGCCCGGCCGACGAAGGGGCGGCCCTGCCGGTCCTCCTCCTCGCCCGGGGCCTCGCCGATGATCATGACCCGCGCGCCCGGATTGCCGTCGCAGAAGCAGAAATTGCGCGCGCCCTTCTTCAACTCGATGCCGTCGAAGGCTTCCTGCGCGGCGGCCAGTTCGGCCAGAGTGGTTGCGGCGGCGGCCATGGCCTCGGCGCGGGCGACCAGATCCTCGGCCTCGTCGCGCGGTTTCGCCACGACCGGGGCGGCGGGCGGCGGGGCAGGAGGCGTCTCGGCGCGGTCGGGCATGACATAGCGGTCGAGCGGCGCGTCGAGACAGGGCTCGTCCGCGCCCAGCTCGGCCTGCCATTGCAGAAGCGCCAGCGCCGTCTCGGCGTCCAGCGCGAATCCCCTATAGGTCGGATCGGCGGTCATGGCCGCAGGCTAGGCCGCGGCGCGGATGCGGGCAAGATGCGGCGTGCCATCCCCATCGCGTCGGCGGCGCAACGACCTGCCGCGATCGCGCCGGCGAATGCGAGACGTTACTGCGATTGCGTCAGCGGTGTGGTGCCGCCGCCCATGCCGACCAGCCGCTGGATCAGCGGCTTGGCCGTCGGCCCGATGCGGTCGCAGGCGCCCGGATCGTCCAGAAGCTTGAAGGCCGGGCCGTAATAGGCCCGGTCATAGGCCGAGGCATCCAGTCCGAGCTTCGCCGCCAAAAGGTCGCCGGTGCCGGTGATCAGCGTCCATTCCCCGTCCGTGATCTGGTAATCCGGACAGTTCGAGGTGATGACGTTCACATTCGCCAGTTCCGCGATCAGCGATTTCGCCTCGGCGTCGGAAAGGCCCGAGACATCGGGAAGCCTTACGGTGATGCCTCCGTCCGCCAGCGCCGCGCCTGCCCCCAGGACCAACGCGCCGGCCAGAGCCGCGAGTGCCTTCATGGATTGCTCCCTTGCTTGTTCTGGGCGTCCGGTTTCGCGCGCCCATCCCGCCCGATCCGCCCCGCCGGCGCAACCCAATTCGCCGTGAACTTGACGCAGCGGAGGCGCAAGGATACGCGATTGCCAACAGCCAGAAGCATAGAGGATGCCTGCGATGACGACCTATTCCCTGCTGATCCTGCCCGGCGACGGCATCGGCCCCGAGGTCATGGCCGAGGTGCGCAAGGTCATCGGCTGGTTCGAAAAGAGCCGCGGCCTTTCCTTCGACGTCAGCGAGGATCTGGTCGGCGGCGCAGCCTATGACAAGCACGGCAAGCCTCTGGCGGACGAGACCATGGCCAAGGCGCAGGCGGTCGATGCGGTGCTGCTGGGCGCCGTCGGCGGGCCGAAATACGACAACCTCGACTTCTCGGTGAAGCCCGAGCGCGGCCTCCTGCGCCTGCGCAAGGAGATGGACCTGTTCGCCAACCTGCGCCCGGCGCAATGCTTCGACGCGCTGGCGGATTTCAGCTCGCTCAAGCGCGACGTTGTGGCCGGGCTCGACATCCTGATCGTGCGCGAGCTGACCTCGGGCGTCTATTTCGGCGAGCCGCGCGGCATTTCCGAGGACGACACCCCCGGCAACGAGGGCGGCCGGGTCGGCGTCAACACCCAGCGCTATACCTCGGGCGAGATCCGCCGCGTCGCCCGCTCGGCCTTCGAACTGGCCCGCAAGCGTGCAAACCGCGTCTGCTCGATGGAAAAGGCCAATGTGATGGAATCCGGCATCCTCTGGCGCGAGGAGGTGCAATGGGTGCATGACAACGAATATCCCGATGTCGAGCTGTCGCACATGTATGCCGACAACGGCGCCATGCAGCTGGTGCGCAACCCGCGCCAGTTCGACGTGATCGTGACCGACAACCTGTTCGGCGACATCCTGTCGGATGCGGCGGCGATGCTGACCGGCAGCCTGGGCATGCTGCCCTCGGCCAGCCTCGGCGCGCCGATGGCGAACGGCCGGCCCAAGGCGCTTTACGAGCCGGTGCATGGCTCGGCCCCCGATATCGCCGGGCAGGGCAAGGCCAACCCGATCGCCTGCATCCTCAGCTTCGCCATGTGCCTGCGCTATTCCTTCGGCCTGGGCGCCGAGGCCGACCTGCTGGAAAAGGCCGTCGAGAAGGTGCTGGCCGACGGCGTGCGCACCGGCGACCTGATGGGCGCCGAGGGCGGCAGGCCGGTCTCGACCGCCGAGATGGGCGACCATATCGTCGCGGCGCTTTCGGTGCTGTAATCGGCCGGCCGCGCCTGTCCAGGCAGGCGCGGCCCCATCGCGGAGCGTCGGAGGGGCGCATGACGGCGGGCAATATCAAGGGCGCGCTGCTCGCCCTTCTGTCCATGGGGCTCTATTCGACCCATGACGTGATCATCAAGCTGCTGGGCGCCACCTATCCGGCGTTGCAGATCCTGTTCTTCTCGGCGCTGCTGTCCTTTCCGCCGCTGGCGGTGCTGCTGCTGCGCGATCCGACGCATGGCACCCTGCGGCCGCGCAACCCGTTCTGGGTCGGGCTGCGTTCGCTTTGCATCGTCGCCTCCGGGGTCGGCGGGTTCTATGCCTTTTCCGTGCTGCCCTTGGCGCAGGTCTATTCCATCCTCTTCGCCGCGCCGCTGATCGTCACCGTGTTGTCGGTGCCGCTGCTGGGGGAAAAGGTCGGGTTGCATCGCTGGCTGGCGGTTTTCGCCGGGCTTTGCGGCGTGCTGGTCGTGCTGCGCCCCGGCGCGACGCCGCTGGGCCTTGGGCATCTGGCGGCGCTGATGGGGGCCACGGCGACGGCGCTGTCGGCCATCGCCGTGCGCAAGCTGGGCCGGTCCGAGCGGACGGTGATCCTGCTGCTTTGGCCGATGATCGGGAATTTCCTGCTGACCGGCGCCTCGCTGGGCTTCGCCTATCGGCCGATGGAGCTGGGCGACCTAGCGCTGACTGGGGTGATCGCGGCGCTGGGGCTTGCGGCGGGTTTCCTGCTGATCCTGGCCTATCAGGCCGGCGAGGCGGCCAATGTCGCGCCGATGCAATATTCGCAGATGCTCTGGGCGGTGGGTTATGGTTGGTTCCTGTTCGGCGAGCGCCCGGACGGGCCGACGGTGCTGGGGGCGGGGCTGATCATGGCCTCGGGGCTTTACATCCTGCTGCGCGAGCGGCTGGGCGCCTCGCGCCTGCGCCCGGCGACGCGGGCGCGCTTTGGCAGCGAGACGGTGACCGCCCCGCGCTGGAGCTTGTTGCAGCGCCTGCTGCGCGAGCGGGGCTGACGCGGTTTTTCTGCGGCGAAACTGCAAGATTCCCCCTTGCATTCCGCCGCCCCAGGGGCTACCTGCCCCTTCACGGTCGGAGCGTAGCGCAGCCTGGTAGCGCACCTGCTTCGGGAGCAGGGGGTCGGAGGTTCGAATCCTCTCGCTCCGACCATGTGGGATCTGTAGCGTTTCAGGAAGATTTGCCTTTTGTGCCAAAAGGCGGCTTTCTGGAGAGGCGAGGCCCTCCGCCGACCGGACACCTCTTCCTAGACAGAATCCTCAGGTTACAGCCGACTTGCTAGGCTTGCTTAGCAACCCGTGAGCTCGCTGCGGCGAACTGCTAAGGATAAAGCCGCTTGCGCGGCAATGGCGTATGCCGCTGGCTCGGGCAAGACAACCTGCCACAAACTACTCAGGCGACGAGTTCGATCTGATCTGCGGTAAGCAGGCCTTTCGCGATCAACTCGGTACGAGCAGCCTCAGGATCGGTGGTGAAGAAAAGGACCCGCAGATCCTCGAGCGCCCGCGAAAACGACACATAAGCGAGCTTACGACCGCGGGCCTCCTGCTTGTCCGTCCCGGTCCCTGAAATCCCGGGCGTCAGGAGCTTCCCAAAATTATAATTGTGCCAGCCGGCTTCGACGTCGTCATAAACCACAAGTACTTTGGGATATTCCTCGCCCTTCACACCATGCTGAGTGCTGAATGCGGTGTTCTTGCCGACAAAAGATGCGTAGGCGGCAATCTCGCTCGTCGTCATCCCGAACAAAGTGTCGGCCAGCCAGTCGCCCTTTTCAAGTCCGTGCTGTTCGGCGTCATAGACTTCGGCACGGGGATCGCGGACAAGGTTCGCCTGCAACCGCTCGCTAGTTCGGACAATCTGTTTCTCAGCAGCGAAGCGCAGAATGTCGCCGATCTTCGCCGCCTCCCAGCGCGCGGCCAGTTCGGCGACGATATCAATCGACGTGTCGACCATGGATCGCAGGCTCTTGGACGCATTGACGCCATCCACCGCGAACGCGGGACTTTGCTGCCTAAGGATATCGATGATTCGCCGGCTGTCGCCAGCGCGGTGTGCCTCAACGAGGGGCCAGATGGTGAACGTCAGCGGCAGGAGCAGGAAGTGTTCACCTCGCTCGAAGGCGTCTTGCGCACGCGTGGACGCGAACTGCCCGGAGAACAGTCGATTTAGTGTAGCAAAGCCCATCCGCCGGGCAATCATCTGGCGGACAAGAAAAAGCTTCACGACGTCGTCGCGATCGGTCCAGGCCCATTCCGTCATTGCCTGATCCAGCTGCGCGAGTGCGCGCTCGGTCTGCGCGTCGGAATACCGGTTCCGCGGCTCTTCCGGAGCCTCCGCTTTCACCAAGCGGAAGACGACACTGCCTTCCACATCCTGGTTCTTGCCCGCCGGCACCTGCGCGACATCCGTGCGGAAGCCGTTGAGCAAGCGGATCACGCTCCTCGAGCAGCGAAAATTCTCGACCTTAGTGATCGTCTTGCCGTTCACAGGCGGCGCAAAGTCCTCAGCGGTCTCGTCATAGATCTGCTGCCATGGGTCACCGAAATAACCGACGATCGGCAGACCTTCGCCTTCGCACGCGAGGTTCAGGCCATGAACAATTGTTTCGGCGGTATCTTGGGCCTCGTCCACGAAGATGTACGGGAAGCGCAGTCCCAGGATGCGGCGGAAGGTCGCATTTTCCTCAAGAAGGTAGGACGCGATGACTACGATATCGTCGTGCCCAAGAACACCATTGGGATAGTCCCCGTAGACGGCATCGCCATATTCGAATCGCTCGACACCCGCGAGTGCAGCCAAGTCCAGTTCGTACCGCTCAGCCTTTGCCCGGGCTTCGCGGGCAGCCTTGCTCTGGCCCCCGTTATCCTTCGCGCGCTCCTTCGCGATCAGATCCGGCAGGCGTCGGTTTTCCAGGGCCCGGCGGATATCCTGATGGAAACGTCCGAACTGCGCCCATAGAAAGCTGTGCAAGGTCGACACAACATAGAGGTCATCGAAGCCGAGCCTCTCGCTGATTACCCCCACCGCCCGCTTGGTATAGGTGATACAGGCGACCCGTTGGCCGTTTTGCCGCAAGGCCTTTCCCTTGTGCTCGCGCACCCATTCCAAGGCGTCGATCAGCGAGGACGTCTTGCCGGAGCCGGCACCGGCGATGAGCGCAAAGCTGACCTCGCCATCGAGGCATGCCTCGACGTCCTTGTCGGCTTGGGTTTCAACCTTCGCCATGTCAGCCCGCTCCGAGCGCTGCAACCGGCGCTTCGCCAAGCGGAACGGGCGCTGACTTGTCTAACATAGGAGCCCCGTCCGGCTGTGCGATCGGCGGGTACAGCTTCGCCTCAAGCCAGACCAAGCCTTCGGCGATGTAGGCCGGTGTTTGCCAAACGTCATCGCCAGCAAGCAAGCTCATGGCGAAATCCGTCTTTTTGAAGCTACTGGAGCGAATCCGGTCGTATATAGTCTGGTATGCGGCATCGAGGTCATCCGGGATCGCTTTGCCGATCGCAATCTTCCCTTCGCGCAGCAACGCAAAATTATCGTAAGCGAATGCTTCTTCGAGCGTGCGCGGCCGCATCGTGCGCTGGTTACCCTGATCCGTGACGGTGATGTCGCACTGGAAGGCGATGCAGCAGTCCTTCTCGTTGTTGATTTTCTCGTCTCTTTCCAAAGCCATCAACTCCGCGACGGTCGATTTGCCCAAAATTTTCTTGAGGCTCGCATTCGAAGTCCGGGCGTCCTGCGTATCACCTCGACAGGCGCTGGCGGCAGCATCAGGCGTCACCGAATCAAGGTCGGTGATCACGAGATAGGGAATACGCAGGAACGAGAGTAGACCCTCGAAGCGGTGGGCATAGGCGCCGCCGACTTCGAGCAACGTCAGATAGGAGCTACGCAGTTTGTTGGCCGATTTCTCGATCATCATGGGGAGGAGCAACTTTTCGACCGCACCTTCGACGAGGATCGCGGCGTCAGCGAAGAACAGATCGCAATGAGTCAGGCGCAGATAGCGCTTTAGGAAATCGAGAGCTTCCTGGGACGACACGACGACGCCATCGATGATGTCCCCTTCCGGCTGGAAAGCGCGAAGGCTGCGCACGTCCGATACGTTGCGGATACTGCCCGGCGCATTGTCGTTCGCCGCATGGCAACGCTGGAAATAGCGCACCTTCGCGAAATCGACGGCGTCGAGGATATGGGAGGAGTGAGTAGTCACGACTATCTGAGGGACTGCGCCGGAGAGCCCCGCAGCCTCGGCGGAATCCTTGATCACTTTCCAGATATTGGTGATGAAGGTCTGCTGCACCTGGGCGTGAAGATGGACCTCGGGTTCCTCAATGAAGATCAGGAGGCACAGCGGCCGATTTTCCGGCGTCGCGAGCCATTGCGAGTGAAAGTGGCGGACCTGGATCGCCATATAGATTAGATTCTTGAACCCTAGGCCGTTGTAGAGTTCAGGCAACTCGTGCTTGCGTGCTGGGTCTACGTACAGAAGCTCGGTATTGCCCTTGAGGGCCGTTTCCGGACTGAGCGACGAAATGATCCTAAGGTCCCGATCATTGACGGAGGGCACACCCAGACCCTTGATCAGGTCGATTAGGGGCGCGAACTGAACCTCGTAGTGATCGGTCAGACGCAAGTTGTTCTCGTCGATGACTTTGTGGGCATCGGCTGCGGGACCGGCATCCTGAAGGTTCTTTCGGTAGAAAGCGGCAAAGGCCGCCGACAGCCGGTTGCTGCGGCTGCTGTCGTCATCGTTGATGTTGCGCTGCGCGTCGACGAATTCGACCCGGAGCAAGTGCTTTAGGAGGCGCTTGCCTTCTTCCGGCTCGATCACGGCAGCATGGATCGACTCATTGCCATCCTCGTCCGTACGTTGCGCCAAAGACGCAAAGCGGATGATGCTGTGCCGCGCGAGGTTGGTGTCCATCGCCAGAAACTGGACAAGCGTCTTACCCTGGCTGCCATCTTCCTCAGGAGGATAGGCGGTATTGTAGGCCGTGCGAAGCTTCACCGGGTCCGCAAAGCCGAAAGACAGCCTAAAGCCGACGCGCTCGAAGTCTTCGAGATTGGGTAGAAGCGAGAAGACACGACCGTAGGCGACCGAGTCCGGGTCGATCGAGAACCAGAGATCCAGCTGGATCTCGGGCAGGTCCGAGGGGTCACCGCTGGCCGAAAATGCCTCGAAGTCGGACATGCGCGACGCCGAGAAATCGTGGACCCTGAACTCTCGTCCCCCGAGGAAGCAGCGAAATATTGCCGTCGCGGAGGTCTTCCCGCTGTTGTTGGGGCCAACGAAGAGCGTCTCCTGATCCTCAATATCGATCTGGACATTCTCGAGCCGCCGGAAATTGCGAATCGCGATCGAATTGAGCCTCATGACCACTCCTCCCACTGTAACGTTCTCTGCTCGCCGCAGGATTTCTGTCATGGCGACGCAAGATGAATTTACTAATGCAAAAAAACGTCAGCACAAGTTCTACTGCGAGTAGGCGCCTGTCCCAAGCCACCGATCATGCCGGCGAACGACCGCTGTGCGACAGCAGGAAAACAGGGTCGAGGTCACCGCATGCGCCCCGTAGGGCCGGCACCAGAGACCGAATTCCGCGAACAGTCCGCTAAGCACCGACCCGAATAGCGTTCCTAGACCTCACTCCACGATCACGAGGTCTTGCCGAGACGACGCCGATCGCCTGCATGCAATGCCGTTCGGGAGTCCCCACGGCATTTTCGACGGCAGACAGCAATATGTTTGCGCCGCCGAGCGTGACATATGCCGAGGCTGCGCGGATATCGACGGCCCCCGCCGCGATCATATCAACGAGAGCATAGCGCAGGCGCGCAGGTTCTGCGGCATTCTGGACGATCAGCATGAAGGCGCCTGCGTCCCGCTGCCGCCGGACGGCGCTGTGGATGTGCCGGCCCGCGCCGACTGCGCTAGCGTTTCAAGTTGCGCCAGAAGCGGCGATGTATCGAGCAGCGTGCGCAGTTTGCGGCGACGCGCCGTCAGTGCTTTGGCAGGATCAGAAAGATACGGGTCTGTCGTGCAATGGCCTTCCGCAAGTACGGCAATATCCTTGGCAAGGACCGCGATCTTCCGATGATCGCCGTTGCCGGAGTCGTATGCGGGCATCATCCTGTACGGCAGGGTGTGAAGATGCCGTTCGCCGAAATCGCCCTTCGGGTTAAACGCGAGAGTGGCGTTGGTGAGCGCCTGGCTGTTGAGCATGCCGACCTGATACCAGGCCTCGTCCGCGTCCGTCACGACTTTCCAGTACAGGGTCTGGTCAACGACAAGGTCCTGGGCCTGAGCAACCGGAACGCACGCCGCGCAGACAATTTTGCCGCCGGCGCCGGCCAGAATGAGGTAGCCGGTCGCCCCTAAGGTTTGCCTGGAGAGTTTGCCCCGCTCATCGATGCGCTGCTGGAGTGATTTGCCTTTCCCGACCGTCTTAAGCTTCTGGTTGATTGTGGCAAACCGGCGTGCTGTCTGCGTATTCAGCGCGACGGGCGGTGTCCCGTGATTGATCCGCGGCGTGAAGATCGAGGGCAGGTGGCGCGCGGTGAAGGCCGGCAACATGTACCAGAAGCGCGGAACGTCGCGGCCGTTGGTTGGCCGGCGGACATTGGTGCGCACCGCCGAAAGGTCGGGAATGAACCGCGCCGGCTCTTTGGGGTCCGGCGCATACCGGGCTACCAGCCGCACGAACGATGCCAGTTCGGGCGGCATGACGCGCGGCACGGACATGCCCCGCCTGCCTTTTTCGTTCTTGCCGGCATTGGCTTCGGCATGCTGGTGTCATCGGATTACTCGACGACCTGGTTCGACGGGCTGATCGCCTTCCTGTTCCTGTCGCCCTTCATGTTGTTCGCTGGCGGCGTCGGCTTGTTCCTGCGGTACGCGATCCCCCGGATGTCGGAGGGCTGGTACCGATGATCCCATACGCCGATCAAGAATCGCAACAAGGTGAAACCTGCCTGCAGGAGGGAACGAGCATGACCGCCAAACAGCAATCAGAGGCGAGTGCTGAAGGTGCCGCCGATCAGCGGCGGATCGGCAATTTGCAGGCCATGTTGGCCCACCTGAGCAACTATCCGACAGACGATGCAGAATGCGTTCTGGAACTGAAGCTTCCTCTGTCGATGCCGGCCGCGATCATGCTGCGCAGTGCCGAAGCCCGGACTACGCCACAATCGCTTGTTCTGGACCTGTTATCCGAGGCTGGGTATTGATGTCTCATGCCGGAACCTGCACACCCACATCCTGACGCTGCGTCCATCCGGGACTGGGCACTGTACGGGCCTCGCGATCCAGAGATTGCGACGCTCGTTGAGCGCCTGGCCATCGAGAGGCAGATGCGGCTGGAAGAGGTCGAGCAGCTGATCGTCGACGCTTTGACCGCAGTACTCAGCGAGCCGCACGAGTCATCGAATGATTCGAATTAGGGCGAAGTGCGTCGCGAATAAAAAGACAAGATGTTTTTTGATTGATCGCATTTTTGAGCGATATTCCGCTCAAAAATGGCGGCGCGTCGAAACAGGCTGACTTTGTTGCTGTCAGCAGATTCGGTTCGTGCGATGATTCGTAAGGGTCAACAACAAGTCTGGGTGGTCCCCGCTTATCCGATGACGTGGCAGAGGCGCGGCGATGGAAGATGAATTTTGCCATGAGATGATCAGGGCGCGGCTACGAATGGCCGGAAGCAGTTTTACTGCCCTCGCCCAAGAACTGGGTATTACGCCTGCTTCTGTAAGCCTGGTATCGCAAGGACGCAGACGGTCGCGCAAGATCGAGCAGATCATAGCCGAAAAGCTTGATACCACCCCCGAAAATATCTGGCCTGATCGCTACGAACAGGAGGGCACCATGAAGAGCTAAAAGCGAAAGGCTCCGAAAGCGGCAACTTTCAGAGCCCTGCTTAGACTTACCGAATCTGGTCTACCCGGTGAGTCAAAGCATCCCAAACCTCGCACGCAAAGTCAATGATCGGCGCCATCCGCTTCGGTCGACGACTGCGCAGTGCCTGCATCCGCCGTGATCGCCCGTTCTCGCGGGCGGTCATCTGACAAACTATTGCCAGGGATGTGACATGAACCCCTTCTTTCGCTTTCCCCTGCTGGCACCCGCCAGCCGGACCATTCCGGCGCGCTCGAAAGCGAGCGCCCGCGTGCAGGTTGTCGATGTGCGATCATTCCTGCCCCAGCCCGTCATCAGCCGGCTCGAATCCGGGCTGGAAGCCCATTGCTGGGACCAGTTGATTGCGGAGCCCGAGATCCGTGAAGTTCAGGCGCAGCCGCCCGTCATCCGGTACCGCGACGCACGGGGCAGGCTCGCCGTCCATCACTTCGACTTTCGCGCCCTCCTGGCCGACGGCAATGCGATTGCCGTCGCCGTGCGCCCACTGGCCCGCATCCGCAAATACCGCTTCGAGGACACCCTGAGGCTTATTGCCTCGCAACTGCCCAGATCCTTCGCGACACGGGTCTTGCTGTTCACCGATGCAGACATTCCCCGGCCGGAGGTCGTGCCGCACGCCCCGACGACGCGCCTGATCGAGCGTGCCAGGGAACTCGGCGCGCCGATGATTCCAGCCTTTACCCATATGATCCTGGCCTGAGAGGACGCCATGAAACACTTCAACATCAATCTCCTCGATCTCGTTATCCTTGATGGCGTGGAATATCGGCTTGCATCGCATGAGCCCGAAGGGATCGTGCTGATCGGAACAGCGCCACCACACCCTGCCCGCAGCATCAGCCATGGCGAGCTGGAGGAACTGCTTCGCAGCCCGCGGTTTCGCTTCATTCCGCAGGGGGCGGCACGCACAGCGGCCGAGCGCAGCCTTGACGGTCTCCCCGAATATTTTCGGGATCTTCCCGAGGGCAAGCAAGAGATCGCGCTATGGCGGCTGCTGTTCGCCGAGGAATTGCTGCGCTGCATCGAGGCTGGGCTCGCCAGGCGCAACGAGGCCTCGGTCAACACCATTCTGCCAGCAGTTATCGCTGCCGTAGAAAGTCATATCCGCAAGCGCTTGCGCAAACGGTTCAAGCGCGCGGGGCGTATGGAAACCTTTCGAACGCCGCCTTGTGCCAAGTCGTTGCTGACCTGGACACGGGCCTATGAACGAAGCGGCTTCAGCATCATGGCTCTGGTGCCTCAAACGCATCGATGCGGGGGCAGAGGACAGATGCTGCCCGGAGAGCTTACGGCATTTGATGCGCTGATCGCGGAATACGCCTCGCCGCTGCACCCGACCATCGATCAGATCCACGAGCGCACGACCAACCTTTACGCGGATTTCAACCGCGACCGTGCTGAGCGGGGGTTGCCCGAACTCCGGCCGCCATCCCGCTCTACCGTCTATCGCGCAATCAAGCGGATGGACCCCTACGAGACCTACCTGCAACGGTGGGGTGTCGATGCCGCCAACAAGAAATTCGCGATCATCGAATACGGCGTGCAGGTCCTGCGGCCCATGGAACGGGTCGAGATCGACGAATGGGATGTCGACCTCATGACATGGGTTTCCAATGCCGGTCTTCTCGACCGGCTGACGACGCAGCAGATCGCGGCCCTCGAAGTGATACGCCTTGTCATCTGCGTCGCCATCGACTGCGCCACGCGCTGCGTTGTCGGGCTGACCCTGTCCAGATCGACCAGTTCGGAAGCGGCCATCCGCACGCTGGAAACGGTGACGATCGACAAGACGGCTATCGCGATCAGCCTTGGCTGTAGAGCCGGTTGGCACCAGGGTGGGCGCCCCGAGACCGTTGCAGCCGACATGGGCTCAGCATTCGTCAGCGATGATTTCAAGATCACCTGCGCCGGGGTGCTGGCCCGCCTGATCAATCCACCCGGCGGTGTGGCCAAGCTCCGGTCTCGCATCGAACGCCTGTTTGGGACCTTTGCGACGCATTTCGTCAGCCGGTTTCGTGGCCGGACGTTCTCGAACCCCGAGCAGCGGGGCGATTACGATGCGGAGGCGGAAGCCTCGCTCACCGATCAGGATCTGTTGGCGGCGCTCGTGACCTATATCGTGGACGTCTATCACCAGCGCCCTCACGCCGGGCTTCAGGGTGAGACCCCTGCCGATAGCTGGGACAGGCTGGTCGCCAAATACGGCCTTCCGGCCCCGGTCGATGCGATGGATCGCCGGGCGATCTTCGGCATTGAGCTGGAACGCAGCATTTCCGGTCGCGGCGTGCGGGTGTTCGGCGCGGATTTCGCCTGCGACCAGTTGCGCGATGCCCGCAAGCACAGCCATCAGCACAAGGCTCGGCTGCGGTTCGATCCGCTGGACCTTGGCTGGATCGCGGTCGAAGTCGGCGGAACCTGGTATCCCGCCCATGACCTGTCCGGGGCGCTCTCGGGCGTCTCCTTCTACCAGTGGTCGGCCTTCGCCAGGACCGTCATGGATCACAACCGCGAACGCGCGGCAATCTCCGCCGAAATCTTTCATGACGGGCTGCGCCGGCTCGACCTGCTTTCGACCGAGGCGGCCAACGCGGCGCAGCTTGGGCGGATGACGTTCACCGCCGAGGAGATCGACAGGGCGGAACAGACACTCGGCCTTGGCCTGCACCTGCTGCCCGCTGCGTCGGCCGGTCAGGCCCAGGCCGGCTCGGATTGGCTGCAGGGCGGGTTCGAGGTTGGGGGCAGCGAGGCGGATGATGCCGATGCACCGCCCGCGCCGGAGGACCCCCCTGCGGATGAGACGCCGCCGACGCGCAAGGGCTGGAGGTTCGAAGATGACGAGTGAGCATCACACGCCACCCGATCAGGTCGCGCGGATCGCCGTATCCTTGCGCAAGCATTTCGTGGCCCATCCGGGCTACGAAACCGTGCGGCTGCTTTTCCGCGAGATTATGGACAAACGCCAGGCCGAGCTGGATCTTGGCCTGTCTGCCGAGGGACGCGGGATCGCGGTCATCGGGGAATCCGGCAGCGGCAAGACCACTGCCATCCAGCGGATCCTGCGCCGGATTGATGCTGCGGACGCCGAATCTGGCGAGTTCCGCTGGATCTCCATTCGGGTGCCGACGCCTGCCACCCAGAAAGACCTCGCACGCGCGATCCTGCATGCCCTGGCTTTCCAGATCCAGAGCAACACCACGGCGTCGCGCATGTGGGAACTGGTCAATTTTCACCTGCACCTGCGGAAATGCTGGCTGATCCACCTCGATGAAGGCCAGGAATTGGGTGGCCGAGGCTCGGAGGTCGAGAAGGCGGGCGTGATCAATGCCCTGAAGAGCCTCATGCAGATCCCGGACTGGCCGACCAACCTGGTCGTCAGCGGGACACCGGAACTGCATGATCTGCTGACCCAGGATCCACAACTGTCCCGCCGCTTCTTCATCACCCGCTTTCTTCCGGTGACCGAGTTCGATGCCTGCGACGATGTTGCAGAACTGGTCGCCCGCTACGCCGGGCTTGCGGATCTGCCGCTGGCGCCGGATCTGGCGGATATGGAGTTCGTGCCCCGGCTTCTCCATGCCGGGCGCGAACAGTTCGGAATCGTGGTCGAACTGATCATCGGCGCGATCACCCGCGCCCTGGCGGATGGAACGCCCGCATTGGGCGGGAAGGATTTCGCACGGTTTTATGCCGAGCGCACTGGGGAGGTCGCTGGTCGGAACCCGTTCCTGGTGCCGGATTTCCGGAGCCTGAACACAGGGCGATCACCGATGGAGCCCGATCCCCCGACGGGTCCCAAGGGGCGGTCGCGCAAACAAAGGGGAAGGCGGTAAGATGATCTTTCCCGCCCCGCATGCCCGTGAGACCATCGCCTCCTACGGATACCGCATTGCCCGGCTGTCCGGGCTGTCATCCTTGCCAGAGCTGGTCCACCTCTTCGATCTGGACCTTCGAGCCCTGCTGATGGGCGACAGGCACAGCATCGAACACCTTGCCAGATATACGGGCTGTGATCCGCAGGCGCTTGTTCGTGGCGCCCTGGACGCCAGCAATCCGCGGCGTCTGCAACTCGGCGCCGATCCACGCAACAAGGTTCAGTGTGCCCCGGATCGTTATTGGTTCTGCCCGGCCTGTCTGGGGGGATTGGCCGATGGCGATCTTCGATCTGCCTGCCTGGGCCGGACGGATTGGCTGATCGACGCGAACCATGTCTGCGCAGAGCACGGTCTCTGTCTCATGACGGTCTTGCCCCGCAAAGCG
>NZ_LLWQ01000149.1 GCF_001447385.1 Paracoccus sp. MKU1 | reverse complement strand
CAAGCAAGCGCGCCGCGATCAGCACGGCGGCCATGATGACAAGAATCAGCACGGGCTCAGGCCCGACCGGTCGAGCCGAAGCCGCCCTCGCCGCGCGCGGTCTGCTCCAGCGCCTCGGCCGTGACATAGGCCGCGCGGGTCACCGGGGCGACGACGGCCTGGGCAATGCGCTCGCCATGGTGGATGGTATAGGGCTGCTGGCCAAGGTTGATCATAATCACCCCCAGCGGCCCGCGATAATCGCTGTCGATGGTGCCCGGCGTGTTGGGCAGCGTCACGCCATGCTTCAGCGCCAGGCTGGAGCGGGGGCGGACCTGCATCTCGTAGCCTTCGGGGATCTGCACCCGCAGCCCGGTGGGCACCAGGCGGATCTGGCCGGGATCAAGCACCAGCTCGCCCCCGCCCAGGTCGGCCCGCAGGTCGGCGCCGGCCGAGCCGCGGGTCTGGTATTCGGGCAGCGGCAGCGCCGGGTCGGCGCCCGGTTCGCGCAGAACCAGAATCGTCACCTCGGCAACCATCCGCAAAGCCCCTTATTTCGGCGAGATCATCATGACCATCTGACGCCCTTCCAGCTTGGGCATCGATTCGACCTTGCCGGCCTCGCCCACATCGGCGGCGACGCGGTTCAGAAGCTCCAGCCCAAGCTGCTGGTGCGCCATCTCGCGGCCGCGGAAGCGCAGGGTGATCTTGACCTTGTCGCCCTCGGCCAGGAATTTCATGACCGAGCGCATCTTGACGTCGTAATCGTGGGTATCGGTCCCGGGGCGGAACTTGATCTCCTTGATCTCGATGATCTTCTGCTTCTTCCGGGCCTCGGCCTCGCGCTTTTGCTGTTCATACTTGAACTTGCCCAGGTCCATGATCTTGCAGACCGGGGGCGTGGCATTCGGCGAGATCTCGACAAGATCAAGCCCGGCTTCCTGTGCAAGCTCCAGACCGCGGGCGGGTGTCACGACACCGACATTCTCGCCATCTGCACCGATCAGGCGGATTTCGGCGACTCGGATGCGCTCGTTGACGCGGGGGCCGGTGTCACGGGTGGGCGGAGCGTTATGCGGTCTGCGGGCTATGGCTGTCTTCCTTATATTGCCGGGGGTTTGCGCGGTTAGATAGTCCCGCGCAGGCGCATTTTCAACCGGATTCGATGGGTCTGGCCAAGCTTTGGTGGCCAGCGCCCGCGCTTTCGCGCGGTAGTTGCGGCCGGCCTCTGCGCCCGGTCCGCGCCGGTGTCGCCGCAACGCTTTTCCCCCATGCCGCGGCATGGCATAGAAGGCCTGACCCGCCGCAGCCCTGACGGAGAAACCGATGCAGAAATTCCTGGCCGTGATCGTGATTCTTGCCCTGGCGCTTGGCGGAGTGTGGTTATGGAGCGGGGGCGATCCGACCCGGCTGACCGGCAGCACGCCGCCCGCCCCCACCGAGGCGCCAGCCGAAAACCCGCCCCCGGCGCAGGAAAGCGCCAATGCGGCCGCCGACGCCGCTGCCGATGCGGCGGCCATCGCGGCGGATGCGGCGGCCGAGGCCGCGATCTCGGCCGGACAGGCGGCGATCGGCGCGGCCGGCTCGGCCGCCGATCAGGCCGAGGCCGCCGCCGAAGCCGCCATCGCCGCCGCCGACCGCGCCGCGGATGCCGCGGCCGAGGCCAACGCGACCCCCGAACAAGCCGAAGCCGCCGCCATTGCCGCCGGCACCGCCGCCCGCGAGGCCGCCAGCGCCACGCGCGAAGCCGGCGCCGCCGCCAACGAAGCGGTCGAGATCGACGCCGCCCTGACCCCGCAAGGCTTCGACGCCGCCAAGGTGCGGGCCATGATCGACGGCGCGGACCTTTCTGCCGAACGCAAGGCCGAGCTGACCGCGCTGCTCGACGGCGCCATCCTGGACCCGGAGGCGCTGGCGCAGGCGCTGGAGCAGATCAAAGCCGCCCTGCCATGAGCTTTCCCAGCCTGACCGATTTCCTCAGGGGCGCGCGCGACCAGCTGGCCAAGGGGCCCGTCGCGCTTTTGCTGATCGAGGACGAGGCCGCAGTGCAGCAGACGTTGGCGCATCACCTGAACGCCGGGTTCAAACTGGTCCTGGCGCTCTCGCCCGAGCCGCTGCCGGCCCATGCTCTGCCAAGGGACGCCGCCGAGCGGATCGTCAACCTGCGCCACGAATCCCGCCTTGGCCGGGCGCATGTCGAGGCGGTGAATGCGGCGATCGAGGCGGCGCCCGCCGATACCTGGTTCTATTACGGCTATAATGCCGAATTCCTGTTCTATCCCTTCTCGGAAAGCCGCAGCGTGGGCGAGATGCTGGCCTTTCATGCCGAGGAACGCCGGCGGGCGATGCTGACCTATGTCATCGACCTCTATGCCCCGGACCTGGAGCGTTTCCCCGACGCGGTCAGTCTGAACGAGGCGATGTTCGACCGCACCGGTTATTACGCGCTTGGCCGCATGGACCGCGACGGCCGCTACAAGGAACGGCAACTGGATTTCCACGGCGGGCTGCGCTGGCGCTTTGAGGAGCACCTGCCGCAGGACCGCCGCCGCATCGACCGCATCGCGCTGTTTTGCAGCCAGCCGGGGCTGCGGCTGCTGCCGGATCACCGCTTCAATATCGAGGAATACAACACCTATGCCTGTCCCTGGCACAACAACCTGACCGCCGCGGTCGCCTCGTTCCGCGTGGCCAAGGCGCTGGCCAAGAATCCCGGCTCGCGCGGGCATATCCGCAGCTTCCACTGGCGGAACTCGCATCCCTTCCGCTGGAACGCCCAGCAGTTGATGGATATCGGGCTGATGGAGCCGGGCCAGTGGTTCTGAGCCGGCGCCCCGCGGTCAGGCGGCGCTGACCCGCCAGATCACGTCGCCCACGTCATCGGCCATCAGGAGCGACTTGCCGTCCGGGCCGATGGCGACGCCGACCGGGCGGCCATAGGAATATCTCTCGTCCTCGGAGAGAAAGCCCCAGAGGATGTCGCGCGGCGGCCCCGAGGGACGGCCGTCCCGGAACGGCACGAAGATCAGCTTGTAGCCCGACAGCGTCGAACGGTTCCACGAACCGTGCTGGCCGATCACCATGCCGTCGGGAAAGCCCGGCAGCGTGCCCTCGGGCATCCAGCATAGGCCCAGCGAGGCGGTATGGCCCCCCAGCGCATAATCGGGGGTGATGGCGCGGACGACCTCGGCCGGGTCCTGCGGCACACGGTCGTCCACGGTCTGGCCCCAATAGCACCAGGGCCAGCCGTAGAAGCCGCCCTCCTGCACCGAGGTCAGATAATCCGGCGGGGTCTCGTCGCCCAGCCCGTCGCGTTCGTTCACCACCGTCCAGAGCGCGCCGGTCTTGGGCTCCCAGGCCATGCCGACCGGGTTGCGCAGGCCCGAAGCGAAGATGCGGGCCTGGCCGCTTTCCAGATCCATTTCCCAGATCGCCGCACGGCCCTCCTCGGCCTCCATGCCCTCGTCGGCGATATTGGTCAGCGAGCCGACGCCGCAATAAAGCCGCTTGCGGTCGGGCGAGACGATCAGGCTGCGCGTCCAGTGTCCGCCAGGCCTGAACTCGACCAACCGGCGGCCTGGCCCGGTCAGCCGGGTCGCCTGCGGCTCATAGGCGAAGGCCAGGATGCCGTCGGTATTGCCGACATAGAAGGTATCGCCCACCAGGGCCATGCCGAAGGGCTGGCGCTGGCCTTCGAGGAAAATCTGGCGCGTCTCGGCGACGCCATCGCCGTCACCGTCGCGCAAGAGCGTGATGCGGTTGGCGCTGGTTCCCAGCGCGCGGGCGCGGCGCATGGTGGCCTGGGCGGCGCGGTCGAGCAGGGATTTCGGCGGACTGGCCTCTTGCAGGGCCTCGGCCACCAGCACGTCGCCATTGGGCAAGACCTCGATCCAGCGCGGATGCCGCAATTCGCGGGCAAAGGCATCGACCCGCAGGCCGGGCGCGGCCTTGGGCAGTTGCCCCGGCGCCCAGCCGCGGGCGGTGGGCATCTTCAGCGTCATGATGCCCTGTTTCTTCGCCTCGGGGATCGCGGGGTTGGACCCGAACGCCGGCGTCCGGGGGGCGCCCATCCGGCGCATCAGCACCATTGCCCCACCGACGAGGGCCGTCGCCTTGGCCAGAAGATCCATGGCTTTCCTTCCTGTCTGCGCGGGCCAAGGCTAGTCGGGATGCCGCGCGGGTCAATCCCGGAATGCAGCGCGGGGAGCAAATCGGCAGGGATGGCGCCGGTGGCGCCGTCCCATGAGTATTTGGAAAACGGTGAAGTTCAGCTGCGCGCTTCGCGGATCAGCCGCGCGAGATGCTCGGTCGAGGGGTCGTGGCCCGGGGCGGGCTCGCCCTCGAGCAGCGGGGCCACCTTCAACGCCAGCTCCTTGCCGAGTTCGACCCCCCATTGGTCGAAGCTGTTGATGCCCAGGATCACGCCCTCGGCAAAGACGCGATGCTCGTAAAGCGCGACGATCTGGCCCAGCGTATGGGGCGTCAGTTCGGGGATCAGCAGCGTGGTCGAGGGGCGGTTGCCCGGAAAGACGCGATGGCGGGCCTGGCGCTCCAGTTCCACGCCAGTCAGGCCCTTGGCGCGCATAAGGTCCAGCGCCTCGTCGAGCGAGCGGCCGCGCATCAGCGCCTCGGATTGCGCGAGGCAATTGGCGATCAGCAGCAGGTGGTGATGCGCAAGCTCGGGCTCGTGGCCGCGGGCAGCGATGATGAATTCGCAGGGCACCACCGCCGTGCCCTGGTGGATGAGCTGGTAGAAGGCGTGCTGGCCATTGGTGCCCGGCTCGCCCCAGACCACCGGGCCCGAGGGCAGGGTCAGGTCGCTGCCGTCCATGGCAACGCGCTTGCCGTTCGATTCCATCTCGAGCTGTTGCAGATAGGCTGGCAGCCGCGCCAGGCGGTTGTCATAGGGCAGCACGGCGCGGGTGCCGTAGCCGCAGACCTGGTGATGCCAGATGCCGACCAGCGCCAGGATCACCGGCAGGTTCTCGGCCAGCGGCGCCTCGCGGAAATGCCGGTCCATGGCCGCACCGCCGGCCAGGAAGCGGTCGAACTGTTCGGGCCCGATGGCGATCATCAGCGACAGGCCGATCGGGCCCCACATGGAATAGCGCCCGCCGACCCAATCCTCGAAGCCGAAGACGCGGTTCGCGTCGATGCCCCATTCCGCCGTCCGGTCGGTCGCCGAGGAAAGTGCGGCGAATTGCGCCGCCGGATCGGCGACCGAACCCGCCATCCAGTCCAGCGCCGTCCTGGCATTGGTCATGGTCTCGATGGTGGTGAAGGTCTTGGAGGCGACGATGACCAGCGTCGTCGCCGGGTCGAGCCCCTTCAGCGTATCGGCGATGTCGGCGCCGTCGACGTTCGAGACGAAATGCACCCGCGGCCCGTCATGCCAGGGCGAAAGCGCCCGCGTGGCCATGGCCGGGCCGAGGTCCGAACCGCCGATGCCGATGTTGATCACGTCGGAGATCTTGCCGCCCTGCCCCGCGAAGCTGCCGTCGCGGACGGCATCGGCAAAGGCGCGCATGCGGGCATGGGTGGCGCGCACCTCGGGCATGACGTCCTGGCCATCGACCAGCACGCTGGCGTCGAGGTTGCGCAGCGCGGTGTGCAGCACGGCGCGGTCCTCGGTCTCGTTGATGCGCTGGCCGGCGAACATGGCCTCGCGGCGCTCGGGGACCGAGGCGGCAAGGTCCAGGAGCAGCTCGCGGGCCTGCGCGTCGATCATGGTCTTGGACCAGTCCAGAACCAGCCCCTCGGCGCTGGTGGAAAAGCCGGCGGCGCGGTCGGGATCGGCGGCGAACAGCGCCTCGATCCGCAGCATACCCTGGGATTTGCGATGGTCTTGCAGTCGGCTCCAGATGCTCATGTCATTCCGCCCAATGCACGGTGATGTCGCCAAGGAAGGCGCGGATCGGCGCCTCGGTCGGGTCGAGGCCCTGCGCCCGCTCGAAGGCCTCGCGCTTGTCGGCGCCGGCGATCAGCAGATGGGTGTTGATCGCGCCCTGCAGCGCCGAGGCGGTCAGGGTGATCCGCGGCTCGTCCTTGATGCTGTTGACGGCCATCACCACCGGCGCGTCGGGCGCCAGCGCCAGCACGGTCTCGGAAGCCGCGGGAAACAGGCTTGCCGTATGCATGTCGGTGCCCATGCCCAAGAGCAGCACGGTCAGCGGCAGATGCGGGGCGATGGCCTCGGCGAGCGCCGGCACCGCGTCCTCGGGGTGTTCGTCGCCGGTATAGAGGTCGATGTACTGCGCCGCAGCCGCCTTGTCCTTGAGCAGGTGGCGGCGCAGGAGCCGGCCGTTCGAGCGCAGGTGCTCGCCATCCACCCAGCGTTCGTCGTTCAAGAGCACGGTAACGCGCGGCCAGTCGATCTCGCTGCCCGAGAGATAGTCGTAAAGCGGCGCCGGCGTGGTGCCGCCCGGCACGCAGAGGCTGGCGCTGTCGTTCACCCGCAGATGCTGCGACAGTTGGCCCGCCAGCCGGTCGGCCAGCGCCAGGAACAGCATCTCGCGGTCGGGATATTCGATGAATTCCACGGTCATGGCCTAATCTCCCTCCAGCGGCGGTTGTCGCGATGCAGCAGGCGCAGCGCCTCCTCGGGGCCGCTGGAGCCGGGATCGTAGGGCTCGGGCCGCTTCGAGCCGGCCTCCCAGGCGGCGATGATCGGGTCGGTCCAGGCCCAGGCGGCCTCGACCTCGTCGCCGCGCATGAACAGGGTCTGGTTGCCGCGGATCACGTCCATGATCAACCGCTCGTAGGCATCGGGCATGTCGGAGCCCTCGGCCCCCAGCGCATCGGCGAAGCTCATGTCCAGCGGCACCTGCACCAGGCGCATGCCGCCCGGCCCCGGTTCCTTGATCATCACGGTCAGGTGCATGCCCTCGTTCGGTTGCAGCTTGATGACCAGCTGGTTCGCCTTGTGCGTACCGCCGTCGTCGAAGATCGAATGCGGCGGCTCCTTGAAGGTGACGACGATCTCGCTGGTGCGCGCGCGCAGCCGCTTGCCGGTGCGCAGGTAGAAGGGCGTGCCGGTCCAGCGCCAGTTGGCGATCCGCACCTTCAGCGCCACGAAGCTTTCGGTGCGAGAAAGCGGGTTCTCCGCATCCTCCAGATAGCCGGGACCGTCGGGACCGGCCAGATACTGGCCGCGCACGATGTCCTCGGCCGCAAGCGGCTCCAGGGCGCGGATCACCTTGAGCTTTTCGTCGCGCACCGCATCGGGGTCGAAATGATAGGGCGGCTCCATGGCGATCAGGCACAGAAGCTGCATCAGGTGGTTCTGCACCATGTCCCGCATGGCACCGGAATGGTCGTAATATTCGCCGCGTCCGCCGACACCCACCGTCTCGGCCACGGTGATCTGGACATGGTCCACATATTGCGCGTTCCACAGCGGCTCGAACAGGATATTGGCGAAGCGCACCGCCATCAGGTTCTGGACGGTTTCCTTGCCCAGGTAATGGTCGATGCGATAGATCTGGTTTTCGCCGAAATGCCGGGCCAGCGTGGCGTTCAGCGCGCGGGCGGTGGCAAGGTCGCGGCCGAAGGGCTTTTCGACCACGATGCGGCTGTCCGCATCGGCGATGCCGTTGTCGGCCAGACGCTCGGCGATATCGCCGAAAAGCGCCGGGGCGACCGAGAAATAGAAGGCATGCACCACCCCCGGACGCACCCGAGCCTTGAGTTCCGCCCAGCCATCGGTGCCACGGGCGTCGATGGCGACATAGCCCAGCATGTCCAGGAAGGCGGCAAGTTGCTCCGGATCCTGGCCGGGACCGATGAACTCCTCGATCGCGGTCCGCATCTCGGCGCGGAAGGCATCGTCGTCCTGATGCGTGCGTGCGGCGCCGATGATGCGTGCACTGTCCGGCACCTGCCCCGCCACGAACCGCCGATACAGCCCGGGCACGATCTTGCGCCGGGCCAGGTCGCCGGTCGCACCAAAGATCACCAGGTCGAAATCCTCAACCGGAATGATGCGTGAAACCATCGCTGCCTCCTCATCGCTGATCTGCCGATTAGCCGATGTTAGCGGTAACATCAAGTCCTTCAAACCCGTCCTCATTTCAGTCTTGTTCGCGCGGGGGGATGATAGCGGTTCCAGGCGACGGAAATGTCGCCGTTCCCGAGGCCTCCAGCCGGGCGATGGCCTTGGCCAGGCGCGGCAGGCGGGCGCGGCGCATCACCTCCTTGTGGGTCATGTCGCCGCCGGCGGCGCGAGCCCGCGCCTCGGTCGCCGCGACGGCGGCCAGCACGGCTTCGGGCGCCCGCAGATAGAGGTCGCGCAGGAATTCGTCCGGATGGATCGCCCTGAGCCCGACCGAGGCCAGCGCGCCGCGCGGAAAGTCGCGCAGATTCGCGGTGACGATGGCCTCGGCCCCCGCCGCCAGCGCGCATTCGACCACATGCCGGTCGGCCGGATCGGGCAGGTCGAGGCCGCCTGCGCCCTGCCCCGGCTCGACCAGCGCCTGCGGAAAGCGCGATTCCAGCAGCGCGATCTCGACCCCGGCCTCGGCACCCTGCCGAGTGGCAGCATGGCACCATTCGTCCAGGATGCGCCGCGACCAGACCGGTTGGAACAGCCCCGCCGCCGCCGTGTCCACCAGGATTTCCCGCAGCACGGTCGGAAACAGCACACAGGCGTCCAGAACCGCCTTCATCCGTCCAGCCGGAAGAACAGCGCCTTGAGATAGCCGGTCTCGGCCAATTGCGGCAGCGTGGGATGGTCCGGGCCTGCCTGTCCGGTATGCAGAAGCTGCATCCGCCGCCCGCCTCGGCCGATGCCGCGGGCGCTGGCATTGCGGAACGCGGTCAGGTCGGCGGCATGGCTGCACGAGCACAGCCCCAGATAGCCGCCCGGCGCCACCAGCGGCGCGGCCAGCTTCGCCACCCGCTCATAGGCGCGCAGGCCCGCCTCCAGCGCCGGTTTCGAGGGCGCGAAGGCCGGCGGGTCGCAGATCACCAGGTCGAACTGCGCACCCTCGGCGGCCAGCGCCTCCATCTGCTCGAAGGCGTCGCCCTGCCGGGTGGTCAGTCGCGACTCGGCGCCCATGGCGCGCGCACCACCCTGCGCCAGGTCCAGCGCTGCGGCCGAGCCATCGACACAGGTGGCGTGGGCCGCGCCAGCCGCCAGCGCGGCAAGGCCGAAGCCGCCGACATGCGAGAACACGTCCAGCACGCGCTGACCCTGCGCCAGCCGCTGCGCAAAAGCATGGTTCGGGCGCTGGTCGTAGAACAGCCCGGTCTTTTGCCCCTGCGTCAGGTCGGCCAGGTAGATGGCACCGTTCATCGGCACCTCGACCGGGCCGGAAACCTCGCCCGACAGCACCTCCATCCGCTCGGGCAGGCCTTCGAGCCCGCGCACCCGGCCCTGCCCGTTCAGGATCACCGTCGAGACGCCCGCGACCTCGCGCAGCGCGGCGGCGATGTCCTCGACCATGCGCTCGGCCCAGGCGGCGTTGGGCTGGATCACCGCTGCATCGCCAAACCGGTCGATGATGGTGCCGGGCAGCCCGTCGGCCTCGGCATGGACCAGCCGGTAGAAGGGCGCGTCGAACAGCCGTTCACGCAGCGCCAGCGCCCGCTGCAACCGCGTGGCGATCCAGTCGCGGCTGATCCGCACCTGCGGGTCGGGGTCCATGACGCGGGCGATGATCTTCGATTCGGGGTTCACCGTGACCAGACCCAGCGGCCGGCGCTCGGCATCTTCCAGCACGGCAAAGCTGCCGGGCGGGATCGCCCGGGTGCGCCGGTCGGTGACCAGCTCGTCGGCAAAGACCCAGGGAAAGCCGTGGCGGATCGCCTGCGGCTTGGATTTCGGACGCAATCGGATGATGGGCAGATCGGCGGTCATGGCGGCCTCGTGCAAAACGGGGCAGGATTGCCACGGCACGCGCCCGCGGGCAAGAGCAGGCCGGTTGCAATGTTACCGCTAACAGGCTACATTGGCGCCAAAGGAGAAGCGAGCCATGACCCTGCACGCCACCATCGACCGGGTGACCGACCGCATCCGCGAGCGTTCGATCCATAGCCGCAGCGCCTATCTGGCCAAGATCGCCCGCGCCGCCGAGGACGGGCCGCGCCGTGCGCATCTGTCCTGCGGCAACCAGGCCCATGCCTATGCCGCCATGCCGGACAAGCAGGATCTTGCCACCACCCGCAAGCCGAACATCGGCATCGTCACCGCCTATAACGACATGCTCTCAGCCCATCAGCCCTATGAGCGTTACCCCGACCTGATCCGGCAGGCCGCCCATGCCGCGGGCGCCACGGCGCAGGTGGCGGGCGGCGTGCCGGCTATGTGCGACGGCGTCACGCAAGGCCGGCCGGGAATGGAACTGTCGCTGTTTTCCCGAGACGTGATCGCGCTGGCCTCGGGCGTGGCGCTGACGCATGACACCTTCGATGCGGCGCTTTATCTCGGCGTCTGCGACAAGATCGTGCCGGGGCTGATCATCGCCGCCGGCACCTTCGGCCATATTCCGGCGGTCTTCGTTCCGGCCGGGCCGATGCCCTCGGGCCTGCCCAATGACGAGAAGTCCAAGGTCCGCCAGCAATTCGCCACCGGCGAGGTCGGGCGCGAGGCGCTGATGGCCGCCGAGATGGCCAGCTATCACGCCCCCGGCACCTGCACCTTCTACGGCACGGCGAACACCAACCAGATGCTGATGGAGTTCATGGGCCTGCACCTGCCCGGCTCCAGCTTCGTCAATCCGAACACGCCTTTGCGCGAGGCCCTGACCGTCGCTGCCGTCCAGCGCGCGGCCGCGATCACCCGGCTGGGCAACGACTACCTGCCGGCGGGCGAGGTGCTGGACGAGCGCGCCTTCGTCAACGGCATCGTCGGGCTGATGGCGACCGGCGGCTCGACCAACCTGGTGCTGCACCTGCCGGCCATGGCGCGGGCGGCGGGGGTGATCCTGGACCTCGAGGATTTCCATGATCTCTCCGAGACCGTGCCGCTGATGGCCCGGGTCTATCCCAACGGCCTGGCCGACGTGAACCACTTCCATGCCGCTGGCGGCCTTGGCTACATGATCGGCCAATTGCTGGAAGCCGGACTGCTGCACGAGGACGTGCGCACCATCGCCGGCGGCGGTCTCGGGCAATATGCCCAGGAGCCCCGGCTGAAGGAGGGCCGGATCGAATGGGTCGAGGGCGCGCGCGAGACGCTGAACGACAAGATCCTGCGTCCAGCCGCCGATCCTTTCGCCCCGACCGGGGGGTTGAAGCAGCTTTCCGGCAATCTGGGCCGGGGCGTCATCAAGGTCTCGGCCGTGGCCCCCGAGCGCCATGTCATCGAAGCCCCCGCCCGGGTGTTCTCCGACCAGGATGAAGTCAAGGCCGCCTTCAAGCGCGGCGAGTTCACCGAGGATGTCGTGGTCGTCGTCCGCTTCCAGGGCCCCCGTGCCAATGGCATGCCCGAACTGCATTCGCTGACCCCTACCTTGGCCGTGCTGCAAGATCGCGGCTTGCGGGTGGCGCTGGTCACCGACGGCCGCATGTCCGGCGCGTCGGGCAAGGTGCCCGCAGCAATCCATATCTCGCCCGAGGCGGCCGATGGCGGACCGTTGGCGCGCCTCCGCGATGGCGACCCGATCCGGCTCGATGCGGTGGCCGGCACGCTGACTTGCCTCGTCCCCGATTTCGAGGATCGCGCGCCGGCCGAACATGACCCCTCGCATTCGGCCGAGGGGCTGGGGCGGGAGCTTTTCGCCGCCTTCCGCCGTAATGTCGGGCCCGCCACCGAGGGCGCGGCAGTCGTCGTCTGAGAGCCCCCCGGCCGGTAGCACGAAAGGCTCGCCATCCATCAAGGTTCGCAGCGCAAGCGCGGGTGAAAGGCCATGCCAGTCCGAGGCTTGCCGAGTTGGACGGGTCGTGGCCGCGGCTCGACCGGCCCCCGCGCGGGCAGACGGATCACCTCTGCCGCACCCACTATCTGGGGCAAGTGGAGGCGCGCAGGCCCTGCCTCCTCCGTGGGTTCGCGCAGGAACAGCACGTTCAGGCAGACCTGGCCGTCGTCGTCGCGAATCGGACAGATGCGCGCATCGACCCGGAACCGGCGCCCCGATTTGGCAATCTGCGCCAGACCATGCAGGCGCGACACGCGCCCATCCGACGTCTCCAGCATGCGCCAGAGCCGGTTCGGCCCCTTTTCCGAAGGATCCAGCAGAATCATCACCGGCCGGCCGATCAACTCCTCTCGCCGATAGCCGCACATGCCAAGATAGCTCTGGTTCACTGCGACGATATGGCCCGCGAGATCGAGAATGAGCACCGCGCGATGCGTGCCCATCGCCCGCATTGCCCATTCGAGATCGTGGTGCAGCCGTTGGATTTCGGTCATCCCGGAAAGCTCCTGCAAAGGATTTCCGGCAGCATTGCGCCAATAGGCTAAGATTCCGTTAGCGCGCGGAGATTTTTCCTCAGCATTCGGTCGGTGGGCCGAAGCGTTCGATCATCCGCTTGCGGATCTGGTCGCGCACGGTGCGGTACAGCGCCAGCTTGGCCTCGCGCCCCTCGGCCAGGCCGCTGGGGTCCATGATCGGCCAATACTCCACATCAAGATGCGAAACCCGCGTCAGTTCAAGGGCTTGCCTCTGGCTGGCGGGGGACAGGGCAATCACCAGATCGAAGCTGGTCAGGTCATCGCCCCAGGCCTTCATCTCTTCGAAGGAGCGCGCGCGATGGGTCGAAAGCTCGACGCCGATCTCCTTGCAGACGGCGATGGCGAAACCGTCGATCTCCATGTCGTTCTTGACCCCGGCCGACTGCACATAGGCGGCGCGGCCATAGAATTTCTTCATCATCCCCTCGGCCATGGGGGAACGGATGGCGTTGTGATCGCAGCAAAACAGCACCGAATGAGGAATCGGTCCGGCCACGAATCACCCCGGAACCAGGGCGCAGATCAGGGTGAACAGGCGCCGGGCGGTGTCGATATCGACCTCGGCCTTGCCCTCCAGCCGCTCTTGCAGGGTGCGGGCGCCCTCGTTGTGGATACCGCGCCGGGCCATGTCGATGGCTTCGATCTGCGCCGGCGGCAGGCGCTTCACCGCATCGAAATAGCTGGTGCAGATCTGGAAGTAATCCTTGACCGTCTGCCGGAACGGACCCAGCGACAGATGAAACTCGGCCACCTTGCTGCCCGATTCGGTCGCAATGTCGAAGACCAGGCGCCGCTCGCGCACCGCCAGCGCCAGCGCATAGGGACCGGCCGGAGGCTCCTGCCCCTCGCGGCCGGGCAGGACGAAGCTGTTGTCTTCGAGCAGATCGAAAACCGCGACGCGGCGGTCCTGCTCAAGCTCGGGCGTGGGCGGCGGCAGGGCGCTATCGTCGATATCGATCCGGCACAGCCGATTCGTGGACTGGCTCATGTCTGCCCCCTGTTGAGAACCGCCAGCCGTGCCGAAACCGAGCGGCCATGCGCCGACAAGCCCTCGGATTCGGCCAACCGCACCGCCGCCGGGCCGATCGCTCCCAGTGCCTCGGGTGAAAGCCGGGCCATGGTGGTGCGCTTGAGGAAATCCATCACCGACAGGCCCGAGGAAAACCGCGCCGAACGCGCGGTCGGCAGGACGTGATTCGGGCCGCTGACGTAATCGCCCACCGCCTCGGGCGTCCAGCCGCCCAGGAAGATCGCCCCGGCATGGCGGGTCTTGTGCGCCAGCGCCTCGGGATCGTCGACGCAAAGCTCCAGATGCTCGGGCGCCAGCCGATCCGAAAGCGCCGCCGCCTCGTCGAGATCGCGGGTGACGATCACCGTGCCATAGTCGCGCCAGCTCGCCCCGGCCACGGCGGCGCGCGGCAGGGTCGGCAGGATGCGTTCGACCTCGGCCACCACGGCACCGGCCAGCGCCGCGTCC
This sequence comes from Paracoccus sp. MKU1, assembly GCF_001447385.1. Lineage (GTDB taxonomy): Bacteria > Pseudomonadota > Alphaproteobacteria > Rhodobacterales > Rhodobacteraceae > Paracoccus. Next base: position 45,061 of record NZ_LLWQ01000149.1, on the reverse strand, counting down.
GGAGTAATGAGGATCGACTGGGCATCGGCGTCATGCTCGGCCTGCGCCAGCAGGTCCAGCGCCAGCCATTCAGGGTTCTGCGCGCCCTCGGCGATGATCAGCACCTCGGAGGGACCGGCGATCATGTCGATGCCGACACGGCCGAAGACCTGCCGCTTGGCCGCCGCGACATAGGCATTCCCCGGCCCGGTGATCTTGTCCACCGGCCGGATGGTTTCGGTGCCGTAAGCCATGGCGGCGATCGCCTGTGCGCCGCCGATGCGGTAGATCTCGTCCACCCCGGCAAGCTCGGCCGCCAGCAGCACCAGCGGGTTCACCACGCCGCCGGGCGTCGGCACGCAGATCACCAGCCGCTCGACCCCCGCCACCCGCGCGGGAATGGCATTCATCAGCACCGAGGAGGGATAGCTCGCCTGCCCGCCCGGCACATAGAGACCGGCGGCCGAGACCGGTGTCCAGCGCCACCCCAGAGTAGCGCCCTCGGGATCGGTCCAGCCGAGATCGTCGGGCATCTGTCGGGCGTGATAGGCCCGGATGCGGTTCGCGGCCATGGCCAGCGCGGCGCGATCCTCGGCCGAGACCTTCGCCGTCTCCGCAGCGATCTCCTCCGCCGAGAAGGCCAGCGTTTCCGGCGTCAGCGCCAGGCGGTCGAAACGCCCCGTCAACTCGGCCAACGCGGCATCGCCCCGCGCCCGCACATCGGCGATGATCGCCGCAACGGCATCGTTCACATCCGCCGCATCCTCGCGCTTCATGGACAGAAGCGCCGAGAAGCGTTCGGCAAAATCGGGCTGGGCGGTGGAAAGATGGATGGGCATGGCTCGGGCCTTCAATGACCCGCCCTTGTTAGCGGCTGCGGGCAAGGGGCTCAAGCGGCGATGGCTGAACCTGGCCTTCGGCGCTGGATGGGGGGCCGGATTCGAGCATTTGGGGAACCGAGAAGCCAGAGGTCCTTCTTCGTTGCCCAAATACCCATGCAGCCGCGCAACCGGCGCGGCGCCCGGCCCGGAGGCGGCGGATCAACTGTCGGGATGCTGGGGCGCGCGGCGCGAGGGGGCGATATAGGGCCGCGTCACGTCGCGCAGCTCGACATTCAGGCACTCCGCCTCGACCGCCAGCGTGCCGTCGCCGGCGAATTCCAGCAGCAGCCTGCCGGTGCCGTCCTCGCCCGCCTGCCAGCTCAGCGCCAGCAGCTCCAGGATCAGGTCCTGATCCTTGCGGTCGATGCCATCGCTCAGCACCCGCTGCACGTCCGAGATCAGCAGCACCGCGCGCACCCGCTCGTAGGGGCGGCCGTCGCGGCGGGCCAGTTCGGCATCCTCCCAGCGAAAGCGGTTCAGGAGCAGCGCCAGCTGGCGATGGCGGGCGTCATAGACGATCTCGGACACCGGCAGGATCGCGTCCTGCACCAGGGCCGAGATCACGGTCAGGTCGTCGGCATCGCTGGCCAGCAGCGCCAGCGGCGCGGGATCGGCATCGGTGAAACGGGCGTCAGCCATCGGCGGGAACCTCCTTGATGCGTTCGATATCGGCGCCGACGCCGCGCAGCTTGCGCACCACCTTCTCGTAGCCGCGGTCGAGGTGATAGACGCGGCTGACGATGGTCTCGCCCTCGGCGGCGAGCCCGGCGAGGATCAGGCTGACCGAGGCGCGCAGGTCGGTCGCCATCACCGGGGCACCGCGCAGCTTCTCGACGCCATGCACAGTGGCATGGCCGCCATGCACCTCGATCCGGGCGCCCATGCGCGCCAGTTCCGGGGCATGCATGAAGCGGTTCTCGAAAATTCTCTCCTCCAGCACCGAAGTGCCCTCGGCAGTGCAGAGCAGCGCCATCATCTGCGCCTGAAGATCGGTCGGGAAGCCCGGGAAGGGCTCGGTGACCACATCGACCGCGCGGACACGGCCGTTCTTGCGCGAGACCTTCAGCCCGCGCCCGGTCTCGATCACCTCGATGCCCGCCTCGTCCAGCTTCTCGCAGAAGGCCGCGACCAGGTCGATGCGGCCGCCCAGGCATTCGACCTCGCCGCCGCAGATCGCCGGGGCCAGCATGTAGGTGCCCAGCTCGATCCGGTCCGTCACCACCGGATGCGTGGCGCCGCCCAGCGCCTGCACGCCCTCGACGGTGATGGTCGATGTCCCCTCCCCTTCGATCTGCGCGCCCATGCGGCGCAGGCATTCGGCCAGGTCCACGATCTCGGGCTCGCGCGCGGCGTTGTTGATGACGGTCGTGCCCCTTGCCAGCGTCGCCGCCATCAGCGCGTTCTCGGTCGCCCCGACCGAGACCAGCGGGAAGTCGATCACCGCGCCCCTGAGCCCGCCCGAGGGCGCCTTGGCATGGACGTAGCCCTCGCGCAGGTCGAGTTCCGCCCCCATCGCCTCCAGCGCGCGCAGGTGCAGGTCCACCGGCCGGGCACCGATGGCGCAGCCGCCGGGCAGCGAGACCACGGCATGGCCGTCCCGCGCCAGCATCGGCCCCAGCACCAGGATCGAGGCACGCATCTTGCGCACGATGTCGTAATCGGCCCGATGGCTGGTCAGGTCGTGGCTCGACAGCGCCAGCACCTGGCCGTCCTGAAGGCTGGCTACCTCGGCCCCGAGCGATTGCAAGAGCGCGGTCATGGTGCGGATGTCGGAGAGTCGCGGCGCATTGGTCAGCGTCAGCGGCTGGTCGGTGAGCAGCGTCGCCGGCATCAGCGCCAGGCAGGCATTCTTGGCGCCGGCGATCGGGATCTCGCCCTTGAGCGGCCCGTTCCCCCTTACAATGATCTGGTCCATCTATTCCTCGTTCCCGGGCGCCTGTCCGTTCGGCGGCATCTCTGGCCCGTGCTGCTCGTTCGTGGTTTCTGCCGATGTCCCGGCTCGCACGCGCCCCTGGGCCTTGCGCCGCGCGAGATTGGCCCGCAGCGCCGCCTTGAGCCGCGCTTCGCGTGTGTCGCTTTTGGGATCGCGGGGTGTTCTCGTCATGCCTTTCTGTTAGCGTCCTTGCCGGCTTGCGTCCAGCGGCGGCACCGTCGGCGCCGCGGCGATCGGCAACGAATGGCGAAGTTGGATTTTTTCCAACTCCCCTCTTGCGCGCCCGGCCCAGTCGGTCTAAAGCCCCGCCCACGATGCTGCGGTAGCTCAGTGGTAGAGCACTCCCTTGGTAAGGGAGAGGTCGAGAGTTCAATCCTCTCTCGCAGCACCATTATATCCTATTGAAATCTAAAAAAGCCCTTGCTTTGCTGGGGTTAGTGCCTCTTTTGGTGCCGGTATTGGTGCCAGAATGAGGTCTGCGGATGGCTGGGCAGGTGAAGAATTTGAAGATCAAGGGCGGGCGATTCTATGCCCGCGTTTCGGTCCCGGCGCATCTTCGCCCCATCCTCGGCAAATCGGAACTGGTCACGGCGCTAGGCGGTGAACGTCGCGCTGCCATGAAGGCGCTGCCCGCTGCCGTTGCGACCCTACAGCGCCAGATCGCGGCGGCAGAGGCAAAGGCGGCGGGCGACCGGCTGAACGACCTGCGCACACCCATCACCACGGCAGATTATGGCAGCGCGGTCTGGAAACGGTATCAGGCAATGCTGGCCGAGGACGAAGTGAAACGGGATCGCCTGCCGAGCGTGGATGCTATCGAGGCAGAACAAGACAGGCTGATGCAGAGGGCGCAGGCAGGTCAGATCGCGCTTGCTGACCCTCTGGCGGTGCTGGACGCCTCGCTTGACCTGCTGGTGATGAAGGATGCCCAGGCATTCGACCAGAGCGCCCGGCAGGCCAAGCTGGACGCCCTACGCGCCGACCTGACCGAGAATCGGACGCATCTGGTTGAGCATGAGATAGACGCTTACCTTGATCGCCATAGCCTGACCGCGCCCGAGGGATCGGCGGAACGCGCCACCTTGGCAAAGCGCTTGATGCGCGCCGAGATAGAAGCGCTACAGCGCACCCTAGAGCGCGACCGTGGCGACTATGGCGGGAAGCCTGTCGATCCGGTTGTAAAGACACCAGCGACCGCGCCAGAGGCGCTAGAGCCTGTTCCGATCAAGAAGCTATTCAAGGACTACATCGCCAGCCGGCAGGCTCTTGGAAAGCACAAGGACGGCGCGAAGGCATGGGAAACCGCTATCCTGCACCTGATCAAGTTTCTTGGGTATTCCGACGCCCGGCGGATCACCAAGCGGAACCTGCTGGACTGGCGCGACAAGCTAATTGCCGAGAAGAAATCGACCAAGACCATTGCCGACAAGTATCTCGCCAGCGTCCGCGCCATGCTGCGATGGGCGCATGAGAACGACCGCCTGCCGACCAACGAGGCCGAGGCGGTCAAGCAGGAGGTCGCGAAGAAGCGGCGCACCCGCGAGGCAGGTTATACCGATGCAGAGGCTATCGCGGTCCTGAAAGCATCGACCAGCTATCAGCCGAAACAGACAGACAACCCGGCCCATCGTGAAAGCGCCCATATCACCGCTGCCAAGCGATGGGTGCCGATCCTCTGCGCCTTCACGGGTGCCCGCGTCGCTGAAATGACGCAGCTACGGAAAGAGGACGTGCGGAAGGAAGGCGACCGTTGGATTATCCGCATCACGCCCGAGGCCGGCAGCGTCAAGACGGGCGTTTACCGCGATGTGCCCCTGCACCGGCAGGTGATCGCCTTGGGCTTCATGGACTTTATGGAGGCAGCCCAGCCCGGCCCGCTGTTTCATGCAGGCAAGACCCCTGCCCGCTATCTGGCATCCGCGCGCGCAACGGCCGGGCGCGTGTCGCAATGGTTGCAAGAGCTTCACCTTGTCCCGGCAGGCGTCCAGCCTTCCCATGCGTGGCGGCATCGCTTCAAAACGCAAGCCCGCGACCTTGGGGCGGATAGCCGGGTGGTGGACGGCATCCAAGGCCATGCCAGCCGCACCGCAGCCGATGACTATGGCGACGTTTCCCTGATCGCCAAGGCCCGCGTGATCGACGCATTACCGGACTATAACTTGAAATGAGATAATGGTGCACTTGCAATAACTAAAAGTTATGATACGTTATAACGTATCAAGTTTGCGAGTGTCACGTTGCCGAGTATTACCAAGCGCCTTGCCCGGTTGTTCGGGCAAGGCGTCACCGAACAAAAAGCCTTCACCCTGACCAGCCCCGAGGCGCGCGGCCTGTTTGCGGATATGCCTGTCCGGTCTGGCGTTACCGTCACCAGCGCAACCGCCCTGCGCGTTCCTGCCGTTGCTGCTGCCGTCGGGCTTATTGCGGAAGCCTGCGGAAATCTGCCGTTCAAGCTGCATGACCGCGACACCCGCGAGGCGCAGAAGGATCATGCCGCCTATGAACTGATCCACGGCGAGGCGAACCCTTGGACCAGCGCCGAGGAACTGCGCGAACACCTGACCCGCGATGCGCTGCTGTCTGGTGCAGGTTTTGCGCAGGTGGTGCGCAACGGCATGGGTCAGCCCCTCGAACTGCACCGGATCGACCCCGGCGCGGTATCGGTCGAAACCGACAATTACGGCGAGCCCTCTTACCGCATCCGCCTGAAAGGCGGCGGCGATACCGTGCTGCCCTATACCGAGGTGCTGCATATCAGCACCTTGGATGGCGTTAGCCCGATCACCCATGCCAAGGAAGCCATTGGCCTTGCGTTGGCAGCGGAACAGCACCTTGCGAACTGGTATAGCCGTTCCGGGCGTCCGAGCGGTTATCTGGCGACCACCGAAAAGCTAAGCGGTAACAATGCCACCGCTGAACTTGAAAACATGATCAAGCGGTGGAACGAAGTTAATACCGGTGAAAACGCTGGCCGCACCGCGATTCTGGATCGGGGTTTTCAATACTACCCGCTTGCCACCAGCAACACGGATGCCGAGTTCTACACGAACCGGATTGAGCAAATCCGCGAGATTGCCCGTGCCTTCCGCATCCCGCCGACCATGCTTTTTGAACTGTCGCGCGGAACTTGGTCCAATACGGAACAGATGGGCCAGCAATTCCTAACCCTAACCCTTCGCCCGTGGCTGAAACGCTGGGCTTCCGCCTATGCCCGCGTCCTGCTGTCCCCCGAGGATCGCAAGGCTATGTATATCGAGGCCGAGACCAAAGACCTGCTGGCGGTGGACTTCGCGGCGCAGGCCACCGCGTATTCGCAATACGTCGCCATGCGCGCCATGACCCCGAACGAGGTCCGAGCCGGCCTGAACCTGCCGCCGATGGAAGGCGGCGACGAACTGGCAAACCCCTTCACCACCTCGGGCGGAACGACCACGCCCGCACCCAAAGAGGAAAATTTCAACGCATGATCACCGCAACCGCTTTCTTTGGCGACAAGGAACGCCCTTTCACCCTGTCCGACGACATGGTGACGGAACTGGAAGCCAAGACCGAAACCGGCATTGGCGTCCTGTATCAGCGTCTCTTGGGCCAAGCGTTCAAGCTGGCCGATCTGGCCGAGGTGATCCGCCTTGGCCTGATCGGCGGCGGCACCCGCCCCGAGGAAGCCGACCGGCTGGTCAGCACCTATGCCCGCAATCGCCCGGTTGCCGAGGTGCTGCCGCTCGCCACCGCGATCCTAGCCGCCCGCTGGCTGGGTGCTGATGAGGTGCAAGCCGATGGCTGATCGGATCGAGGTAAAGGCCCAGCTTACCGCCACCGAGGCCGGCGAGATTACCGGGATCGCGTGGCCGTTTGGCACCCCGGATCGCGTTGGCGATGTGATCGAGAAAGGCGCATTCGACCAGCCCGAGGCCCTGCCCATGCTGTTCGCCCATGACCAAGGGCAGGTTATCGGCGTTTGGGATTCCATCACCGAGACCCCCGAGGGCTTGAACGTCAAGGGCCGCTTGCTGGTCGATGACGTGGAACGCGCCCGCGAGGTCCGCGCCATGATCCGGGCCGGCGCTGTCTCTGGCCTGTCCATCGGTTTCGTTACCAAAAACGCCACCCGTCACGCCAAGGGCCGCACCATCAAGGCTCTGGCCCTGCACGAAATTTCAGTTGTCGCGGTCCCGTGCCACCCGGACGCGCGCATTCAGTCTGTCAAAGGTGGCACCCCGCATCCCGTTAATGAGGAAATTGTTATGGAAAACGAAGAACAGGCCCAAGAGGTCAAAGCGCAAACCCCGGCCAACGATGCCGCCCAGATCGACACCAAGGCGCTGAACGCGGTGCTGTCGCGCCTCGACAAGCTGGAAGCCAAGGCGAACCGCCCCGGTGCGCCGGCCATCGTCCAGGGCGAGACTGCCGAGAAAAAGGCGTTCGCCAGCTACCTGCGCGGCGGCGAGGCCCGCATGGAAGCAACCGAGGTGAAGGCGCTGGCCGTCGCCAATAACGCCAATGGCGGCTATTTGGTCCCGCCCGAGTTCGGTTCGGAAATCCTGAAGCTGCTGACCGAAATGTCGCCGCTGCGCCAATATGCCAGCGTCCAGACCGTCACCGGCTCGGAAATCACTTTCCCGACCCTGCTGTCGGGCGTGAATGCGTTCTGGACCGAGGAAGGCGACGACATGACCGCCAGCGAACCGACCTTTGGTCAGGTCAAGATCGCGAACCATGAGCTTTCCAGCTTCTATGTCGCCAGCAACAAGGTGCTGGAAGATAATGCCTATGATCTGGAATCCGTGATGAATCGCGAACTGGCCGAGGGCTTCGCCAAGGTGGAAGGGCTGGCCTTTGTCAAAGGCACCGGCACCGGCCAGCCGCGCGGCCTGATGACCGCCACCGGCATTGCCGAGGTCAAGACCGGCGTGGCCGCGAACTTCCCGGCCAGCAATCCTATGGATGTGCTGATTACCATGCAGCACGCCATTCCGTCCTTCCACGCCCGCAGCGCGGTCTGGCTGATGAACCGCAACACGCTGGCGACCATCCGCAAGTTCAAGGATGCGCAGGGACAGTATCTTGTCACCGATCCGAAAGATGGCGGCGTTTTGCGCCTGCTGGGCAATCCCATTGTGGAAATGCCCGACATGGACAACGTGGCGGCTGGCACCGCACCTATCATGTTCGGCGATATGTCTGGTTATCGCATCTTTGACCGGGTGGACCTGTCGATTCTGCGCGATCCCTACACGCTGGGCACGAAAGGCCAGGTCCGGTTTATCGCCCGCAAGCGCGTGGGTGCTGACCTGACCCATGCCGACCGCTTTGTGAAGCTGCGCGTGGCGGCATAACCCCGTGGCCTTGCAGCCCGCATATGAAACAACCCTGCGCCACGGCAACCATGCCGTGACGCTGCGGGCGTCCCTGCGGGCTGCTGTCGCCCTGGACAACCTTCCGGGCGGCATTCCCGGCGCATGGGATTCCGTCATGCGCCAGACCTATACCGGAATCCGTGCGGTGTTGCTCGCCACCGCCACGGATCGGGCCGCAGCCGGTTTCCTGTTGACGGCTGCGGCCCAAGAGCCGCTTGCGCCCTTCCTCGGTCATGCGCAAGCGGCTTGCCTTGATCTGCTGCGGAACCTGCTGCCCGAACCCGAGGAAGCACCCGCCACCAGCACCACCGCCAAGCCGATCCCCCTGCGCGAGTATCTGACCGAGCTTTTCAAGTTCGGGACTACGATTCTCGAATGGTCCCCGTCAGAGGTCTGGCAGGCTTCACCGGCAGAGATTGAGGCGATCCTACACGCCCGTCTCGAACGGCTGGAAGCCATGGAAACTGCTAGCAATACCGACCACCAGCCCAAGCACCAGATGAGCCAAGACCAGCGCCAAGCTAACATAGAGGCCGGCCTTGATCCTGATTTTGACCGCCGCGGGCTGCGCGCCCTGAAAGCCCGCCACGGTGCCTAAGCCGCCAAGGTTGTGTAGTTGCGGTGCTATCGTGCCCCATGGCGTTCTCTGCGCCTGCCAGCAAGCCCGTCAGCTTGAACGCAAGCGCCGATACGACCGCACCCGCCCGAACAGCCGTCAGCGCGGTTATACAAGGGAATGGGAGAAGGCACGGGCCGAGTTCCTGCGCCTTCATCCCTGCTGCGCCATGTGCGGTGCCGATGCGACCCTTGTGGACCACATCAAGCCCCACAGGGGCGATCAGGCGCTGTTCTGGAACTGGAACAACTGGCAGGCGCTATGCACGTCCTGCCACAGCCGAGTGAAGCAGAGGCAGGAAATTCCCTGCAAGTTATAGTTTTTCAGCCTCTAACGCGTAGGCATAAGGATTTCTGCCATTTTTTGAGGCGTCTGATTCGGGAATCACTGATTTAATTATCGTGGCGCCTAGTCCAGCAAGAAATGCTTTGTCAACAGGGGTGTCCAGCGCCACTAGGAGTCCCGCAGGAACGATGCCATCTAGCACAAAGGCGGAAGTTAACCTTTTGAACGTTCGTGAAGTCCACTTCTCGTCAAAAACGCGGCGCATCTCATCAATGGCACCATTCAGATCAGAAAATGCCAGCGCGACGGCTGTATGGTTATCATAATTATTGGCATACCTTGCAGAAATGCCACTTATTTCCGAGTGCAACCTTGCTAGGTTGTCGCGGCGCTGATGTTTGAACTCCAATATCTCTTCATAGGGGACATCCCTGCTTGGGACAGGTAGTGAATTCTTAAGTTCAACTTCAAGTGAGACTGCATGATTTCGAGATGGCGGCAGGAAGCGTTTTGCGTATTCAGCAAGATCATCACCCCATTCCGGGTCAAGGTGCATTACCGACCAAATTTCTCCTTGCCGCGAGCGTAGGGCGCCTAATGAATTTCGATAGGAATTGTATACACTTACAATATAGTCTTGGCATTGGTTTTCATCCACATAAAGATTTTTCGTTTCAGCAGCGCCCAATACGACAAGACTATTTACCACTGAATCGTAGTCTGGAGCATGACCCTGCAACGACAAAGGTGTATAGAGCTTATCCCAATAAAGAAGCGTGCAAGGAAGGGCTTCCATAAACCAATATTCACTAGGGGTTGTCAAACCAAAGCTGTCTGGCGTTCTGTAGAAACTTACGGGAGAAATCATTAAGCCACGCTGAATTGCCATTTCATCCTCCAAAGGGGGGTGCCTACTTGCTTTACTGAAGGATGTTTATGGCGGCAAATGTTGTCAAGAGACGAACACTGCCGGGGGTAGCTCAGAACTTTCGTCCTATCCTGGGAACCGGCGGGGGGAGGCACGCGCAAGACAGGCCGAATATAACTTTTCGTTATGATTGTGATGTGATAACGTAACCTCTAGTTATGAGAGTTGCGAGTGTCCAATGCCCCTGCCTTCCGCCCTTGTGAGGGCGCACCTGAACTTCCTGCCGGATGAAACCGCCGATGATGCGATCTTGACCCACTACGGCAACGTGGCCGAGGCGTGGGTTGCATCCTATACCGGCCTGCCTTTCGACGCCGACAATCCGCTGATGCTGCAAGCCGCCTTGATGCTGATCGCGCATCAGTATGAGGCCCGCGAGGCCGTCACCTTTGCCTCTGCGTATCAGCTTCCTTTCGGCGTCACCGATCTGCTGTCCGGTATCAAGCGGCAGGTTGTCGGCTATGTGCCCGAGGTGGAGGCCAGCACCAATGGCTAAGCTGGTGACGGGTTCCGAGGAACTGGCGCGGAAGCTGGCGGCGATCAAGGATCACGTTGCCGCCGAACTGCGCGCCGAACTGGTGAAGGCCGGCCATGTCGTCGCGGATGATGCGCGCGCCCTTGCTGAATCCAGCCGGCGCACGGGCGACCTGATCGAGAGCATTCATGTCACCGGCCCCGGCGAGGCCACCCCGCCCCATTCCACCGATGGCGGGCAGCGCACGGCAGGCCCGTTCGAGGTGCTGGTGACGGCGGGCGATACCGATGCCCGCCATGCGCATCTTGTCGAGGGCGGCACCGCGCCCCGGATGCACAAGGACGGCACCACCACTGGCACCATGCCTGCTGCGCCGTTCTTCAATCCGGCATGGCGGCTGAACCGCCGCCGCCTCGAACAGCGCATTAACCGCGCCATGCGCAAAGCCTTCCGCGAGGCCAGCCAATGACGCCCGACATGGAACTGCAACGCGCGGTCAAGCTGGCGCTGGTCGCAACGCCCGGCGTGGCCGAGCACGTCACGCCCGAGCGCATCCGGGCCGGGATCGCCCGGCCCGAGGACGCGCCGGTTATCATCATGGCCCCTGCGCAGGTGGATATTCTCGGCTGGGCATCGGGCGGCTATGTCGTGTCCGAGGTGTCCATGAAGCTGCACGTCTGGACTGATGCCGGGCGGTCGGACATTGCGCACCAGATCACCAGCGCGGCCATGCTGGCGCTGATGGACGCACCCCGCGCCGAGGGCTGCACGATAGAGCAATGGGAACGCCCGGCCATGGCATGGGTGCCCGATCCTGATCCGGCATATTCCTTCGCCCATGCGGTGATCGGCCTGCGGGCGGTCCTGTATTGGAGGGCCGGCTAATGCGCGCCGGGAAACTACAGCACCGCATTCAGATCGAGCGCGCGCATGTGCTGGTGGATGATTATGGCATCGGGCGGGAAAGCTGGCTGCCGATCCTGACCACGCGGGCCGAACTGAAAGAGGCCAGCACCACCGAGTTTCTGACCGGCACCGGCGAGATGGACAATCGCAAGGCGGTGTTCCTGATCCGCTATCCGCTGGTGCAGATCACCACCGCCGACCGGCTGGTGATGGACGGCAAGGCTTACAATATCGTCGGGCTGGCCGAGATCGGGCGCAGGAAGGGCTTGGAAATCCGGGTGATCGCGGCATGAGCAAGCACCTGCGCGGCGTGAAACCTGCCCTTGGCCGTGATGCCGAGGCCCTGACCAAAGCCCCGCCTGCACCGGCCTATCTGTCTGCCCATGCCAAGGCCGAATGGCGGCGCGTCCTGCCGCTGCTGGTCGCGCGTGGCGTGATCACCAAGGCCGACCTTACCGGCGTGGAAGCCTATTGCGTCGCCGCTGGTGCCGCCCGGCAGATCGGTGAGGCGATGACGCTGGCCGGTGGCCTGCCCGATCTGCGGATGGGTGGCCTGCAAATCCGCTACATGCAGACCGCCCGCCAGTTTGCCGCCGAATATGGCCTGACCCCGACCAGCCGCGCCCGGATGGGTGCTGGCGCTGATGCCGACGACGACACCAGCCCGAACCCCTTGGCGATCTGATGGCGAAGAAATCCAGCTTCCCCGCATGGGTCTATGATAACAGCCCGATTCCCGACCCTCTCGGGCATGGTGAGCGGGCCGTTCAATTCCTGCGGGCGTTGCGCCATATCAAAAGCACCGCACCGGGCCGCGCCTTCACCCTCTACCCGTGGCAGGAGCGCATTATCCGGGCGATCTATGGGCCGCGCGATGCCGATGGCGACCGCATCGTCACGCGGGTTTTCTTCTACATTCCGCGCGGCAACCGCAAGACCACGCTATCGGCGGCTCTGGCGTTGTTGCACTTGGTCGGCCCCGAAAAGGTGCCGGGCGGGGAAATCGTCTTTGCTGCCGGTGACAAGCGGCAGGCGTCCATCGCCTTCAAGGAAGCGCGCGAGATGGTCAGTCTTGATCGGCGGCTGGTGCGCGCGACCAAGGTTATCAACCAGCGCAATGCTGCGCGTGAGATTGAAAGCCTGATCCGGGGCTATGAGTCCAAGCTGGAAGTGGTTTCCTCGGATGGTTCGCGCCAGAACGGCACAACGCCAAGTTTCGTCCTGGCGGATGAGATCCACGCTTGGCAGGAAGCTGCGGGCGCGGAAATGTGGGAGGTGCTGGAATCCGGTATCTCGAAAGGCCGCAATGGCCTGATGGTCACGGCGACCACCGCCGGGCGCGGTGCCACCGGCTTTGCCGCCGATCAGTATGCCTATGCGCGCGCGGTGGCGACCGGGGAAATCTCGGACCCGTCCTTGCTGCCGATCATGTTCGAGATGCAGGAAGGAGACGACTGGACCGATGAAAAGGTCTGGCATCGCTGCAACCCCGGCCTTGCCGATGGCTTCCAAGACCTGAAAGACCTGCGCAACAAGGCGCGGCGGGCGCAGAACCTGCCCGCTGCCGGTTATGCGTTCCAGCAATACCACCTGAACAAATGGCAGGGGAACAGCCGCGATCCGCTCTTTGATCTGGCGGTATACGACCAGCGCAAGCTGGACGACGACGAGGCCGACCTTGAACAGCTTCCGGCCTATATCGGCGTGGATATGTCGCAGACCGGCGACCTGTCATCCGTTTCCATCGCCTTCCGGCATGATGATGGGCAGATCACCTTGCGCAACCGCTGCTTTGTGCCTGCCGCCGATCTGAAGGCCAAGGGCGAGAAGGACCGCGCGCCTTATCAGGAATGGGCAGATGCTGGCCTGATCGAGGTTTGTCCGCGCGGTATCGTGGACGAGAAGCAGGTGGAGGACTATATCCGCGAGCTTTGCGCAACCTATGACGTGCAGGAAATCGCGGCGGACCCAAAACACGCGGATAGGATCGCCCAAAATCTATTTGATGACGGCTTTCCGTATTTTAGCTTTATCCAGAGAGATATTCTCATGTCACCGGCAATCGGTGCCTTGGTTAAAGCGATCAATGGTGAGTTGATAAGACACAACGGCGACCCGGTATTACGTAGTCACTTTGATAACGTGGCTGTGTCAGTCGCGCCGCAAAGTGGTATTGTCAAGATGCACAAGCAACGCAGCAATGGCCGCATTGACGCTGCTGTAGCCTCTGCGATGGCGATCCAGCGCGCGACCGCTGCCCAAGAACAAGGCGGGCTTTACAGCCGCGACGATATTCTCGGCCTGCTGGTCGCATAACGAGTAAGGATTGAACCATGGCACTTGATGAAACCGGCCTGCTGGTCAAGCTAGAGGCGAATGTCGCCAAATGGGAGAAGGACTTTAACCGGGCCATTGTCCAGCAACAGCGCGCATCGCAGCGCATGGAGCAAATCGCCCGGCAGAACGCCAGAAAGATCGCCTCGGAATATGAGGGCATCGGCGGCAGGATCGGCAAAGCCTTCAACGGCATTCCGGCATCGCTGAAAGGCATCGGCGGCGCTTTCCTTGGTGGCGTGGCCGGTGGTATCGCTCTGGGCGGGCTGGATCAAATTGCCACCAGCGTTTCGCGGATCACCAAGGAAACCGCGAACCTGAAAAACGAGGCCAGCCGCGCGGGCGTTTCCACGACCGTCTTTCAGGAATGGAAATACCTGGCCGACCAGAACCGGATCAGCGTGGACGCCCTGACCGATGGTTTCAAGGAAATGCACCTGCGGGCGGGCGAGTTTTTCCTTAATGGCACGGGTGCGGGTGCCGAGGCGTTCAAGAAGCTGGGCTATTCTGCCGAGGAACTGGAAGCCAAGCTGAAAGACCCCTCGGCCCTTATGACCGAGATCCTCGGCAAGCTGAAAAACTTCGACCAAGCCGGGCGGTCCTTCCTGCTGGAAGAAATCTTTGGCGGTGCCGGTGGCGAACAGCTTGGCATCCTGATCGGTCAAGGCGAGGCCGCATTGAACGAAACCATTCAGCGCGCCCATGACGTGGGTGCGGTGCTGGATTCGGAAATGATCGACAAGGCCGCCGAGATCGACCGCAGATTCGGGGAACTGACCGCGCGCGTCGAATCTTTCGGCAAGCGCGCGGTGATCGCCATTGCCGATGCTGCGGTGGAACTGACCGACTTCCGCGACCGGCTGGACGGCATCTTTAACAACGAGGCCGAGGGCCGGGCCATCCTCGGCAATGAGCTTTATGACGAGCTTGCCAAGAACCGGGACGCGGTGGACGTGCAAGCCGATAGCCTGCGCCAGCTTGACGGGGCGTATCAGCGCTTGGCCGAGGAAGCCGCCACGGCAGGCAACGCCATGCGCGGGGCCATCGGGCAATTGGATAGCTGGGGCTATGATGCCGCCGCCGACCAGTTGCGCAACGCCTCGGCAGAGATGATGGAACTTGCCCGGCAGTTTCGCGAGGGCGAGATTACCGGCGAGGACTTCGCCGCCAAGCTGGGCGAAATCCAGAAGGAAGCCGATGCGGCTTTCGCCAGCTTGGCGGACGTGGACCGGGCGCGGTTCAGCAATGTAACGTCGCAGCTTGGACGCCTTGGCGGCGTTATTGCCAGCGTCACGGCGCAGGCATCGGCGCTGGTGGGTGAACTGGCGAGGGCTGCGCAGATCGACCCCGGCACGAAACGCCTTGAGGCCATGCGCCAGCAACATGCAGCGCAACAGTCCAGCATGGACAGCCTGAACGCCATGCGCGAGGCGAACGAGCGTTTCAACGCCTCGGAAGCCGCCCGCAACGCCCTGACCAGCGAGGGCGTGAAGCTGGAACGCGAGAAAGAGGCCGTGCGGAAACGTGCCGCCGAGGCAGGCGCGACCCTGACCGATGCGCAGATCGCGGAAGCCGCCCAAGCCGTCCTAGATGCCGATGCCGCCCGTGCTGCTGCCGATCGGGCCGGGCGTTCCTCGGGTGGCGGCAAGTCTGGCGGCGGTGCTGGTGGTGTCGAGAAGCTGGACGAATTTGCCCGCGAGGCGCAGGCGATCAAGGATCGCACCCTTGCCCTGCAAACCGAGGCATCGGTGCTGGCAACGCTGGCGGTTTCCAACGAACGCCTTGGCGATGCCACGGAATACGCAGCCGCAAAGGCCCGCCTGCTGGTTGCCGCCCAAGAGGCAGGCAAGCAGATCACGCCCGAGCTAGAGGCGCAGATTGACCAGCTTGCGCGCGGCTATGTCAACGCGGGCCAGAAGGCCGAGCAAGCCGCGCAACAGGTGCAGGACGCTGACAGCAAGACCGAGAAGGGCGCAAACGCCCTGGCTGATCTTTTCAGCGCCGGCATGAAGGGAAGCGAGGCGTTCGGGAACGCCCTGCGCAACCTTGCCGCCGAACTGCTGCAAAGTCGGGTTTTGAAGCTGCTGCTTTCGTTCGGGCAGTCCGGTGCGCCCGGATCGGGGATCATCGGTGCCATTGGTGGCGCGCTTGGTGGTGCTGGTTTCAGCGAGGGCGGTTTCACTGGCGCTGGCGGGAAGCATGAACCGGCGGGCGTGGTCCATCGCGGCGAGTTTGTTTTCAGCGCCGAAAGCGTGAAGCGCATCGGTGCCAGCAATCTGGATGCCATGCACCAGGCCGCTAAATCGGGCGCTGCGGGCTATAGTCGCGGCGGGCTGGTGGGTGGCAGCCGGAAACTTAACCGGGCCGCTGGTGAGTCTCTGCGCGGCTCTGCGGTGGTGCAGAACATCAGCCTTGCGCCGGTGGTGAACGTCAATGCGACCGGCGGCACCCCAGAGGCCAATGCCGATCTGGCTCGGCAGGTGTCGGAACAGACCGAACGCGCCATGCGTGGCCTGATCCAAGATGAACTGGTCAGGAGCATGCGCCCCGGCGGAATGTTGCGACGGTGATGCATCTTCGCTTCACCCCATTGCAACCGCGCAACAATCTGCTATCTTCGCTGACAAGTCATCTCGTGAACGAGTGCTAGGCGAGCGTCTTGTCGCAGACCCTACCCCGCGAGGCTCTGACACTCGGATAGGCCAGTCATGCCTAACCTTGTTCGCCCCTAGCCTTGGCACAGAACCCGCAGAAAGCCGAAAACGAGACGGTGCGCGGAGACGGATTAGCTAGGAATCCGCAGGTTAGATCGCCCTTGATCGCACCCCGGCAGAGAATGCCGGACGCACAAGGGAGGTTGCTTCCCGGCATCGCCAGATAGCACCGAAAAGATAGCGGCTCTGTCCCCGTGTGTGACAACCGCTAGATGTGGGTTTGGTTGTAGTTGAGCCGCCCACGTCGCGCAGCCCGAGGGCTGCAACCGCATAGCCGAAAGGCTGAATGCGCCGAATATCGCCGGGACAACGGATGCCGCCCGGTCGCCTTGACAAGCAGGTTCGGTTCAACACTTCGACGGAAAGAACTTCGATTGCATTCCCCCTGATGGATAGAGATCACCAGAGGTTTATCCTCTGGTTGTTAATGGTCTTTATCCATCAGGGGGAATAATCATCTCCGGAAAGGGGAGCATCAAAGATTACTACGTTACCTCGTTAAGTGTGTTCCGGTTAAATGATTCACTGACTGAACAACCCGAGCGGGCGTAGCCCGCGCAGGGATGTGGCAAGCGAGCGATAGCGAGCGCGGCAGGGAGCCGCCGCAGGCGGCGAGTGCGGGAAATAATCCAGCGAAAAATCCTCATTCCACTTGCGACATATTCCGGTTGTCGCTATATAAGTAGGTATGTGAAAAGGCATCCAACCACTTCACACGGAAGCCCGCAAGCAACTCGTCACTGCTTGCGGGCTTCTATTTTCCCATGAGACAGGTTCCGAAACCCAGGGTATAAATACGACAAGGACTATTGTCCGGTATTTACACCATGCGGAAGTAGGGAATGGAAATCAGAATTGATATTGGCGCTTTGCCGTTGCGGGATGCTCGACGGGAGTTTGAACGGCAGTATCTAGGGATACAGCTAAGCCGCTTTAACGGCAACGTCAGCAAAACAGCCCGGTTTGCGGGTATGGAGCGTTCCGCTTTCCATAGAAAAATCAAAGATTTATCGGCGAAAAAGCCTGTCACCACACCAGCCCCATATGGGGCTGATGAGATCGCCGCAATACTCATTGCCGCAATGGATTCGGCCGATGAATGCCTAGATAGGCATCTGCCTATCTAGGCAAATAGTGAGTCAGTATATGCGACTCAATATTCTTCGAAATTGCGCCTTCGGACTCTTGCAGGCCGGAATCGGTCATGCCAGATTCTTACCCGTTCCGGGCAATCCCAAAGGCACCACACCATAAACGCCCGGAACAACCCCCGGCCCTTTGCTCACATTTTGGGCCGGGGATCACCTCGACCAGAAAGCCAAGAGAATGAGAAACGAACATCCTGTTTATATCCCGGATAGCCTTTGGGAAGGCATGCGCGCTGGTGCCGCCGCATCTTTCCTGCACCCGCTGGAGCGGAACGAACCTTGCCTTGTTTCGCTGGCCGAGGTGAAGGCGGATGAATGGCTTATGTTTGAATTGAACATCTGGCCGGAAAGCATCCAGAGCGATGAACCCCCGCCCGGCTATTTTGACATGGACGAATCTGCTTTCGAGGATGCCGCCTGATGATGCGATCCGTTTACCTGCACGGCGCGCTTGGCAAGGAGTTTGGCCGCAAGCATCTGTTCGACGTGGACAGCATCACGGATGTTGTCTGCGCCCTACGGGCGAACTTCCCCCGCTTCGCCAACGCGATCCGCGACGGCTTCTATCGCGTGATCCTCGGCAAGAACATCAGCAACGGCGTTGCGCTTGGCGAAACCGAACTTGGCTTCAACCTCGGTCGGAATGACGTTCATATCGTTCCGGCCACCCAGGGGCGCAAGCGTGGCGGGCTTGGCAAGATCATCGCCGGCATCGCACTCATTGGTCTTTCCATGGTGCCCGGCCTGAATGTCGCCGTGTGGAGCGGAGCCGCTGGTGCCGTCGGTGGCGCTACTTGGGGCGGGCTTGCCGGCACCCTCGGCACGTCCATGTTGCTGACCGGCGTTGCCAGTATGTTGGCACCCGAGATTGAGGCAGGCGACAATTCGCAATCCTTCACAATGACTGGCCCGGTCTCGAACACCCGCGAGGGCGGCATCGTGCCCATCGCCTATGGCGAGGTGATCGTCGGCGGTTCCATGATCTCGGGCGGTATCAACATCGCATCCGAGATGGATAATTCAGGCGGCAGTCAGGGCTTGTTCCGGCATGCCATCGACCTTGTTGGCGGTTCCGCAGGCCGCGAAGCAACGCCCGGTGGCTCCACGCCGCCCGAACCTGCTTAAACA
Organism: Paracoccus sp. MKU1; assembly: GCF_001447385.1. Classification (GTDB taxonomy): domain Bacteria; phylum Pseudomonadota; class Alphaproteobacteria; order Rhodobacterales; family Rhodobacteraceae; genus Paracoccus. Next base: position 26,377 of record NZ_LLWQ01000149.1, on the reverse strand, counting down.
GAGATAGGGCTGGCGCACCCGGTGGCTGCCAACAGGCCACCAAAGGCGCTGGGATCACTCGGCTAGTGCCCGGCATACTCCGAAAACCCCGAGACGGCGCGGCTGGCTTCTCACTGGCGCGGCGCCGAAAACAGGATCACGCTTCCGTGAAGATCGCGCATCATTTGCCGCTTGCATTACTATCTACAAAGTAATAGTAATGGCGCAGAAGGGAGATCGCGCATGAGTAACGCGAATGCAGAAGCGCAACGACGCTGGCGGCAACGTCAGAAGGAGAAGAAGCAACAGGAGCTCAAGATGCCGGAAGCCGCCGGGCCGGGCATCTTTCAGACACCGTTTCACCAGTTCTTTGAAGAATGGTGGTTCGGGTCCGACTACGACATTGCGCTGGGGCTGGCCGGGATAGAGACGCCAGTTTTTAAGGACGATGCCGGACCCCAAGCCTATAAGCGTGGTGATCTACCAGAGGGGGAGGACTTCCACGAACATGCGCAGAACTCGCTAGGCCGGGCCGAGGTGATCGCCGGTTGTCTCATCACCGCAGCCCAAGACCTTGCCAGTTGGATCAACGAATACAAGAAAGATGAGATTAAACAGCGCCTTAAAGAGCTAGAGGAACGCGACCTAAGCGACCCCGAGGCCAAGAAGGCGGCGCTGCAAGAGGCTACGCGCCTTAACAAGATGCTGGACCAGCTACAGAAGCAGGTTCGCATAACCTTCCCGCAATGGAAGGTGACGGGCTGAACAAGCCTGATGAGAACGACAGGGGCGGCGCAATCCGCAGTTTCCTAGGCCGTGGTGCCGCCCCTGTCGAAAGACTTCAACCCCGATGAATGGAGTTTTCATCATGTCGAACAGCAATATCACGACCACCACCGAGGCGGCAAGCGTCACGGGCCGCGATGGTTACATCGTCGCAAAGGCGCTTGTGTATGCAATCGCGCATATTCAGTCGCTGCCCGAGGAGCGACAGGAATACGGCGACATGCTGGATATGTGCGATCTTGTGTATAAAAGCGGGCTGCCGCAGTCTTTGATTGACATGATTGTGCATGATGTTGAGCGTCATGTTCGGCAAGAGGTTAATCTTTACCCGTTGGAAGGCATGGACAAGGAGCGGTCAGCTATGCGCGCCCGAATCGACGCCATGAAGGCTGCGCTTGCGGAAGCCATTCGCCGCTTCAACGAAGGCGAAGAGGAGGCCGCATAATGGCAAGCGTCACCCTGCGCATGAGCCGCAAGCAGTTTAACGGTATGCTGCATAGTCTTAGCTTTGATCCTATGAAAGATGATAGCTGGAAGGTCGCGGATATTGACTTTTCTCTGGATGAGAAAGGTGAAGAACTTGCGCGCGGCTTTGATCGGATTGAGGTTTTTAGCTATTTTCCGGGAGGCCCTATCGTCGCGCTTCACGACTTTGAAACGGATTCGGTTGTGGTGATTTGTCCCAAGCCCGGACCGGGCATCTATCGGACCGACGCCAGCATTGTAGCCGAGATGCGCGGGGAGGCCGCATAATGGCAACCCTGACCGAAAAGGAGCTTTTTCAGAGATTCCTTGATGCACCTATGCGCTTCAACCTTACCACGTCAACGCTGGTGCATGATGATGGTGAGTTGATCACCCCGCGCGACTGGTTCGTGATGTGCTTTCCCGAGGCTGGCGTTATCGACCCTCATGCCTTCGCAGATACCATTCTGGAGGAAGTTGAACTACGTGAAGCGTCAGAGCGGGCCATGGATGATATGGCGGAGGCTCTGGAAGATGCCGCCCGTATGCTGCGACGGCTAAGCTTTGACTTTCGCGGGGTGAAGGATGTCGTCACCTTGGCATGTGATGAGAATGACGGTTCTACGCGCTACGTCCTGCCGGTGGTGACCGAGAACGACGAAAAAGCCGCCTGATCCACCACGACAACCGAGGCCCCGGCGCACCCGCGACCGGGGCTTTCTCATGGCGTGACGTAACGTCAATTCGGTGCCAGAATCGGTGCCAGAATCGGTGCCGGAGACCCATGTAAGTAATTGATTTTAGGCTGATAAATGAAAATTCAATCCTCTCTCGCAGCACCATTCACCCTCCATCATTTTCTCAGCAGTTTGCGGTAGCGGTGCACATCGCATCCGTTTCGCGTCGCGCAGAATGAAGCGCGAATGTGCACGGATGTCTAGCAAGAAAATGGTAGGGCTTGCTGCTGCTCCACTCCCGATTCTCCGTGTTGGCGCTCATCACCCCACCCACAGAAGAATGATAGCATGAGCCGTTCAGAAGGATTATCGGCTATCGCATGGCTGCTCTTGGCCGCCTATGACAAGCTGGTGGATCGTGGGACGGTGATCTGTGTCGGCGCAGCTCTCTGAACATTTGTTCGCGCCGCCCCGCAGCGCATCTCAGCGGTTGCGGGTATCGACCGGATAGGCGGTGCTGAACCGGATACGCTCCATCGAAAAATGCGAGGTGACGTTCTTGATCGGCACGGCATCCGTCAGCCGCTTGTAGAACAGGTCAAAGGCGACCATGTCCGGCACCGCCACGCGCAGCATGTAATCCATCCGTCCGGCCATACGGTACACCTCCATGATCTCGGGCAGGTCCGCGACGGCGCGGGTGAATTCCTCGCGCCATTCCAGCGAATGGTTCGGCGCCTCGATCTCGACAAAGACGAGGATGCCGAAGCCCAGCTTGACGGGATCGGCCAGTGCCACCCGCCCGGTCAGCACACCCTGCGCCTCCAGCTTCTGTATCCGCTTCCAGCAGGGCGTCTGCGACAGCCCCACCTTCTCGGCGATCTGCGAGATGGGCAAGGTCGCATCCTGCATGAGCTCTGCCACGATCTTGCGGTCTATCAGGTCCAGATCCTGCATTTCTCTGCCTTCTTCGCGTCCAAGGATTCGGCCAGGGCTTTGGCGCCGTCGGCTGCCGCAAGAATAACTATATTGTCGATGCGTTCAATCGTGTATTATACTTTCCACGGCGACGACACCCGAGGGATTTTTCGAATGGGAGATCACACGAGCATGAACCAGTTCATCGTGACGGACGGGCCGGAAACCAAGGTCGAAGGGCAGCAGCTGTTTTCCGTGCGCCTGATCGACCGCAGGACGGGCGAGGTGCCCAGCGTGAACGGCATTCCGCTGAGCATCCTGACCCAGTCGCCGCGGTCGGCGGTGGCGAGCTTCATGCGCGGACGCAGCCGGATGCTGTGGCGTATCGAGGTCGAGCCGGTCAATGCGCCCCTTGGAGGGTCCAACCATGGCATGGCATATTGAAGGACTGCTCGACCGGCTGCTGTATCTCACCACCGGCAGGGCCCGGACAATGTCGCCGGAGCAGCGGAAGGGCTGGGATGCCGTCCTGCCGGAGGCGCATTGGACCGTCCGGATGGCCGGGCCGCGCTGGTTCACGATCTGGGAAGGTGACCGGCAGCGGCTCCGGCGGCTGCACGTGCTGCTGCTGCCGGTTGACTGGCTGGGTCTGACCGCGGCGCAGGAAATGGCACTTGCGCTTGAGCAGCTGCGACCGGCCGAGGTGCCGGCACAATTCGCCAGCCCTCTGCGCGAGGCCCGGGCAAAGCTGCGGCATGCCCTGTCGCGGCGGCCGTAACGGGCGCGCGAGGTTCCGGTTCCGCGGGCTCTCATGGTCGCCCGTGCCAGGGGGACCACCGATGAGCCGAAATGATCCCGCGCTAGGGACGTGGGATTGACGGACCCGCTATCGGACGCGACCGCCATCGTTGACATCCGGCCTGGACTATTGCGAGCCCGATCGAGCCAGGCCGGGCACTTTGCAGGATCCGTCCATGTTCGGGGGGCTGCATTACGCTCATCAGCCCGACGGCCGCGCCTCGCTCCCACCCGGGCTTCGCCGCGTCGAGGAGAAGGCGCAGCGTCGCTGGGATGCCCGTCCCAGATCAGCGCGCGAGGGTCAACCGACCGCGCGCAGCGGCTCGGCATGCTGTCGGGACAGATGCGCCGCGAACTGCGCCACGGCCCGGTCCAGCCGCGTCAGGGCAGCCTCGGAGGTTAGCCCTTCATTCCCGAAATCCGCGGCAGAGACATAAAGCCCCGTCGCCAGCGTATGAGCCTCGAAGAAGCCGAAGACCGGACGCAGCTGATGCTCGATGACCAGCGCGTGGCGGTCGCCGCCGCCGGTCGCGGCCAGCAGCACCGGCTTGCCGGCCAGGGCGGCGGGCTCGATCAGGTCAATGAAATGCTTGAACAATCCGGTATAGCTGCCCTTGTAGACCGGGCTGGCGACGATCAGCGCATCTGCCGCCAGGAAGGCGTCCAGATGGCGGGCATGGGAGCCGCCCTGCGCCGGCTGCCGCAGCGCGCCGAAATCGGGGCCGAGATCGGCAATGTCGAAGACATGGGCGCTGCCGCCGAAACGACCGACGGCGCGACTCGCAGCCTCCTCGACAAGGGTGCGGGTCTTCGAAGGACGGCTCCAGGAACCGGCGAAAGCGGCGAAACGGGGTCCGGACATGAGTTCTCCCAGAAAAGGCGAGTTGGTTGCCGATGAATCCATAGGCGGTGGTTCCGCGACGGGCCATTCCAAAGCCGGACCGCCGGAAAGGTGAAAACCACCGTCCGCCCGCCCGGTCGGGAAACAAGCGTCTCCGGAACCGGCCACGATGCCCGGCGGGCGGAATGGGCAGGGCCGCGACGGAAGCGCACGGCCCTGCCCCTGCGTCGGGCTTCAGACCACGGCTTCCGGAAGCCGGTCGAGCAATCCCGCCAGCCGCGCGCATTGCACGCGGATGTCGGGAATCGCGGTGATCTCCCACAATGCCGCGCGGGCGCAGGGGCCGATGGCGAACAGACGGCGCGACACCCTGCCGTCGCGGGCGATCACCCGGGCATCGCCGGTCGTGTCGAGGCCGAGCCGCAAGGGATCCAGCCGCCCCTGCCCCGTCGCGATCAGGTCCAGCACCACCGGCGAACTGTCGGTCTCGGGATCGCGCCGGATGCCGCGGCAATCGATGACGTGATCGACCGGCAGCCGCCGCGCCCCTTCCAGGGTCAACACATGTACGCCGTCGCCGGCCAGACGCTCGAACCGGGCCTTGAGCACGTGCAACTGCCCCCGCGTCTCGGCATCGGCGATAAGCGCGGCGGATTGCGGCGGCATGCGGTGGCGATGCACCTCCCACCACGAGGCGCCATGGCGCAGGAAGCGGCGCCGGCTGTCCTCGTCCCAACTCCGCCAGATCGCGGTGACATGCGGACGCAGCCCGTCGATGACATCGCGCCAATCCTGCCCCTCGGCCTCGGCTTGGCGAATGCGCGCGCGCAGCCAGTTCAGCAGCTGGCTGACCGGCGCGCCCAGCGGAATTTCGGCGCCCGCGATGGCGAGGGCGCGGCTGGCGGCATGGGCGCGCGGCAACAACCCGCGCCGCGACAGGCAGGTGATGCGGCCGCGATGCCCGCGTCCGAGCAGCGAGACGACATGATCCACCATCGACAGACCGGTGCCGATGATCGCCACATCGGCCTCCGGCGCGGCGGGCGGGGTAAAGTCCCAGCCGCCGTGCATGCCTTGCGGCGGGTGCTGTGGGACCGCATGGCCGGTGGCGAGGATGGCCAGGTGACCGGTGATCGAACTGCCGTCATCCAGATGGGCGCGCACGCAGCCGGGGTTCTCCTCCACGCGCAGGCATTCCCGGCGATAACAGACCAACCGGTCACGGCCCCAAACCGTCAGCAGGCTTTCCAGATAGCGGCCATAGGCCGCCCGGCTGGCGAAACAATCGGGCGTCGCGGCCGGCGCCTCGCCCGAATCGTGCAGCCAGCGCAGGAAATGCTCGGGATCGTCCGGAAAGGCGCTCATGTTATGAACGCGCGTGTTCAGCAGATGGTCCGGGTTGTCGGTGGAATAGGCGATGCCGCATCCCAGCGCCTGCGATTTCTCGATCATGCTGATGCGCAGGAAGGGGTTGTTGCGCAGCAGATGCGCAGCGGCCAGCACGCCGCTCGCGCCGCCGCCGACGATGATGAGGTGACGACAACCGTCCTGCGGAAACTGGCCGTCCATCACATCACCATCAGACCAAGGAAAGCGAGCGCCCAGAACATGGCCAGCGCCCGTCCCAGCCGGCCCTCCTGCCGATCGGGCAGGGTTTCGTCGTCTTGCGGAAGAAAGGCGATTAAACCCGGATCATAAGCAGAGTAATGCATCGGTTCGTCCTTTCGCTTCTGGATCTCGGTCGCTCTCGCGGCGCGCCGTTACAGCGCAGGCCGTTCCAGCCAGGCGCGCGGCGCCGGCGCGGGACCGGGACGGCGCGGCAGGCGTGGGGTCGCCGGCTCGGCCACGGCATCGGGCAGCAGCGCCCGCAGCAGCCGGCCCTGAGGCCAGGGACCGTAGCCCGCGGCGATGTTGATATGCCCGGCATCCCCCAGATCGACGAAGGATGCGCGCCAGACGCGGGCAAGCTCGCGCGCCCGTTCATATTCCATCCAACGGTCGGTCCGGCTTGCCACAACGATCGTCGGTACCGGCAGCGGCGCCTCGGGAATTTTGCCGAAGATCGCCGTGCGCGGATCCCGGCTGGGTTCGGCCGGAGCGACAAGCAGCGCCCCGCCCACCTTCAGCTGCGGCCATTGCAGCAAGAGCTTCACCGCCGCGATGGCGCCGAGCGAATGCCCAACCAGAACCGCGCCGGGATGCCGCAGCAGGGCGCCGGCAATCTCGGTCAACCACTGATCCGGGCAGGGCCGCGCCCACGAGGCTTGCTCGACGGTCGCCGAATGCGGATCGGTTTGCGCCCACCAATGCTGCCAATGCGGTGCGGGCGAACCGTCAAGGCCGGGAAGAAGTAATGTGCGAATCATGGCTTTCTCCTTCCCTTAAATATCTATCATCTTTGTCGAGTTTTACATTCCAAAATACGCCCCTGATCGAGAAGAAAATCCCACCGGTTTGGCCGCAGGCGGTGTCACGGATACCTTGGGCCGTCGCGCGACATTCCCCGGCCCGCGCTCATCACGATGCGATCCGCGCCGTGAAAGCCTGGCGACAGGCCGGGCCTTTGCCGATAGGTCAGAAAATGCCGCGCGCCCTCACGGGAGACCGGCACTTCCTCGGCCTCCTTCCGCGCGGCATGCCAGGAAATCGGCGGATGGGCCTGCCATGCTTGCCCAAACGCCGCCGAAACGCGGCAGGCGCCGTTTGTGGTCCGCAACCACCATGCGCACCAAGGCCATGCATCGCTCCGACAATCTCGCGCCAAGCAGGATCGCCGGCGGCAATAGAACGCTGGCCGCTCGCATCCTGCGAGAGCGGCCAGAGGGGCGATCTGCAAGCGCCGCCGCGTTGATGTCGCCCTTCGCGACCGGCCCATCGCCTTTCCGCGGCCTGATCCCTTTACGCTGCCAAGGCGACTGGCGCCGGCAAGGTCCGCTATGCGCCTGCGCCCGGACGACGCGCCGTCGCGATCATCTCGACCCGCATGCCGGGCCGGGCCAGCGCCACGCCGCAAGTCGCCCGTGCCGGCGGGTTCTCGCGGTCGACCCAGGCGTCCCAGACCGCGTTCATGCCCGGAAAATCCGCCATGTCGCTGAGCCAGACCTGAACGGAGGCGATGTCGACTTTGCTGCCGCCCAGTTCCACCATCACGGCGTCGATCCCGGCCAGCACCTCGGCGGTCTGGACGGCGATATCGGCCTCCAGCGTCGTCGGGATCTGGCCGGCCAGAAAGACGATATCGCCGATGGTGACGGCCTCGCTCATGCGCGGGCCCGGATTGAGGCGGCTCAGCATCATGGAATGTCCTTTCGGTTCAGTCATTGTCATTGCTGCCTGCCCCCGCGCCGCGGCGCGAGGCTTCGGTCGCGGGAACGGTGATGCGCAGCGCATAGGCTTCCAGCGTCGCGATGGTGGCGGTGGAAACCGCCGCCGGCTGCATCGGCATGGAGGGGCAAGGGGCGAATGCCGAAGGCGCCAGTCTGACGGGGGCGGTCGCGATCCCCGCCAGTGCCGCGAGCGCCTGCGTATCCGGCTGGCCGGCTCCGAGCGACAGCGCCAACCCCGCGCAGGACAGCGAGATCGCGCCGCCGAGACGGGCGCCGGCCTCGGCCAGGAACGGCGCCAACAGCACCGGCTGGCTCGCCGCATCCGTCTGCACGGGCGCGGCAAAGGGACCATCCGCCAGCCCGGCATGATCGAGCAGGGCCGAGCCAAGGCAGATCGGGCACAGCACGCCGTCTGAGGCCGCACGCCAATATCCGGGCTGCGGCCAAGGCCGCAACTGATCGAACTTGGCAGCACCGACGGCATCGAGATGCCTCAGCAGCGCCCCGGCGCCGTCGATGCCATGGGCGCCGAGCCAGCCGGCGGCGAAGGCGGCTTCCTCGGCCAGCCCCCAGCTCATCCCGGCGCCGCGCGCGGCCTTGAGGCAGAGCGCCTCGGTCTCGTTGCGCGACAGGAGCACCGCGTCGATCGGCGCCGTCGCGGGTGCGGATTTGATATCCGACAGGATCATGCGCGGCCTCCTTGACCAAGATCGGACGGCGACGGCTCGCCCTGGAACAGGCTGATCCGCACCCATTTATCGGAACGCGGGTCGAAATGACTGGCGCCGAAGAAGGCCAGCTTGCAGCGCATCATGTCGATGGGCAGCACATCCGCCGCGATCAGGTTGTCGCGGATCTCGGCATAGGGGGCGTGGCGGGTCATCTGCACGCGCCGGGCCATGGCGCGATGCTGCGGGCTTTGCAACAGGAAGGCGGCCAGCGTCATGTCCCCAGGCAGGTCGCGCAGGGCCTGATGCAGCTCGCTGGCCATCCTTGCGATGCAGAGCGGTTGTTCCAACTCGGCGCCCGGCTCGGCGAAACGCTCGCCGATGCGGGGCTCCAGCTTTTCCTCCGAGACATACCAGAACCGCGCCTGGTTCGCCGGATCGGCAAAGTCGATCTCCAGCGCCCAGGCGTAGTTGCGCGCCAGCACCGCCCCGACTTCGGCCAGCCGCATCGCGCCGTCCAGCCGCGCCAGCGCAGCCTCGTCGGCGCCCATCGCATCGGCAAGATCGTCGACCAGCGCGCCATGCGGCTCGATCAGCAGGGAAACCAGTGCCTCCTGCCCCTCCAGCGTCAACGCGGCCTCGGCCCGCCGCCAGAGCGCGTCCCAAGGATGCGGCTCGCGGCCGGGCCAGCTGCGCAGCCAATCCGCGATGCGGTCCAGATCCGCGCGCAGATCAGCGAGCTTCGGGACCTGCAAGTCATGCGAGGACTGCCAGGCAGCGGCGTTCTGCTGTGCGTCCGCCAGGGCACGGCGCAGGGCCAGCACGGCCTCGGGCGTGGCCGAGGGCAGCGCCCGCACCCGCGCCAGCGCGGTTTCGCGGGCGGCGATCCAGTTGTTCAGCAGATTGGGATGCTTGACCAGAAAGGGCGCCATGCCCAGCCCGGTCGAATTGCCGACGCCCAGCCGGCGGCGCAGCGCCGGGTCCAGCCGGACGGCCCGGTCGCCGCCCTGCGCATGGGCCAGATGCTCGACGATGTCGAAGGTGAATTCGCGGATCAGCCAGACCGTCAGCATCTCGGCCTGGAAAGGCGCCGCAAGCTCGGGCCGGTCGGCGATCCTGTCGCGGTCGGCAGCGCCGAACTTGCCCGAGCCATAGACGGCGGTGGTCCGCATCAGATAGCCGACCGCCTCGATCTCGGCCGCATCGGGTTGCTGCCCCGCGGCCAGACGGTCCACCACATGGGCGAACAGCCGCACCGAGCGGTTGGCGCGGCTCAGCGTCAGTTCGGCGGCGGTGATCCGGCCCGCCTCCTGCAAGGGGACGTTCGCGGCCAGCCGATCCAGGTCCGCCTCGGAGGGCTCGCCGTCGAACAGGGCGAAGGTCGCGTCCCAGGCCGTGGCGATCACCCGGTCCGAGCGCATCTCGTCGGGAAGGTCATGCGCGAAGGCGACGAGGCAATAAGTGCGCCGCGGCCCGCGGGCGCGATAGACGGCCCGGCCGACGCCCCGCGCATCGACCTGCCACAGCGGCCGGTCGAAGACCCAGCCCTCGCGCCGCACCCGGCGCAGCAGCACGCGCAGGAAGGACAGCCGCATCGGATGGGCGCAGCCGAGCCGCGCCAGCCGCATGACCTGCGCGGGCGGGCGCAGCAGGCCGGCAGGCTCGGCAGGGACGATGTCATGGGTCATGGTCTGCATTATCCGCTCCTCTCGGGTGGCGGGCAACGGATCGGGTTGCCCGCCCGATGCCTATTTCCGGCCCTGGCCCAGCAGCCGCGTGATGCGGATGGCGTCCCAAAGCGAGGGCAGCAGGATCAGCGACACCGGCACGGCGGTAATGACGATGAAGCTTTGCAGCTTGTCGATGCCGCCGGTGCTGGTGGCGATCAGGATCAGCGCCATCACCCCCATCGCCACGCCCCAGAAGGCGCGCAGCGGCGTCGAGGGCTCGCCATCCGACATCGAGGTCGAGATCACATAGCTCATCGAGTCGCTGGTGGTGGCGACAAAGAACATGGTCAGCACCAGGAACAGCAGCGACACCAGGAAGCCGGCCGGCAGGTTCGAGGTGATCGCCAGCAGCGCCGCCGGCAGGTTGAAGCCCTCGAACGGGCCGGAAATCACCCCCGGCGCGGCCTGCTCCAGCGCGATACCGGTGCCGCCGATGATGGTGAACCAGAAATTGGTGATCAGCGGCGCAAAGATCGACAGCAGCAGGATGATCTGGCGGTTGGTGCGGCCCCGGCTGACCCGCGCCACGAAGATCGCCATCATCGGGCCGTAACCAAGAAACCAGCCCCAGAAGAACACCGTCCACCAGCCCAGCCAGCCCGGCTCTCCGAACAGCCCCGCATCGCCGCGATGGAAGGCCATGCCGGCGAAGTTCTCCAGATACAGCCCGAGACCGCCGAAGAAGCCCGAAAGGATCGCCCAGGTCGGGCCGAACAGCAGGATGAAGACAAGGAGGCCGAAGGCGAGGATCAGGTTCCAGCGCGACATGAACTGGATGCCGCGCTCGAGCCCGGTGATGGCCGAGATGGTGTAGATCGTGACCAGCAGCAGGATCAGCGTGCTTTGCGTGGCGAAGCTGTCGGGCAAACCGAACAGCGCGTTCAGCCCATAGGAGAGTTGCAGGCCCAGGAAGCCGATGGGTCCGACCGTGCCGGCCACCACCGCGATCACGCAGCAGGCATCCGCCGCGGTGCCGATCCAGCCGTGGATCGCGCGCGCGCCGAAGACCGGATAAAGCAGGGTGCGCGGCGCCAGCGGCAGGCCCTTGTCGTAATGGTAATGCATCAGCATCACCGTGGTCAGCGACCCCAGGATCGCCCAGGCCAGGAAGCCCCAGTGCAGATAGGCCTGCGCCAGGCCGATGGTGGCGAGCGATTGCGGATCGGCGCTCGACCCGGCGAAATAGGGCGGGGTCGAGATGAAATGCGCGATCGGCTCTCCTGCCGCCCAGAACACGCCGCCGCCGGCAAGCAGCGTGGTCATGATCATCGCCGCCCATTGGAAGGTGGTGAACTCGGGCCTCTCCAGCCCGCCCAGCTTGACGCCGCTGCCCGGCATGAACAGCAGCACGATGCTGATCGCCAGCGTCGCGAACAGCAGGATCTGCCAGTAAAGACCGAAGATCCGCGCCGAAATGGCAAAGCCCTGGTCGATCATCGCGCTGAGCCGCGCCAGATCGGCGACGGCCAGCAGGCAGAACAGCAGGATGAAGCCCGCCGTGATGCCCAGAAGCGGCAGGTTGACCCGGCGCCAGGCGCCGGAGATCCCCCGTGGAATGTCGAGATTGCTCATGTCCTTCCTCCCTCGGACAAAGAAATCCGGGCCGGCGGCGCTATTCGGCCGCCCGCTGGATCGGTGTGCGGGCATCGAGCGGCCCGAAGCTTTCGGCATAGAAACGCGCCCAGTTGCCGCCCATCACGCCGTCGATCTCGGGCTGGGACAGGCCGGCCTTGCGCAGCCCCTCGGCAAAGCCGGCGAGGTCGCGATTGTCGCGGTGCCAGGTCACCGGCGCGGGAAAGCCCGGCGCCTCGGCGCTGCCTTCGCCGTAATCCACGCCCTTGGTCCAGCGCCCGACCCGCATCCATTCGACGATGGAATCCGGCTGGTCCTGGCACAGGTCGGTGCCGATGCCGATGTTCTGCGGCCCGGTGATGTCCGCCGTCCGGGCCACCATGTCGCAGAAATCCTGAAGCGTGCAGGCGCTGCCGTTACGCAGGTGATGCGGATAGGTCGAAACCCCCAGCATGCCCCCCGACTGGCCGAGCGCCCGCAGCACATCGTCGGTCTTGTTGCGCAGCGCCGGATGCCAGCTTTTCGCATTGGCATGGGTGATGGCGATGGGGCGGCTGGAATGCTCGATGGCCTCCAGCGTCGAGCGGTCGCCGGAATGGCTCATGTCCACGACCAGCCCCACCCGGTTCATCTCGGCCACCACCGCGCGGCCCATGCGGGTCAGGCCGGTATCCTCGGCCTCGTAGCAGCCCGAGGCGAGCAGCGACTGGTTGTTGTAGCTCAGCTGCATGAAGCGCAGGCCCAGCGTATGCAGGATCTCGACCAGGCCGATATCGTCCTCGATGCAGGACGGGTTCTGCGCGCCGAAGAAGATCGCCGTGCGCCCGGTTTCTTGCGCCAGCCGGATGTCCGCGGCGCTGCGGCCGGGCAGGATCAGCTCGGGGAAACGCTCGAACCAGCGGTTCCAGCGTTCGATGTTCAACACCGTCTCGCGGAAGGTCTCGTGATAGGTGATCGTGACATGCACGGCGTCCAGCCCGCCCTGGCGCATCTGGCGGAAGATGCCCTCCGACCAGTTCGCATATTGCAGCCCGTCGATCAGCGGCGCGCGGCTCATTCCGGCACCCCCGCCGCGACATAGGCGGTCTTCACGGTGGTATAGAACTCGGCGGCATAGCGGCCCTGTTCGCGCGGGCCGAAGCTGGAGGCGCCGCGCCCGCCGAAGGGCACGTGGTAATCGGTGCCCGCCGTCGGCAGGTTCACCATCACGCAGCCCGCCCGCATATTGGCGCGGAAATGGCTGGCGCGCGCCAGGCTGCGGGTCATGATGCCCGCCGTCAGCCCGAAGGCGCTGTCATTGGCGATGGCCAGCGCCTCGTCATAGCTGCCGGCGCGAATGACGCAGGTGATCGGCGCGAACATCTCTTCGCGGTTGATGCGCATGTCGTTGCGGGTGCCGGCAAAGACGGCTGGGGCCATGTAATGGCCCGGCGTCGGCCGCTCCAGCCGCCCGCCGCCGCAAAGCAGCTCGGCGCCTTCCTCCTTGCCGATGCGGATATAGTCCAGGTTCTGTTGCAGCTGCCCCTCGCTGACCACCGGGCCGATCTGCGTGCCCTGGTCCAGCGCATGGCCGACCTTCAGCGCCCTGGCCGCCGCCACCAGCCGCTCGACAAAGGCGTCGTGGACCGCCTCATGCACGATCAGCCGCGAGGCGGCGGTGCATTTCTGCCCGGTGCCGCCGAAAGCCGCATTGGCGGCATGGGCGACGGCCAGGTCCAGATCGGCATCGTCCATGACGATCATCGGGTTCTTCGAGCCCATCTCCATCTGCAACTTGGTCATGTTCGCGGTGGCGGCAGCGGCGATGCCGCGCCCGACCGGGACCGAGCCGGTGAAGCTGATCGCATCGACCAGCGGGCTTTCGACCAGCCGCTGGCCGACCTCGCGCCCCGGCCCGGCGACGAGGTTGAAGACGCCTTTCGGAATGTCCTGCCGGGCGATGATCTCGGCCAGCATGATGGCGCTGGCCGGGGTCAGGTTCGCCGGTTTCCAGACCACGGCATTGCCATAGGCCAGCGCCGGCGCGATCTTCCAGGCCGGCGTGGCGACCGGGAAGTTCCAGGGCGAGATGATCGCCACCACGCCCACCGGTTCGCGCCGCACGTCGATCTCGATGCCCGGCCGGACGCTTTCGGCCAGGTCGCCCTGGTTGCGCAGCGCCTCGGCCGCCGAATAGGTGAAGAACTGGCCGGCCCGATAGACCTCGCCCTTGCCCTCGGCCAGCGGCTTGCCTTCCTCGCGCGCGATCATGCGGCCGATCTCCTCGGCCCGTGCCATCAGCGCGGTGCCGATGGCCATCAGCACGTCGTGCCGCTTCTGGATGCCGGCCGCCCACCATGCCGGCTGCGCGCGGCGCGCCGCCGCCAGCGCCTCGTCCAACTGCGCGGCGCCGGCCTGCGCGAAGTGGCCGATCACATCGCCCAGGTCCGAGGGATTGCGGTTTTCCACCGTGGTCGCGCCGGACTGCCATTGGCCGTCGATGTAGAGTCTGGTCTCGGTCATGGATCTGCCTCCGGTCTGCATTTGCCGAAAACAGATAGACTCCCGCGGTAATTTCAATCAATCTTAAACAATTGAATATTATTTCAGGATTTCTGAATGTCGATCAAGCTGGAGATGCTGCGTGTCTTTCAGGTCGTGGCCGAGGAAGGCTCGCTCGGCCGCGCCTCGGCGGTTCTGGGCCGCACGCCCTCGGCCATCTCGATGATGCTGTCGCAATTACAGGACAATCTGGGCGCCGAGCTGTTCGAGACCGACCGCAAGAACCGCCTGACGCCCCTGGGCGCGCTGGTGCTGGAGGAAGCGAACCGGGCGCTGGACGCCTTCGACCGCAGCGCCTCGGCGATCCGGCGGCACGCCAAATCCACGGCGGGCCTGGTGCGCATCGCCGCCGTGCCCTCGGCGACCATGGACCTGCTGCCCGAGATCATCGCCCGCTTCCGCCGCCAGCGGCCCGATGTGCGGCTGGAGATCAGCGATGTCGATACCGCGACCGTCCGCCGCCGCATCAAGCTGGACGAGGCGGATATCGGCATCCTCTCGACCTCGGCCGAGGATCACCAGATCGGCGAGGTGATCCGGCGCGACGCGCTCGGCATCGTCTGCCGGGCGGGCGGGCCGATCTCGCAGGCGGTCGGCTCGGGTGCCGCCCCGTCATGGAGGCTGCTGGAACTGGAGCCGCTGATCGAGAACCCGCTTTGCCACCTGGTCGGGTCCGAGCTGGTTTCCGGCCTGCTGCTGCATTGCAATCTGGAGGCGCGCAATACCACCGCGCTGCTGGCCTTTGTCCGCAGCGGGCTGGGCGCCACGGTCCTGCCTGAAAGCGCCATTTACCACAGCCCCGAGCAGTTGGAGTTCGTGGTGCCCGAAGACCCGAAAAGCTGGCGCGAACTCAGAAAGGCGCACAGCAAGGACCGGCACCTGAGCCCTGCCGCGCAGGCCTTCTGGGAGCTGATAAGGGCCTAGATGTTCAACCCCATATCCAAGGCAATATATCCGCCGCAGCGGCCGGGACCCGAATCCGGCAGCGGCCTGCGGCGCGGCAGAACCGCTCGCTCGACCACCGTGACGCGGGGTTTCCCGGCCGATTGCGCCGATCCTGGCAGCGGCGCGGTGCCCTCCAGTCGGACACCGAAGCGCCGCGCTCGCCGCCCCAAGGGCGGTCACCATGGCGCTTGGCCTGGGCGATCCCGGCCAAGGGCCTTACGGTCGCCAGGCCGGGCGCGGCCCCAGGCCTCGGGGAGCAAGGGCCGAGCGTATCTGCCGGGTTCCTCGGCCGGGATGCATCGCCAAACCGGGCAGAGGTCCATCGAAATACCCCACGCGGACGGCCGCGCCGATCATCATGCAGACGAAGCGACCGGCGGTGATTCCGTTCACGTCCTTCCTGGGCGTGATCTCGACGATGTTCATGCCGACCACCCGGCCCTTGCGCGCCAGCCCGCTGATCGGGGTGCGCATCTGCGCATAGATCACGCCGCCCGATTTCAGCCCGGTGAACAGCGATCCCATCCCCGAGGGCTGGATGCGCTACGCGATGGAGCTGCGGGCAAAGCTCGACGGCGTGGTGTTGCGGGCCGATTTCCTGACGAGGTTCTCCGAGAACGGCGGGCCCTGGGCCTGGAGTGAGCCGTCTTTTGCCGTGACGGATTGCCGGGCCGCTACCGTGGCCCGCGGCATTCCGGCTGAGAACCCCGGACAGGCATCCTTGCCCCCCGAGCCAGAAACGGCCTGCAAGCCCGGCGAAACCTGCCTCCGCTATTCCGCCGCCGAATGGGCGGCATGGCGCGTGTCCAGGAAGGCCTCCAACTCGCGACGCTGCGCCTCGGTCATGTGCAGGCCCAGCTTGGTGCGACGCCAGAGGATATCCTCGGCACTTTGGGCGAATTCGTGGCGGATCAGCCAGGTCACCTCGGCCTCGGTCAGCCCGGCGCCGAAATCGCGGCCAAGCGCGGCCATGCTGTCCGCACCGTCCAGCAGCAGGAACGCCTCGGTGCCATAGGTGCGCACCAGCCGGCGGGCAAGGCGCGGCGGCAGGAACGGATGGCTGGCCTGCAATTGCGCGACCAGATCCTCGGCCCCGTCCGCCGGGAAATCGCCGCCCGGCAGCGGAACCCGCGCCGTCCAATCGTCGCCCGCCTGCGGAAAGAAGGGCGCGAGCTTGGCCAACGCGCTTTCCGCCAGCCGGCGATAGGTGGTGATCTTGCCGCCGAAGACGTTGAGCAGCGGCGCGCCCCCGCCTGCCTCGCCATCATGCAGGCTGAGCACATAGTCCCGCGTTGCCGCCGTCGCCGATTTGGCGCCGTCGTCGTAAAGCGGCCGCACCCCGGAATAGGTCCAGACCACCTGGCCGGGCGTCACGGCCTTGGCGAAATACCGGCTGGCGAAGGCGCAGAGATAGTCGCGCTCGGCCTCCGAGCAGCGCGCCTCGCCGGGCGGGCCCTGATGGTCCATGTCGGTGGTGCCGATCAGGGTGAAATCCTCCTCGAACGGGATCGCGAAGATGATCCGCCCGTCCTCGCCCTGGAAGAAATAGCAGCGGTCGTGGTCATAAAGCCGCGGCACCACGATATGGCTGCCGCGCACCAGCCGCACGCCCTTGGTCGAGGGGATATGCGCCACGTCGCGGATCACCTCCTCGACCCATGGTCCGCCGGCATTGACCAGCGCCCGGGCATGATGGGTCCGCGCTCCCCCCGCCCCTTCTGTGGTGATGCGCCACAGCCTACCCACGCGCTCGGCATGGGTGACGCGGGTGCGGGTCAGGACAGTGGCGCCGCGGGCCTGCGCGTCGCGGGCGTTCAGCACCACCAGCCGCGAATCCTGCACCCAGCAGTCGGAATATTCCCAGCCGAGGCGAAAGCCCGGCTTCAGCGGCTTGCCCAGCGGATCGCGGGACAGGTCCAGCCGCTTCGTCCCCGGCAGGATCCTGCGCCCGCCCAGATTGTCGTAAAGGAACAGTCCCAGCCGGATCAACCAGGCCGGCCGCCGGCCGCGCAGCCAAGGCATGGCGAAGGACAGCACGCGCGAGGTCGGCGTGTCGGTCGGGAAGCGCATCTCGGGCGAATAGGGCAGCACGAAGCGCATCGGCCAGGAGATATGCGGCATGGCGGCAAGCAGCGTCTCGCGCTCCTCCAGCGCCTCGCGCACCAGCCGGAACTCGAAGAATTCCAGATAGCGCAGCCCGCCGTGGAACAGCTTGGTCGAGGCCGAGGAGGTCGCCTGCGCCAGATCGCCCTGTTCGGCCAGGATGACCGAGAGCCCGCGCCCCGCCGCATCCCGCGCGATGCCGCAGCCGTTGATTCCACCGCCGATGATGAAAAGGTCGGCCTCGGGCCGCGCTGGTGCTGACACGCCGATTCCCCATCGTTCCGCGCCTGTTCGATAGACGAAGGATGTAACGGCATTGTGACCCCGGTCAAGCGAAAATTTTCGTTTATGATCGATTGAGAAAAAATGGAACAACGATGCGTCGGAAAATGCCATGATTCACGGCGAAATACGGTTCCTTCAGCACGCTTCCCGCGGCGCAATGCGCGGTTCCCCGATGCGTTATGATCGGCAAATTCCCGCGCGAGAGGAAAGCCGAACTGAAACGAACATTTCAGAACCGAAAAGGTGCAGCAACCGCAGGTAGAAAGGCGTCCCGGCACCCCGGCCGTGCCATTCGGCTCCGCCCAGCGTTGCTGCAATGCAGCAAAAACGGCGGGCGTTCAGGCAAAGCGGCGCCATTTCCCTTTCCCCGGGCTTGGTCTTGCCGGGAAAATCTGGCAAGGACGGCGCATCCTAAGAACAAGGGCCATCCAGATGAACAGCCAATCCGTCATACATACCGGGGGTCAGGTGGCCACGCTGACCCATCTCCAGCGGCTCGAGGCCGAAAGCATCCAGATCATGCGCGAGGTCGTGGCGACGGCCGACAATCCGGTGATGCTGTATTCGGTGGGCAAGGATTCGGCCTGCATGCTGCATCTGGCGAAGAAGGCGTTCTACCCGGCCCCGCCGCCCTTCCCGCTGCTGCATGTCGACACCACCTGGAAATTCCGCGCCATGTACGAGCTGCGCGACCGCGCCGCCGCCGCCGCCGGCATGGAGCTGATCGTCCACCACAATCCCGAGGCGATGGAAAAGGGCATCAACCCCTTCGACCACGGCAGCCTGCACACCGACATGTGGAAGACCGACGGGCTGAAACAGGCGCTGACCAAGTTCAATTTCGACGTGGCCTTCGGCGGCGCGCGGCGCGACGAGGAGAAATCGCGCGCCAAGGAGCGGGTGTTCTCGTTCCGCTCGGCCAATCACCGCTGGGACCCCAAGAACCAGCGCCCCGAGCTGTGGAAGCTCTACAACACCCGCAAGGGCAAGGGCGAATCGATCCGGGTCTTCCCGCTGTCGAACTGGACCGAGCTGGACATCTGGCAATACATCCACCTGGAAAACATCGACATCGTGCCGCTGTATTTCAGCGAGCCGCGCCCGGTCGTGGAACGCGACGGGCTGCTCATCATGGTCGATGACGAGCGTTTCCCGCTGCGCGAGGGCGAAGTGCCGATGATGAAGTCGGTGCGTTTCCGCACGCTGGGCTGCTATCCGCTGACCGGCGCGGTGGAATCGAATGCCAGGACCCTGCCGGAAGTCATTCAGGAAATGCTGCTGACCACCACATCTGAACGGCAGGGACGCGCCATCGACCACGACCAGTCGGCCTCGATGGAGAAGAAGAAGCAAGAGGGGTACTTCTGAGATGAACCACGAGATGAAGAACCCCGTCTATGTCACGGATGCGCTGATCTCCCAGGATATCGACGCCTATCTGCTGAAGCACCAACACAAGACCATGCTGCGCTTCATCACCTGCGGCTCGGTCGATGACGGCAAGTCCACGCTGATCGGCCGGCTGCTCTATGACAGCAAGATGATCTTCGAGGACCAGCTGGCGAGCCTGGAAAACGATTCGAAGGCCGTGGGCACCCAGGGCGGCGAGATCGACTTTGCCCTGCTGGTCGACGGCCTGGCCGCCGAGCGCGAGCAGGGCATCACCATCGACGTGGCCTATCGCTTCTTTGCCACCGACAAGCGCAAGTTCATCGTCGCCGACACGCCCGGTCACGAGCAATATACCCGCAACATGGTCACCGGCGCCTCGACCGCCGACCTCGCGGTGATCCTGATCGACGCGCGGCAGGGCGTGCTGACCCAGACCCGGCGGCACAGCTATCTGGTGAACCTGCTCGGCATCAAGAACGTGGTGCTGGCGGTGAACAAGATGGACCTGGTCGATTACTCGGCCGAGCGGTTCTACGACATCGTCGCGGATTATTCGCATTTCGCCAAGCAGATCGGCATGGACAGCTTCCTGCCGATCCCGATCTCGGGGCTCAAGGGCGACAATATCGTCAGCCACAGCGACAACATGCACTGGTATCAGGGCCCGACGCTGCTGGGCCACCTGGAGGAAGCACCGGTCAGCGACACCCGCATGATGGACCAGCCATTCCGCATGGCGGTGCAATGGGTAAACCGGCCGAACCTCGACTTCCGCGGCTTTGCCGGCCAGGTCGGCGCGGGCATGGTGCGGCCGGGCGACGCGATCCGGGTGCTGCCCTCGGGCAAGACCACAACGGTCAAGTCGATCGTCACCTATGACGGCGACCTGGACCTGGCCGTGGCCGGGCAATCCGTCACCATCACCTTCGCGGACGAGATCGATTGCTCGCGCGGGGATGTGATCGTGCAGGCCGATCAACCCTGCGAAGTCGCCGACCAGTTCGAGGCGACGCTGGTCTGGATGGCCGAGCAGGAGATGCTGCCGGGCCGCCCCTATCTGCTGAAGATCGGCACCCAGACCGTCACCGCGACCGTGACCGAGCCGAAATACGAGGTCAACGTCAACACGCTGGAGCATCTGGCCAGCAAGACCCTGGGGCTGAATGCCATCGGGGTGGTCAACATCTCGACCGACCGGCCGATCCCCTTCGAGGCCTATGCCCAGAACCCCGACCTTGGCGGCTTCATCCTGATCGACCGCATGACCAATGCCACGGTGGCGGCGGGGATGATCCATTTCGCGCTGCGCCGGTCGCAGAACATCCATTGGCAGGCGCTGGACGTGAACCGCGAAGCCCATGCGGCGCTGAAGAACCAGAAGCCCGCCGTGGTCTGGTTCACCGGCCTGTCCGGCTCGGGCAAGTCGACCATCGCCAATATCGTCGAGAAAAAGCTGCATGCGCTCGGCAAGCACACCTTCCTGCTGGACGGCGACAACATCCGCCACGGGCTGAACCGCGACCTGGGCTTCACCGATGCCGACCGGGTGGAAAACATCCGCCGCGTGGGCGAGGTGGCGCGGCTGATGACCGATGCCGGGCTGATCGTGCTGACCGCCTTCATCTCGCCCTTCCGCTCGGAACGGCAGATGGTGCGCGACCTGATGGCGCCGGGCGAGTTCGTCGAGGTCTTTGTCGATACGCCGCTGGAAGTGGCCGAGGCGCGCGACGTCAAGGGCCTCTACAAGAAGGCGCGTTCGGGCCAGCTGAAGAACTTCACCGGCATCGACAGCCCCTATGAGCAGCCGCAGAACGCCGAGCTGACGGTGAACACGGTCGAGCTGACCCCCGAGGACGCCGCCGAGCGGATCGTGCAATATGTGCTGCGCGAGATGAGCTGACGAACGGCCCCTGGGGCAGGAAGACGAGACGGGCGGCGGTCGCGATGCGGCCGCCGCCCGAATGCTTTTGCCGCCGGGCCCGCCGGTCGATCCGGTAGGCGGCAGGCGGCAGGCGGCAGGCGGCAGGCGGCAGAAGCGGTCAAAGCCGGATCTTCGGTGGGAAGGGACGATGTCTGCTTTCCGCATCCGGCGAGACCCGGACCACATCGCCGCCGTCTCAATAGGTCACCGTCACCACCACGGTGTCGGAATAGGCGCCGGGCGGCGGCGTGGTCTGGGCCGGCACCCGGCCATGCACGCTGAACGCCTGCATCGCGCCCGAACCGGCCGAGGTCGCCGCCAGCCCATCCGTGCGCTGTCCCCAGACCAGGGTCCGGCCACTGTCGCGGTAAAGCTGATAGCCGATCCGGTTTCCCGCCAGATCCCGCATCTGCCGGTCGTTCGGGCCGCCGCCGCCAAGCCCATAACCCAGCCCGACATCATAGCTCGATCCGGCGGTGCAGGTGACGCGGATCTGGCTGGTCGCATCGACCGGCTGGCTCAACAGGCCGACGGTGCCGAAATCCAGGTCATCCGCCTGGACCCGGCAATCGGGCAGCACCTGCCCGCGCACGGTAAAACTGAAGGTGGCTGTGTTGTTGCTACAAACCAGAAGGAAGTTGCAGGTGCGGTACTCCACCCGCACGTCCAGCGGGTTGCGGGAAAAGGCCGAGGCATAATCGCCCGGCATCACTCCGGTCTGTCCGGCCGGGACGCGGGCATAGACCGGCACGTTCATGCCCGGACCGGTCAGCAAGTTCAGGATGCTGGCCCCCGATAGGCGCAGCGGCTGTCCGCCATGGCTGCCGTAATTGCCGCCGAACACCACGCTGCGCGCCGCATCCTGATAAAGCTCGAATCCCAGCCCGGTCGAGGTGGTGGCACTGGTCATCCGCCGCAGATTGCCGATGCGCCCGCCCAGCCCCTCGCCCAGATGGATATCCATCTGGATCGAGGACAGCAGCCCCAGAAAGGCCGAGCAGTTGATGGCGATATTGCCCACGGCGTCGGTCGGGCCGCCGCCCAGCACGTCCACCTGTCCCAGCACCAGGTCGGTGGCGGAAAAATTGCAGCTCTGCGCCCGCACCAGCCCCGCCGAAGCCAGCAGCAGCAGAAGGGCGAACAGGTTAAGGCGCAGCATGCGGCCAAGGCGCGGCGTCATCACAGGCAGGGCACTCCTCGGATTTCGGTCAGGGTTCCGGGCTGGTCGGCATAGTCGAAACCCGCCGCGCAACTGCGGCCGTCGGGATAGGAGACGCGGATCTCGTTGCGGTCCTGCAACCCCAGCGCAAAGACTTCGCCGTCGAAGCCGACCAACAGCTCATCGTCCACGCCGTTCAGCACCACCTTGCCGCCGACCTCCAGCGGCTGGCCATCCGGCCCGACCAGCGCGATCAGCGCCTCGCGTGCGCTGGCCTGCACGCCGAAATCCACCCGCGCACCGGCATGGTGGGCCGGGCGGACGGTCTGCTTGGTCACCCCCACGGCCGCGTCCAGCGGCAAGCCTGCGGGGTCGATCGTGACGCTGTTGGCCTCATAGGCGCGCAGGTCCGGCACCAGCAGCTTGCCCGAGTGCCCGGTCCTGCCGACGGGACGGTTCTCGGCGCTGACCTCGACCCCCGGCGCACCGACATCGACCACGGCGAAAGCGTCGTCGATCCGGCGCGACAGGAAGACGCCGCCCCCCGCCGCCACCATCGAACCGTCGAGCCGCAGGCCCAAGCCGCGATGGCCGTCCGAGACCCGGGCAGCAACCTCGGCCCGGCCCAACCTGCCCTCGCGCGTGGCGCTGCCGTGCAGGGCCGGATGCTCGCCCCGGTCGGCTTGCAGCCGCCAGCTCCAGCCCGGCACGCGGTCTTTGCTGCGGCCGCTGGCGCTGACATGGTGCCGCCAGCCATCGCCTCGGCGCTCGGTCATCATGGCAACGTCACGCCGCGCGCCCAAGGGCAGATGCAGTTGCGCAGCGATTACCCGATCCTCCTGCACGCCGCGCTGCGCCAGCGCGGTCAGGGTCAGGCTGGCATCGCCCCAGACCCGCCGGTTATACGAGGCGCCGATGCTGCTCACATCCCCCATATCGGCATGGCGCAGGTCCGACAGGAACAGGCTGGCCGCGCTGCCCCCACCCGGCCCCAGCGGCACCGAGACCGCCAGCTGCGCCAGATGCCGGGGAAACCCGGCAAGGCCGGGCTCGACCAGATCCGGGTCGGCGGTCAGCGCCGCGATATCGGCGAAAAGGCCGCTGGTCCGGGTGATGCGGCCCGAGACCTGCGCCCGGCCCAGGTGCAGCTGGGTCGAAAGATCGAGCAGGCTGCCCTCACCACGCTCGGCGCGGCTATGGGCCAGGCTCAGGCTGGCGGTGCCCAGATGCGCGATGCGGACGGTCGCCCCAAGACCGGCCATGGCCAGATCCTCGCCTCCTTCGGCATGGGCCATGAGGGTCAGCCCATCGGTCAGGCCATGGCGCAGCGTCGCGACGCCGAAGACGCCCCCGGCATAGCGATCGGTCTCGGAACCGATGCCCAGGCGCGGTCGCCCGGCCGCCAGCGCGAAATCGGTCATGCCCCGGCGCAAAAGCGCGTCCGAGACCAGAAAGGGCAGGTCCACCTGCGTCTCGCGCCCGGTGACGTCGCGCACCACCACCCGCGCCATGCCCGAACCCCCGGCCAGCGGCAGGTCGTCGATGCGGAACGGCCCGGCGGGCACTTCGGTGGCATAGGTGCGGATGGAATCGGCAAACACCTCGACGGTCGAGGGCAGCGCCGCGCTACCCTCGAAGCCGGGCAGCGGCAAGGTCACAAGGTCGGGGCGCAGGCCGAAATTCCGCTCGACCATCGCGCCGCCCAGGCGCACGGGCCGCGACCAGCCGGGGCCGCGCGTGGCAATGTCGCCCAATTGCACCTGCACCGCCTTGCCCGGAAACGAGCTGCGCCAATAGCTGTCGAGCCGGCGTTGGCGCAGCGCACCGTCCTGGTCCTCGGCCATGACGAAGCCATGGGTCAGCGCCCCCAGCGGCAGGAACAACCGGGCGTCGAAACTGCCCGAAACGGTGTGATCCGTCGCACCTTCCGCGCCCCGCCAGGTCTCCAGGTTCAGCCCATAGTTCAGCACCAGCCCAGAGCCGTGGTCGACTGCGGGGGCGGCGTCCTCCTCGGCCGATGGCAGGTCCGCATCCGGTGCAGCGCTCAGCACATGCGGCGCCAGAAGCGCGTCGGGCACGACGAGCCGGATGGTCTGCTCGGCCTCGATCAGCCGCCACCCCAGGCCGGGGATCTGGTCCAGCCGCACCTCTCCCCGCACGGCCGCCGCATCGGGCAGGACGCCGCTGTTGCGCAATTCCTCGGCATCTGCCGAAAGCATCCCGCCCCCCAGATCGGTGAAGCGGGTGATGAGGTTCATCGGCCGGCCGTTGACGAAAACCTCCAGATAGAGGTCGCGCCCCGCCTCCTGCGCGGCAAGCGGGCCGGAAAGCGCGGTGCAAAGCACCCAGGCACAAAGCAGCCGGATCAGCAGCTGACGCGGGCCAAGGCTACCTTGCCGGAACCTGGGCATCCAGCGCCCCGAGATTGGTCGCCGCCTTCAGCCTTGCACCACCGCCCAGCCGCCCGGCCGGCGCCACCGGCCATTGCATGGTCGAGCCGCCAAGCACGTAGCCCACCAGCCCCGGCCGCGAGACCGAAGCGCCGCTGGCGCCGGCCAGGCGCAGATCGGCCAGCCGCAGCCGCGTATCGCCGCGGTTCTGCGCCATCAGGAAGGTGGCGCCGCCGGAATTGCGCAACGCCCAGGCCACCTCGGGATTGCGGGCGCTGCGACCGACAAAGAAGACCGGGATGCGCAGCTCGGTGGCAAAGGCGACCGAGCCGTTGCGGCGGCGGCCCTGATCGGGCACCTCGTTGATGATGACGCGATAGGCTTCCTCGCCCCGGACCACGGATTTGGCCGTGCGCACCACGCGGATGGTCTGGGTCGCTCCGGGCGGCAGCCGGGTCGCGGGCGGGCTGACCACCACATCGTTGGTGCGGCGCAGCTGTTCCTGGCCGCCATCCTGGGTCCAGCGGAAGGTCCGCGCCTGAACGGTGATCGTCTCGCGTCCCTCGTTGCGCAGGGTCAGCGTGGTCGCCGCGCCGGGCGCGGGCACTTCCAGCAGGACCGGGGACACCCGCAGCCCCTCGGCCCAGGAAAGGGTGGGCAGCGCCAAGGCCAGCGATGCGGCGATCAGGCCGCAGCGAAGCAGATCGAGCATGATTGGCCTTCGGATCAATAGGTGACGGTGACGGTCACGTTGTCGGTATAGGTGCCCGGCACCGGCGTGGTCTGGGCGATCACCCGGCCATAAACGGTAAAGGACTGCGCCGCCCCGTTACCCGTCGCGGCCTGCGTATCGCTATCCACGGTGTCGCCCCAGTTGATGGTGCGGGCGCTGTTCTGGAACAGCCGATAGCTGATCGTGTCCGAGGTGGCCGAGGTCATCTGCCGCGTGGTCGTGGTCGCGCCGGCACCCTGCCCCGCGCCCAGCCCAATGTTGTAGGGCGTGGTATTGGTACATGCGACCTGAAGCACCGCCGTGGCATCGACGTCGCCGGTCAGCACGCCCGCATTGCCGAAGTCCAGCGTCTCGGTCGAGATGATCTGGCATTCGGGCGCGATGGTGATGCGAACGTCGAAGCTGTCGGTGGCGGTCTGGGCAGAAACCGCCATTGGCATCAATACGATTAATCCCGCCAGGGCTGGGCGCAGATTTGTTCCAATCATGATATTATCCGTCCGCTATCGCTATTTACACTGAAATGGGCCGTATAAACTTGGACAAATTGCACTTATTATTTAAACCCATGATTGTTGACAAATAT
Source organism: Paracoccus sp. MKU1 (assembly GCF_001447385.1). GTDB lineage: Bacteria > Pseudomonadota > Alphaproteobacteria > Rhodobacterales > Rhodobacteraceae > Paracoccus. The sequence goes on along the minus strand of NZ_LLWQ01000149.1, from coordinate 562 downwards.
AATGTCGCAACCAGAGGTCAACAAGAAAATGCAGAGCCATATAATTCGGTATTGACTTGAGTATAAGATCGTTTTGTCTTCATTCATTCGTGCTCTGGGTGGGACGGCACCGGATAGCCGAACATTCCGGCAGCAGCGTGTGCGACGACGATGCGTCATGTGCCGCAGGGATGGTGATCCGGACGACCGGACATGATCGCAGCCCTTGACGTATTCGACCGGTTCCCGCGAGGATCAGAGCCAGAATTCTGATCCATTTCTTTAACTTAGCGTCCAGGCTCATTGAGTTTCACAGCCAGAACAAGACGGTTGCGGCTCGCATGATCGCAGAGAAGAAGGTTTCCGGGCACCGGTCGTATCGGGTCGCGACGTATGAGGAGGATCAGAAAACAGTCCGGGGGACTGTTTTCCCGACGATTGGCCAATCCTTCAGGCGGCCGAACATGATCTCGATGCGGTTGCGCCGTTTGTAGCGCCTCTTGTCGTATTTCACCGCCTTCTTGCGAGACTTCCGGCCCGGGATGCAGACCTTTATCCCCTTGTCTTTCAACGCCTCTCTGAA
>NZ_LLWQ01000148.1 GCF_001447385.1 Paracoccus sp. MKU1 | reverse complement strand
CTCGACGCCGACGTGATGCGCGACCAGCCGGATGATGCGCTCGCCGTCGAATGCGGGCAGGACCTGGCCGGTTTCCGCCAACCCGTCGCGCAGCCGGTCGACCCAGATCCGGCCGTCCGGGTTCAGCATCACCTCGACGATATCGGGATCCCGCAACAGGGCGGAGATGGCAGGCCCGAGCGCGGTGCGGAGCATGCGGGCGCCGCGCTCCACCCTTGCCTCGATGTGGTCCGAACCTGCCATCCCGTCCCCCGTTCCTCCGGAGCGGCGAGAGGAAGGCCCCCGGATGGGGTCGACTAAAAGAGCCTCAAAACGCAGCCGCGCAACAGCTGTCTTCGAAAAATCGAAAGCGGTCGTAGCCGGGCGAAAAAATACAGGAAACTGGCGGCGCGATTTCCGGTCATGATCGGCGCGCTGTTGCTTGCCAGGCGACTCACGTTCCCGATTTCAATGCTTCCAGAAAGGTTTGCAGCGCCGGGTTGCCGTTCTCCGGATGCCAGCAGGCGATGTAGCCGATTCGGGTTGCGCCGTTGCCATCATGGACGGGCCGGAACACCGCCCCGAGACCCGTCAGGCCGCTCGCGCATTCGCATTGCAGGCTGATGCCTTCGCCCGCGCCGACCAGGCTGAGGATGCTCTCGCGGCTCAGATGCAGGTTGGCGATCTCGGGCCCGTCCGATGGTGCGGCCAGCTTGGCGATCAGGATGTTGCGGATGTCGGATCCGGGATCCTGATGCGAGATCAGGAACTTCTCTCCCTTCAGATCGGACCAGTAGACGACGGGATTTTCGGCCAACGGATGATCTTCCGGCAGCGCAACCATCAACTGCTCGGTGCCGATCGCCATTGTGTTCAGCACAGGACAGCGGTCCGGATCGCCGAGGATGACCGCGACGTCGAGCTTGCCGGAATGGAGATCGGCCATCAGTTCGACGAAAGGCGCCTCAAGCAGGTTGAGGCAGATATCGGGATGGTTCTCGCGGAACCGGCGCAGGACGGTGCGGAAACCTCCCGAGGAGAGTGACTTGTAGAACCCCAGCGATACGCTTCCGCGTCGTCCTTCCACGGCGGCCCGGGTGCGATCGGCCAGTCGCTGGAAATCGTCCAGAATACGCGCGGCCATGGCAGCAAAATCCTCGCCGACCGGGGTCAGTTTCGCGCCCGCCGTGGACCGATCGAACAGCGCGGTGCCGAGCTCCTCCTCGAGTTCGCGGATGCGCCGGCTTACGATCGGTTGCTGGACCTCCAGCTCCAGCGCTGCTGCGCTGAAACTACCGTTGCGGGCGGTGGCGACGACATAGCGGAGGTGGCGAAGGTCCATAGCTTGCTATTCCTCCTTCCCGAAAGGTTATTATGCTCGTTCTTGCTGGTGCGCCACCTGACCGAGTTCAGAAACGGCAGTAGCGACAAAGTGTTCAGAGCGGCCGTGGAAGCGGAAGAGGACCGACAATGGGCCGGTTGAGGCTGTAGTTCGGTCGACTGGGCATACAAATGAGGGAAGGGCAAGGGGAGACCCCCTTGCGCCAATCAGAATGGTGGATCACGCTGTCGAAAGCTTCTTGAACAACGGTGAAGCTTCCGTCATCAGCAATTTATAGTCGGAAAGCATTCTCTCATAGAGCATCCCGTACGATGTGTCCGGGGTATATTCCAGATCATATTCAGCCAAACGCGTTGCCGTCTCTTCGACAGATGTCCATATTCCGGCACCGACACCCGCCAGAATGGCTGCGCCGAGACAGGCAGCGGCTTCGGTGGTTTTCATGGTGTGAACCGGCAGGCCGGACGCATTTGCCTTGATCTGGCACCAGGCACGGCTCTTGGCCCCTCCGCTGAGAGAGCGGACTTCCTTCACATCCACACCCAGGCTCCGGGTTGACTCGATCATCCGCAGAAGCACCATAGTCACCCCCTCCATGATCCCACGTGCGAAATGGGATTTGGAGTGCGCAAGAGTCACGTTCAGGAAAACGCCTTTAGCTTCGTCATCGGTATCCGGCGGCCCCGAGCCCTGGAGATGGGGCAGGACCCGCAAACCATCCGCGCCCGGTGGGGTGGACTCCACCGCTGCATCGATTGCCTGATAGGCGTTGATCCCGCCCGCATGCTCAGAGGCCAATTCGCCGACGCAGAAGGTGTCGCGATACCAGCGGATCGCCATGCCGCCGGTGGAATAGGAATGCACCATATACATTCCCGGAATTCCGCTCGCAAAACAAGGCATTTCCCCGGCGGGGTCGATGACCGGTTCGGTCGCCATCGCGACCGAGGCAAGCGCCGCCCCCGTGCTTTCTGAAAAGATGCCGGGTTTGACATTTCCCACGCCGATTGCGCCGCAAGCCTGATCCAGCGCGCCAAGGCAGATCAGTGTATCTGTGGATAAACCGAACTCCGATGCCGCCTCGGGGGTTACATTTCCGATGGGCGTGCCGGGGTGGTGGATCTGGGGCAGCTGCGCTTCCTGAATACCCAGCAAACTCAGCATATCAGGCCAATATCTGCGCGTATTGATATCCCAATACATGGTGGAGCAGAGAAGCGAATCTTCCGATGCGTATTGCCCCGTCAGAAGCAGGATGAAGAAATCCTCGATCAGCAGGAACTTCGCAGTCTTCGCAAAGGTGTCGGGTTCGTTGTTCCTGAGCCACAGGATCTTGGAGGCGGGCCAGATGGCGGACATACCGACCTGACCCGTCGTGCTGTGTATAGTCCTCCTCCCAAGCTGTTCTTCGATCCAGTCGGCTTCCTTGTTGGCGCGATTGTCCATCCAAACGATGGCCGGCCGAAGCGGTTGGTCATTTCCGTCCAGGCAGAACAGGGTTTCACCCTGGGCCGAGATTCCCAAGGAGGCGATATCCTCCCTGAAGATCCCGGAAGCTTCGATCGCCTTCGTGACGGCACGTTTGAAAGCGTCGATATAGGCCTTTGCGTCGAGCTCGACCCAGCCCGAAGCCGGGGTCTGGAGCTTGTATTCGCAAGTATAACTTCCCTTGATCGAGCCGTCCTCGGCGAACAGCGCGGCCTTGATCGCTGTCGTCCCGATGTCTACTCCCATGACGTATTTCATATTACTCTCTCCCCCTGGATCAAAGCGCCGAGCGGCGATCAGTTCTCACTCGGCGCCAGGCTCCAGGTAACCAGCGCAATTTCGGAGCCGATGTTCGTCAGCTGATGAGGTTCCGAAGGCGGCACCAGGACCGCGTCGCCCTCGTGCATCTCGTAATATTTGTCGCCACACATCAGCAAAACGGTGCCGCGAACGCAGAAGAACACCTCATGCGAGTTCGGATGGCCCTTGTCCACCGCACCGGTCTGGCCGGGGCTCAGCTGCGACGAGCCGAAAGTCAGCTTGTCTGTCTTGTAGTAAAGGCGGCACATTTCGGCGCCTTCCATGAATATCCTGGCTTCGGATTGCTTCTTGATTTCGCTATTCATGACTTACCTCGTTGGTTTTGGGTTTCAGATCGAAGCCATGACGTCGACGACGGCTTCGAGGTTTTCGCGAAAATCGCCATTGGGCGCGAATTTCCCGTCGAAAAGGGCGCCCCCCATGGTGAAGGCAAAGGGATTGATGTCATCGACGACGCGCAGCCTTTCGACACTCGAAATGCTGCCGGCGATGATCACATCCGCAGAGGCAGCCGCGACCAGCTTTTTGGCAAGCTCGACCGGGTCACCATCTGCATAGCGATAGGCAACCAGGTCCAGGCCACTCACTCCGGCTCCCTCCAGGCGCTTCGCATCCGCCAGGATTTCTTCGACCGTTCCTTTCAAGGTTACGGGGCTGCCGCCGACATCACCGACAAACGGATAATATTTGATATCCGTTCCGTTCAGAAGTTCGACCACGGAAGGGTAGAACCGCGTGCCGGTGAGATATTCGAACCCTGCATCGATGGCGAGCTGGGCGCTTTCCAGGCATTCCTCTTCGCTGTAGGTGACGACTTCCAGGAAGGTCACCTTGCCGTTCTTCTTCATCAGATCGACGAGGGCGATGGTTTCTTCCCTCGAGATCCCGACATCCTTGAAGCCCCAGAACCTGACGGGAAGATCCTTGCAAGATTCAAAGAGTTCTTTCGCATTATCGACGGTGATGTCGTTATGCGTCAGCATGACGATAAGTTCGGCCTGCATTTGTTTCTCCGATATTGGCAAATGTTTTGAATTGGGAGCGACACTCGCTTAGTGTTTGTCGCCCGGTATCTTGCGACGTTGGAACGCCGCGCGGGAAAGCCGGTCCAGCAGGATGGCGACCGCAACGATGGCGAGACCGGCACGAAGGCCGAGGCCCATCTCCATCCGCGTGAGGCCGCGCGTTACCTCGGCGCCAAGGCCGCCGGCGCCGACCAGGCCGGCCAGGACGACCATGGCCAGTGACAGCAAGATGCATTGGTTCAGGCCGACCAGCAGTGTGGGCATGGCCGAGGGAAATTCGATCTTCGTCAGGATAACCCGGGGCGGCGCGCCAATGGCCTGGCCCAGTTCGATCAGATCCTTCCGCACCCCTTTGAAAGCCAGGGTAGTCAGGCGCAGCATGGGCGGGACGCCGTAGACGATGGTCGCGAGTATCGCGGGTACCCGGCCCAGGCTGAAGATCATGACGGCAGGGATCAGATAGACCCAAGGTGGGACCGTCTGCATGATGTCCAGGATGGGACGCAGCCTGGCTTCGACCTTGGGACGACGCGCGGCGTAGATGCCGAGCGGCACGGCGATGAGCACTGATATGAGCACGGCGACGGACACTAGGCCCACGGTCTGCATGGTCTCTCGCCACAGATCCATCATGAAGCAGAATCCGAGCGCGAACAGCGAAAGCAGTCCCATGCGATAGC
>NZ_LLWQ01000147.1 GCF_001447385.1 Paracoccus sp. MKU1 | reverse complement strand
CGAAAGCCGGACGGCGCTTTCGCGTCGGCATCAGCCGGATGCAGGTTCCGGCCCCGCGCGCGGCAAGGCTGCGATGCGGGCCATCGCTGTCGTAGCCCCGGTCGGCCAGCAGGGTCTGGCTGGTGCCGATGCTCCCGAGCATATCCGCCGCGCACCGGCCGTCATGCGCTTGGCCCTCGGTCAGTTTCAGGCGGATCGGGCGACCGAGAGCATCGACCAGGGCGTGGATCTTGATCGTCAGCCCGCCGCGCGCGCGACCCATGCAACGGGATCGGAGATGTTTTCTTGACCGTTGGCGGCATGGTGGTGAACCCGGAACGAAGACGCGTCGATCATCTGGATATCGCCTTGGTAAGCTGCTGACACGGCTTGCAGAATGCGCGCCCAGTGCCCCGCCCGACGCCAGCGGTTGAAACGGTTCACGCAGGTCGTGTAAGGACCGTAGCGCGCTGGAATGTCCGCTCAGGGCGCCCCGGTCCGCAGCCGCCAGAAAATGCCGTTCAGCACCCGCCGGTCATCCACCCGCTTCACCCCGCACACCTTGGTCGGAAGCAACGGCTGGATCACTCCCCACTCGAAATCCGTCAGATCAAAACGAGCCATGACAGCCTCCCTCGCATGCAAAAAGAGAATCACGGAAAGACCGGAAAAGGAAACACTTCATGGGTATGTGGCCGAGAGCCCGGCCAGCCCGTCCCAGACCAGCTTGACCCCGACCAGCGCCACCGAGGCATAGGTGAAGGGATAGAAGATGCTGGCGCACATATGCGAACCACCCAGCCCCCGAGCCAGGTCGCCCCCACCGCCAGCGGCAGCATGGCTGCGGCGCGGGCCAGGTTATCGGCGCCGAACTCTCCCAACGCGGCATAGGGGATCAGCTTCAGCGCATTGGTCACGGCAAAGAACATCACCGTGGTGCCGGTGAAGAGCTTCGGATCCAGCCGCAGCGGCATCATGTAGATCTGAAGGGGTGGCGCTCCGGCATGGGCGACGAAGCTGGTATAGCCGGCCAGCCCGCCCCAGAAGCGGGCGGCGGCCGGTCGCGCGCCGGCCAGTGTGGCGCCCTGCCCCGTCCCGACAAGCGCGCGACCCACAAAGGCCAGCGAGACCAGTCCCACGACCAGGCGAACCGCCGAGTCCGAGACCAGTTCGGCGCTTGCCCAGCCGATCCCGATGCCTGCGACCGCTCCGGGCATGACCCGACGCATGATCTGCCAATCGACCCAAGCCCGCCAGCTTGCCACGCTGACCACGTCCATCACCACCAGCACCGGCAGCAGGATCGCCGCCGCAGTAACCGGGGGCATGACCAGGGCCATGAGCGGCACACCGAGCAGGCTCATGCCGCCGAGGCCGCCTTTGGAGAGGCCGACCAGGACAACGGCCAGCGCCGTCACGGCCAGTTCGGTCGGCGATGCGAAGATGGTCCAATGCATTGCGGTATCCATGAAAAAGGCCCGGAGCAAGGCGCTCCGGGCCCAAAGCCTGGGGAAGGTCAGGCTTTCTTGCTGCGGGCGTTCTGGCGGAAGGTATCGGCCACCACGGCGGCGACGATGATCACGCCCTTGACGATCTCCTGATAGAAGGCATCGACCCGCAGGAAGGTGAAGCCCGACATCATCAGCCCCAGGATCAGCGTGCCGATCACCGTGCCGAAGATCCGCCCGCGACCACCGCTGAGCGAGGTGCCCCCGATCACGGCCGCGGCGATGGCGTCAAGCTCATACATCATGCCCATGCCGGCCTGCGCCGTTTCCGCGCGGGCGGCGGTGACGATGCCGGCCAGCCCCGCCAGCAACCCGGCGATGGCATAGACCTTGATCAGGTGGCGCTGCACGTTGATGCCCGAGACGCGCGCCGCCTGCGGGTTGGCGCCGATGGCATAGGTGAACTTGCCATAGCGGGTATAGCGCAGGGCGATATGAAAGATCAGCGCCACCGCCAGGAAGATGAAGACCGGCCAGGCACCCGATCCGATCGCCGCGAAACCGTCAGTGGGAAAGCTGATCGGCTGACCCTTGGTATACCATTTGGCGATGCCGCGCGCCGTCACCATCATGCCCAGCGTGGCGATGAAGGGCGGAATTCCGGTCAGCGCGATCAGCGCGCCGTTGATCATGCCGGCGATCAGCCCAAGCCCAAGCCCGACGGCCAGCGGCACGATGACCGGCAGGTCCGTCAGCGCCGGATACATGGCCCGCGCGTAATCGCCCGACTGCGCCACGCTCATGGTGATCATCGCCGTCATGGCGACGACCGAGCCGGACGACAGGTCGATGCCGCCGGTGATGATGACCTGCGTGACGCCGATGGCGATGATGCCCACGACCGAAACCTGCAGGATCATGATCGTCAGGCGACGGGTGTTCATCAGGAAGCTCTGACCCTGGAAGATCCAGCCCAGGATCTCGAAGACCAGCGCGACGGCGACCAGCACCAGCAGGATGTTCAACTCCTGCGGCAGCCCTCGCCGCTGTCGCTTGACGGGTTCGATCTGCACATTGTCCATGTTGATTTTCCTCCTCGGGCGCCGGGCGCCGCGCGGGCCTCAGCGGGCCGCCAGTTCCATGATTTTCACCTGGGTCGCCTCCGCCCGGTCCAGGATGCCGGTCATATGGCCCTCGTGCATGACCATGATCCGGTCGGACATGCCCAGAACCTCGGGCAGTTCGGACGAGATCATGATGACCGCCACCCCCTGCTGCGCCAGGCGCGAGATCAGCCGGTGGATCTCGGCCTTGGCGCCGACGTCGATGCCGCGGGTCGGCTCGTCCAGGATCAGGATCTTCGGCTTGGTCAGCAGCCAGCGCGCGATCAGAACCTTCTGCTGATTGCCGCCCGACAGGTTCTCGATCCGCTCATCGAGGTTCGGAGTCTTGATCCGCAGCTTGTCCTTCATCTCGAGGCAGAGATTGGTCATCCCCCGCTCATCGACGCAGCCCAGCTTGACATGGCCCTCGTGCAAGGCGGCGATCTGCATGTTCTCGAGGATCGTCAGCGGCAGGAAGCAGCCGGTCGCCTTGCGGTCCTCGGTCAGCAGCGCCATTCCCTCGCGCATGGCGTCGGCGGGTGAGGCGATGGTGACATCGCGGCCGGCGATGCGGATCTTGCCCTCGGTGGCCGGCGTCACGCCGAACAGCGCCTCTGCCACGTTCGAGCGGCCCGAGCCCACCAGGCCGGCCAGCCCGAGGATTTCGCCGCGGCGCAGATCGAAGGTGATGCCGTGGAAGGTGCCCGGCAGGGAGAGGTTCTCGACCGACAGGATCACCTCGCCGATCTCGGCCTCCTCCTTGGGAAACATCTCGGTGATCTCGCGGCCGACCATCATGCGGATGATGTCGTCGCGGGTCACCTCGGTGCTGGCATGGGTGCCGACATACTTGCCGTCGCGGAAGACCGAGAACTCGTCGGCGATCTCGAACAGCTCGTTCATCTTGTGGGTGATGTAGACGATGGCCACGCCGCGCGCCTTCAGGTCGCGGATGATCTCGAACAGGTGATCGACCTCGGTTTCGGTGATCGCCGAAGTCGGTTCGTCCATGATCAGCACCTGGGAACGATGGCTGACCGCCTTGGCGATCTCTACCATCTGCCGCTGCGCGACGGTCAGGGTGCTGATCTGCGCGGTCGGATCGATCTTGAGCCGAAGCTGCGCAAACAGCTCCCGGGTCATCTCGGTCATCTTGCGGTGGTCGATCAGGCCGAGCGCATTTTTCGGCTCGCGCCGGATCCAGATGTTTTCGGCGACCGTCATCCAGTCCATCAGCGCCAGTTCCTGATGGATCATCGCGATCCCCTGCTCCAGCGCATCGAGCGGGCTGGCCAGAACGACCTCCTCGCCGCGCAGGCGGATGGTGCCGCGGTCGGGCGTATAGATGCCGGCGATGATCTTCATCAGCGTGGACTTGCCTGCGCCGTTCTCGCCCATCAGCGCGTGAACCGAGCCCGGCCGCAGCCGGAACTGCACGTCGTCCAGCGCCACCACGCCGGGAAACTCCTTCCGAATACCCTCGATTTCAAGGATATAGGGCAGGCTCTTTTCCTTGTAGCGTTCGATCGCCTCCAGTGTGGTATTCGAAACCATCTTCCCCCCGAAAGACTGTCAGGGGACGCGGCCCCCGGATTGAGGTCCGGGCATCCGGTGCGCGACCGAATGCCCGCCCGGATCAGTTCTGGGTCTTGTATTCGGCGACGTTCTCGGGCGTGACCAGCTCGAAGGGAACGGCCACGCGCGGCTCGAACGCCTCGCCGCGGGCGATCTTCAGGACGGTGTCCAGCGCACCCTCGCCCTGGCCCTTGGCGGATTGATAGACGGTGACGTCCAGATCCCCCGCCTCCAGCGCCGCCAGCGCGTCCTGCGTGGCATCGACGCCGCCGACGATCACATCGTCCATCGAGATTCCCGACGCCTTGAGCGCCTGAACCGCACCAAGCGCCATCTCGTCATTGTTCGAGAACACGGCATCGGGCTGCATCCCCGAGGTCAGCCAGTTGGTCATCAGATCCAGCGCCGGGGTTCGCATCCAGTTCGCGGATTGCGAGTCGAGCACATTGATGCCCTTGCATTCATCCGATTGCAGCACGCGCTCGACTGCCGCGGTGCGCCCGCGCTGCCCGGTGGTACCAAGCTGGCCCATCAGGATGACGGCATCGCCCTCGCCGCCCATCAGCTTGCACATCTCGGTCGCCTGCAACTCGCCCGCCTGCTCCTCGTCCGAGCCGACCCAGGCCTGCTTTTCCGGGAACTCGTCCATGTTGGCGGGCAGCATGTTGACGAAGACCAGCGGCACGTCCGCCCGCTCGGCAATACGCGACATGGCCTGGCCGGAATCGGCATCGACCAGCATCACGATGATGCCATCCACGCCCGAGGCGACGAAATTCTCGATCTGGGATTGCTGACGGGCAATATCGCCCTGAGCATCCTCCATCTGCACGGTAACACCCAGATCGCCGGCATGGCGCTGGATGTTCTGACGCAGCACGGTCAGATAGTTGTCGTCGAAAAGCGACATCGCAACGCCGATGGTCTCGGCCTGAACCGAGCCTGCCATCAGCGCACAGAATGCGGTGGCCGTCGCGAGTTTCTTGATCATGTGGGTCTTTCCTCCTCCTGTTACCTCCGTGCGATCTTCTCGCGTCGGAGGCAGCCAAAACCTCGATGCGACAAGGCAATATCAAGCCGCGGGCAGAACCACTGTTCCGCCGCATCCATTCCGACTTGATGACGACCTCCCGCCCTGTCCGAGAGCCGTGAGCGATGCGCCCCACGCATCTTGCCCCTGGCCTCGGCGAGGCAGGGATTCCCTGCCTCGACATTGACCATAGCCCCTCTGCAACGTGATTGCAATAAAAATTGCATATACAGAATATGGCAACAAATGCTCTCTCCCGGGTCTTCCCATGGGAGGCGCCAGCAGGGCCCACCTACTGGCAACAGGTTGTCGCCAGAAGGCCGCGCGGCCATATCCTCGCAGGCCGCGCGCAACTCGACCAGCGGCATGCAGCCGGCATCATCGATTTGCGTCGGCCTCCAGATCGTCGGAGCGGCGGGAGCTTGAGCCAGAGATCGTTGCGGTGGCCTGCGACATCGCAACACAGCAGCGCCGCTGACGCGATGCGGTTTTGGCTGTTGTGCAGGCCAGATGGGCGCCGTTTCCGAATCGGAAATGTTGTCGGTGAATGGCGATCACCTGCCTTGCGCCGTGCCCGCCGGTCCTGGCGACATCGCCGGTGTCGCGGCAAGCCGGATGGGGGGAATGCGCCAAGCGATCTGAGGCGAGCCGGGGGAGGCTGGCAGCCCTTGACGGCGGCCTGAACCCCTCTCGCTGTGCAGGCTGTCCCCGGGCGCGCCGCTGAAACCATCCTGCGCCTGGGCGGTGAAGCGGAACATGCCAAGGGCCGCGGTGTCGCGGGGCCGGCGCCTATCCTTTGTCGGCGGTCGGCGGGCGGCCCCGAGCGGCCAGGGACCGCCAGCGCCTGCCGGGCAGCAATGCAGGCCCCCGCCTTTTTGCCGGGCGGGGGCGGTTTCTTGTCCGGGCGRTGCGCGGGCCTGTTCCGAGCCCGCGCCGCGCCGCGATCACAGGCCGTTATAGAGCGGGAAGCGGGCGCAGAGCGCCTCGACCTCGGCCTTGACGCGGGCCTCGACCTCGGCATTGCCCGCCTCGCCATGCGCGGCCAGCCCGTCCACCACCTCGACGATCCAGCGGGCGATCTGGCGGAACTCCGCCTCCTTGAAGCCGCGCGTCGTGCCCGCCGGGGCGCCCAGCCGGATGCCCGAGGTCACGAAGGGCTTTTCCGGGTCGAAGGGCACGCCGTTCTTGTTGCAGGTGATGTGCGCGCGCCCCAGCGCCGCCTCGGTCGCCTTGCCGGTCACGCCTTTCGGGCGCAGGTCGGCCAGGCACAGGTGGTTGTCGGTGCCGCCCGAGACGATGTCGATGCCGCCCTTCATCAGCTCGTCCGCCATGGCGCGGGCGTTGGCGACGACCTGGGCCGCGTAATCCTTGAACTCGGGGCGCAGCGCCTCGCCGAAGGCCACGGCCTTGGCGGCGATGACATGCATCAAGGGGCCGCCTTGCAGGCCGGGGAACACGGCCGAGTTGATCTTCT
>NZ_LLWQ01000146.1 GCF_001447385.1 Paracoccus sp. MKU1 | reverse complement strand
GGTCGGTAGCTCAGGTGGTTAGAGCGCACGCCTGATAAGCGTGAGGTCGGAGGTTCAAGTCCTCCTCGACCCACCATCACCTTATCCTGGCACCTTATCCGGGGCCTTAGCTCAGTTGGTAGAGCGCCTGCTTTGCAAGCAGGATGTCATCGGTTCGAATCCGTTAGGCTCCACCATTTCCCGACATGATCAGAAAGCGGATCGCTGCTTTCTCGTCCTGTCGGACGTCTTGCCCTTCGGGGCATTTTACATCGTTCAGAGAGATAATCGGCGTTGTCGGCCGCATCCGAGTGGGGATGCGGTGGTCGTGAAGACCAACGGCAGCGTTGTCCAAGTCAAGTACACTAACCAATGTTCCGTCCTCGGACGGAGCAAAGTCCTTTCCGCTGTGGAAAGGGCGGGAAACGTACATGCTTTTGACCGGAAGCGACCCCCGCGCAATGCAAAAGGACGCGGGATCGAGGGGCCTTAAGGGTCTTTCTTCTTCCGGATCAAATCAAGCGCGATAAGGGCGTTTGGTGGATGCCTTGGCAGCAAGAGGCGATGAAGGACGTGATACTCTGCGATAAGCCATGGGGAGCTGAGAATAAGCTTTGATCCATGGATCTCCGAATGGGGAAACCCACCTGAAACTCGATTGTTGTTACCCTTGGGTATCAACAATTGGGTTAACCAGGTACTTATCACCTGAATACATAGGGTTTTAAGAGCGAACCCGGGGAACTGAAACATCTAAGTACCCGGAGGAAAGGAAATCAACAGATACTCCCCCAGTAGTGGCGAGCGAACGGGGACCAGCCGAGCCGTGAGAATGACCAGAATGGCCTGGAAAGGCCAGCCATAGCGGGTGACAGCCCCGTATGGGAAGTTTGATCGGACGCATTAAGTAGGGCGGGACACGTGAAATCCTGTCT
>NZ_LLWQ01000145.1 GCF_001447385.1 Paracoccus sp. MKU1 | reverse complement strand
GGTCACCTTGTCGGTTCCCCATGCCACCGTGGCAATGGTGATCTCGCCCTGCGGCAGGTCCACGGTCCGGTCGTCCGATTGCGCGGTGATGTCCTCGATCTGGCCGCTGTCGCCAGAACCGTCGAAGGTGACGGTCACGAGAGTGATGCCTGCGGCGGCCAGCGCATCGAACAGCGCCGTCTTGTTGTCGGGACGGACCGCTTCAGCGCGACGGTTGCGCTCATCGCGCTCGGCGAAGAAGCGCGCGACGCTGGCGGCCATGTCGAATTCCGGCGTGGCTGGTTTGTCGGTATCGGTCATTGGATGATCCTCCAGGAGAGCGGGATGATATGGCCCGGCGGCGCTCTCCTCTCCTTCCGCCAGGCTCGCCCCGATCCCGGCCCAACTCTCCCTTTCCAGAGCCGAGGCGAGGCCTCGGCACCGCCGCTGGCGATGCGCAGCCTGCGCATGGCACAAGGCCCGGCTGCGCCTGACGCGGGCCGGGCCGTCGGGCGGAGGCGCTTTCGCGCCTCAGCCGAAGGGATCGAGTTCGAGCTTCACCATCTCTTCGTCGCCGTCGAACTCGTCGGCGGGCATGGCGCCGTGGGTGCCGTCCCCGGCCTGGAACACGACGATCACGACCATCAGCGTGGTGGCGAGGCTGGCGGCGAAAGCGGTGGCATCTGCGTAGGACATGGGTTCCGGCTCCTGTCTTTGGAGGCGGGGGACCATCCCCCGCGCGACAGGCGCCCGAAGTGTCTGACCGGATCTGCAATCACCCTCGGGCGTTCGGATTCTTTCCGAATCCCCGAGGGCGGCACGCGCGCGTAAGCCGACCCCACCGGGGTTGAATGCAAAGAGACGGTCGGACCAAGGTTAGCGAATGGAAGCGGGGGATGGTGCTTTGCGTCGAGCCGGTGCCGGAAACCCGTCGCAGATGCTTTGCTGCGCCAGCCTCGTTGCCGGCGGATATTCAGGGTGTGTTTCAGGCCGGGGACGGAACCCGTTGCCCCCACAACACCAAGGAGTTGGCGCAATGGTGAAGCTCGAACTCGATCCATCGCTGCTTGTGCAGCGATACCCGATAGCCCCGTGTGCAAGGTTCGGCTTTCAGGGCCGGTCAGTCCCAGAACCCATCGGCGATTTCGCGGGCGATCATGGCGCGGGCCTTCATCATCACATCGTCGCCGGAGGTGTCGATATGACCGAAAAAGCGCGTCCGGGCGCCATGGGCCGTCCAGTCGGCATAGCGGCAGTATTCGCGGGCATCGAGCCGGAAGGCGCGCATGTCCTCGGCCCAATGCGGTTTCGGTTCCACGATGACGGTGACGCCGTTGCGGGTTTCCTCCCAGGGAAGCGAGCGCTCCGATGGCGGATTGCGGCGGTCATCGGCGAAGATTTCATCGACCGTCATCATGATGCGCCCCCATCTTCGGCCTTCTCGACAAAGCCGGCAGGATCGTCGGGATCCGGCGGCAGATAGGCGTCATAGGGGTTGCCGCTTGCGAGATGGCCGAACGGCGTGAAGACGTAATCACCCCCGTCGCGGCCGACCGCGCACAGGACATAGCGTGTCTCACGGGTCGCGGCGTCGAGGCATTCCATAAGGGCGAGATTGCCGTCATCGGCAGCACGAAGCAGAGTGTCGAAGTTCGTTCGAACGGGATCGGGAATGGCCATTGTGTTCTCCTGAAACGAAGAAG
>NZ_LLWQ01000144.1 GCF_001447385.1 Paracoccus sp. MKU1 | reverse complement strand
GCTCCGGGCTATCAGGTACCGCTGGCGCGCGCGGTCAAGGCGGCGGTGGACATGCCGGTGGTGGCGGTGGGGCTGATCACCGATTTCGACCATGCGGAATCCATCGTAGCGACGGGCGATGCCGACATGGTCGCCCTTGCGCGCGGGATTCTCTACGATCCGCGCTGGCCCTGGCACGCGGCCGCGCATCTGGGGGCGCAGGTGCCTGCGGCCCCGCAATATCTGCGCTGCCAGCCTCGCGCCCATAGGGCGTTGTTCCGCGATGCGTGAGGTCGGCGCGACCCTCTGCTGGGCCGGGAAGGGCACGGGTGCGCGACCGGCATGAAGGACGTGTTCAACCTTGCGTTGCTGCGCGAGATCGCCGCGGAACTGCACCGTGCCCATGCCGCCTTCGACGTCGAGGCCTTCGTCGCGCGTTCCATGGACGGGTTGGAAAGGCTGGAACTGACAGCCCGCGCCGTCCATATCGCGGAGGCCTTGCACGCGCATCTGCCCCGGCCCTTCGCCGAGGCGGCGGCGGTGATCGAAGCGGCGCTGGGGCCGGAACTTCCGGCAGACGGCAAGATCGGCCGCGCGGCGATGCGCTATATGCCGCATCTGGCCTTCGTGCAGACATACGGCCTCGACGATTACGAGGCGGCCATTCGGCTTCAGGCCGAACTGACCAAGCGGTTCACCGCCGAATTTAGCATCCGCGCCTTTCTGGAGAGATACCCCGAGCGCACCTATGCCCAGATGCTGGCATGGGCCGTGGACGACAACGCGCATCTGCGCCGCCTGGCGTCGGAGGGCACCCGCCCGCGACTGCCTTGGGCGCGGCGCCTGCAGGGCTATCAGCAGGATCCGCGCCCGGTGCTGGAATTGCTGGAACTGCTGAAGGACGACCCGGTGCCTTATGTGCGCCGTTCGGTGGCGAACAATCTCAACGACATCGCCAAGGATCATCCCGCCCTGACCATCGCGACATGCCGCCGTTGGTCGGAGGATGCGCCCGAGGGCCGTGCCTGGATCGTCCGCCACGCGCTGCGCTCGCTGGTCAAGGCCGGCGACCGGGACGCGATCCGCATCCTGGGCGGCGCGGAGAATCCCTCGGTGCGCATCTGCCGCATCGCCATCACGCCGCAGCCTGTCGCCCTGGGTGATGCCGTGCGCCTGTCCTTCGAGGTCGAAAGCACCGCTTCGCAGCCGCAGCGCCTGCTGATCGACTATGCCGTACATTTCGTGAAGGCCAACGGCGGCACCCGGCCGAAGGTCTTCAAGCTGCGTAGCCTCACCCTGCAACCGGGCGAGAAGGCGGTTCTCTCCGCCACGGTGTCTTTCGCCGCCATGACGACGCGCCGCCACTTCCCCGGCCATCACCGCATCGATGTCCTCATCAACGGCGAAGCCCACCCGCTGGGTGGTTTCGAAGTAACGGGGTGAAAGGCGCCAGGCAGGCATTGCCCGATCGCCATGAATTCCGACCGGCCCTGGTCTATCCGCAGCTGGCGCGAAGGATCTTGCCGGTCGCCGGATCGGTTTCCACCGTCACGCGCTCCTGGCGATAATCCATCGTCACGCCCTGACCCGGCTGGATCTGGCGCACGACGGTGGCACCGGTCAGTTCCATGGCCTGCGCATCGGTCAGCCGGTCCCTGCCCGCCAGGGCCTCGGCGGCCTCCGGGCGGCAGACGCCCGACGCAGTCTCGGCCTGCTGCGTCCCCTCTTCGCAAGCGGCAAGGGTGACGGTGGCCACGGACAGCATGGCGGCGGCGATCAGGTTCGGTTTCATCTTGGCCGGTCCTTTCCTGGATATGACGATTGCGGCGGAACACGCGCAACGCCAGCTATGACAGACATGTACTCGCGGACAAACACACAGACCATGGATGCGGTTGCGCCATGATGCGAACTGCCGTCGCGTAG
>NZ_LLWQ01000143.1 GCF_001447385.1 Paracoccus sp. MKU1 | reverse complement strand
TGCCCAGGCCGAATCCGAGGCGGTCACGCTGTATCGCGAGATGCGCCTGCCCGATCCCGAGCGGATCGGGGCGCGCTATCCGCATCAGGTCTCGGGCGGGCAGTTGCAGCGGGCGATGACCGCCATGTCCATGTCCTGCCACCCCGAGCTGCTGATCTTCGACGAGCCGACCACGGCGCTGGACGTGACCACGCAGATCGAGGTTCTGGCCGCGATCCGCGAGGTGGTGCGCCGCCACGACGCAGCCGCGATCTACATCACCCACGACCTGGCGGTGGTGGCGCAGATGGCCGACCGCATCAAGGTGCTGCTGAAGGGCAAGGAGGTCGAGGAAGCCCCGACCCGCGAGATGCTGGCCGCCCCGCGCGAGGAATACACCCGCTCGCTCTGGGCGGTACGGAACTTCCAGCCCGCGCCGCGCAATGAGCCGGCCGCGCCGGAGCCGGTCCTGCACATCGCAGGCGTCTCGGCCAGCTATGGCGTGCATCCGGTGCTGCGCGACGTCTCGATCAGCGTGCCGCGCGGCCGCACCGTGGCGGTGGTCGGCGAAAGCGGCTCGGGCAAGTCGACGACGGCGCGGGTGGTGATGGGATTGCTGCCGCCGAGCGCGGGAAAGGTGGTCTTCGACGGGCAGGTGCTGGACCCGCTGTCGCGCAACCGCCCGCGCGCCCTGCAACGCCGGCTGCAGATGATCCACCAGATGGCCGACACCGCCCTGAACCCGCGCCACCGGGTGCGCGAGATCCTGGGCCGGCCGCTGGAGTTCTTCCTGGGCCTGCGCGGCCGCCAGAAAGAGGACCGCATCCGCGAATTGCTGGACCAGATCGAGCTGGAGCCCGGCCGCTTCATCGACCGCCTGCCGGGCGAGTTGTCCGGCGGGCAGAAGCAGCGGCTCTGCATCGCCCGCGCGCTGGCGGCCGAGCCCGAGCTGATCATCTGCGACGAGGTGACCAGCGCGCTGGACCAGCTGGTGGCCGAGGGCATCCTGCGCCTGCTCGACCGCCTGCAGCGCGAGATGGGGCTGAGCTATCTGTTCATCACCCACGACCTCGCCACGGTGCGGTCCATCGCGGACGAGGTGGTGGTGATGCAGAACGGCGCGGTGGTCGAGCAGGGCCCCAAGGCGCAGATGTTCCAGCCGCCGCACCATCCCTATACCGAGAAGCTGCTGTCCTCGGTCCCCGAGATGGACCCGGACTGGCTGACCCGCCTGCTGGGCCAGCGACAGATGCAAGAGAAAGGCGCCGCATGAACCACTACGACACCGTCAGCTGCGACATCGATCTCGACGCCCCGGGCAAGGCTTCGGGCTGGATCGACCTGACCCATTCCGACAACCGCCATGACTTCGGTGTGATCCGCAGCCCCATCGGCGTCATTGCCGGTGGCGAAGGGCCGACGGCGCTGGTGGTCGGCGGCAATCACGGCGACGAATACGAGGGGCAGCTGATCGCCCGCCGGCTGTTCGAGGCGCTGGAGCCGCAGGATGTCGCCGGCCGGCTGATCCTGGTGCCGGCGCTGAACATGCCGGCGGTGATGGCGCGGACGCGGGTCTCGCCGCTGGACGGCGGCAACATGAACCGGGTGTTTCCCGGCGCGACGGGACAGGGGCCGACGCGGGCGCTGGCGGGCTTCCTGAACCGCCACCTGCTGCCGCGCGCCGGGCTGGTGATCGACCTGCATTCCGGCGGCGGCACGACGAATTACCTCGACGCGGCCTATCTGACGCTGACCGGCGATCCGGCCCAGGATCGGCGCGGCGCGGCGCTGGCCCGCGCCTTCGGCCTGCCCTGGACCATGGTGGTCGGGCTGGGCAGCACCGGCGGCGACCTGGACAGCGCCGCGCTGGCGGCGGGTTGCGCCATGATTTCCTGCGAGCTGGGCGGCATGGCGCAGGTTTCGCCCCGGTCGCTGGGCCATGGCTGGAACGGCATCCTGAACCTGCTGGCGCATGAGGGGATCCTCGCGCCCGAGACGGCGAAGCGGCTGGCCTCGGGTCCGGCCTGCCAGACCCGCTTCGTCGACCTGGACGCGGGCAGCCGCCATGTCACCGCGATGCGCCACGCCCTGGCCGAACCGCTGGTCGAACTGGGTGACGCGGTGGCCGAGGGGCAGCCGGTCGCGAAACTCTACGACCTCTTCGACATCACGCAGGCGCCGCAGGTGCTGACGGCTCCGGTGGCGGGGCGGGTGCTGATCCGCCGCCGCAACGGGCTGGTCGGCCATGGCGACCACCTGTTCGTCATCGGCCCCGAGATCGCACCCGAGGCGCTGGACCGCCGCATCGGCTGAAGGGGCGGCACCGCGCCGTGCCCTACAGGTCCAGCACCACCCGCCCCGCCGGGCGCGAGCAGCAGATCAGCACCTGCCCCGGTCCCGGCGGGTCCAGCGGATCGGTGACATAGTCCACCGCGCCCTCGCGAATGGCGCAGCGGCAGGTGTTGCAGATCCCCTCGCGGCAGCTGAACTCGGGCTCGAGTCCCGCGGATTCGGCCAGCTCCAGGATGGTGCGGCTGGCGCCGTTCCAGGGCAGCGTCAGGCCCGAGCGGGCAAAGACCACCTCGGCCCCGGTTTCGGTCGGCTCTGCCTGTTTGGCCGTCGCCTCGGCCACCGTGCCGGGCAGCGCGTCGGGCAGTCCCAATGCGTCGGGATCGGTCAGGAATTCCAGCTTGGCCAGGGATTTGGGCGCCCCCGTCGGGATGCGGTTGCCATGCGCGGGCGCCGATGCCGGCGCCCGCCCGGCCGCCAGCGCGGCCAGCGAGCCGCCCTTGCCGAAGAATTCATAGGCGATGCGGGCGGGGGCCACGCCCAAGCCCGTCAGCAGCTGCCACATCGCCACCATGAAGGGCGTCGGGCCGCAGAGATAGACCTCGTAATCGTCGAGCGGCAGCAGGGATTGCAGGAAGGCGCGGTCCACCACGCCCTCGGCGTCGAAGCGGCGCGCGGCGCGGTCGGCCTCGGTCGGGGCGCGATAGACGGTGCGCGCGGTGATCCGCCCGCCCGAGCCCGCGGCCAGCGCCGCCACCTCGTCCCGCAGCGCATGCACATCGCCGTTCTCGGCCGCCTGCACGAAGAACACCCGCCGCTCGCCCGCCGCCAGCCGGTGCAGCATGGCCAAGAGCGGCGTCAGACCGACACCGCCCGCCAGCAACAGCACCGGCCGGGTGCTGGTCTCGTCCAGCACGAAGCCGCCGCGCGGCGCGGCGATCTCGATCAGCTCGCCCTCGGCCAGCTGGTCGTGCAGCCAGCGCGAGCCCAGCCCCTGCGGCTCGCGCTTGACGCTGATGCGGTGATGGTCCCGCCCCTCGGGCAGCGCCGACAGCGAATAGGTCCGCAGCACCGGCCCCGAGGGCGCCGGAATCCGTAGCGTCAGGTATTGGCCCGGCCGCATGTCCCACAGCGGACCGCCATCTTCGGGCATCAGGTGGAACGAGGTGATGCAGGCGCTTTCCGGCACCTTGCGGACCAGGCGAAACCGGCGGAACGGATCGGCCATGGATCAGGCCCTCATCTTCTCGTCGACCATGCGCTCCTCGGCGATCATCGCCTCGAGCTGGCGGCGGAAGCGCAGTTGCCCGGCGTCGATCGACAGGTCGATATGCGGCGAGGTTTTGCTGGCCATGCCGATCTGCACCTCGTTCAGCACGGCGCGGTCCTCCTCGAAGGCATGGCGCACGTCCTCGGACATCATCTTCGACAGTTCCTCGTCATGCGGGCGGATATTACGCAGCTGGAACCAGTAATAGCGCGTCTCGGCCTCGGTCGTGGGCGTCATGAAGTTGTAGCTGTCCATGACGAAGGTCTTTTCATGCAGCGTACCGTCCGGCCCGCCCGTCCCCGCCGGGGTGAACACCGCGCGGATCAGCGCATGGGCGGGATAGCGCACCTCGTAATGCTGCAGCCGGTCGCAATTGCCATCGAACTCGACGATCTTCTTGTAGAAGGGCGCGGGCTCGACATCCATCATCCAGCGATGGACGATGACGCCGCTTTCGGTGCGGGTGACCTTCAGCGGCGTGTCGCGCGTCGCGGCCTGGGCAAAGCTGCTTTCATGCACCCAGGCAACATGGGTCGGGTCCAGCAGGTTGTCGCACATCAACAGATAGTTGCAACGCAGCTCCATCGCGGCGCCGCGGTTGATGCCCCAGTCGGGACTGTCGAAATTCGGGATGTCGATGATCTCGTCGGCATCGGCGATGGCGGCATTGCCCATCCAGATCCAGACCAGCCCGTATTTCTCGTGCACCGGATAGGGCCGGACCTTGGCGGCCGAGGGGATGCGCCCGCCGCCCGGGGCCCAGACGCATTGCCCGGCGCAGTCGAAGGTCAGCCCGTGATAGCCGCATTCGACATTGTCGCCCCTGATGCGGCCCTTGGACAACGGCAGCTTGCGATGCGGGCAGGCATCCTCGAGCGCGATCACCTCGCCCTGGCTGTTGCGGAAGATGCAGATCTTTTCCCCCAGGACGAGGATCTGCTGAAGGCTGTCGGTGATCTCATGGCTCCAGGCCGCGACATACCAGGCGTTCTTGAGGAACATGGCTGCACCTTATGTGGCTGAGTTTCGCCAAATGTATAGGCGAATGCCAAGGCGATCAGCGCAGAAGCACAGCCAGATCGTTTAGCTGGGCTGAACCGTCCGGCTGCGCAGCGGCTTGGTGGCGCGCATCAGCCAGTTCAGGAAATCCCGCGCCACGGGCCGGTCCAGTGTGGTCGGCCCCCAGCAGACGAAATAGGGGTCCGGCATCCGCAGGCTGGCCTCGGACAGCCGCACCAGCCGGCCGGCGCGGATATCCTCGGCGGCGAAGGAGCCCTGGGCCAGCACCGCGCCCTGCCCGGCGATGGCGGCCTCTAGCGCCAGGCTCGACATGGAATGGACGGCGACCGGACGGATCGGTGGCAGGTCGCGCATGCCCTGCGATTCGAACCAGTCGCGCCAATGCGGCTCGGTCGTGTAGCCGCCGCCCCAGTCGATGCCAATCAACGGCAGCCGGGCCAGCACGGCCGGGTCGCAGGCATCGGGGTGGCGCTGCAGGAACTCCGGCGAACAGGCGGGAAAGCAGCAATCGGTGAACAGGGTGCGGCTGTGCAGATAGCGCCGCGCGGCCTCGCCATAGGTCAGGCGAAAGCCGCGCTCTAGCATGTGCGGGTCGGATTCTTCATGGGTCGAGATGACCCGGATGGCCAGATCCTGGGCGGAGGCCTGGAATTCGGGCAGACGCGGGTTCAGCCATTTCTGCAACAGCGTCGGGAAACCCGAGACGGTCAGTTCCTCGCTCTGCTTGTGCGCGAGGATGTAGTCCTGCGCCAAGGTCAGCCGACCGAAACCCTGCGAGATCAGTTCGTGATAGGCCCGCGCCGCCGGGGTCAGCGTCGCCCGCCGCCCGTCCTTGACCAAGAGGACCACGCCCACATGCTCCTCGAGCAGCCGCAATTGCTGGCTGATCGCGCCCGGCGTCACCCCCAGCGCCCGCGCCGCCGCATTGACCGAGCCCAACCGGCCGAAGCATTCGAAGGCCTGCAGGGCGCGCAACGGGGGCAGCGTCGGGGTCATGGGCAGATGGTCCTGGCGAGATCCGATAGTTTAGCTGAACTGTCACGCGCGCCAGGCAAACTGATTTGTCCGCCATGGGGCCCGGGGCTAGCGTTTAGGTCAGTCATAAAAACAAGGCCTCGTCAACGGTTCTGCACGACCGCCAGCCAGGCAAACAGGGAGAATGATCCGATGACCATTTCGCTAAGCCGGCGTTCCTTGCTGCTGGGTGCCGGGGCCGTTTCCGCCGCCTCTGCCCTTGGGCTGCGGCCGCTGCGCGCCCAGGACGCCCCGCGCAAGGGCGGCACCTTCCGCGTCGCCGTGGCCGATTTCGACAGCGCCGACACGCTGGATCCGCAGCTGAACGAGACCCGCTTCATGATGCAGCTGCAATACCAGCTGCGCAACTGCCTGATCGAGGTCGGCCCGGGTGGCAAGCTGGTCCCCGAGCTGGCGACAGAATGGGGCTCGAATCCCGAACTGACCGAATGGACCTTCAAGCTGCGCCAGGGGGTCGAGTTCCACAATGCCAAGACCATGACCGCCGACGACGTGGTCTATTCGCTGAACCTGCATCGCGGCGCGGACACGGTCTCCGAGGCCAAGTCGCTGCTGGAGGCGATCACCGACATCAAGGCGACCGCGCCGGACGAGGTGCGCGTCAGCCTGAACGCCCCGAACTCGGGCTTCCCGGCGCTGATGGCGCTCATCAACCTGCTGATCGTGCCGGCCGAGGACAAGGATTTCGGCAAGGGCATCGGCACCGGCGGCTACGTGCTGGAAAGCTTCGAGCCGGGCGTGCGCAGCCTGGTCAAGCGCTTCCCGAACTACTGGAAGGAAGGCCGCGCCCATTTCGAAGCCGTCGAGATCCACGCCATCGCCGACGTGAACGCCCGCACCACCGCCCTGCAGACCGGGCAGATCGATGCCATGGGCGCGGCGGATACGGCGACGGCCATGCTGCTCAGCGCCATGCCCGGCGTGAAGCTGCTGCAGACCAAGGGCAAGCAGCACTATGCCTTCAGCATGAATTGCAAGGACCCGCTGTTCGCCGATCCGAACGTCCGCATGGCGCTGAAGCTGTCCATCGACCGGCAGGAGATGCTGGACAAGATCCTGTCGGGCTATGGCTCTATCGCCAACGACCAGCCGATTTCCGAGGCCTATCCCGATTTCGACCCGCAGCTGCCGCAGCACAGCTACGACCCGGAAAAGGCCAAGGCGCTGCTGGACAAGGCCGGCATCTCGGGGCTGACCGTGCCGCTGCACGTGGCCGAGGCGCCCTTTACCGGCGCCACCAACATGGCCCAGCTCTATGCCGAGCAGGCGGCCCGCGCCGGCATCACCATCGACGTCAAGCGCGAGCCGGACGACGGCTATTGGTCGAACATCTGGGGCAAGCGCCCGATGTTCGCCACCAAATGGTCGGGCCGCGTCAACGAGGACGTGATGCTGACGCTGGCCTATGCCCGCGAAAGCATCGGCGGCTGGAACGAGACCAGCTGGGACAACGACGCCTTCAACAAGGCGCTGGTCGCGGCACGCGGCGAAAAGGACGAGGCCAAGCGCCGGCAGCTCTATTGGGAATGCCAGTCGCTGATCAGCGAGGACGGCGGCATGATTGCCCCGCTCTGGGCCGATTTCCTGGACGCGACTTCGGACAAGGTCGCCCATGCCGAGCTGGGCAACGACTGGGAGCTGGACGGCGCCCGCGCCTCCGAGCGCTGGTGGTTCACGGAATGAGCCTTGACGTGCAGGAAACCCCGGCCGGCGCGGTCAAGGCCGCGCTGGCCGAACTCGGCCCGGTCTTCGGCGAGCGGCTGCTGACCACGGCCGCGGCGCGGGCGCATTACGGCGCGGCGGAAAGCTGGCTGCCCGCCGCGCCGCCGGACGCCGTGCTGCTGCTGCACGACACGGCCGAGGTCTCGCAGGCGCTGGCGATCTGCCACCGGCACAGCGCGCCCGTCATCCCCTTCGGCGCCGGCTCGTCCATCGAGGGCCAGGTGCTGGCGCCGCAGGGCGGGATCACGCTGGACCTCTCGGCGATGGATCGCGTGCTGACCATCCACCCCGAGGATATGGACTGTACCGTGCAATGCGGCACCACCCGCCAGCGGCTGAACGAGGAGCTGCGCGATTGCGGGCTGTTCTTCCCAGTCGACCTGGGCGCGCATGCGACGCTGGGCGGCATGGCCTCGACCCGCGCCTCGGGCACGACGACGGTCCGCTACGGCTCGATGCGCGAGCTGGTGCTGGGGCTGACCGTGGTGCTGCCCGACGGCCAGGTGATCCGCACCGGCGGGCGGGCGCGCAAATCCGCCTCGGGCTACGACCTGACGCATCTCTTCATCGGGGCCGAGGGCACGCTGGGGGTCATCACCGAGCTGACGCTGCGGCTGTTCGGCATCCCGGCCGCCGCGCAATCGCTGCTGTGCAGCTTTGCCGATCTGGACGCCGCCACCGGCTGCGTGGTCGAGGCGCTGCAATTCGGCCTGGGCCTGAGCCGCATCGAGCTGGCTGACGACCTGCAGATGCGCGCGATCAACGCCTATTCCGGCACCGACCTGCCCGAAAGCCCGGCCCTCTGGGTCGAGATCACCGGCTCGGACCCCGCCGTCGCGCATGACATCGCGCTGTTTCGCGACCTGGCCGAGGGCGCGGGTGCCTCGCGCATCGAGCTGGCGCAGACGCCCGAGGATGCCGCGAAGCTGTGGCGCATCCGCCACGACGCGCTTTATGCGACGCGGGCGCTGCGGCCGGGCGTCACCGGGCTTTCCACCGATGTCTGCGTGCCGCTGTCACGCCTGCCCGAATGCATCGCCGCGATCAAGGCCGAGATCGCGGAAACCGAGCTGGTCGCGCCGCTGGTCGGCCATGTCGGCGACGGCAACTTCCACCTGGTGTTGCTGTTCGACGCAAGCGACCCGGCCGAGCTGGCGCATGGCAAGCGCATCAGCGCCCGGCTGGTGGAACTCGCGCTGGCGATGGAGGGCACCGCCACCGGCGAGCACGGCGTCGGCCTGGGCAAGAAGGACTACATGGCCGCCGAGCACGGCCCGGCGCTGGAACTGATGCGGCGGCTGAAACGGGCCGTCGACCCGCGGGGCATCATGAACCCCGGCAAGATTTTCGATTTGTAGAGGCAAGCCATGTCGCAGGACACGTCCCTGATCCGCCCGGAAATCGCCGCGCTGGCGGATTACAACGCCGGCCTGGCGCTGGACCGCTTTCGCGCGGACTATGGCGTCGAGGCGCGGGCCAAGCTCGACAGCAACGAAAACCCACTGGGCCCCGCCCCCGCCGCCATCGCGGCGATGCGGGACTGCGCCGCCGGGATCTGGCGCTATCCCGACGCGGCCGACCTGGCCCTGCGCGAGGCCATCGGCGCTGCGACCGGCATCGACCCCGAGGCGGTGATCGTCGGCAACGGCTCCGAGGACCTGATCGGCGCGATCTATCGCAGCGTGCTGCGCCCCGGCGACCGTGTGGTGACGATCTGCCCCAGCTTCGGCTTGCACGAATTCGGCGCGCAGGCGTTCGGCGCCCGGGTCGAGAAGGTCCGCTTCGCCGAGGACTGGTCCTTTCCCCTGCCGGGCCTAGTCGAGGCGCTGCGCCAGCCGGCGCGGGTGCTGATCTTCTCCTCGCCCTCGAATCCGGCCGGTCCGGCGGTGTCGCTCGAAGAGTTCAGCGCGCTGTTGGAGGCGGTGTCGCAGGGCACACTGGTGGTCTTCGACGAGGCTTACCGCGAATATCTGGACCCCACGCTGGCCTTCGATCCCTGCGCCATCATGCGCGAGGCGGGGCTGGACTGGATCTCGCTGCGCACCTTTTCCAAGGCATACGGCCTGGCCGGGGCGCGGGTGGGCTATGGGCTCTGCTCGTCGCCCGGGCTGACGCGGGCGCTGCGCAAGACCCGCAACCCCTTCGCCGTGAACGCCTTCGCCGGGGCCGCCGCGCTGGCCGCTCTGCAGGACGGGGCACATCTGGCCCGCACCGTCGCGCTGGCCCGGTCCGAACGCGCGCGCCTGTCCGGGGCGCTGGCTGCAACCGGCTATGCAGTGGTCCCGAGCCAAGCGAACTTCCTCTTCTTCCGCACGCCCTGCCCTGCCGCGAACTTCGTCGAGACGCTGCGGCGCCGGGGCGTGCTGATCAAGGGCTGGCAAGAGTCGCCCTTCCTGGACTGGGCCCGCGTCACCATCGCCACCCCAGTCGAAAACGACGCCTTTCTGGAGGCCTTGCCTAATCTTGCCGCGAGCGCGGCATCGCAAAGCTGATAGGCAGTTCATCCCTTGGCTACTTCCCCAGCCTTCGCTTCCTCGGTCAGCCAGTAAAGATCACTCATGTCACCGCTCCGTTTTCGAGCCGTGAATCACGCAGAGCATTGAAAATCAATGCATCCTGACCCTAATCAAGCCAATTTCCGGTCATACTCTGTCAGCAGCACAATCTTGCCGGCATGTTGACCCGCTTCCATCATCGCGTGCGCCTCGGATGCGCGTTCCAACGGAAAGGTCTCGCTCACGACTGATCGGATCTTGCCCGCTTTGAAGAGCGGCCAGACCGTCTTCTCCAGACCTGCGGCGATTTCGGCTTTCACCGACAACGGCTGTGGCCGCAGCAATGATCCGGTAAGGGTTAGATTCTTGACCAGGACCGGCATCATGTCCAGCTCAACCTTGCTGCCCTTCAGGTAATAGAGATTAATCAGCCGCCCCTTCTGGGCAAGGCAGGTCAGGTTGCGCTGGATGTAATCGCCGCCGACCATGTCCAAGACGATGTCGACGCCTTGACCCTGCGTCCTGTCCTGCACGACGGTCACATAGTCTTCCTTGGTGTAGTTGATCGCGACCGCAGCGCCCAGATCTCGGCAGAAATCGCAGGCTTCATCTGTCGCCGCGGTCGTGAAGACCTCGACCCCGAATGCCGAGGCGAGCTGGATCGTGGCGCTGCCGATGCCACCGCTGCCGCCATGAACCAGCAGGCGGCGGGCCTGGAACAGGTTGCCCTGCATCGCCAGGTTGAACCAGATCGTAT
>NZ_LLWQ01000142.1 GCF_001447385.1 Paracoccus sp. MKU1 | reverse complement strand
AAGGTCGAGGCGACGACCGACGCGCAGGGCCGCTGGTCGCTGGAGCTGATCGTGAACGGCGAGGGCGAGCGGGCGGGCACGACCTGGAGCCTGGAGGGCTACAACCAGTATGTGGCCAAGGTTTTCGAGGCGAAATCGCTGTTTCTGGCCTCGGCGCTGGAGACGACGCTGGGCGATCTGGAGCGGACCAGCGCGCAGAACCTGAAGGCGGCGCGCGAGACCGGCGCGGCGCGGCTGATCGTGGTCTCGGATTACGACCGCTACCTGGCCCTGCCCGAAGGCCAGAGGCGCATGAACGATCTGGTGCTGGTCAAGCCGCAGTAATACGCCCTGTGGACGGGCGACGCGTGGCGGTCCCGCTTGTCGGGGCCGCCCTGTTTTTTGGCGGCCTCCCGGCCCGCGGCAAGCCCCCGGACGGGCCACCGCACGGCGCTTCCCGGCAGGATGGCAACACCGGCGAAAGCAAAGGAACCTTCGCTGCGGCCTCTCGTTGAACTCAGCGGGAATCGGCCTATTCTGCGGCCGAGCCCCTGCCCAACAGGAAAGGACGACGCCGGATGACCACGCAGACACAGGCCAGTGCCCAAGCCGCCCTGGACGAGATCCAGACCGTGACCGCGGTCGTCCTGCCCGAACCTCCCGCCGCCACGCCCAGCCTGACCGAAGCCGAACCCGCCATCGCCGCCGAGATCCGCCAGCGCATGGGGGAAATCGACATCCGCGATTCCGGCTCGATCGTGCATTTCGGCGCCCGGGCCCAGAACGAATTGCAGGAAATCAGCCAGGCCATGCTGGCCGATGTCAAGAACAAGGACGTCGGCCCCGCCGGCGAATCGCTGCGCGAGATCGTGACCACCATCCGCGGCTTTTCCGTCAGCGAGCTGGACGTGCGCCGCGAGCGGAGCTGGTGGGAAAGGCTGCTGGGCCGCGCCGCGCCCTTCGCCAAGTTCGTGGCCAATTACGAGGAGGTGCAGGGCCAGATCGACCGCATCGCCATGGATCTGGACCAGCACCAGCATCGTCTGCTCAAGGACATCAAGTCGCTCGACCTGCTTTACGAGCGCACGCTGAACTTCTATGACGAGCTAGCGCTCTACATCGCCGCGGGCGAGGAGAAGCTGGCGCAGATCGACCGCGACGAGATCCCCGCCAAGGAAACAGCCGTCGAAGCCGCGGCCGAGAACGACAAGGTCATGGCGGCGCAGGAGCTGCGCGACCTGCGCTCGGCCCGCGACGACCTGGAGCGCCGCGTGCACGACCTCAAGCTGACCCGGCAGGTGACGATGCAGTCGCTGCCCTCGATCCGGCTGGTGCAGGAAAACGACAAGTCGCTGGTGACCAAGATCAATTCCACGCTGGTCAACACCGTGCCGCTGTGGGAAACGCAGCTGGCCCAGGCCGTCACCATCCAGCGCAGCGCCGAGGCCGCCCGCGCGGTCAAGGAGGCGAACGACCTGACCAACGACCTCTTGACCGCCAACGCCAAGAACCTGCGCGACGCGAACGCCCAGATCCGCACCCAGATCGAGCGCGGCGTTTTCGACATCGAGGCGGTGCGCACCGCCAATGCCGAACTGATCTCGACCATCGAGGACAGCCTGCGCATCGCCGACGAAGGCCGCACCCGCCGCGCCGCCGCCGAGGAGGACCTCAAGGTGATGGAGGCCGAATTGCGCAAGACCCTCGCCTCGGCCAACGCCCGATCCGCAACTCCCGCAGCAAAGATGCCGTGACCCTGCCAGCCCGTTCCTGCCTGTCTCTGCCCGTGGCGCTGGCTTTGCTGGCGCTGCTTGCCGCCTGCGCGCCCGAACCCCCGGCGGAAACCCCGCCGCCCGCGGTCGAGGCGCCGCCGCCGCCCGACCGTCCCGACCCGCCGCCGGCCGATCAGGCCGCGCTGCGCCGAGAACGCGCCGAAAGCGCCCGCGCCGCCACCGCCCGCGCCAAGGCCGCCGCCGCCTCGCCCGCCAGCCGGAACATGCGCGACTATCTGCTCGGGGTCGAGGAGGCGCTGATCGCCCGCGGCCGGCTGCGCACCGACGGCGGCACCGAGATCGCGCTGACCGCGGAAAAGCTGACCGATGCCTTCATCGAGGTCGCGCTTTACGACGAATATGTGCGCGAAGGCGGCAAGCTGATCTCGCGCCCGACGCCCGCACCCTTGCGGCGCTGGCAGCAGCCGGTCCTGGTGCGGCTGGAATTCGGCGATTCGGCCGCCCCCGACCAGCGCGCCCGCGACCGGGCCGAGATCGCGGGCTTCGCCGCGCGGCTCCAGCGCGTCAGCGGCCATCCGGTGGCGCTGACCGGCGCCGCCGGCAATGTCAACGTGCTGATCCTGAACGAGGACGAGCGCCGCGCCATCGGCCCGCGCCTCGCCTCGCTGATGCCCGGCATCCCGCCCGGCGACATCGCCGCGCTGCGCGACCTGGCGCCGCAGAACTATTGCACGGTCTTCGCCTATTCCAGCGGCAATTCCCCGGTCTATACCCAGGCCCTGGCGCTGATCCGGGCCGAGCTGCCGCCGCGCCTGCGCCGCTCCTGCATCCACGAGGAACTGACGCAGGGCATGGGCCTGGCCAATGACAGCCCGCGCGCGCGTCCCTCGATCTTCAACGACGACGAGGAATTCGCCTATCTGACCCGGCATGACGAGCTGCTGCTGCAAATCCTCTACGATGCCCGGCTGCGCCCCGGCATGACCGAGGCCGAGGCCCGCCCCATCGTGCTGCAAATCGCCCGCGAATTGCTGGGAACCGAGGTGTGAAGCGCCTCGCCCCAGCTGGCGCAGGGGTCGGAGGGCCAAGCCCAGCCAGCCCGCGATCCGTGCCAACAGGCGCAGGAAACGGCCTTGCTGTCGGTCGGGCGGGCGGTCGGGCAGCGGCGGCATGGGAAGAATCCGGTCCGGATCAGGGGCTGGGCGGCGTTTCCAACCGGCTATCACCCTTTCTTCAAGAAAAGATGAATCCCGGCCGCCGTCGCCACCCTCTCGTCGCTTGACGAGCGGGGCGCCCTCGGCACTATCCTCATCGACAGCGCCGGGCGGGCTGGGGACCAGGAATGTCCCGGCACGCTCCTGCCCGCGGCCCCGCAACGGAAAGGCAGACCCATGTCCCTGTTCAACATCCTCGGCGGCGAGTTCATCGAGATCATCGAATGGACCGACGACACCCGCGACACCATGGTCTATCGCTACCCGACCGTCGGCAAGGCGATCAAATACGGCGCCAAGCTGACCGTGCGCGAGGGCCAGGCCGCCGTCTTCATCCACGAAGGCCAGCTGGCCGACGTGTTCCAGCCCGGCCTCTACATGCTGGAGACCAACAACCTGCCGATCCTGACCCGGTTGCAGCACTGGGACCACGGCTTCCGCAGCCCCTTCAAGTCCGAGATCTATTTCGTCAACACCACCCGCTTCAACGACCTGAAATGGGGGACGAAAAATCCGGTGATCGCCCGCGACCCGGAATTCGGGCCCGTCCGCATCCGCGCCTTCGGCACCTATTCCATGCGCGTGACCGATCCCGGCCGCTTCATGACCGAGATCGTCGGCACCGACGGCGAATTCACCCGCGACGAGATCAGCTTCCAGCTGCGCAACATCATCGTGCAGGAATTTTCGCGCATGATCGCGGGCTCGGGCATCCCGGTGCTCGACATGGCGGCCAATACCGGCGACCTGGGCCAGATGGTGGCCAAGGCGATCGGCCCGACCGTCGCCGCCTATGGCCTGACCATCCCGGAATTCTATATCGAGAACATCAGCCTGCCCGACGAGGTGGAAAGGATGCTCGACAAGCGCACCTCGATGGGCATCGTCGGCGACCTGAACCGCTTTGGCCAATATGCCGCCTCCGAGGCGATGCTGAACGCCTCGAACCAGCCCGGCGGCATGGGCGCGGGCATCGGCGCCGGGCTTGGCGCGGGCATGGGCGTCGCCATGGCGCAGCGCGGCCCCTGGGGCGCCGTGCCCCAACAGCAGGCGCCGCAAACCCCGCCGCCGCTGCACCCCGAGACCGTCTGGCATATCGCCGTGAACGGCCAGGCCGACGGCCCCTATGGCCGCGCCCATCTCGGCCGCCTCGTGCGCGAGGGCGGCTTCACCCGCGAAACGCTGGTCTGGACCCCCGGCCAGGACGGCTGGAAGCCGGCCGAAGAGGTCGCGGAGCTTGCCCAGCTCTTCACCGTCGCGCCGCCCCCGCCGCCGATCCCGAAGGCGGAGTAAGCCGCCGGAATGCCGACGCCGCCCTCGGAGTACCGCTATCCATGCGAGAATTGCGGCGCGAGCCTGGAATTCTCGCCCGGCCAGCAAAGCCTCGTCTGCCCCTATTGCGGGCATGAAAGCCAAATCGGCCCCGGCCCCGCCCGCGCGCCGGCCCGCCAGCCGCAGCAGGGGCCATGGGGCGAACGCGCCATCCTGCTCGACCCGGCGACCGGGCGGGCGCTGCAATGGGACGGCGGGCACAAGTCGCCGCAGCTGCGGGAATTGCCGCTGGAACACGGGCTTTCGCTGGACCGGCACAGCGACCTGACCGAGACGGTGCGCACCCTCTCCTGCCCGAATTGCGGCGCCAAGGTGGAAATCACCAGCGACCGCCACGCCTCGGCCTGCCCGTTCTGCGCCACCGCCGTCGTCACCGACACCGGCACCACCCGCCACATCAAGCCGCAGGGCGTGCTGCCCTTCGTCATCACCGAGGCGCAGGCGAAAACCGCGCTCGAGGACTGGCTGCGCGGGCTGTGGTTCGCGCCCTCCGGCCTGACCGCCTATGCAAGGCGCGGCAAGAGGATGAACGGGGTCTATTCGCCCTTCTGGACCTTCGACGCCGACACCGCCTCGCGCTATACCGGCGCGCGCGGCGACTGGTATTACGAGACGGTCTATGTCACGCAGATGGTGGACGGACGCCAGCAGCGCGTGGCGCAGCAGGTGCGCAAAACGCGCTGGACCCCGGTTTCGGGCCAGGTGGCGCGGGATTTCGACGACGTTCTGGTGCTCGCCTCCAGCTCGCTGCCGCGCCGCATCACCGATGCGCTGACGCCCTGGGATCTGTCGCATCTGGTCCCCTACCAGCCCGAATACCTCGCCGGTTTCCTGGCCGAGGGCTATACGATCCCGCTGGGCTCCGGCCACGACATCGCCCGGCAGGAAATGACCGGGGTGATCGCCATGGACGTGCGCCGCGCCATCGGCGGCAACGAACAGCGCATCACCGGCATCGAGACCCGCTACAGCGACGAGACCTTCAAGCATATCCTGCTGCCGGTCTGGACCGCCGCCTATCGCTACAACGGCAAGAGCTACCGCTTCGTGGTCAACGGCCAGTCCGGCCGCGTGCAGGGCGAGCGGCCCTGGTCGGTCTGGAAGATCGCCTTCGCCGTCCTCCTGGCGCTCGCCCTGCTTCTGGCGCTGCTCTGGCTGAACGAGCGCGGCGGTTTCGTCCGCATCGGCGCCGCCCCCCTCACGCCGGATATTTCCATCAGCGGCAGTTACCGCTATCAGGAGACAGGAGCGGGCGGTCCCACCGTCCGAAGCGGCTGAGAAACGGGAGGGGAAACCGATGATCCTTTGCGCCGGGGAATCGCTGATCGACATGGTGCCCGAGGGCGCCAATTACCGGCCCCTGCCCGGGGGCGCGGTCTATAACACCGCCATCGCGCTTGGCCGCATGGGCGCGCAGGCGGGCTATCTCTGGCCGATCTCGCGCGACGGCTTCGGCGAGATGCTGCTGCGCCCGCTGGCCGAGGCGGGGGTGGATACCGGCCTTTGCCCGCGCAGCGACCGGCTGACCACGCTGGCCTTCGTCACCCTGACCGGGGGCGAGGCACGCTATTCCTTCTACGACGAGGGCTCGGCCGGCCGCATGTTCGCCCCCGAGGACCTGCCCGAGATCCCCGATACCGTCTCGGCCTTGTTCATCGGCGGCATCAGCCTGGTGCCCGATCCTTGCGGCACCGCCATCGAGGCGCTGGTGGAACGCGTGCGCCACCGCATCCCGGTGATGCTGGACCCGAACATCCGCCCCTTCTTCATCGCCGACGAGCCGGCCTATCGCGCCAGGCTCGACCGGCTCATCGGCATGGCCGACCTGGTCAAGCTCTCGGGCGACGACCTGGATTGGCTGATGCCGGGCGCAAGCTTCGAGGAAGCCGCCGCCGCCATCCTTGGCCGCGGGGCGCGGGTGGTCTTCCAGACCGGCGGCTCGGCCGGCGCGCGGGCGCATTGGTCGGGCGAACCGCTGGCCGCCCAGGCGGTGCGGGTCGAGGTCGCCGACACCATCGGCGCCGGCGACACCTTCAACGCCGGGGTGCTGGCCGCGCTCGACCGCGCCGGCGTGCTGACGCGCCAGGGGCTGGAGCGCCTGACCCCCGACGCCATCGCCCAGGCGCTGGCGCTCGGCACCCGCGCGGCGGCGATCACCGTCTCGCGCCCCGGCGCCAACCCACCCTGGGCGCACGAACTGGACGCTCTGCCGGCCTGAAATCCGGCCAACCCCGGCTTCTTCGCTCCCCAACTGCTCAAAAACCCGGGCCGTCAATCCGCGGCGCCGGCCCTCTCCGGGCCTGCGGATCTTTTTTTTTTTTTCACTCCGCCGGGAAGAATTCGCCGGCCGGCTTCGTATATCAGGCAGGATGCCTGAAAAGACCGACCCCATCGCGGCCCAACTGCCCTCCCTGCGCCGCTATGCGCTGTCGCTGACGCGCGACGCGGCCGAGGCGGAGGATCTGGTGCAGGACGCGCTGCTGCGCGGCCATGAACAGCGGCGGACCTATCGCACCGGCGGCGATCTGCGCGCCTGGCTGTTCTCGATCCTGCGCAACCGCTTCGTCGATCACCACCGCAGCCGCGCCGCGCAATCCCGGCGCGAGGCCGAGCACGCGGCCATGACCCCGCTGGCGATCGAGGCGCCGCAGGAGGCCTCGATCCGGCTGGCGCAGCTGCGCGGGGCCTTCATGGACCTGCCGGCCGAGCAGCGCGAGGCCCTGTCGCTCGTCGCCATCGAGGGCCTGTCCTATGCCGAGGCGGCGGCGATGCTGGGGGTGCCGGCCGGGACGGTCATGTCGCGGGTGGCCCGGGCGCGCGCGCAGCTGCGCGCCTTCGAGGACGGCCGCGACCAAAGGCAGCCCATGCTGCGCGTGGTGGGAGGATGCGATGCAGGCGAAGGCTGACGCGATCACCGATCTGGACCTGAACGCCTATGTCGACGGCCAGCTGGACGACTGGCGGCGGCTGGAGGTCGAGGATTTCTTGGCCCACCACCCGCAAGAGGCGGCAAGGGTGATGCAGGATCTCTGCCTGCGGCGGGAATTGCGCCTGGCGCTGACCCCCGCCGTACAGCCCCCCCCGGCGCAGCGCATGGCGGCGGCGCGGCTGTCGCGCGGCCTGCGGCGCGAGGCCCGTCTGCGCCGGGCGCTGCGGCTGGTGCCCGTCGCCATGCTGCTGGCGATGGGCTGGCTCGCCAACGAGGGGCTGGGGCCGCTGTCGATCCGGCAGGGCATCGCCTCCGGGCCGCCGCCCTCGGTCTCGGCGGCGCTTTCGGCGCGCGACGCCAGCGTCATCCGCATGGCCATGGTCTCGCAGCCCGAGGTGGCCGAGCTGGACGCGGCGGAAATGCGCGCCGCGACCGGCATCCTGCTGCCGCGTTTCGCGCCGGACTGGACGATCCGCGATGCGCAGGTCTTCCCCTCGCCGCAGGGTCCGGGGATCGAGATCCTGTTCGACACTCCCGACCTGGGCCGCGTCAGCCATTTTTCCGTGCGCACCGGCAGCTTCGGCGTGACCCTGCCGCGGGCCGAGACCGGCGCCGGCCACAGCGTGGCCTGGTTCCAGATCGGCGAGACCGCGCATGTGCTGATCGCGGACGGCACGCTGCCCGAGGAATTGCTGGCCGCCGCCCGCACCCTGTCCGCGACGCTTTACTGATCCCGGATCCCGCCATGGAGTCTTCGCGATGATGAACCAGAATCCCGCCGGCCGCAGCGCCGGCTTTTCCCCCGCCGCCGCCTATGACGAAGGGCTGCGCGCCCATATGCTGCGGATCTACAACTACATGGGCCTGGGCCTGGCGCTGACCGGGCTGGTGGCCGCGCTGGTCGCCTCGGTCCCGGCGATCTATGTGCCGATCTTCGGCACGCCGCTGAAATGGCTGGTCATGCTGGCGCCGCTGGGCTTCGTGCTGTTCCTGTCCTTCCGCATCGAGGCGATCTCGGGCGCCACGGCGCAGGCGCTGTTCTGGAGCTTCTGCACGGTGATGGGCCTGTCGCTGGCCTCGGTCTTCCTGGTCTTCACCGGCACCTCGATCGCGCGGGCCTTCTTCGGCGCGGCGATCATGTTCGCGGGCATGAGCCTTTACGGCTATACCACCCGGCGCGATCTCAGCCGGTTCGGCAGCTTCCTGGTCATGGGGCTGATCGGCGTCATCATCGCCGGCATCCTCAACCTCTTCCTGGGCTCCTCGGCGCTGCAATTCGCCATCTCGATCATCGGCATCCTGGTCTTTGTCGGCCTGACCGCCTGGGACACGCAGGCGATCAAGACCGCCTATGCCGAACATCACGACGACGAGACCCGGCAGAAGCTGGCGGTGATGGGCGCGCTGTCGCTCTACCTGAACTTCATCAACATCTTCCAGCTGCTGCTGAGCCTGACCGGCCAGCAGGAGGAATGAGGCATCAAGAGCAAGCAAGGGACAAGGACACCCATGGACCACAATGACAGGCAAGCCATCGAGGGGCTGTTCGGCAATCTGGCCGAGGCGGGCCGCGCCCAGCCCCATCGCGATGCCGAGGCCGAGGCGCTGATCGGCGAGCTGATCGCCCGCAACCCCGGCGCCGCCTATTACCTGGCGCAGACGGTGCTGGTGCAGGAACAGGCGCTGAACGCCGCCCAGGCGCGGATGGAGCAACTGGAACACCAGGCCCAGGCGGCCCAGCAGCAGGGCGGCGGCTTCCTGGGCCGGCTGTTCGGCGCGCCGCAGCCCCAGCTTCAACCCCGGCCGCAGTCCCAGCCCCGCCCCCTCGCGGCGGCGCCCGGCCCTGCGCAGGCCGGACCCTGGGGCGGGGGGCGCGCCGGCGGCGGCGGCTTCCTGGCCGGGGCGGCGCAGACCGCCATGGGCGTGGCGGGCGGCGTGCTGCTGGGCAATGCCATCGCCGGCATGTTCGATAGCCCCGCCCAGGCGGGGGAACCCATGGCCGAGGATGCGGGTTTCGACGAGGAACCCGGCTTCGACGACGGCGGCTTTGACGCCGGCGACGAATAAGCGCCTTGAAATCGAGATCGCATGTCGCAAGATAAACCTTCCGAACCACGGCAACAGGCAGGAGACCGAATGCCCGCGGAAGGCGAAGACTTGCCCGGCGATAATCCCGGCTCCGAAGCCGATCCGGCTTCGGAGGACCGAAGTTGGCGGCAGCAGCCCGATGGCGCGCTGCCGCGCCGGCAACATCTCTCGGACTTCCTGACGCAGATCGCCGATGACGAAACGCGCGACCGGCTCAGCGTCACCGACCTCTTGATCCTGCTGGAAGGGCGCGCGACCGCCGGCCTGCTGCTGCTGTTCGCCTTTCCCAACATTCTGCCCATGCCGCCGGGCACCTCGGGCATCCTGGGCCTTCCGCTGGTCTACCTGTCCTTCCAGATGATGCTGGGGCAAAGGCCCTGGCTGCCCCGCTTCATCGCCGAACGCTCGCTGCCGCGGGCGGAGTTCGCGGCGATCATCGCCCGCAGCGCACCGTTCCTCATGCGGGCCGAAAAGCTGCTGTCCCCGCGCATTCCCGTGCTGACCGCGCCCCTGGCCGTGCGGATTGCCGGCGCGCTGTGCCTGGGCCTTTCCATCGTGCTGATGCTGCCCATCCCGCTGGGCAACATGCTGCCGGCGCTGGCGATCTCCATCCTCGCGCTTGGCGTGCTGGAGCGGGACGGCCTGTGGATCATCGCCGGCAACCTGGTCGCCATCCTGGCCTTCGCCCTCATCTGGGGCGTGATCTGGGCGTTTTTCCGGGGCCTCGCCCTGCTTTTTGCCTGAGCCTGCGGGCCGGCCCCTTGTCATGGAGAACTGATCCTTGTTCCTCGAATGGATGTCCGACCCGGCCGCCTGGGCCGGCCTCGCCACCCTCATCGTGCTGGAAATCGTGCTGGGCATCGACAACCTGGTGTTCATCGCCGTGCTGGCCGACAAGCTGCCGCCGCATCAGCGCGACAAGGCGCGGATGCTGGGCCTGGCGCTGGCGCTGCTGATGCGGCTGGCGCTGCTGGCCTCGGTCGCCTGGATCGTGACGCTGACCCGGCCGCTGTTCAGCCTGTGGGAGCACCCCTTCTCGGGGCGCGACCTGATCCTGATCTTCGGCGGGCTGTTCCTGCTGTTCAAGGGCACGATGGAGCTGCACGAACGGCTGGAGGGCCATGCCGCCCACAAGGAGGGCAAGGTCGTCCATGCCGTCTTCTGGCAGGTCATCGCCCAGATCATCGTGCTGGACGCGGTGTTTTCGCTCGACAGCGTCATCACCGCGGTCGGCATGGTCGACCACCTGTCGGTGATGATGATCGCGGTGGTGGTCGCGGTGGCGGTGATGATGCTGTCGGCCAAGCCGCTGATGGCCTTCGTCTCGCGCCATCCGACGGTGGTGATCCTCTGCCTCGGCTTCCTGATGATGATCGGCTTCTCGCTCATCACCGAGGGCTTCGGCTTCCATATCCCGAAAGGTTATCTCTACGCCGCCATCGGCTTCTCGGTCGGCATCGAGGCGCTGAACCAGATCGGGCGGCGCAACCGCGAGCGCGTGCTGACCTCGGGCGACCTGCGCGACCGCACCGCCGACGCGGTGCTGCGCCTGCTGGGCGGCAGCCGCGGCGAGGAACTGGGCGGCACCGCCGACGTCATCGCCGAACGCGCCGCCGAGAACCAGCTTTTCGCGCCCGTCGAGAAGGAGATGATCCAGGAGGTGCTGAGCCTGGCCGAGCGTCCCGCCACCGCGATCATGACCCCGCGCGGCGAGATCGACTGGATCGACCTCAAGGCCGACGATGCCGCCATCCGCGACCAGATCCTGGAGCAGGGCCATTCGCGCTTCCTGCTGGGCAAGGGCTCGCTCGACAACCTGGTCGGCGTGGCGCTGGCCAAGGATCTGATGCGCGACCTGCTGAGCGGCGGGCGGATCGACCTGCCGCGTTCGCTGCGCCAGCCGCTCATGGTGCATGAACATGTCAACGCCCTGCGGCTGATGGAGCAGCTGCGCAATTCGCCGATCCAGCTTGCCGTGCTGGTGGACGAATATGGCGGCGTGACCGGCATCGTCACCCCGACCGACGTGCTGGAGGCCATCGCCGGCGCTTTCGCCGACGAGAATGACGGCGAAAGCGCCGCCACGCGGCAGGAGGACGGCTCCTGGCTGATGGCGGGCTGGGCCGATATCCGCCGCGCCTCGCAGCTGCTGGAGGCCGATCTGGAGGATGAGACCGAGCGTTATTCCACCCTGGCCGGCTATATCCTGTGGCAGCTCGGCCATCTGCCGCAGGTCGGCGAGACGGTTGCGGCGGGCGGGCTGCGTTTCGAGATCGTCGCCATGAACGGCCGCGCCATCGACAAGGTCCGTGTCAGCCGCGAGCCGGCCGTGCCCCCGCCCGGCCCGCAGGACAGCGAGGCCGAGGCAAGCCACGACTGACGGCCGCCGCCGCCGATGCGCCGGGATTAAGACCGTGCTCCTCGCGGAGGCAGGGCTCGACACCCTGCCCGAGGGGATGCCCGGCATCTCCTCGCGGCAGGTGTCGGCCTCGGCCTCGCTGGGATCAATCCGCGGCTTCCGTGGCGCTTTCCGCGACCGGCAGATACAGCGCCCCGCCCTCGCGGAACTTCTCGGCCATGCGCGCCATGCCGGCCTGCTTCTCGGCCTCGGCCCGGATGTCGTGCGAGATCCGCATCGAGCAGAATTTCGGCCCGCACATCGAACAGAAATGCGCCAGCTTGTGCGCCTCTTTCGGCAGGGTCTCGTCATGCATGGCCTGCGCGGTATCCGGGTCCAGGCCCAGGTTGAACTGGTCCTGCCAGCGGAACTCGAACCGCGCCCCCGACAGCGCATCGTCGCGCCGCTGCGCCCCGGGATGGCCCTTGGCCAGGTCGGCGGCATGGGCGGCCAGCTTGTAGGTGATGACCCCGGTCTTGACGTCGTCGCGGTCGGGCAGGCCCAGATGCTCCTTGGGCGTGACGTAACACAGCATCGCCGTGC
Organism: Paracoccus sp. MKU1; assembly: GCF_001447385.1. Lineage (GTDB taxonomy): Bacteria > Pseudomonadota > Alphaproteobacteria > Rhodobacterales > Rhodobacteraceae > Paracoccus. Next base: position 65,340 of record NZ_LLWQ01000142.1, on the reverse strand, counting down.
CGAACCAGCCGATCATCGCCGCGCCGATGGCCGAGGTGATATGGTCGTAGCCCGGCGCGATGTCGGTGGTCAGCGGGCCAAGCGTATAGAACGGCGCCTCGTGGCAATGCCGCAGCTGCTCCTCCATATTGGCCTTGATCTTGTGCATCGGCACATGGCCCGGCCCCTCGATCATCACCTGGCAATCCCGGGCCCAGGCGATCTTCGTCAGCTCGCCCAGGGTGCGCAGCTCGGCGAATTGCGCCTCGTCATTGGCATCGGCGATCGAGCCGGGACGCAGCCCGTCGCCCAGGCTGAAGCTGACGTCATAGGCGCGCATGATCTCGCAGATCTCGTCGAAGCGTTCATACAGGAAACTCTCGCGGTGGTGGTGCAGGCACCATTTCGCCATGATCGAGCCGCCGCGGCTGACAATCCCCGTCACCCGCCGCGCGGTCAGCGGGATCATGTGCAGCCGCACCCCGGCATGGATGGTGAAATAGTCCACGCCCTGCTCGGCCTGTTCGACCAGCGTGTCGCGGTAGATTTCCCAGGTCAGGTCCTCGGCCACGCCGCCGACCTTCTCCAGCGCCTGATACAGCGGCACGGTGCCGATCGGCACCGGCGCATTGCGGATGATCCAGTCGCGGATGTTGTGGATGTTGCGGCCGGTGGACAGGTCCATCACCGTATCCGCGCCCCAGCGGATCGCCCAGACCATCTTCTCGACCTCCTCCTCCATGCTGGAGGTGACGGCGGAATTGCCGATATTGGCGTTGATCTTGACCTTGAAATTGCGGCCGATGATCATCGGCTCCAGTTCGCGGTGGTTGATGTTGGCCGGGATGATGGCGCGGCCGGCGGCGATCTCGGCCCGCACGAATTCCGGCGTCACCATATCGGGCAGATCGGCCCCCATCGGCGCGCCGTCGCGGGCATGGGCGGCCAAGCGTCCCTCGTTCTCGCGGATGGCGACGAATTCCATCTCGGGGGTGACGATGCCGGCCCGGGCATAGGCCAGCTGCGTCACCGCCCGGCCCGCCACCGCGCGCAGGGGATCGCGGCGCAGCGGAAAGGCAGGGGTCAGCCGCGCGCCCTCGGCAAAGCCGTTGTCGGCGGCGGTCACCGGCCGGCCGGGATAGGGCGCCACGTCGCCGCGCCGCAACTGCCAGTCGCCGCGCAGGTCCGGCAGGCCGCGGGCGATGTCGGTCCGCATTGCCGCGTCGGTATAGGGGCCGGAACTGTCATAGACGACCAGCGGCGGCTCGTTCGAGACGGCGATCTCGCGCATGGGCACGCGGATGGCGTGCAGGCTGCCCGGCAGATGGATCTTGCGCGATCCGGGCAGCGGGCCGGTGGTGATTTGCGGGATGGTCTGGCTCATCTGGTCCTCCTTCGGCGAAAGACCCAGAGGAAAACGGGGCAGAAAGGGACCATGCCGGCCCTGCGGATCACGCGCAAAGGGCCCGATGGCCCGAAAGGACCACCCCGCGATCTGCATATGGGGAAAGCTGCCCTTCGGTCTTCCTACGCCAGTATCAACTGGGTCAGGTTCAAAGGGTCGCTTCACCGGAACCGCCCATGGGCGGTCCCTGTCAGCCTCTCAGTCCCCTTGGCGGGACTCCCCTGACGTGAGAGGAGCATGGCCGTTTCCCGCCGGGCGGTCAATCCCTCAGATCGCGGGCAGGCCGACACCGCCGGCCGAGGCGGCGCTGAGCGCGACGAAGTTCAGCGCCTGCTGGCGCACGGCCGAGGCCAGTTCCTGCCGGGCCGACAGCAGGCTGCGCTCGGCATCCAGGACCGGGAAGAAATCCGCCTCGCCCAGCTCATAGGAGCTGCGGGTCAGGTTCACCGTCTCGCGCGCGTTCTCGACCAGCCGCGATTGCGCGGCAACGGCGCGGGCGTCGCGGTTATAGCCGGCCAGCGCGTTCTCGACCTCCTCGACCGCGCCCAGGACCGAGGCCTGCCAAGCCAGCCGCGCCTGTTCCGCCCGCGCCTGCGCGGCGGAAAGCTGCGCCTGGTTCGCCCCGCCCGTGAACAGCGGCAACGAGATCTGCGGCCCGAAGCCCCAGCTCTTGCTGCTGCCGCCGCCGCCGATATTCGTCGGCGTGATCGAGCCGGACAGCGTCAGCCGCGGATAGAAGGCCGCCTGCGCCTCGCCCACATCGGCGGCGGCGGCGGCCAGGTTGCGCTCGGCCATGCGCACGTCGGGGCGCACCCGGACCACATCGGCCGGCACGCCGACGCTGGCGCTGTAGCGGGCGCGCGGCTGGCCGCCGCCCTGGCGCAGCTGCGCCGCGATATCGGCGCTGCGCCCGGCGGTCAGCGTGGCCAGCCGGTTCACCGACTGGTCGAAGCCGACCTCCAGCCCGGGCAGGGCCGCCTCGGCCTGCGCCACCAACTGCTCGGCCTGCAACACCTCCAGCCGCGAGACGCTGCCGAAGGCGTCCTGGGTGCGGGTCATCTCCAGCGTGCGCTTGCGGCTGGTCAGGCTTTGCCGGGTCAGCGCCAGCGCCTCCTGGTAATAGCGCGCATCGACATAGGCCGAGGCGACGGCGCTGGCCACGGTCAGCCGCGCCACCTCGGCCGAGAGATAGGCCGCGTCCAGCCGGGCCGAGGCCCCCTGCCGCGCCGCCCGGTTCTGGCCGAACAGGTCGACCAGCCAGGACACGCCCAGCGTCGCCGAGCTGCTTTCGACGATGCCGGTCTCATTGCGGTTGCGCCCGGCCGAGCCCTGCGCCTCGACCTGCGGCAGGTCGCTGGCGCCGACCAGCCGCGCATTGGCCTGGGCCTCGCGGATGGTGGCGACGGCGGTCTGCACGTCCAGGTTGCGGCGCAGCCCGGCGGCAACCAGCGCGTCCAGCCGCCTGTCGCGGAACGCCGCCCACCAGGCGTTGGCGCCGGCGCGGCGGGCCGGGGAATTGGCGGCGAAAGCGCCGGCCACCTCGGCCCGGGGCGCGGTATAGCTGACCGGGTTGCAGGCGGCGAGCGCCAGGGTCGAGACAAGCCCGCCCAGCAGGCCGCGACGGGAAAGAGGCAAGGTCTGGATCATCCGAAACTCTCTGTTGAACGCGGCCAGGCCGGGGGCCGCGGAAAGGGAAATGGCGGCACGGGCGGCCTTGGTCCCGCCCGTGCCTCGCGGCGGCGCCGGAGCCTAGCCCGCCGTATCGGCCCCTGCCGGGGTCGCCGTCCTGCCGCCGGTCAGCCGGCTGAACAGACCCAGCACGAAGACGAAGAACACCGGCACGAAGAACACCGCCAGCACCGTGGCCGCGACCATGCCGCCGATCACCCCGGTGCCGATGGCGTTCTGGCTGGCCGCCGAGGGCCCGGTGGCGATGGCCAGCGGCACCACGCCCAGCGTGAAGGCCAGCGAGGTCATCAGGATCGGGCGAAAGCGCAGCTTCGCCGCCGTCACCGCCGCGTCGATCAGGCTTTGCCCCTGCTCGCGCAGGTCCTTGGCGAACTCGACGATCAGGATGGCGTTCTTGGCCGATAGCCCGATGATCGCGATCAGCCCGACCTTGAAATAGATGTCGTTGGGCATGTCGCGCAGCATGACCGCGACGACGCAGCCCAGGACGCCCAGCGGCACCACCAGCATCACCGACAGCGGGATCGACCAGCTTTCGTAAAGCCCCGAGAGCAGCAGGAAGACGAACAGGATGCTCATCGCGTAAAGCAGCGTCGCCTGCGACCCGGCCTGGATCTCCTCCAGCGACTGCCCGGTCCATTCATAGCCGAAGCCCTGCGGCAGCTCGGCCGCCAGCCGCTCCATCTCGGCCATGGCGGCGCCGGAGCTGTAGCCCGGACCGGCGGCGCCGGCGATGCGGATCGCGGGATAGCCGTTATAGCCCACGACCTGCGACGGCCCCTGCTCCCATGTCACGCTGGCGAAGGACGAGAACGGCACCATGCCGCCATTGGAATTGCGCACGGTCAGCTTCAGGATGTCCTCGGCCTGCATGCGGGAATTGTCCTCGGCCTGCATGACCACGCGCTGCATCTTCCCGGCATTGGGGAAGTCGTTGATATAGGCCGAGCCCAGGTATTGCGAGATCGTCGCCGAGATGTCGGCGAAGGTCACGCCGAAGGCATTGGCCTTTTCGCGGTCGATGGTCACGAAGACCTGCGCGGCCGAGGGCAGCCCCTCGATGCGCAGCCCGGTGGCGATGCCGTTTTCCTGCGCCTTGGCGATGATCTGCTGGGCGGCGGCCAGCAGCGCCTCCTGCCCCTGCCCGCCGCGGTCCTGCAAACGGAAGCTGAAGCCGCCGGTGGCGCCGAAGCCGGGGATCGGCGGCGGCGACAGCGCAAAGGCCTGCGCGTCCTGATAGCCGAACATCTGCATGTTCGCGGCATTGGCGATGTCCTGCGCCGATTGCTCGCGCTCGGCCCAGTCCTTGAAGGTGACGAACATCAGCCCGGCATTCGGCCCCTGCCCCGAAAAGCTGAAGCCACGGATCGCGACGGTGTTCTCGACCGCCTCGTTGCCCTGGAACATCTGCGTGGCCTCGGCCAGCACCTCGTCGGTGCGGTTCGAGCTCGCCGTGGCCGGGGTCTGGATATCGGCGATGATGAAGCCCTGGTCCTCGTTCGGCAGGAAGCTGGTCGGCAGGCGCAGGAAGCCCATGGCCGTCGCTCCGACCAGCACCAGATAGAACGCCATCATCACCAGCCGCCGCCGCGTGACCAGCCCGACCGCGCTGGTATAGCGCTCGGTCAGCCGGTCGAACTTGCGGTTGAACCAGCCGAAGAAGCCCTTTCTTTCGTGATGGCCGCTGATCGGCTTCAGGAAGGTCGCGCAAAGCGCCGGGGTCAGCGTCAGCGCCAGGAAGGCCGAGAACAGGATCGACACCACCATGGTCAGCGCGAACTGGCGATAGATGATGCCCGACGAGCCGGGAAAGAAGGCCATCGGCACGAAGACCGCCGCCAGGACCAGCGTGATGCCGACGATGGCGCCGGAAATCTGGCCCATGGCCTTTTCGGTCGCCTCGCGCGGGGGCAGCCCCTCGGTCGCCATGATGCGCTCGACGTTCTCGATCACCACGATGGCATCGTCGACCAGGATGCCGATGGCCAGCACCATGGCGAACATGGTCAGCACGTTGATCGAGAATCCCGCCGCCAGCATGACCGCCACCGTCCCCATCAGCGCGATGGGCACCACGATGGTCGGGATGATGGTATAGCGGAAATTCTGCAAGAACAGGAACATCACCACAAAGACCAGCGCCACCGCCTCGACCAGCGTGTGCAGCACCTTCTCGATCGAGGCCTCGACGAAGGGGGTGGTGTCATAGGGGATGGTGTAGCTGACGCCCTCGGGGAAGAACCGCGACAGCTCCTCCATCTTCTGGTGCACCGCCTCGGAGGTGTTCAGCGCGTTGCCGGTGGCCGACAGCTGGATGCCCAGCGCCGCCGCCGGCTTGCCGTTGATGCGCGAGGCGAAGCTGTAGCTTTCCGCGCCCACCTCAAGCCGGGCCACGTCGCGAAGCAGCACGGTCGAGCCGTCGGGATTGGCGCGCAGCACGATGTTGCCGAACTCGTCCACGTCGTCCAGCTGCCCCTTGATCAGCACGGTCGCGGTCAGCTGCTGACCGATGGGGTTCGGGTCGGCGCCGACCTTGCCCGCCGCGACCTGCGCGTTCTGCGCCCGCACCGCCGCGACGATCTCGGCCGAGCTGAGATTCAGCCCGGTCATCTTGGCCGGATCGACCCAGATGCGCAGCGCCCGTTCCGGGGCAAAGACCTGCGCCCGGCCCACGCCCTCGATGCGGCGGATCTCGCCCACCACGTTGCGGTTCAGATAGTCGCCCAGCGCGATGTCGTCCATCATGCCGTCATCCGAGGTCAGCGCCACCATCATCAGGAAGCCGGTGCCCGCCTCCTCGATCAGCACGCCCTGATCGACCACGCTTTGCGGCAAAAGCGGCTCGACCCGCGCCACGGCGTTCTGCACGTCCACCTGGGCGCGGGCGATGTCGGTGCCCGGCTCGAAGGTGGCGGTGATCGACATGGCCCCCGAACTGTCCGAGACGGATTCGTAATAGGCCAGCCCCTCGACGCCGTTCAGCTCGTCCTCGATGGGCTGGGCGACGGCGCGGTTGATCTCGCCCGGCGCGGCGCCGGTATAGGCGGTCGAGATGGTGATCTGCGGCCAGGCCACCTGCGGATATTGCGCGATGGGCATCATCGGCAGCGCCAGCACCCCGGCAATGACGATGAAGATCGAGATCACCCAGGCCAGCACCGGCCGGTGAATGAAGAACCGTGCCATCGCCCTACTCCTGCGCCGGGGCCGGTGCGGGCGCTTCGGCCGCCGCGGCGGCACCGGCCGGCACCGGCGGCTGGGCCGCGTCCACGGGCTGCGGCACCACCTTGGCATCGGGGTAAAGCTTCTGCGCGCCGGCCACCACGACCCGGTCGCCCGGCTCCAGCCCGCTTTCCACCAGCCAGCGGTTGTCGGTGGTCTGGCCCAGGGTCACGTCGCGGCGCTCGACCGTCTGGTCGTCCTTCAGCGCATAGACATAGGCCTGGCCCGACTGGTCGCGCTGCACCGCCATCTGCGGCACGGTCAGGGCGTTGTCGCGCACCGCCTGCTCGATCCGCACCCGGACGTAAAGCCCGGGCAGCAACTCGCCCTCGGGGTTCGGGAACTCGGCGCGCAGCGTGATCTGCCCGGTCGAGCTGTCCACGCTCGCCTCGGAAAACAGCAGCTTGCCGGGATGGGCATATTCGCTGCCGTCGTCGAAGATCAGCCGCACCGCCGCCGCGTCCGCCGAGGTCATGGCCAGCTGCCCCGCCGCCAGCGCCCGGCGCAGCGCGAACAGCTCGGACGAGGACTGGGTGAAGTCCACATAGACCGGGTCGAGTTGCTGGATGGTCGCCATGATGTCGGTCTGGGCATTGACCAGCGCGCCCTCGGTCACCAGCGCCCGGCCGACCACGCCGGCGATGGGCGCCGCGACCTCGGTATAGGAACGGTTCAGCTGCGCCTCTTGCAGCGCGGCGCGGGCGATGGCGACATCCGCCTGGGCCTGGGCCAGCGCGGTGGCGGCATTGTCCAGATCGACCCCCGCCGTTACCTTGCGCTCGCGCAGGGCGCGGGCGCGCTTTTCCTGGTCGGCGGCGTTCAGCGCCGTCGCCTCGGCCCGGGCCAGCGCGCCCTCGGCGCTGGCGACGCGCACGTCATAGGGGGCGGGATCGATGCGATACAGCACGTCGCCCGCCTCGACCTTGCCGCCCTGTTCGAAAACGCGCTCGATCACGATGCCGCCGACGCGCGGCCGCACCTCGGCGGTGCGGGTCGCGGCCACGCGGCCGGGCAATTCGTTCACCACCGGCAGCGCCTCGGGCGTCATTTCCTGCACGCTGACCTGCGGCGGCGGCAATTGCTGCGCCGCCGCCGGAACGGCCGCCGTCAGGCAGCAAAGCACAAGCCCGGCGCAGACGCCGGGAGAAAGTCTCATGGTCATGGTTCTTTCCTGGGAAGGCTGAATGGTTCGGGGAGGGATCAGTCTCCGGCTGCGCCGGGGTCGCTTTCCGCGACCGCCATCAATTCATCGAGGATCTCATCGCGGGTCTCCTGGTCGAAGCGGTGGAACCCGAAATATTCCAGGAATGCCATGCCGTGCAGCGTCAGCAGCGCCATCAGCATCCGCCGCCGGTCGGCCGCCTGGGCCGCCACCGTCTCGGCATCGCTGGCCAGCTTTTCGCGCATGATCTCGCGGCATTCGGCATGTTCGCCCATGCTGGCGCTGACGAGCAGCGCCATGTCCAGCTCCTCGTCCGTGGGCACGCGGCGGTATTCGTCGATCAGCGCGCGCAGCCGGGCGTTCGGCTCGCCCTCGCGCCGGGCGCGGATTTCGACGAAGCGCGCCTGATGCTGGGCCATCTTGTGGCGGATGAAGGCGGCCAGCAGCCCGGCCTTGCTTTCGCAATCATAGACCACGCTGGACTTGCTGATCCCGGCCTCCTTGGCCACCGCGTCGATGCTGAGCCCGGTAATGCCCGACCGCCGCGCCACCCGTTCGATGGCGGCCATCAGCTCGTCGCGGTCGATCGTGCGCTTGCGTCCCATATCCGGCCCGATAATTTCAGTACGACCGTTCGTTTATAATTCGGATCCGGATCTGTCAACCTCCCCGAGGACGCGGCGAAAGGGTCGCGGCGAAAGGCGAAAACCATGGTCGCGCGGGGCTGCAATCCGCGCTAAAAGCGTCGCGAAACGGGCCGTCCCGGACCGGGCTCCCCGCCTTTTTCGTCCCGTCACGCGGATGAATGTCACGGAGTCGCCGATGCGCAAGCCTTTCGCCCTTGTCCTGGTCGCCCTGGCGCTGGTCGGCCTCTGGGCCGGGCTGGCCGGGATCACCGAGGGCAAATCCGCCGCGCCCGCCTATCTGAGCGCCGAGGTCACGCGCGGCGATGTCGAGATGGCGGTGATGGCCGAGGGCCGGCTGAAGCCGCAGAACCTGGTCGCGGTCGGCGCGCAGGTCTCGGGCCGGATCACCGAACTGGCGGTGCGGCTGGGCGACCGGGTGGAACAGGGCGCGCTGATCGCCCAGATCGACTCGGTCCAGCAGACCAACGAGCTGCGCACCGCCAAGGCGGCGCTGGCCAATCTCCAGGCGCAGATGGCCGAGCGCCGGGCCGTGCTGGCGCTGGCCGAAAAGACCCTGGAACGGGCCGAAAACCTGATCCGCTCCTCCGCCGCCGCGCGCAGCACCTTCGACAGCGCCCAGCAGGAGGTGGATGTCGCCCGCGCCCAGATCGCCGCGCTCGAGGCGCAGATCGCCCAGGCCGAGGTGGCCATCGAGATTGCCCAGACCGACCTCGACTATACCCGCATCACCGCGCCGATGGACGGCACGGTGCTGGCCATCGTCAGCCAGGCCGGGCAGACGGTGAACGCGGTGCAGTCCTCGCCCACCATCGTCGTGCTGGGCCAGCTCGACCGCATGGACGTGCATGCCGAGATCTCCGAGGCCGATATCGGCAAGGTCCGGCCGGGCCAGAAGGTGCGCTTCAGCCTGCTGGACGACAGCGGCCGCAACTATGAGGGGGTGCTGGCCTCCATCGCGCCGGCGCCGCAAAGCATCGTCAACGACAGCGCGTTGCAGGGCGGCGGCGCCACCGACAGCAGCAGCGGCGCCATCTACTACACCGGCATCATTCCGGTCGAGAACCCCGACGGCGGCCTGCGCAGCTACATGACCGCGCAGGTCAGCATCGTGCTGGGCGCGGCGCAGGACGTGCTGACCATCCCCTCCAGCGCGCTCGGCCGGCGCAACCCGGACGGCAGCCACCAGGTCCGGGTGGTCGCCGCCGGCGGCGCCGTCGAGACCCGCGACGTGGTGATCGGGCTCAACGACAAGGTGGTGGCCGAGGTGGTCTCAGGCCTGGCCGAGGGCGAGCGCGTGGTCACCGGCCAGCCGGGCGCCGCCGCGACCCCCGCCGCCCCGCGCGGCAGCCGGCGCATGGTGGGGCCGCTGGGTGGCTGAGATGGACGCCCCGCTGATCCGGCTGCGCGGCGTCAACCGCGAATACCCCTCGGGCGAGGGGGTGCTGCGCGTGCTCAAGGACATCGATCTCGACATCGGGCAGGGCGAGTTCGTCGCCGTCATGGGCGCCTCGGGCTCGGGGAAATCGACGCTGATGAACATCCTGGGCTGCCTCGACCGGCCCACATCCGGCAGCTACCTGCTGGACGGGCGCGAGGTGGCGCGGCTGGGCGCGGGCGAGCTGGCGGCGCTGCGCCGCGAGGTCTTCGGTTTCATCTTCCAGCGCTACCACCTGCTCTCCGAGATGACGGCGCTGGGGAATGTCGAGGTGCCGGCGATCTATCGCGGCCTGCCCACCCAGGCGCGCCGCGCCCGCGCCCGCGAATTGCTGGACCGGCTGGGCCTGGGCGACCGGCTGGGGCACAGGCCCGGCCAGCTGTCGGGCGGCCAGCAGCAGCGGGTCTCGATCGCCCGCGCGCTGGTCAACGACGCCCGGGTGATCCTGGCCGACGAACCCACCGGCGCGCTCGACAGCCGCAGCGGCGACGAGGTGCTGGCCATCCTCGAACGGCTGAACGCCGAGGGCCGCACCGTGGTCATCGTCACCCACGACCCCAAGGTCGCCGCCCGCGCCCGCCGCGTGGTCGAGATCGCCGACGGCCGCATCATCGCCGACCGCCGCACCGAGGCGCCGCCCGCGGCCCCCGCGCTTGCGGCGCCGGACTCCGCCCGCGCCGCCGTGCCGGTGCTGGGCCGGCTGGCCGAGGCGCTGCGCATGGCGGTGCTGGCCATGCGCGCCCACAAGCTGCGCAGCTTCCTGACCATGCTGGGCATCATCATCGGCATCGCCTCGGTGGTCTCGGTGGTGGCCTTGGGCGAGGGTTCGCGCCAGCGGGTCTTGCAGAACATCGCCGGGCTGGGCACCAACACGCTGCAAGTCTTCCCGGGCCGCGATTTCGGCGACATGCGCTCGGGGCGGGTGACGACGCTGGTCACCGCCGACGGCGCGGCGCTGGCCCGCCAGCCCCATGTCGCCTCGGTCAGCCCGACGGTCAGCTCCAGCCAGACCCTGCGCTACGGCGCCACCGAGGCCAGCGCCCAGATCAGCGGCGTGGGCGAGCAGTATTTCGACGTGGCCGGCGTCAGGCTGACCCAGGGCCGCGGCTTCGACGAAAGCGACGTGACGGCAATGAGCCAGAATGTCGTCATCGACGACAACACCCGCAACAGCCTGTTCGGCGACGGCCCGGCGCTGGGACAGGTGTTCATGGCCGGCAAGGTGCCGCTGCGGGTGATCGGCGTGGCCGAGGTGCAGAGCCGCGGCCCCGGCGGCTCCACCAGCCTGACCGTCTATGCCCCCTATACCACGGTGCAGGCGCGCTACCTGGGCTCGACCAGCGTCAGCGGCCTGACGCTGCGGGTCGCCGACGAGGTGGACATGGCGCTGGCCGAGCAGATGGTCACCGAGCTGCTGACCCAGCGCCACGGCAGCAAGGATTTCTTCATCGTCAACAACGACCAGATCCGCCAGACCATCACCGCGACCACCCAGACCCTGACGCTGCTGATCGCCGCCATCGCGGTGATCTCGCTGCTGGTCGGCGGCATCGGGGTGATGAACATCATGCTGGTCTCGGTCACCGAGCGCATCGGCGAGATCGGCCTGCGCATGGCGGTGGGCGCCCGGCGCGGCGACATCCGCGCGCAATTCCTGATCGAGGCGGTGCTGGTCTGCGTCATCGGCGGCGCGGCGGGCATCCTGGCGGCGCTCGGCTTCGGCCTGGCCTTCGAGCGGCTGAGCAGCGATTTCACCCTGGTCTATTCGCCGCTCTCGATGCTGGCGGCGCTGGCCAGTTCCTCCGCCATCGGCCTGGTCTTCGGATACCTGCCCGCCGTCAACGCCGCGAAACTCGACCCCGTCAACGCCTTGGCCAAGGGCTGAAACGCGGCGATTCCCCGTCCTTGCGCGACTGTGGCAGCAGCCACACAGTCGTCGCACCTATCCTAAAGTTGAACTTCCCAGACTCGGGAAGCGCGCCCAAACTGCTGGTATGGAAGGAGGAAAGGAACAGGGGCAATGAAAGACAAAGTCACCCTCACCGGCCGCAAGGGAGCCGTCGTTTCAGGCGAATACGAGGTCGTCGGCGACACCATCCGGGTGTCCTATGCGGGCCATGAGCGATGCGTGCGCATCGACGGCGGCTCGGTGGATCACCTGGCGCAATCGCTCTTGCGCGATCTCTGGCTGGAATGACGCGGCCCGCCGCGCGCCATGGCGTGCCGGCCGCGCCGCAGCACCGCATGACGGAAAAAAGCGCGCGCCGCGCCCTTCCGTCCGGTCGCGGTTTCATGCCAGAACCTGCAAGGACAGGCTGAGCGAAGGCACCCGATGACGGCGACGATTCCGGCAAGACTGACCCGCGCGGGACTGGTTGCGACGGCGCGCATCCTCATCAGCCTGCGCGCCATCGACCTGCCGCCGCCCGGCGCCGGGCCGCGCATCCTGGTCGCGAACCATGTCAGCCATGCCGATTTCGTCGCGCTCTGGTCGGCGCTGCCCAAGCCGCACCGCCTGCGCACCCGCCCGGTCGCCGGCGCCGATTACTGGGAACGCTCGGCCATCCGCCGCTGGATCGCCCATCAGGTGTTCCGCGCCGTGCTGATCGACCGCGACCCCGCCAGCCGCCGTGCCGATCCCGTCGAGACCGTGGCCCAGGTGCTGCGCGGCGGCGAGGACGTGATCTTCTTTCCCGAAGGCACGCGCAACCTGACCGACGCCCGGCTCCTGCCGCTGAAATCCGGCATCTATCACCTGGCCCGCGCCGTCCCCGAGGCCGAGATCGTGCCGGCCTGGATCCTGAACCTCGACCGCATCCTGCCCAAGGGCGCCTTCCTGCCGGTGCCGCTGAACTGCGCCGTCCGCTTCGGCAGCCCGATGCGGGTCGAGACCGGCGAGAGCCGCGAGGATTTCCTGCAACGCCTCGCCGCCGCGATGCTGGCGCTCTCCGAACCGAAGGCATAGGCCATGGACCGTTTCCACTCTCCCTCGGCCTTCGTGTTCTACGGGCTCTTCGGCTTCCTGATCCTGGCCTCGCTAGTCGCGCGCTGGCTGATCCGCTCGGGGCGCGTCGGCGGGCCGATGGCGCAGAACCTCGCCGACCGCATCCGCGCCTGGTGGGTGATGATCGGCGTGCTGGCGCTGATCTTCACCCTGGGCGCCGGGGCGATCACGCTGTTCTTCGCGCTCTGCTCGATGGCGGCGCTGCGCGAGTTTGCCACCATCACCCATACCCGGCGCGACGACCATGACGGGCTGGCCATCGCCTTCTACCTGATCCTGCCGCTGCAATACCTGCTGGTCTATTTCGAGGTACCGGTCTTTGCCGCGCTGCTGATCCCGGTCTACAGCTTCCTGCTCCTGCCGGTCGTGACCGTGTTCAAGGGCGAGGTGCAGGGCTTCCTGACCCGGGTGTCGGAGACGCAATGGGGGCTGATGGTCTGCGTCTATTGCGTCTCGCATATCCCGGCGATCCTGACGCTGGACATTCCGGGCTATCGCTACAGCGCCTTCACGCTGGTCGCCTGGCTGATCCTGGTGGTGCAGGCCTCGGACGTGCTGCAATATGTCTGGGGCAAGAGCATCGGCCGGCACCTGCTGGCGCCGCGCGTCTCGCCCTCCAAGACGGTCGAGGGGCTGGCCGGCGGCATGCTCAGCGCCACGGCGCTGGGGATGGCGCTGACGCCGATCACGCCGTTCCTGTGGTGGGAGGCCGGGCTGATCGCCCTGACCGTCACCGGCTTCGGCGCGCTCGGCGGGCTCATCATGTCGGCGATCAAGCGCGACCGCGGCGTCAAGGACTGGGGCACGCTGGTCCAGGGCCATGGCGGCATCCTGGACCGGCTGGACAGCCTGGTCTTCTCGGCGCCGGTCTTCCTGCATATCCTGGCATGGGGGTGGATGTGACCGAGGATTTCAGCCGGCGCCCGATCGCCAGCCGCAACACGAAATGGGCGGCCCATGTGACCCGCCGCCTGGTCGCGCGCGGGATCGCGCCGAACCGCATCTCGGCCGGATCGGTGGTGGCCGCGGCGCTTTCGGGCGGGGCCTTCGCGCTCTCGGCGCAGGCCGGCGCGCTCTGGGCCTCGGGCCTGCTGCTCGTCCTCGGCGCGCTGTTCTGCCAGTTGCGGCTGCTCTGCAACCTGTTCGACGGGCTGGTCGCGGTCGAGGGCGGCCTGGGCACACCCGACGGCGCCTTCTGGAACGAGGTGCCGGACCGGCTTTCCGACCTGCTGATCCTGGCCGGCTTCGGCATGGCGGCGGGCCTGCCCGGGCTGGGGCTGCTGGCCGGGGCGCTGGCGATCCTGACCGCCTATCTGCGCGAATTCGGCCGCGCCTCGGGGCTCGGCTCGGATTTCCGCGGCCCGGGGGCCAAGTCGCACCGCATGGCCGCCGTGACGCTGGGCGCGCTGGTGCAGACCGGCGCCTGGATCGCCGGCGCGGGCTGGCCGGTGCTGGTCTGGACGCTGTGGCTGGTGCTGGCGCTGATCGCGATCACCATCCTGCGCCGCAGCCGGCGCCTCCTGCACGGGCTGGCCGGCGGGGCGTGAAATCGGGGGTAGTCGCCGCTGCCCAGCGTGATATGGGGTAACTTCGCCAATTCCTTCGTGATACTGGCCGCTCAGCACGGACATCAGACGACAGAGAACCCAGCCATGCCCGCATATCGTTCCCGCACCACCACCCATGGCCGCAACATGGCAGGGGCCCGCGGCCTCTGGCGCGCGACCGGGGTGAAGAACAGCGATTTCGGCAAGCCGATCATCGCCATCGTGAACAGCTTCACCCAATTCGTGCCGGGCCATGTGCATCTGAAGGATCTGGGCCAGATGGTCGCCCGCGAGGTCGAGGCGGCCGGCGGCATCGCCAAGGAATTCAACACCATCGCGGTCGACGACGGCATCGCCATGGGCCATGACGGGATGCTCTATTCCCTGCCCTCGCGCGAATTGATCGCCGACTCGGTCGAATACATGGTCAACGCGCATTGCGCCGATGCCATGGTCTGCATCTCGAACTGCGACAAGATCACCCCCGGCATGCTGATGGCGGCGATGCGGCTGAACATCCCCGCCGTCTTCGTCTCGGGCGGGCCGATGGAGGCGGGCAAGGTCACGCTGGGCGACGGGCGCAAGGTCTCGCTGGACCTGGTTGACGCCATGGTCGCGGCGGCCGACGACAAGGTCTCGGACGCCGATCTCGCCGCCATCGAGGAGGCCGCCTGCCCGACCTGCGGCTCCTGCTCGGGCATGTTCACCGCCAATTCCATGAACTGCCTCAGCGAAGCCCTGGGCCTGTCGCTGCCCGGCAACGGCTCGACCCTGGCCACGCATGCCTTGCGCAAGAACCTGTTCCTCGAGGCCGGCCGCCGCATCGTCGAGGTGACGCGCCGCCATTACGAACAGGACGACGCGAGCGTCCTGCCGCGCGCCATCGCCAGCAAGGCGGCGTTCCAGAACGCCATGGCGCTGGACATCGCCATGGGCGGCTCGACCAACACCGTGCTGCACCTGCTGGCCATCGCCCAGGAAGGCGGGGTCGATTTCACCATGGACGACATCGACGCGCTGTCGCGCCGGGTGCCCTGCCTGTGCAAGGTCGCGCCGAACACCGCCAACGTGCATATGGAGGACGTCCACCGCGCCGGCGGCATCATGGCGATCCTTGGGGAACTGGACCGCGCCGGGCTGATCGACCGCGATTGCCCGACCGTGCATGCCCCCACCATCGGCGCCGCCATCGACCAATGGGACATCGCCCGCAGCAACGATCCAGCTGCGCGCGAGCTGTTCCTGGCCGCGCCGGGCGGCGTGCCGACGCAGGTGGCCTTCAGCCAGGCGACGCTCTGGCCCGATCTGGACCTCGACCGCGAAAAGGGCGTGATCCGCTCGGCCAAGGCGCCGTTTTCCAAGGATGGCGGGCTTGCGGTGCTGAAGGGCAACATCGCGCTGGACGGCTGCATCGTGAAGACCGCCGGCGTGGACGAATCCATTCTGGTGTTTTCCGGCAAGGCCAAGGTCTATGAAAGCCAGGACGCCGCGGTGTCCGGCATCCTGACCGGCAAGGTCGAGGCCGGCGACGTGGTGGTCATCCGCTACGAAGGCCCCAAGGGCGGGCCGGGCATGCAGGAAATGCTGTATCCGACCAGCTACCTGAAATCGAAGGGCCTGGGCAAGGCCTGCGCGCTGATCACCGACGGGCGCTTCTCGGGCGGCACCTCGGGCCTTTCCATCGGCCATGTCAGCCCCGAGGCGGCGGCCGGCGGCACCATCGGCCTGGTGCGCGACGGCGACCTGATCGAGATCGACATCCCCAACCGCTCGATCCGGCTGGCGGTGCCCGAGGACGAGCTGGCCGCGCGCCGCGCCGAACAGGACGCCAGGGGCTGGAAGCCCGCGCAGCCGCGCCAGCGCCAGGTCTCGGCGGCGCTCAAGGTCTATGCGCAATTCGCCGCCTCGGCCGACAAGGGCGCGGTGCGCATCCTGCCGGAATAGGCCCGCCAAGCCCCGGCCCAGCCGCAAGGCGGCGGGCCGCCGGCGGCAACGGGCGCAGCATGGCCCCGTCGAACCAGCGTCGCCGGCAGGTCTTGCGCCGGCGCGCGAAACCCTGCTCACTGGCCCGCGACCTTGCCGCCGGACCCTGCCCATGCCGCCCAGCATCCTCTGGCTCTGCCGCGACTTCCGTTTCCGGGACAATGCCGCCATGGCCGCCGCCGCGGCCGCGGGGCCGGTGCTGCCGGTCTTTCTGATCGACCGCGGCTTGCGGGCGCAGGGCGCGGCCAGCCGCTGGCGGATCGAGCGCGCCCTGCGGGCCTTCGACGCCGAGCTGCGCCGCCGCCATGGCGCGGCCGTGCTGGTGCTGGAGGGCGAGCCCGAGGCGCTTCTGCCCGATCTGACCGCCCGCATCGGCGCGGCCGCGCTGCACATGAACGACTGGCCCGAGCCCGGGACGATCGCCGCGCAGCAGCGGCTGGGCCGGGCGCTGGCCGGCACGCCGGCGCGGCTGGTGCTGCATCCGGGCCATCTGCTTCTGCATCCGCGCGCCCTGCGCACCGGCTCGGGCGGCGCCTATCGTGTCTTCACCCCCTTCGCCCGCACCCTGCGCGCCATCGGCCCCGACCGGCCCGGCGGCGAGGCGCCAAGGCTCGCGCCGCTGGCCGATCCGCCGCAGGGGCTGGCGCTCGACCGGCTGGACCTGGCGCCGGACCTGCATCGCGGCCGCGCGGTGCTGGAGCGCCACGCCCTGCCGGCCGGCGAGGCGGCGGCGCTGGCCCGGCTCGGCGATTTCCTCGACCGCGCCGGCGATTATGCCGCGCAGCGCGACCGGCCCGACCGCGACGCGACCTCGGGCCTGTCCGAGTCTCTGGCGGTGGGCGAGATCGGCCCGCGCGACCTCTGGGCCATCGCCACGGCACGGGCCAGGGCCGATTCCGCCGCCGGCGCCGGCATCGCCGCCTTCCTGACCGAGCTGATCTGGCGCGAATTCGCCTGGCACCTGCTGATCGCGTTTCCCCGGCTCGCCCGCCAGCCCTGGCGGCCGGAATGGTCGGATTTCCCCTGGCGCGGCGCCAGCGGCGACCTGACCCGCTGGCAGCGCGCCGAAACCGGCATCGCGCTGGTCGATGCCGGGCTGCGCGAGATGCGGGTGACGGGGCGGATGCACAACCGGGTGCGCATGGTGGCGGCAAGCTGGCTGACCAAGCACCTGCTGACCGACTGGCGGCTGGGGCTGGCGCATTTCGCCGACAGCCTGACCGACTGGGACCCGGCCTCGAACGCGATGAACTGGCAATGGGTGGCGGGCTGCGGCCCGGATGCGGCACCCTTCTTCCGCATCTTCAACCCCGAAAGGCAGGCCGCGCAATTCGACCCGCAGGGCCGCTATCGCCGGCGCTGGCTGCTGGGCTGGCAGGGCGCCGAGGCCGAGGAGGCGCGCGGGTATTTCGACAGCCTGCCGCCGGCATGGCAGGTCTCGCGGCACTATGCCGAGGACGGCGCGGATCCGACCAGCGGCCGGGCCCGGGCGCTGGCCGCCCATGCGGCGTTCCGGCACCGGGTTCAGGGCAGCGGGATATAGTCCTCGCGGTCGGTGGGCGGCAGGTCGAACAGCCCCCGACCCCAATGCGCCGCGCGCCATTGCTCCTTGGCATGCTCGATGCGCTCACGCGACGAGGCGACGAAATTCCACCAGATATGGCGCGGCCCGTTCAGCGTCGCGCCCCCCAGCGCCATCAACCGCGCGCCCTGCGGCCCGGCGGCGACGGTGATGCGGTCGCCGGGCCGGAACACCATCATCCGCCCGGCCTCGAACACCTGCCCGGCAATGCCGACCGAGCCCTGGGTGATATAGAGCCCGCGATCCTCGTGCTCGTCCGGCAGCGGAAAGCGCGCGCCGGGGGCCAGCGTCACGTCCAGATAGAAGGTCTCGGAATACAGCGTCGCCGGGGCGCGCTCGCCATAGGCATTTCCCAGGATCAGCCTGGCATGGACGCCCTCGGCCTCGATCTCGGGCAGCGCCTCCTTGCCGTGATGCTCGAAGATCGGCGCCATGTCCTCGCGATCCTCGGGCAGGGCGATCCAGGTCTGGATGCCGAACAGCCCGTGCGGCCCCCGCCGCGCCTGTTCGGAGGTGCGCTCGGAATGGGTGACGCCACGGCCGGCCACCATCCAGTTGACCGCGCCGGGCAGGATCACCTGGTCGCTGCCGATGCTGTCGCGATGGTGGAAATCGCCGCGATAGAGATAGGTCACCGTGCCCAGCCCGATATGCGGATGCGGGCGGATGTCGATGCCCTGCCCGGTCAGGAACTCGGCCGGCCCGGCCTGGTCGAAGAAGATGAACGGCCCCACCATCTGCCGCCTCGGCGCCGGCAGCGCCCGGCGCACCTCGAAACCGCCGATGTCGCGGGCGCGGGGAATGATCAGCGTCTCGATCTGGTCCATGCCGACCGCATCGGGGCAGCCGGGGGCCAGGGCGGGGTTCCAGCTCATCTCGGTCCTCCTGTTTCCGGCCGGCCTTCAGCCGTCCAGCGCCAGCAGGCGCAGCGCCTGCCGAACCTGATCCTGGACCGACAGCGCCATATCCACAACCGCGCCGTCCTCGTCCGCGGCCAGCGGCTCCAGCGTCGCCAGCTGCGAATCCAGCAGCTTGGCCGGGAAGAAATGCCCCGCGCGATGCGAGAGCCGGCTTTCCAGCAGGTCGCGCGGGCCATGCACATGCAGGAAGCGGACCCGCGGCGCGCCCTCGCGCAGGATGTCGCGATAGGCCCGCTTCAGCGACGAGCAGCCGATGACCGAGGACTGGCCCCGCGCCTCGTGGCGGCCGATCTCGGCGGCCAGCGCCCGCAGCCAGGGCGCGCGGTCGTCATCGTCCAGCGGCATGCCGGCGCGCATCTTGGCGACATTGGCCTCGGGGTGGAAGCTGTCGCCCTCGACGAAGGGCCAGCCCAGGTGCCGGGCCAGCGCCTCGCCCGTGGTGCTTTTCCCGGCGCCCGAGACGCCCATCACCACGATATGCTGCGCCGCGCCGCTCACAGCAGCCACCAGCCGAGCAGGGCGAAGCCGAAGGCGATGCTGCCCAGCAGCGTCTCCATCACCGTCCAGGTCTTCAGCGTGGTCTTTTCGTCCATCTCCAGGAACCGCCCGACCAGCCAGAAGCCGGAATCGTTGAAATGGCTCAGCACGGTCGCGCCGCCGGCGATGGCCACCACCAGGAAGCAGCGGTCGAACTCGCTCAGGCCGGTGGTCGCGGCCACCGTGGGCGCGATCAGCCCGGCGGTGGTGGTCAGCGCCACCGTGGCCGAGCCCTGCGCCACCCGCAGCGCCATCGAGATGACGAAGGCCGCGACGATCAGCGGCATGCCCACGGCATCGAGGCTCGAGGCCAGCGCCTCGCCGATGCCGCTGGCGCGCAGCACGCCGCCGAACATGCCGCCCGCCCCGGTGACCAGGATGATGGCGCAGATCGGCGCCAGCGCGCCGTCCATGATCTTTTCGATCTCGGCCGCGCTGCGGCCCCGGCCCAACAGCGCCATGGCGACCAGCACGGTGATGAGCAGCGCGATGGGCGTCTGGCCGATCAGCCGCAGCACCGTGACCCAGCCCGCACCAGCATCGACCAACCCCGCCGTTGCCAACGTGCCCAGCCCGGTATTCAGGAAGATCAGCCCCAGCGGCAGCAACAGCACCAGCATCACGGTGCCAAAGCTCGGCGGGATGCGGTCATGCGCCTCGGCCTCGACCGCGCCCAGGATCTGCGGGATCGGCAGCACGAAGCGCCGCCCGGCCCAGAGCCCGAACAGATAGCTGCCGAAGAACCAGGTCGGCAGCGCCACGACCAGCCCGACCACCACCAGCAGCCCGATATCGGCCCCCAGCAGGTCGCCCGCCGCCACCGGCCCCGGATGCGGCGGCAACAGCGCATGCATGGCCGCAAAGGCCCCCGCCGCCGGCAGCGCGTAAAGCAGCACCGAGCCGCCGAAGCGATAGGCCACGCTGAAGATGATCGGCAGCATCACCACCAGCCCGGCATCGAAAAAGATCGGAAAGCCGAACAGCAGCGAGGCCACGCCCAGCGCAAAGGGCGCGCGCTCGGCGCCGAACTGGCCG
This sequence comes from Paracoccus sp. MKU1, assembly GCF_001447385.1. Lineage (GTDB taxonomy): Bacteria > Pseudomonadota > Alphaproteobacteria > Rhodobacterales > Rhodobacteraceae > Paracoccus. Next base: position 45,193 of record NZ_LLWQ01000142.1, on the reverse strand, counting down.
ATCAGCCGGTCCGCCAGCACCTGCGCGCCGCCGGTGATCTCCAGAAGCCGCCCGATCATGGCGCCGAAGCCCACCAGCAGCGCCACCGTGGCCAGGGTCGAGCCGAAGCCTTGCATCAGCGCCGGAATCACATCGGCCATGGGAATGCCGGCGACCATCGCGGTCATCAGGCTGACCAGAACCAGCGAGACAAAGGCATGCAGCCGGAACCGCATGATGAGCACCAGCAGGACAAGGACCGCCGCCAGGGCGATCAGCAACAGCACCGCCGTGCTGTGAACGGGCTCGACAGAATTCATGAAAACTCCTCCAGCGGAATGGTCTTGGGTCAGCCTGTGATCGGATCCTGCCGCCCCGTCCTCCCCGGATGCGTAGCGGCAATGTCTATGTTAGCGTTAACACGTGCTGCGCAAAAGGTTAAGAGGGTTTGCTAGCGTTGCGCCGCGGCGGCCAAGTGATCGTGCAGCAGGCGCATCTCGTCCGAAAGCGCCAGCTCCAGCGCCGCCTCGGGGCCGGCAACCACGCCGGGATCCTCCTGCCCGTCCAGCATCACCTCGCGCTCCTCCAGCCATGCCAGCATTGCGGCCCGGACGCTTTCGGGCGAAAGGTCCAGCAGCGTCTCAATCGTGCGGCGATGCGCGATCATCCGGCCTTCGAGACCGTCGATCCGGGCGGCCAGCCTGTCCATCATGTCCATGCGCCATCTCCCTGGGGTTGCAGGGAATCATGATGGCACAGTTGCCGGGACCGGCAAAGCCGTTCAGTTCCGGGCGGTCAGGCTGCCGCCCTCGATGCGGCGCAACGAGATTTCCAGCCGCGTCTCGGCGGCGATGATCTCGGCCCGGACGCGCTTGGTATAGCTCATGTGGTCCTGGGCGGCACGGGCCGCCGCCTCGGGATCGCGGGCGATGATCGCGTCATGGATGGCGCGATGCTGGGCGCGCAGCACGTCGCGCACCTCGGGCCGGGCATAGAGCTTCTCGCGGTTGTGGAACACGCCCTTGCGCAGCATGCCCGACAGCGCCCGCATGATCTGAAGCAGCACGATATTGTGGCTGGCCTCATAGACCGCGATATGCAGATCGACATCGGCCTCGGCCTCGTGGCGGGGGTCGGCCTCGTCATGGGCCAGGTCGATGCGCTCCATGCAGCGGCTCAGCGTGGCGCGGTCCACGTCATTGGCCCGCGTCGCGGCCAGGCTCGCCGCCATGCCCTCCAGCGTGCCGCGCAGCTCCAGATAATCGTCCACCACCTCCCCGCGCGAGGCCATCAGCTCGATCAGCGGATCGGTGATGCTGGTCGCCAGCTGCGCCACCCGCCGCCCGCCGCCCGGATCGGCAACGATCAGCCCCTTCTCCTCCAGCATGCGGATGCCCTGCCGCAAGGTCGGGCGCGAGACGTTCAGCCGCAGCGCCATCTCGCGTTCGGGCAGCAAGGGATCGCCGGGGCGCAGCGAGCCTTCGAGAATCAGGTCCTCGATATGCCGGGCGGTGGTTTCCGCGGCAGGGGCGCCCTTGTTCACTTCGCTGGCCATGCTCGTCTCCTTGAAGGGGATACCGGAATTTCAGGGACTTATCCGGCATTCTCCGGCCTTGAAGATTAGCCGAAGCCCGCGATCCGGCGCAATGGATTTCCCGCTTGACCCAAATGGTCAAATTATTTTACCAAGATAGAGGGGAAGGTAAAGCGATCTGCTCAGGCCGCGCCATGCGCGGGACCGGCCCCCGCATGTGACGGGAGGGGAAAGCCATGACGCGACCCGGCCAGGCCGAGCCAGCCGCAGACCGTGCCCAGTTGCTGGACCGGCTGCGCCAGATCGTGGGGCCGGCGCATGTGCTGACCGCGCCCCGCGCCACCCGCCGCTATAGCCGCGGCTTCCGCTATGGCGAGGGGCCGGTCGCCGCGGTGGTCCGCCCCGGCTCGCTGGTCGAGATGTGGCGGGTCCTGAACGCCGCCGTCGCCTCCGGCCGCGCGGTGATCCTGCAAGCGGCGAATACCGGGCTCACCGGCGGCTCAACCCCCTGGGGCCAGGATTACGACCGCGAGATCGTGCTGGTCTCGGTCATGCGCCTGCGCGGCATCCACCTCATCGGCGCGGGCGAACAGGTGCTCTGCCTGCCCGGCGCCACGCTCGACGCGCTGGAAAAGCGCCTGCGCCCGCTGGGACGCGAGCCGCATTCGGTCATCGGCTCAAGCTGCATCGGCGCCTCGGTGCTGGGCGGCATCTGCAACAATTCCGGCGGCGCGCTGATCCAGCGCGGCCCGGCCTATACCGAGATGAGCCTCTACGCCGAGGTGCGCGCCGACGGCTCGGTCGCGCTGGTCAACCACCTGGGCCTCGACCTCGGCGACGATCCCGAAACCATCCTGGCCCGCGTCGAAAGGGGCGAATTGCCCGCCCCCGCGCCCACCGACGCCTGGGCCTCGGACCGAGAATATGCCGATCATGTCCGCGACATCGAGGCCGCGACGCCCGCCCGCTTCAACGCCGACCCGCGCCGGCTGCACGAATCCTCGGGCTGCGCCGGCAAGCTCGCGGTCTTCGCCGTGCGGCTGGACACGTTCCAGGCCGAAACGGACACGGCGGTCTTCTATATCGGCAGCAACGACCCGGACGAGCTGACCGAGATCCGCCGCCACATCCTGGCGCATTTCCAGAGCCTGCCCATCGCCGGCGAATACATCCACCGCGACGCCTATGACATCGCGGCGCAATACGGCAAGGACACCTTCCTGTTCATCCGCCATGCCGGCACCGACCGCATGCCGGCCCTGTTCGCCGCCAAGGCGCGCATGGACGCGCTGACCGAGCGGCTGGGGCTGGGCGCGACGCTCTCGGACCGGCTGGCGCAGGGGATCGCGGCGCTGATGCCCCAGCACCTGCCCAAGCGCATGAACGCCTTCCGCGACCGCTACGAACACCACCTGCTGCTGCGCATGGGCGGCGCCGGCATCGCCGAGGCGCGCGACCATCTCGGCCGCATCTTCCCCTCGGCGCAGGGCGACATGTTCGAATGCACCCCCGACGAGGGCAAGGCCGCCTTCCTGCACCGTTTCGCCGTGGCCGGCGCCGCCGTGCGCTACCGCGCCATCCATGCCCGCGAGGTCGAGGACATCGTGGCCCTCGACATCGCGCTGCGCCGCAACGACCGCGACTGGGTCGAGCGCCTGCCGCCCGAGCTCGACGCCAAGATCGAGAAGAAGCTCTATTACGGCCATTTCTTCTGCCACGTCTTCCATCAGGACTACGTGGTGAAGAAAGGCCAGGACTGCCTGACCGTCGAGCACGAGATGTGGCGCCTGCTGGACGAACGCGGCGCCGAATACCCGGCCGAGCACAATGTCGGTCACCTTTACCACGCCAAGCCGGAACTGGCCGGCTTCTATCGGCAGCTGGACCCGACCAACAGCCTGAACCCGGGCATCGGCCAGACCTCGAAATGCGCGCATTGGCATTGACCGCCGGCGCGAACGCGGCCCCGCGCCGCCAGGAGCATCAGCAGAGGAGACAGGGAGGAGAGGAATGCAATCCCGCCGCGCCCGGCATGCCGGCGCCACAGATCCATCGCTTCATCAGGACAGCCATGCCGGCGGCCCGGCCGCGTCGCGCTGACATGCCTGCCATGACAAGGAATATTCCATGATCTGGTCACAGATATACGACCCCTTCGGCAACATGGTCCTGTCGACCATCGTCGCCGCCATCCCGGTGCTGGTCCTTCTGGGCGCCATCGGCATTTTCGAGATCCGCGCCCATATCGCCGCCATGCTGGGCCTGATCGCCGCGCTGGCCGTGGCGATCATCGGCTTCGGCATGCCGGTCGGCCTTGCCGGCATGTCCGCCGTCTATGGCGCCGCCTTCGGCCTGATGCCGATCGGCTGGATCATCCTGAACGTCATCTTCCTCTACCAGCTGACGAACGAAAAGGGCGAGTTCGACGTGTTGCGGCACTCGATCCGCAACATCTCCGACGACAGGCGCATGCAGCTCCTGTTCATCGCCTTCAGCTTCGGCGCCTTCTTCGAGGGCGCGGCGGGCTTCGGCACCCCGGTCGCCGTGACCGCCGCCATGCTGATGGGGCTGGGCTTCTCGCCGCTCTCGGCCGCGGGCCTGTCGCTGATCGCCAACACGGCGCCGGTGGCCTATGGCGCGCTGGGGACGCCGGTGATCGCGCTTTCCGCCGTGACCGGGCTCGACCTGATGGAGCTTTCGGCCATGATCGGCCGCCAGCTGCCCTTCTTCTCGGTCATCGTGCCCTTCTGGCTGATCTGGGCCTTCGTCGGCTTCCGCCGCATGATCGAGGTCTGGCCGGCGCTGCTGGTGGCGGGCGCCTCCTTCGCCATCCCGCAATACCTGGTCTCGAATTTCCACGGCCCCTGGCTGGTGGACATCGTCGCCGCGATCAGCTCGATGCTCTGCCTCGCCGGCTTCCTGCGCATCTGGCGGCCGAAGAACCCGATCACCGAGGCGCCGCGCGACTGGTCCTCGGACGACGTCAAGGACGAGGTGCATGAGGGCGCCGCGGGCAAGCCCGTCGCCAGCCGCTCGGTGCTGAAGGCCTGGATGCCCTGGGTCATCCTGTCGGTCTTCGTCTTCCTTTGGGGCGTGCCGCAGATCAAGGTGCTGCTCGACGGCGTCTTCAGCGCCAAGATCCCGGTCGCGGGCCTGGACGGGCTGGTCCAGAAGGTGCCCCCGGTCGCCCCCGAGGCGCATGCCGAGGCCGCGATCTTCAACTTCAACATCCTGTCGATGACCGGCACCGGCATCCTGCTGTCGGCGCTGGTCTCGGGGCTGATGCTGGGCTACAGCCCGATGGGCCTGCTGCGCATGTATGGCAGGACCTTCTGGATGATCCGCTTCTCGCTGATCACCATCGCCTGCATGCTGGCGCTGGGTTACGTCACCCGCTATTCGGGGCTGGACGCGACCATGGGCCTGGCCTTCGCCAATACCGGCTGGCTCTATCCGTTCTTCGGCACGCTGCTGGGCTGGCTCGGCGTCGCCGTCACCGGCTCGGACACCGCCTCGAACGTGCTGTTCGGCGGCTTGCAGAAGGTCACGGCGCAGCAGCTGAACCTGAACCCGGTGCTGATGGCCGCGGCCAACTCCTCGGGCGGGGTCATGGGCAAGATGATCGACGCGCAATCCATCGTCGTCGCCTCGACCGCGACCAAATGCTATGGGCACGAGGGTTCGATCCTGCGCTTCGTGTTCTTCCATTCGGTGGCGCTGGCGGCGCTGGTCGGCGTGCTCGTCATGGCCCAGGCCTATCTGCCGCCCTTTACCGCAATGGTGCCCGAGGCCCCGCCCATCGTCGCCCCGGCCCAATAGGCCGGGCTCCGCCAAACGGACCGGGGGCGCTGCCCCCGGACCCCCAGGATATTTATCCACGAAAGAACAGGAGGATGCAGCCATGTCCGCACAGCCACGTCCCAGGGTCGGTCTGTTCGTGACCTGCCTTGTCGATGCCATCCGCCCGCAGATCGGCTTCGCAACCCTCCAGCTTCTTGAGGAAGCGGGCTGCGTGGTCGAGGTGCCGCAGGCCCAGACCTGCTGCGGCCAGCCGGCGCTGAACAGCGGCGACGACCGCGATGCGGCGCATCTGGCCCGCCAGACCATCGCGGCCTTCGAGGGTTACGACCATGTCGTCCTGCCCTCGGGCTCCTGCGCGGCAACCATAGTGCATGGCTATCCGGACCTGCTGGCGGGCGACCCGGACTGGGCCGCCCGCGCCAGGGCCATGGCCGCAAAAACCCATGAGATCACCAGTTTCCTGGCCGATGTCATGGGCTATGCGCCCGCGGGGCGGAGGCTCAATGCTTCCGCCACCTATCACGACAGCTGCTCGGGCCTGCGCGAGCTTGGCATCGCCGCCCAGCCGCGCGCGCTGCTGTCCCATGTCGAAGGGCTGGAAATGCGCGGCCTGCCCGGCAACGATGTCTGCTGCGGCTTCGGCGGCACCTTCTGCGTGAAATATTCCGACATCTCCAACGCCATCGTCACCGAAAAGGCCGAGGCCATCGAGGAGACTGGCGCCGAGATCCTGCTGGCCGGCGATCTGGGCTGCCTGATGAACATGGCCGGCAAACTGCATCGCCGCGGCGCAAAGACCCGCTGCTTCCACACCGTCGAGGTGCTGGCCGGCCAAGCGGATGGCCCCGCCATCGGCGAGGAGGCATCATGAGCGCCCTGCCCGATTTCAAGGACCGCGCCAAGGCGGCCCTGGCCGATCCGGTGCTGAAAACCGCCATCGACCGCACCACCGGCAATGCCGAAAGGAAGCGCGCCGCGGCCCTCGCCGCCTTCCCGGAATTCGAGGCCGCCCGCGCCCGCGGCAAGGCGATCAAGGACCATGTCACCGCCCATCTCGACCATTACCTGGAACAGTTCGAGCGAAACGCCACCGCCCGCGGCGCGCAGGTCCACTGGGCCGCCGACGATGCCGAGGCCCGCGCCATCGTCACCCGCATCTGCCTGGCCGCCGAGGCCAAGCTGGTGACCCGCGCCAAATCCATGCTGGGCGAGGAGATCGGCCTGCCGCATGCCTTGGCCGATGCCGGCATCGAGCGGGTCGAGACCGATCTGGCCGAGCACATCATCCAGCTGGCCGGCGAGGCGCCCTCGCATATCATCTGGCCCGCCATGCACCGCACCCGCGAACAGGTGGCCGAGCTTTTCAAGGCCGGCCACCAGCCGCCCCCCGCCGCCGAGGATCCGGCGACCATGGTGCAAAGCGCCCGCCGGGTGCTGCGCGAGAAATTCCTGTCCGCCGATATCGGCATCTCGGGCGCGAATTTCCTGGTCGCCGATACCGGCGCCACCTGCACCGTTACCAACGAGGGCAATGCCGAACTGACCACCACGCCGCCGCGCATCCATATCGTCACCGCGGGGATCGAGAAGCTGGTGCCCTCGACCGCCCATGCCTTCGCGCTGCTGCGCCTGCTGGTGCGGTCCGCGACGGGCGGCGAGATGACGCAATACACCACCTTCCATGCCGGCCCCAGGCGCCCCGGCGATGCCGACGGGCCCGAAGAGATGCATATCGTGCTGGTCGACAACGGCCGCGCGACAATGCTGGCGAACGAGTTCCGCGAGATGCTGCGCTGCATCCGCTGCGGCGCCTGCATGAACCATTGCGTCGTCTATCGCCAGATCGGCGGCCATGCCTATGGCGGCACCTATCCCGGCCCGATGGGCTCGGTCCTGACGCCGGTGCTGGACGGGCTGGCGGCGTCCCGCGACCTGCCCAATGCCTGCACCATGAACGGCCGCTGCGCCGAGGTCTGCCCGGTCGGCATCCCGCTGCCGACGCTGTTGCGCGCCTGGCGCCGCCGCAGCTGGCGCGAGGGGCTGGAGCCCGGTTCGGTCCGCGCCGGCATCGGCCTCTGGGCGCAACTGGCCCGCCGCCCCCGGCTCTATCGCCTCGCCACCCGCATCGGCTTGCCGCTTCTGCGGCTGTTCGGCAGGGGCGGCTGGATCTCGCGCCTGCCGCTGGCCGGGGGCTGGACCGACCATCGCGACCTGCCCCGCCCGGCGGCGCAAAGCTTCATGGACCAATACCGTGCCCAGCAGAAAGGCCGCAAATGACCGCCCGCGACCGCATCCTCTCGGCCATCCGCGCCACCCTCGGCCCCGGCAAGCCGCCGGCGCAGATCGCGGCCGAGGCCGTCGCGCTGCTCGACCCCGCCGACACCGCCCGCCCGCGCCTGGCTGCGCCGGCGCTGCCCGATGCCTTCGCGCTGAAGGCCACGGCGCTCGGCACCAGCATCGACCGCGTGGCCGGCATGGCCGAGCTGCCGCAGGCCATGGCCCGCTATCTTTCCGCCCATGGCCTGCCGCCAAGCTTCGCCATGCAGCCCGCGCCGGAGCTGGCGGCGCTGGACTGGCAGGGCCTCGCCCCGCATCCGGGCGTCGCCGCGGACGAGCCCGCGGCGCTTGGCCTGGCGCTTTACGGCATCGCCGAAAGCGGCTCTCTGGTCGTCCATTCCGGGCCCGAAAACCCGATCCTCATGGCCTTCCTGCCGCTGCATCACGTCGTGGTGCTGCGCGAGGCGACGCTGCTGCCGCATCTCGAGGATTACGCCGCCCGCCTGTCCGCCCAGGCGATCCCGCGCAACGCCATCCTCATCACCGGCCCCAGCGGCACCACCGATATCGAGGGCAGCTATGTGCGCGGCGCGCACGGCCCCGGCTTCCTGCATGTCATCCTCATCGCCGAGCCGGGCTGACCGCCGCCGCGATTTGCCCTAGCATGGCGGCAGCCATGGGAGGCCGCGATGCCCGACGCCACGCAAGCGCAGGACATACCGCAGGAAACGCCGCGCGAGCATTTCCTGCTTTTCGTCGCCATCCCGCCGCCCGAGGTGGTGACGCAGATCGAGGCGGCCTGGCAGATCGCGAACCGCCGCGACCGCTTTCGCCGCGCCACCCTGCACATGACCATCCTGCCGGTGATCCGCACCCCGCAGCTCCAGCCATGGATGGCCGAGGCGCTTGGCCGGCCGCTGGACGGGCTGGATTTCCCGGCTTTCGAGCTGGTGCTGGACCGGCTGACCACCTTCGGCCCGCCGCGCCGCCGCGACCGGCCGCTGGTGCTGGTCGGCCGGCAGGAAAGCCCCGCCCCCGACGCGCTGTGCCAGACGCTCTGGCAGCGCCTTGCCGAAGCCGGGCTGGCCGTCGCCCGCCACCGGGTCACGCCGCATGTGACGCTGGCCTATGGCAAGCCCCTGCCGCCCGAAGGCATCGCCGTGCCGCCGGTGCATTGGCGGGTGGACGAGCTGGTGCTGATCGACAGCCTGCAAGGCCTGGGCCGGCATGTCCCCCTGGCGCGTTGGCCCCTGCCCTGAAGCCTTATCGACAATCCCCGCCCCGCGGCTTATCCATGCCGCCATGAGCGCAGGATCGGAAGAAACCTTGGCCGTCCGCATCAGCCGCGTGCTGGCCGACCGGATCGTATCGGGCGAGATCGGCCCCGGCGAGCGCCTGCGCCAGGACCGCATCGCCGAGGAATTCGGCGCCAGCCACGTCCCGGTGCGCGAAGCCTTCCGCCGGCTCGAGGCCCAGGGCCTGGCGATCAGCGAACCGCGCCGCGGCGTGCGCGTCGCCGCCTTCGACCTGCCCGAGGTCAAGGAAGTGGCCGAGATGCGCGCCGCGCTCGAGGAACTCGCGCTGCGCCACGCCGCGCCGCACCTGACCCCGGCGATCCTCAATGCCGCGGAAGAGGCGACCAAGGCCGGCGACGCCTCGCGCGACGTGCGTTCGTGGGAGGCGGCGAACCGCCGTTTCCACAAGCTGATCCTGACCCCCTGCGCCATGCCGCGCCTGCTGGCCGCCATCGACGACCTGCACGCGGCCAGCGCCCGTTTCCTCTTCGCCGCCTGGCAATCGAACTGGGAAACGCGCACCGATCACGACCACCGCGCCATCCTGGCCGCCCTGCGCAAGGGCGAGGTGGACACCGCCTGCGCCACGCTCGCCCGCCATGTGCGCTGGATCGGCCGCCGCCCGGCGCCCTCGACCAGCGGCAAGCCCGACGCCTTCGCCATCCACGGCTAGGCGCACCGCTCAGCCACCAGCCAGCTGGCGACATAGGTCAGGGCGACGCCCCGCGCCCCGCCATGCCGCGCCTCGTAGCGCGCCATGAAATCGCGCAGCGCGCCCGGCGAACGGAACTGCCCGGCGCAGCCATTGACCCCGGTGGCGCGCAGATGGCGCAAGACCTCCAGCGCGCCGGGAAAATGCAGCGCGATCCGCCATTCCCCGGCACCCCGGACCCGCCAGCCCGGCGGCAGCAGCGCCGCCATCCCGGCCCCGGTCAGATAGGACGGCGCCGCCGCCCGGCTGCCCAAGGCCCGCAACTCGGGAAAATGCCCGGGCGCGAAGCCCGAGAGCGCCAGCCAGCCCCCCGGCGCGACCGCATCGCACAGCCGGCCGACGACCCGCGCCGGATCCTCGACCCATTGGATCATCGAGGCCGAGGCCGCCAGCTCCACCCCTTCGGGCAGCGCCACCTCGGCCACGTCGCCCGGCCGGTATTCCGCCGCGACCCCCGGCAGTTCCGGCGCCGCCAGATCGTTCAGCCACAGCCGCGCCGGCCGCAACCCCAGCAGCTGCCGGGTCAGGTGGCCCGAGCCATAACCCGCCTCCAGCACCCGTTCCGGGCGATGCCCCGGCGCTGCCCGGCGATAGGCCGCGAACAGCCGCGCCGCGATTTGCCGCTGCGCCAGCGCCGCCCCGTCATAGGTCCGCATGCCGCGCGCGAAGGACCGCGCCACCCGCCCGGCCAGCGCGTTCATGCCAGCACCTCGGACCAGTCGCGCCACAGGGCGAAGGGATTGTGCCCGCAATCCAGCACCCGGGTCTCGACCGGCCAGCCCTGCCAGGCGCGGATCAGGTTCTTCAGCGGAAAGATGCGGTCGGCGGCGCCCAGCAGGATGCGGTCGAAACCCGGGACCTGCCCGGCCTCCCAGCCCATCACCGCCTGCAACTCCTCGCCCAGATCGGCCAGATCGGCGCCGGCGGCCGCAGGGCATCCCGCCCGCCGCGCGAAGCGCCGCAGCGACAGGTCGGACAGGTTCGCCGCCGTGGCCCGCATCAGCTCGCGCGGAACCCCCAGATCGTCGTCGCAGGGCACCCAGGACCCGCAGACCGCCACCTTGTGGCGAAAGCCCCCCAGCTCCGGCAATTGGCAGGCCGCCGCCACGCCGAAGGAATAGGCGACCAGATCCATCGCCGCATAGCCCTCGGGCCAGTCCGGCGCGGACAGGTCGCGGTAATCCGACAGCACCAGCACATCCGCCGGCCCGGCCAGATGCCGGATCGGCTCCACCCCCACCGCCCAGCCGGTCAGCACCACGATCAACTCGTCGGCACCCTCGCGGCGCAGCCATTCCGCCCTCATGCCGGCCACCCCGCGATCTCGACCATGGCGGCGCAGATGCGCGCGACCTCGTCCGGCGCGGCGACAAAGGGCGGCATGCAGTAAAGCAGCCGCCCGAAGGGCCGCAGCCACACCCCGCTGTCGCGGCAGAACCCATGCACGCGGCCCATGTCCACCGGCGCCTGCGTCTCGATCACTCCGATGGCGCCCAGCACGCGCACGTCCCGCACGCCGGGCAGGCCGCGCGCCGGGGCAAGCCCGTGGCGCAACCCCGCCTCGATCCCCGCGACCTGCGCCTGCCAGCCGCCTTCCGCCAGCAGGTCCAGGCTGGCGCAGGCCACCGCGCAGGCCAGCGGATTGCCCATGAAGGTCGGCCCGTGCATCAGCACCGGCGCCGGCCCGTCCGAGATCGCCTCGGCCACCTGCCCCGACGCGACGGTGGCGGCAAAGCTCATCATGCCCCCGGTCAGCGCCTTGCCCAGGCACAGGATATCCGGCACCACCCCCGCCCGCTCCATGGCGAACAGCGTGCCGGTGCGGCCGAAGCCGGTGGCGATCTCGTCCAGGATCAGCAGCACGCCATGCCGGTCGCACAGCGCGCGCAGCCCGGCCAGCCAGTGCGGATGATAGAACCACATGCCGCCCGCGCCCTGCACCACCGGCTCGACGATGAAGCCCGCGATGTCATGCGCTTTCTCGGCAAACAGCGCTTCGACTGCGCCCAGCCCGTTCCGCGCCGGATCCTCGTCCCATTCCGCGCCGAAGGGAATGGGCGGGCGCGGCACGAAATGCTGGACCTGCAAGGCGGCGCCGAAATGGCTGTGCATGCCGGTCTGCGGATCGCAGAGGCTCATCGCCTTCCAGGTATCGCCGTAATAGCCGCCGCGGGCCGAGGCGAAAGCCACCCGCCCGGGATGGCCCAGCCCCAGCTGCGCCTGCACCGCCATCTTCAGCGCCACCTCGACCGCGACCGAGCCGCTGTCCGAGTAGAAGATCCGATCCAGCCCCTTGGGCAGCATCGCGACCAGCCGCCGCGCCAGACCCACCGCCGGCCCATGCGTCAGCCCGCCGAACATCACATGCGGCAGCCGGGCCAGCTGCGCCTGCATCGCCGCGACCAGCCGGGGATGGCGATGCCCATGCGCCGCCGCCCACCACGAGGACATGGCGTCGATCATCCGCACCCCGTCCGCCAGCGTGAGCCAGACCCCCTCGGCCGCCGCGACCTCATGCACCGGCCCCGGCTCGCGCATCGCGCTGTAGGGATGCCACAGGTGCCGCCGGTCGAACGCCAGATCCCGCATCACAGCACCTCTCGGATCGCATCGACCTCGATGCCGGCGAATGCCGCCTCCAGCGCCCCGGCCGTCACCCGCTCCAGCACCGGCAGCCGGCCCAGGTCGCGCACCGCGCCGACCTCGCAGATCACCCGGCGGCTGTCCGCCCTCTCCTCGCCGATGAAGGCCACGCCCGCCACCCGGCAACCAGCGGCGCGCAGCGCCACCAGCGACAGCAGCGAATGGTTGATGGTGCCAAGCGCGGTGCGGCAGCACAGCACCACCGGCGCCCCCCAGCCCGCGATCACCTGCAAATAAAGCAGCCGCCGGGTCAGCGGCACCATCAGCCCGCCCGCCCCTTCGACCACCAGCGGGCCATCGACGCTTGGCAGCACCAGCCGCGCCGGATCGATCTCCACCCCCTCGCGCTCGGCCGCCAGATGCGGCGAGGCCGGCAGCCGCAGCCGGTAAGCCTCGGCGAGCACCGGCCGCCCCGAAAGCCGCGCCACGATTTCGCTGTCGGTCTCCTCCTCCAGCCCCGCCTGCACCGGCTTCCAATAGGTCGCCCCCAGCGCGCGGGTCAGCCCGGCGCTGAACACCGTCTTGCCGATGCCGGTATCGGTGCCCGCCACGATCACCGCAGCCATGCTGCCTCCAGCGCGGCGAACAGCGCCGCGATCTCGCCCGCCCCGACATTGCCGGTGACCGAGACCCGCAGCCGCGCCGTCCCCTTCGGCACCGTCGGCGGCCGGATGGCACGGATGTCGAAGCCCTGCGCCTGCAAATCCGCCGCCATGGCCAGCGCCCGATGATCCTCGCCCAGAATCACCGGCACGATCTGGCTCTGCGCCGCGATGCCGCAACGCCGCGCGGCCTCCGCCGCCTGCGCCATGCGCGCCCGCGCGCCCTCGACCAGCGCCGGCTGATCCTCCAGCGCCCGCAAGGCGCCGCGCAGCACCGCCGCCGACAGGGGCGGCGGCGCCGTGGCATAGATGAACGGCCGCGCCTTGTTCACCAGCGTCTCGACCAGCACCCGGTCGGCGCAGACCAGCGCGCCCGAGCCGCCCAGCCCCTTGCCCCCGGTATGCAGGCTCACCACGGGACAGCCCAGCCCATGCGCCAGCCCCCTGCCCTGCGGGCCGAAAACCCCGGTCGCATGCGCCTCGTCCACCACCAGCACCGCGTCCTCGCGCGCCGCCAGCGCCGCCAGCGCGGGCAAGGGCGCCAGATCGCCCTCCATGGAATAGACGCTCTCGACCGCGATCCAGACCCGGCCGCGCCCGCCCGCATCGCGCCACTCGGCGATCACCCGCGCCGCGTCGCCGGCATCGTTATGGGCAAAGCCGCGGCATTCGGCACGGCCCAGCCGCATCCCCTCATGCGCGCTGGCATGGACCAGCGCATCATGAACCACCAGATCGCCCTGCATCGGCAGCGCCGAAAAGATCGCCTGGTTGGCCTGGAACCCGCCGCCCATATACAAGGCGGCCTCGACGCCGAAGAACGCCGCCGCCTCGGCCTCCAGCGCCTGATGCTCGGGATGGTTGCCGCGCAACAGCCGCGACCCCCCGGCGCCCACCGGCACGCCGCGCGCCAGCGCATCCCGCGCCGCCCGGGCCAGCAGTTCCGACCCCGCCAGCCCCAGATAGTCGTTCGAGGCGAAATCCGCCCCCGCCGCCGGCGCCACCCGGCGCAGCCGTCCGCGCCGCGCCAGCGCCTCCAGCGCCGCCCCGTGCCGGGAAAAGCTCATGCCGCGCAGCCCTCCTGCGACGCCTCCAGCACCTCGGCCCGCAGCCCCAGCCTGGCGAACAGCAGCGCGTCCTTGTCCTCGTCCGGGTTGCCGGCGGTCAGCAGCGTGTCGCCGACGAAGATCGAATTGGCCCCGGCAAAGAAGCACATGGCCTGCATCTCGTCGCTCATCTCGGACCGCCCGGCCGACAGCCGCACATAGGAGGCCGGCATCAGGATGCGCGCCGTGGCGATGGTGCGCACCATCTCGATCGGGTCCAGCTTCGGCACATCGGCCAAGGGCGTGCCCGCCATCGGCATCAGCATGTTGATCGGCACCGATTGCGGCGGCACCTCCAGCCCGGCCAGCGTCTCCAGCATCGAGATGCGATCCTCGGCCGTCTCGCCCATGCCGACGATGCCGCCGGCGCAGACATTGATGCCCGCCGCCTGCACCCGCTCCAGCGTCTCGATCCGGTCCTGGAAGGTCCGCGTGGTGATGATCTCGGAATAATAGCGTTCCGAGGTGTCGATATTGTGGTTGTAATAGTCCAGCCCCGCGTCCTTCAGCCGCAGCGCCTGGTCCGCGTCCAGCATGCCCAGCGTCATGCAGGTCTCCATCCCCATCGCCTTGACGCCGCGGATCATCGCCAGCACCGCCGGCATGTCGCGCTCCTTGGGCGAGCGCCAGGCGGCGCCCATGCAATAGCGCGTCGCCCCCGCCTCCTTGGCGCGCCTGGCCTCGGCCAGCACGCGCTGCACCTCCATCAGTTTCGAGGCCGACAGGTCCGAGCCGTTGCGCGCCGATTGCGAGCAATAGGCGCAATCCTCGGGGCAGCCGCCGGTCTTGATCGACAGGAGCTTGGAACATTGCACGGCGTTCGGGTCGAAATGCGCGCGATGGACGGTCTGGGCCTGGAACAGCAGGTCCATCAGCGGCTGGTGATAGATCTCGGCGGCGCGGCGCGATTGCTGGGGCATGGATACCTCCCTGAGCCTCATGTGGGAGTATCTATAAAACCGTCGCGGCCGCTTTGTTAATCCATATATATTATCTATTATTTTCGGGAACCATCACCGGCTGCTGGCGCGCCCCCGCCGCAAGAGGCGCGCCGCCCGTTCAATCGTCGCGGCCCATGTCCTGGAAACTGGCCGGATCGAACAGCACTTCGACCGACAGGCCGGTCTGGTCCTGGCCGCGAACCTCATAGCAGCCCTCCTCCAGCTCGATCTTGCCGACGGTCCAGCCCTTGGCGGTCAGTTCGGCCCGCAGCTCGTTGGCCGGGCGCCGCTGGTCCGGCGGCACCTGGCAGCGATCCGAGGCGACGGCCGGGGTCGCCGTCACCAGAATGGCGGATATCAACGGAACAAGACGCATGATTCCATCTCCTGCATTTGCGTTCTGCGCAACCGGGATAGCAGGGTCAGGCTTACAGCCCGCTTACAGCCGGGCCGATTCGCAGCTCGCTCAGGGACCAAGGATCCGCAGCTTGCCGACGCGCCCGTCGCAGCGTTGCACGGCGATGCGCAGCCGCTCGATCAGATGGGTCTGGACGTAATTGGCATGAAAGCGGCTGGGCGCGAACAGGGTCAGGCAGGACTCGCTCCGCTCGGCCTCGATCAGCCCGGCGAACCAGGCGTCGAACAGCGCCGGGTCCTCCTCGGCCAGCCGGGCCCGCGCCTCGGCCCACAGCCCCTCCGCCGGCATCGGCTCGGGCCGGTGCAGCGGCACGACATTGCTGGCCGGCTCGGCCCGCCTGCCGCCGACGCGCTCGACGAAATCCGGGCCGATATTCGGCCATTCCGCCTTTGTATCCAACAGGATACGCTCCAGGTTCAGCCCCAGCACCGACACCCGCCCCCGCGCGCCCTGCTGCTTGATCTCGATCCAGCCGAGGGCGCGCAGCTTGGCCATCTCGCGCTTGACGGTGCGCTCATCGACGCACCACAGCCGGGCGATCTCGCGCTGGCCGATGGTCAGTTCGTCGCGTTGCCAGTTGTAGCGCGTGGTGATCAGCGCCATCAGCCGCAGCACCAGGCGCTGGCGATGCTTGTCGCCGGCCAGCCCATGCGCCATCATGGCCGAGAGCAAATCGTATTTCTTGGCCGCGGCCTCTCGGCCGACGGCACGGATCACCTGCATGTCTGCTCCTGCGCCCGGACTTGTCCGGCTGCCCTCATCTGCCCGCTGAGCCCTGCCCTTGGGGGCAAAGACCCGGATGGCGGCGTCGGTCTCATGCCGTTCGAAACGCTTTTCGCCATCTGTTTCGTATTTGCGTCCTGAATTCCGATTCTGTCAAGCGATTCCCCGCCGGCCCGGATTTCCGGACCAAATCATCAAAGAAAATCGGTATCAAATGGTATAGGGGGACATTCATGGCGTCACCCATTCGCGCCGTTTTGTCCCCTATTCCGGCGCGCAACGCGATCTCGCGTCCCCCATTTCCGGCATCTGCGTCCCGGTCCCGGCGGCCGGGGATTCGCTGGCCGATTCGCCGGGAGGCGCCGGGAAATGCCTGAATTCCCATATCCTGGCCGTTCCATTAAAACGCCTTTTGCCAAAAGTGCAAATCCGGCGTAAAAGCGAAACGGAAGAAAATCTGCGTCCTAAAAATACAGGCATCCTATGTACACGCATGAAGACCTCGCCAAGCTACAGGCGCAATCGCTGAAGATGCAGGGCTGGATCCGGCGCCAGACCTTCAGCCCGGCCAACGAGAAGACGCTGCGCCGCTTCTCCAGCTGGGAGGTGTCCGAGCTGATCTTTCGCATCAACCAGTCCACCTTCCGCGGCAAGCTCGCGGCCGAGCCGAACCTTCCCCTCGGGGAAGTCGAGGAGGACGGCCGCCAGCGCTGGTTCTCGCTCGACGAGATCAACGAGCTGCGCCGCCGCATCCGCATCAACCGCAAGACGCTGATGCCCTGGCGGCCCGAGGGCAAGCGCGCCTTCCGCGCCGCCATCGCCAATTTCAAGGGCGGCGCCGGCAAGTCCACTGTGGCGCTGCATTTCGCCCATGCCGCGGCGCTGGACGGCTATCGGGTGCTGCTGGTGGATTTCGACCCGCAGGCCACGCTGAGCCATTCCATGGGCCTGACCGATGTCGGCGAGGACCATACCGTCTGGGGCATCATGGCCCGCGACCTGGAGCGCGAGACCGACCGCATGAACGCCGCCGCCCGCGGCGCCGAGAGCGGCACCGCCCTGCCCCAGCGCAAACTGCCGGCCTCGATCCGCGACATGGGGCTCGGCATGCTGCGCCCGGCGGACTTCATCAAGCCGACCGCCTGGCCGACCATCGACATCATCCCGAGCTGCGCCAATGCCGCCTTCGTCGAGTTCGCCAGCGCCCAGTACCGGCATCTGAACCCGGAATGGACCTTCTTCGGCGCCGTGTCGCGCTTTCTCGACAGCCTGGCGGACGATGCCTATGACCTGATCCTGTTCGATTGCCCGCCGGCCATCGGCTACCAGTCGATGAACGCGGTCTTTGCCGCCGACATGCTCTATATCCCCTCGGGTCCCGGCTATTGGGAATACGACTCGACCACCAGCTTCATCGGCCAGCTGTCCGAGGCGCTGGAGGATCTGTCGCATGGCTTCGAAAACTTCCCCACGGGGAAGATCAAGCTGCCCAAGGCCTTTGCCGACATCCGCTTCCTGATGACGCGCTACGAGCCCTCGAACGAGCTGCACCAGGCGATGTATGGCGCCTTCCAGCAGGTCTTCGGCCAGCACATGGCCCAGCACCCGATCGAGCTGACCCGCGCGGTCGAGCAATCGGGCCGGTTCCTCAGCTCGATCTACGAGATCGACTATCGCGAGATGACGCGCGGCACCTGGCGCCGGGCGCGGGCGACCTTCGACCAGGCCTATGAGGAGTTCAAGTCCCATGTCGTCGCGGCCTGGGGCAAGCTGGAGGGCGAGGCATGAGCCGCAAGCGCCGCATGTTCGAGATCGAGATGCCGGATGCCGAGGCCGCGCCGGAAACCTTCCCCGCGGGGAAGGAGGAAAAGGAGCATCGCCGCGGCCCGATGGCGACCGCCATCACCGAGACCGCCGAATCCACCCGCGACCGCGCCCGGCTGGAGGCGCAGATCCGCGCCGAGAACGACGCGCTGGCCCAGGAACATGTGCGGCTGAAGCGCGCCGGGCTGATCACCGACATGATCCCGCTGGACGCCATCGACGCGCAGAAGCTGATCCGCGACCGCGCGCCGGGGCCGGATTACGAACTGACCGAACTGGTCGAGTCGATCCGCGACATCGGCCTGTCGAACCCGATCCGGGTCGAGCCGGCCGAGGACGGCCGCTATGAGCTGATCCAGGGCTGGCGCCGGCTTTCGGCCTATCGCCAGCTGCTGGAGGAGACGGGCGATGCCGAGAAATGGGGCCGCATCCCGGCCGGCATCGCGGCGCGCGGCGACGAGCTGGAGCGGCTTTACCGGCGCATGGTCGATGAGAACATGGTGCGCAAGGACATCTCCTTTGCCGAGATGGCGCAGCTGGCGCTGCATTACGCCATGGACCCGGCGACCGAGGAGAACGACCCCGAGAAGGCGGTGGCGATCCTGTTCAAATCGGCCGGCTACCAGAAGCGCAGCTATATCCGCAGCTTCATCCGGCTGATCGAGGCCCTGGGCGAGGTGCTGCTTTACGCGCCCGAGATCCCGCGTGCGCTGGGGCTGGCGCTGGCGCAACGGCTGGACGAGGTGCCGGGCGCGGCGGCGGCGATCCGGGCCGAGCTGAAGGACTGGGACTCGCGCTCGGTCAAGGACGAGCTGGACGTGCTGCGCCGCTATGCGGGGCAGGGGGGCGACACGGAATCCGCCGCCGCCGCGCCGCGCAGCGCGACGCCGGCCGTGCCCGCCGGCAAGGCGCGCATCAGCTTCCAGATCCAGCGGCCGCAGGGCAGCGCCAAGTGCACGGCCTCGAACGGGCGGCTGGAAATCCGCCTGCCGCGCGACTTCTCGGCGGTGGACCGGCGCAAGCTGGAGGCGGCGGTGCGGGCGATGCTGGAGAGCCTCGATTGACCTTCCCCGCGGGGAAGGTCCGGCCCCGTTCGGGGACTGCGGGGCGGGCTTTCGGGTCGGGAAACGGCGCTGCGGATGGGGGCGGAAAAGCCCCTCTTCCAGTGATCCGCAAAATGGGGTTATTCTGCGGATAAGCTTGCTTGCAGGTCGGGAAACATGCCATCCGCTTCGGACACAGACTATCACGGAAAATCGGCTGCGCACCAGTTTTTTGATGCCTCGGACTGGTTTTCCGCCCAGGCCGGGCTGGCGCCGGAACTGGCCCGCGCGGCCTTTGCGCTGGGGCGGCTGGACGGCGCGGTCGCGGCGCTGGAGCCCGAGGCCCAGGCCGGCGCCAACCGGCGGCTGGCGCTGATCGAGGTCGAGGCGATGCTGTGGGCGCAGGGCACGCCTCTGCGGCGCGAGGAGATCGGCCGCGACCTGATGGAAGCGCGGGCCGGCGCCGACCTGGAGGCGATGCGGCTGGCGCGCTGGGGCATCCGGCGGCTGGAGGGGCAGGGCGATCCGCGCGACCTGCGCGGCTTTCTGGGGCTGCACCGGGCCGCGGTCTCGGGGCTGGACGAGCTGCTGGCGACGCGGCCGACCGGGCGGGATTTCGACGCGGCGGTGGACGAGTTCCGGGACCTGGCCGGGCAGGTCGCCGGGCTGGCGCCGCTGGTGCGGGCGGCGGCGCTGCGGGTGTTGTGGCGGCTTTGCGGGCTGTCGGCGCCCGAGGTGCTGGCAGAGCCGGCCACCTGGACGGCGCGCGACATGGCCGAGGGCTGCGAGGCGTTGCGCTTCGTGCCCCTGGGCCGGCACGGCCGCGCGGTCTGGGTCGATGCCGGCCCCCCGGCCGAGCGCATGGCGCGGCATCTTGCCGCGGTCACGGCGGCGATCATGGACGCGCGGCACGAATTGGCGCGGGTCGCCGACTGGCAGGCCCGGGCGCTGGCGGCCATGGCGGGGGTCAAGGGCGACAATCCGGGCCGGGTGATCCGGGCGCTGGCCGCGCATCCGCTGTTGAACGCGGCGATGCTGGAGGACAGCGCCGGCATCAGCCGCGACACCGCCGAGCGGATGCTGGCGCGGATGAAGGCGCTGGGGCTGGCGCGCGAGATCACCGGCGGGCGGCGGTTCCGGCTGTGGATGCTGGCGGGCTGAGCGCGTCGCGGCGAAAGCCGGCGGGCGTGGTGCCGGCCAGTTTCAGGAAGGCGCGGTGGAAGGCGCTGGGTTCGCCATAGCCGAGCCGGGCGGCGATCTCGGCCACGCTGAGCTCGGTGTCGCGCAGAAGCTGGCGGGCGCGCATCAGCCGGATCTCGGCCCGGATGGCGGCGAAGCCCTGGCCCTCGGCCCGCAGGCGGCGGCGCAGGGTGGCGGGGGCCAGGCGCAGCTCGGCGGCGAGGCGGTCGAAATCCGGCCAGTCCTCGGGCGGGGCGGCGCGCAGCCGGGCGCGGATGCGCGCCGACAGCCCCTGGTCGTGGCGATAGCGCAGCAGGATGTTGGCGGGGGCGCCGCGCAGGAAGCCCTGAAGCGCCTTTTCGCTGCGGATGGTCGGCAGGGACAGGTAGCTGGCGGCAAAGCTCAGCCGGCTGGCCGGCTGGTCGAAATGCACCGGGGCGCCGAAGAACTGGTGGTAGTCGCGGCGGTTTTCCGGCGCCGGGCAGGCGAAATCGACCTGCATCAGCGGGATGCGGCGGCCGATCAGCCAGCACATGACGCCCAGCAGGACCAGCCAGTAGGTGCGATAGGCGAAGGCGCGGCGCGGCGGGCCGGCGTCCCGCAGCACGATCTCGGCCTGGCCGTCGCGCAGGCGCAGCGTGCCGGTCGGGTCGTCGAGGGTCACGGAGAGAAACAGCAGCGCCCGGCGCAGGGCGCGTTCCAGCGTGCCGGCATGCAGGACCGCATGGCAGAGCAGCTGGAAGCTGCCGGGGCGCATGGGGCGGGCGGCCTCGTCGAAGAACTCGTCGCGGATCAGGTCGGCGATGGCGAGCCAGAGCTTGCCGTATTGCAGGTTCGAGACCGGCTCGCCCAAGGCCGCGATGCCGGCCTGGGCCAAGAGCGGCGCCGGGTCGATGCCGCGGCGGTGAAGGCAGTCCAGCGCGTCCTCGACGAAGCCGGGAGAGATGGTGCGGCGTTCCATGGCGGCCGTATTGCAAAAACGATCAGATATTCTGGCCGCGAATGGCATTGTTTGCAATGTCGCCGGCGCTAAGCTGCCGCCGAACTCGCGGAGCCCGCAGGATGCGGGAGAGTTGAGGAGGAGAGACATGTCTGCGACCATCCTGTCCCGGACGCGCTATGACGAGGCCGTGGCGCGCTTCCGCATCGAGGACGCCATCGCCGGGCTGCGCGGCGACCTGGAGACCGGGCTGAACGCCTGCGTCGAATGCTGCGACCGCCATTGCGGCGCGGACCGGGTGGCGCTGCGCTGCCTGTCGGCGGACGAGGCGCTGACGGAATACACATTCGAGGATCTGCGCGCGCTGTCGGCGCGGGCGGCGAACCTGATGCGCGACAAGGGCATCCGGCCGGGCGACGTGGTGGCGGGGCTGTTGCCGCGCACGGTCGAGCTGGTCGCCGTGGTGCTGGGCGCCTGGCGGCTGGGCGCGGTCTATCAGCCGCTGTTCACCGCCTTTGGCCCCAAGGCCATCGAGCACCGGCTGAAGACCAGCGGCGCCAAGCTGGTGGTGACGAATGCCGCGCAGCGGCCCAAGCTGGACGAGGTCGAGGACTGCCCGCTGGTCGCCGTGCTGCGCGGCGAGGCGCCGCTGGCGCCGGGCGATGTCGATTTCCGCGCGGCGCTGGCCATGGCCTCGGACCAGTTCGAGCCGGTGATGCGGCGCGGCGAGGATCTGTTCATGATGATGTCCACCTCGGGCACCACCGGCCTGCCCAAGGGGGTGCCGGTGCCGCTGCGGGCGCTGCTGGCCTTCGGCGCCTATATGCGCGACGCGGTGGACCTGCGCGAGACGGACGTGTTCTGGAACATCGCCGATCCGGGCTGGGCCTACGGGCTTTACTATGCGCTGACCGGCCCCTTGCTGCTGGGCCAGCCGACGATCTTCTACGAGGGCGGTTTTACCGCCGAGACCACCTATCGCATCATCGAGCGCATGGGGGTGACGAGCCTTGCCGGCTCGCCCACCGCCTACCGGCTGCTGATCGCGGCGGGGCCGGAGGCGGCCGCGGCGGTCAAGGGGCAGCTGCGGGTGGTCAGTTCCGCCGGCGAGCCGCTGAACCCCGAGATCATCCGCTGGTTCGGCGAGCATCTGGCGGTGCCGATCCATGACCATTACGGCCAGACCGAGATGGGCATGTGCGTGAACAACCATCACGGGCTGGAGCATCCGGTGCGTCCGGGCTCGGCCGGGCTGGCGATGCCGGGCTATCGCGTCGTGGTGCTGGACGATGAGGGCAACGAATTGGGGCCGAACCAGCCGGGCGTGCTGGCCATCGACATGAAGCGCTCGCCGTTGATGTGGTTCTCGGGCTATCTGAACCAGGCGACGCCGGCCCTGGCGGGGGGCTATTACCGCACCGGCGATTCGGTGGAGTTCGAGCCGGACGGGTCGATCAGCTTCATCGGGCGGTCGGACGACGTCATCACCTCCTCGGGCTATCGCATCGGGCCCTTCGACGTGGAAAGCGCGCTGATCGAGCATCCCGCGGTGGTCGAGGCGGCGGTGGTCGGCGTGCCGGACCCCGAGCGGACCGAGATCGTGAAAGCCTTCGTCGTGCTGGCCAAGGGGGCCGAGGGCAGCGAGGCGCTGCGCGAGGAACTGGCGCAGCATGTCAAGAAACGCTTGTCGGCCCATGCCTATCCCCGGATGATCGATTTCGTCGCCGACCTGCCCAAGACGCCGAGCGGCAAGATCCAGCGCTTCATCCTGCGCAAGGCGGAAGTCGAGAAACTGGCCCGGGAGTAAGGACATCATGCAGATCGAGAACAGGGTTTTTGTGATCACAGGCGCCGGCTCGGGCCTGGGCGCGGCGGTGGCGCGCATGGCCGCCGGCGCCGGCGCGCGGGCGGTGTTGCTGGACGTCAACGCCGAGGCTGGCGCGGCCATGGCAGCGGAACTGGGCGAGGCGGTGCGTTTCGTCAGGACCGACGTGACCAGCGGCCCGGAGGGCGAGGCGGCGGTGGCCGCGGCGCTGGAGGCCTTCGGCCGGATCGACGTCGCGGTGAACTGCGCCGGCGTGGCGCCGGGCGAGAAGATCGTCGGGCGCGAGGGTCCGCACGGGCTGGAGAGTTTCGCCCGCGCCATCCAGATCAACCTGATCGGCACCTTCAACATGCTGCGGCTGGCCGCCGATGCCATGGCGAAGAATGCGCCCGGCGAGGGCGGCGAGCGCGGGGTGATCGTCAACACCGCCTCGATCGCGGCCTATGACGGGCAGATCGGGCAGGCGGCCTATGCGGCCTCCAAGGGCGGCGTCGCGGCGCTGACCCTGCCGGCGGCGCGGGAACTGGCGCGGCACGGCGTCCGGGTGATGACCATCGCGCCGGGCATCTTTGCCACGCCGATGATGGCCGGGCTGCCGCAGGAGGTGCAGGACAGCCTGGGCGCCAACGTGCCGTTTCCGCCGCGGCTGGGCAATCCGGCGGAATATGCGGCGCTGGTGCGCCATATCGTCGAAAACCAGATGCTGAACGGCGAGGTCATCCGGCTGGACGGCGCGCTGCGCATGGCACCGAAATAGGGGAGATCCATCATGAGCACCGATCCGATTGTCATCGTGGGCGCGGCCCGCACGCCGATGGGCGGCTTCCAGGGCGATTTCGCCGGGGTCGAGGCCGCGGCGCTGGGCGCGACCGCGATCAAGGCGGCGCTGGGGGGCCTGGACCCGCAGGCGGTGGACGAGATCATCATGGGCTGCGTGCTGCCCGCCGGCCAGGGCCAGGCCCCGGCGCGGCAGGCGGCGCTGGGCGCGGGCCTGCCTCTGGGCGCGGGGGCCACGACCGTCAACAAGATGTGCGGATCGGGCATGAAGGCAGCGATGCTGGGCCATGACCTGATCCTGGCCGGTTCCGCCGATGTGGTGGTGGCGGGCGGCATGGAGAGCATGTCGAACGCGCCCTATCTGCTGCCCAAAGCGCGCGGCGGCTATCGCATGGGCCATGGGCAGGTGATGGACCACATGTTCCTGGATGGGCTGGAGGATGCCTATGACAAGGGCCGGCTGATGGGGACATTCGCCGAGGATTGCGCGGAAGCCTATCAGTTCACCCGCGAGGCGCAGGACGAATTCGCGATTTCCTCGCTGACCCGCGCGCAGAAGGCGATTGCCGCCGGGCATTTCGCGGGCGAGATCGCGCCGGTGACGGTCAGGGGCCGCGGTGGCGAGGTGGTGGTGGATACCGACGAGCAGCCGGGCAAGGCGCGGCTGGACAAGATCCCGACGCTGAAGCCCGCCTTCCGGCCGGGGGGCACGGTGACGGCGGCGAATTCCTCCTCGATCTCGGACGGGGCGGCGGCGCTGGTCTTGATGCGGGCATCCGAGGCCGAGCGGCGCGGGCTGACTCCGCGGGCGCGGATCCTTGGGCACGCGACCTTCGCCGACAAGCCCAGCCTGTTTCCGACCGCGCCCATCGGCTCGGTCCGGCGCTTGCTGGAGCGGACGGTGACGGCGCTTTCGGATTACGACCTCTTCGAGGTGAACGAGGCTTTCGCCGTGGTCGCCATGGCGGCGATGCGCGACCTTGGCCTGTCGCATGAGGTGGTCAACGTGCATGGCGGCGCCTGCGCGCTGGGCCATCCCATCGGCGCATCCGGCGCGCGGGTGCTGGTGACGCTGCTGGCGGCGCTGGAGACGCATGGCGGCCAGCGCGGCATCGCGTCGCTCTGCATCGGCGGTGGCGAGGCGACGGCGGTGGCCATCGAGAGGATGCAATGATGCTGACCGAGGAACAGGAACAGATCCGCGACGCCGCCCGCGACTTTGCGCGCGAACGGCTGGCGCCGGGGGCGGCGCAGCGCGACCGCGAGCACGCCTTTCCGCGCGCCGAACTGACCGAGATGGGGGAGCTGGGCTTCCTGGGCATGCTGGTGCCCGAGGAGCATGGCGGCTCGGAAACCGGCGCGGTCGCCTATGCGCTGGCGCTGGAGGAGATCGCGGCGGCGGACGGGGCGTGCTCGACCATCATGTCGGTGCACAGCTCGGTCGGCTGCGTGCCGATCCTGCGCTTTGGCACCGACGAGCAGAAGGCGCGCTTCCTGCCCAGGATGGCCAGCGGCGAATGGATCGGGGGTTTCGCGCTGACCGAGCCGCATGCCGGCTCGGACGCCGCGAACCTGCGCACCAAGGCGCGGCGCGAGGGCGACCATTACGTCATCGACGGGGCCAAGCAGTTCATCACCTCGGGCAAGAACGGCAAGGTGGTGATCGTCTTTGCGGTGACGGATGCGGCGGCGGGCAAGAAGGGGATTTCCGCCTTCATCGTGCCGACGGATACGCCGGGCTACGAGGTCGTCTCGGTCGAGCACAAGCTGGGGCAGCATTCGTCGGACACCTGTGCGCTGGCCTTCACCGGGATGCGCGTTCCGGTCGAGAACCGGCTGGGCGAGGAGGGCGAGGGCTACAAGATCGCGCTGTCGAACCTGGAGGGCGGGCGCATCGGCATCGCCGCCCAGGCGGTCGGCATGGCGCGCGGCGCCTATGAGGCGGCGCTGGCCTATGCGCGCGAGCGGATCACCTTCGGCCGGCCGATCATTGAGCATCAGGCGGTGGCCTTCAAGCTCGCCGACATGGCGACGCAGATCGACGCGGCGTGGCTGATGGTGCTGCGCGCGGCGCAGCTGCGCGAGGCCGGCAAGCCCTGCCTGACCGAGGCCAGCATGGCCAAGCTTTTCGCCTCGGAAATGGCGGAAAAAGTCTGTTCGGCGGCGATCCAGCTGCATGGCGGCTATGGCTACCTGGCCGATTACCCGGTCGAGCGCATCTATCGCGACGTGCGCGTCTGTCAGATCTATGAGGGCACGAGCGAGGTGCAGCGCCTCGTCATCGCCCGCAACCTGTGAGGGGGGAGCATGGCTGAACTGATCGAGATCACGCGGGAGGGCCGCGTGGCGCTGATCCGGCTGAACCGGCCCGAGGCGCTGAACGCGCTGAACTCGGCCCTGGCCGAGGAGTTGACGGCGGCGGCCGAGGCGCTGGATGCCGACAAGGGCGTGGGGGCCATCGTCGTCACCGGCTCGGACCGCGCCTTTGCGGCGGGGGCGGATATTTCGGAAATGGCCGAGAAGAGCGCCGAGGAGATGGTCGAGGCGGATTTCTTTGCCATCTGGGACCGCTTCGCGGCGACGCGCACGCCGAAGATCGCGGCGGTGAACGGCTATGCGCTGGGCGGCGGCTGCGAGCTGGTGATGATGTGCGATTTCGCCATTGCCGGCGAGGGCGCGAAATTCGGCCAGCCCGAGGTCAAGCTGGGCGTGATCGCCGGCATGGGCGGCACGCAGCGCATGACGAAACTGATCGGCCGGGCGCTGTCGATGGACCTGCACCTGACCGGGCGGATGATGGACGCGGCCGAGGCGCTGCGCGCCGGGCTGGTGGCGCGGGTGGTGCCCGACGATCAGGTCGTGGCCGAGGCGATGGCGGCGGCCAAGCAGATCGCCGGCTATTCGCGGCCGGCGACGCGGCTGGCGCGCGAGGCGGTGATGCGGGCCGAGGAGCTGTCGCTGGCCGAGGGCGTCGCCTGGGAGCGGCGGCTGTTCCACCGGCTGTTCGGCTCCGAGGGCCAGCGCGAGGGCATGCGGGCCTTTCTGGAAAAGCGCACGCCGGAGTTCCATCGCGACTGACCGGAGCCGGGGGCGGCGGCCCGCCGGCCGGGCGGCGCTTTGCGTTGCGCGGCGGGCGGGCGGCGTGTAGAACCTGCCCGATTGAGCGTTGCGAAGGGAGCCCGTGCATGCGCAGAGTTGTCGTCACCGGACTGGGGATGGTCACGCCGCTGGCCTCGGGGGTCGAGGAGACCTGGTCGAAGCTTCTGGCCGGGGAATCCGGCGCCGGACCGATCACCCGGTTCGACACCAAGGACGTGGCGACGAAATATGCCTGCGAGATCCCCTTGGGCGACGGCAAGGACGGGACGTTCAACCCCGACGACTGGATGGAGCCCAAGGACCGGCGCAAGGTCGATGACTTCATCCTTTACGGCATGGCCGCCGCCGAGCAGGCGGTGAGGGATTCCGGCTGGGAGCCGGCGAACGAGGACGAGCGCGAGCGCACCGGGGTCATGATCGGTTCGGGCATCGGCGGGCTGCGCTCGATCGCCGAGACGGCGGTGCTGATCAAGGAGCGCGGGCCGAAGCGGGTCAGCCCGTTCTTCATTCCGGGGGCGCTGATCAATCTGGTCTCGGGCCAGGTCTCGATCCGCTTCGGCTTCAAGGGGCCGAACCACGCGGTGGTCACCGCCTGCTCGACCGGGGCGCATGCCATCGGCGACGCGGCGCGGCTGATCGCGCTGGGCGACGCGGATGTGATGGTCGCGGGCGGCACCGAAAGCCCGATCTGCGAGATCGGCATCGCCGGCTTCAACGCCTGCAAGGCGCTGTCAACCAAGCGCGAGGACGATCCCAAGGCCGCCAGCCGTCCCTGGGACGAGGATCGCGACGGCTTCGTCATGGGCGAGGGCGCCGGCGTCGTGGTGCTGGAGGAATACGAGCACGCCAAGGCGCGCGGCGCGAAGATCTATGCCGAGATCCTGGGTTACGGCATGTCGGGCGACGCCTATCACATCACCGCGCCCAGCGAGGATGGCGACGGCGGTTTCCGCAGCATGACCAATGCGCTCAAGCGTGCGAACCTGGCGCCGGGCGAGCTGGATTATATCAACGCGCATGGCACCTCGACCATGGCCGACGTGATCGAGCTGGGCGCGGTCGAGCGGCTGATGGGCGATGCGGCGGGCAATGTGGTGATGTCCTCGACCAAGTCGAGCATCGGGCACCTGCTGGGCGCGGCGGGCGCGGTCGAGGCGATCTTCTGCATCCTCGCCATCCGCGACCAGATCTGCCCGCCGACCATCAACCTGGACCACCAGGCGCGCGAGACCCCCATCGACCTGGCCGCCAATGCCGCGGTGCGGCGCAAGGTGGATCACGTGCTGTCGAACAGCTTCGGTTTCGGCGGCACCAATGCCAGCCTGGTGATGGGACGGGTCAAGGAATGATCTGGCGCCACATCGCGTCGAATTTCCTGACGCTGCTGATCGTGATCCTGATCGCGGTCGCGGCGGCGGTGGCCTGGGGCAAGCACGAATACACCCGGCCCGGCCCCAGCGCCGTGGCCGCCTGCGTGCGCGTCGCCCCGGGCGCCAGCCTGAACGCGGTCAGCCAGCAGCTGGCCGAGCAGGGCGTGGTGTCCAATGCCTATATCTTCCGGGCGGGCGCCGATTATGCCGGGAAATCGCGCGATCTGAAATATGGCTCCTACCTGATGCCGCCGCAATCCAGCATGGAGGAGATCGTCCGGGTCATCACCGCCGGCGGTCCCAGCACCTGCGGCACCGAAGTCCTGTTCCGCATCGGCGTGCGCGAGAACACGGTGATCCTGCGCGACATGGATGCCGAGACCGGGGTGTTTGCCGAGCAGGCGAAATACAACCCCGCCAGCGAGCCGGCGCCCGAGGTCATCGCCGCCGCCGAAGCGAAGCCGGATGCGCGGCTGCGCATCTCGGTCGCCGAGGGGGTGACGAGCTGGCAGGTGGCCGAGGGGCTGAAACAGGCCGGCTTCCTGGGCGGCGAGGTCGCGAAAGTGCCGGAGGAGGGGAGTCTCGCGCCCGACACCTATGATGTCGAGAAGGGTGCCGACCGCGCCGCGCTGCTGGCCGAGATGGAGCGGCGGCAGGCGGCGATCCTGGCCGCGGCCTGGGAGGCGCGCGAGCCCGACCTGCCCTATGCGACGCCGGAGGAGGCGCTGATCATGGCCTCGATCGTCGAGAAGGAGACCGGCATTCCCGACGAGCGCCGCATGGTGGCCAGCGTCTTCGTCAACCGGATGCGGCTGGGCATGCGGCTGGAGACCGACCCGACGGTGATCTATGGCATCACCGAGGGCAAGGGAGTGCTGGATCGCGGCATCCGCGCTTCGGAGTTGCGGCGGCGCACGCCCTACAACACCTATCAGATCGACGGGCTGCCGCCGACGCCGATCGCCAATCCCGGCCGGGCCGCCATCGCCGCGGCGCTGGACCCGGAGGAGACCGATTACGTGTTCTTCGTCGCCGACGGCTCGGGCGGCCACGCCTTCGCCCGCACGCTGGAGGAGCACAACCGCAACGTCGCCCGCTGGCGCGAGATCGAGCGCCAGCGCGGCCAGCCGCTGTCGCCGGTGCAGGGCGATTGAATCGGCCGCCGGCCCCGGTCTGGCGGGCCGGCGGGGTGGTCGATTTTTTGGGTATTTGGGCAACGGAGAAAGGCGCATGCTTGCGCCCCGGACCTGCTGGTGGCGGGTGTTGCCTTGGGCGTGCGCTGCGGTGTTGCGTGGGCCAAGGAGTTGTTATTGCAGATGGAATTGGCGCGGCGCTGGTCAACCTGGGGTTTTGCGTTGACTCTGCGAACGCCCTGAAGTAGAAATTACCCATGCTGGGAGAAATGGGCAAGCGGCCGGGTCGGGCGACCCGAGGCCGCTTTTTTCATGTCTCGCTCGTGCGGACAGGCACACGAGGGCAGGGCGATCAAGAATGACCAAGAGTTTCGATCCGGGGCCGCTGGCGCCGGAAGGGCCTTTCATGTCCGGCGCCGCGGCGGCGCCGGACATCGACGTGCTGGAGATCGCGGACGGGCTGTTCCGCTCTTATGCGGCGGAGCTGAACCGGCTGCGGGAGAAGATCGAGGCGGGCGAGACGGGTGAATTGAAGGAATCCGCCCGGCTGGTGCGCGACCTGCGGGCCGCGACCCAGATGGTGCTGGAGGAAAGGAGCAAGGTTGACAAGCTTCGCAAGGATGCTGCCGGACAGGTCGGTGCAGGCGCACTCGACCTTGTCGCGGCGCGAGACGAGATCGGGCGCCGCCTGGCTTGCCTGCGCCGCGCAGGAGGAGGTTGACGATTTCCTGGGCGGGCTCAGCGACAACGCGCTGGCGGCGCTGCCCTGGCTGTTCGAGTTCTGGGCGCTGCCGCATCAGCTGCCGCCCGAGGGCGACTGGAAGACCTGGATCATCATGGGCGGGCGCGGCGCGGGCAAGACCCGCGCCGGCGCCGAATGGGTCCGCGCCCAGGTCGAGGGCGCGACGCCCGAGGCGCCGGGCCGGGCGCATCGGGTGGCGCTGGTCAGCGAGACGCTGGACCAGGCGCGCGACGTGATGGTG
This sequence comes from Paracoccus sp. MKU1, assembly GCF_001447385.1. Lineage (GTDB taxonomy): Bacteria > Pseudomonadota > Alphaproteobacteria > Rhodobacterales > Rhodobacteraceae > Paracoccus. Next base: position 14,989 of record NZ_LLWQ01000142.1, on the reverse strand, counting down.
TTCGGGGAATCGGGCATCCTGGCCTCGTCGCCGCCCGACCGGCGCCCGGTCTGGGAGGCGGGGCGGCGGCGGCTGGTCTGGCCGAACGGGGCCACGGCGCAGCTGTTCTCGGCCCATGAGCCCGAGGCGCTGCGCGGGCCGCAATTCGACGCCGCCTGGGTCGATGAGCTGGCCAAGTGGAAGAAGGCCGAGGAATGCTGGGACATGCTGCAATTCGCGCTGCGGCTGGGCGCGCATCCGCAGCAGGTGGTCACCACCACGCCGAAGAACGTGGCGGTGCTGAAGCGGCTGTTGCGCCAGTCCTCGACCGTGACCACCCATGCGCCGACCGATGCCAACCGCGCCTATCTGGCCGAGAGCTTCCTGGCCGAGGTGCAGGCGCGCTATGGCGGCACGCGGCTGGGCCGGCAGGAGCTGGAGGGGCTGCTTCTGGAGGATGTCGAGGGGGCGCTGTGGAATGCGGCGGCTCTGGAGCGGTGCCGCGTCGAGGCGGTGCCCCGGCTGTCGCGCATCGTCGTCGCCGTCGATCCGGCGGTGACGGCGGGCGCGGCTGCGGACGAATGCGGCATCGTGGTGGCGGGCGTGGTCAGCGAGGGGCCGGTGACGGATTGGCGGGCCTATGTTCTGGAGGATGCCTCGGTCCGGGGCGGGCCGCTGGATTGGGCGCGGGCCGCCATTGCGGCGATGCAGCGCCATGGCGCCGAGCGGCTGGTGGCCGAGGTCAACCAGGGCGGCGACCTGGTCGAGAGCGTGATCCGGCAGGTCGACCCGCTGGTGCCGTTCCGCGCCCTGCGGGCCGGGCGCGGCAAGGGGCTGCGGGCCGAGCCGGTGGCGGCGCTTTACGAGCAGGGGCGGGTGCATCACCTGCGCGGGCTGGGGCCGCTGGAGGAGCAGATGTGCCGCATGACGGTGGCGGGCTATGACGGGCGCGGCTCGCCCGACCGGCTGGATGCGCTGGTCTGGGCGATCCACGAGCTGATGATCGCGCCGGGGGCGCATCATCTGCGTCCGGCGGTGCGGGGGCTTTAGGGGGGCTCCGCCCCCCGCGCCTGCCGCCCCCCTCGACGGGGGGCGGCAGGCGCTCCCCCCGGGATATTTGGACACGGAAGAATGGGCCTTGGGCTTAGCGAAGGGTCGCCGTCGGCGGCCCTTTTTTCTTGGGATTTCAGGAGGAAACCATGGCATTTTCCTGGTTCGGGCGGAAGCGGGTGCCGGCGGGCGCGTCCGCCGCCCCGGGCGAGACGAAGGCCAGCGCCGCCGGCAAGCTGGTGGCGCTGGCGGCGGGATCGGGGCGCGTGGTCTGGTCGCCGCGCGATTTGGTCAGCCTGACGCGCTCGGGTTTCGTCGGCAATCCGGTGGGGTTTCGCGCCGTACGGCTGATTGCCGAGGCGGCGGCGGCCGTGCCGCTGATCTGCCGGGACCGCGAGCGGCGCTATGAGGTGCATCCGGTGCTGGACCTCTTGCGCCGGCCCAATCCGGGCCAGGGCCGGGCCGAGCTGTTCGAGGCGCTGTTCGGGCAGATCCTGCTGAGCGGCGACGCCTATCTGGAGGCGGTGGGCGAGGGTGCCAGGGGTCTGCCGGCCGAGCTGCACGTCCTGCGCTCGGACCGGATGGCGGTGGTGCCGGGGCCGGACGGCTGGCCGGTCGCCTATGAATATGGCGTGGGCGGGCGCAAGATGCGCTTCGACATGGCCGGCAGTCCCGATCCGATCTGCCATATCCGCAGCTTTCATCCGCTGGACGACCATTACGGGCTGTCGCCGATGCAGGCGGCGGCGGTGGCGGTGGATGTGCACAACAGCGCCTCGGGCTGGTCCAAGGCGCTGCTGGACAACGCGGCGCGGCCCTCGGGCGCCATCGTCTACAAGGGGGCGGACGGGCAGGGCAGCCTGTCGCCGGACCAGTATGACCGGCTGGTGACCGAGATGGAGATGCATCATCAGGGCGCGCGCAATGCCGGGCGGCCGATGCTGCTGGAGGGCGGGCTCGACTGGAAGCCGATGGGGTTCTCGCCCTCCGACATGGAGTTTCACCAGACCAAGCTGGCGGCGGCGCGCGAGATCGCCCAGGCCTTCGGCGTGCCGCCGATGCTGATCGGGATTCCCGGCGAGGCGACCTATGCCAATTACGCCGAGGCGCACCGGGCCTTCTACCGGCTGACGGTGCTGCCGCTGGTCTCGCGCGTGGCCAGTGCCGTGGCCTGGTGGCTGAGCGAGCATCTGGGGGCCGAGATCGACCTGCGCGCCGACCCCGACCAGGTGCCGGCGCTGGCCGAGGAGCGCGACCAGCAATGGAAGCGCGTGGGCGAGGCGGTTTTCCTGACCGAGGCCGAGAAGCGCGCGGTGCTGGGGCTGCCGCCGCTGGCGGAGGGATGAGATGGAGGGCTCGCGTTTCGTCAAGGAGCCCTTCGACTGGCACGACCAGCGCCTTGAGACGCAGGAGCGCATCATGGCGCTGCAATTCGGCCAGGTCGAGCGCCGGCTGGAGCGGATCGAGGCGCTGATCGAGGGGCTGGAGCGGCGGCTGTGGATGACCGTCTATGGCGTCGTGGCGGTGATCCTGACCCAGGCGGTGCAGTCGATCCTGGAATATGCCCCGAAAGGAGGGTGAGGTGAGTTCGAAAGATTACGGGCTGGAGCTGAAATATGCCGCCGGCGGGTCGCTGCTGGCCGAGGGCACGCGCATCGAGGGCTATGCCAGCCTGTTCGGCCTGGCCGACCAGGGCGGCGACGTCGTGGTCCGGGGCGCCTATGCCGCGAGCCTGAAGCGGCTGGCGGCGCGGGGCGATCGGGCGCGGATGCTGTGGCAGCACGATCCCGCCCGGCCCATCGGCGTCTGGGAGGAGATCCGCGAGGACGAGAAGGGGCTGTGGGTCAAGGGGCGGCTGTTGCCCGAGATCGCCCAGGCCCGCGAAGCGGCGGCGCTGGTCGCGGCGGGCGCCATCGACGGGCTGTCGATCGGCTATCGCACCATTGCCGCCGAGCGCGACGGCAAGGGCCGGCGCCTGCTGTCCGAGGTCGAACTGTGGGAGGTGTCCTTGGTCACCTTCCCGATGCTGGCCGAGGCCAAGGTCGGCACGAAATCCGATGCCGGCCACGAGATGGCGGCGGCCTTCCGGGCCGCGACGCTGGCGCTGCGCGCCAAGTGAGTTTCACCGAAACGGAGGGGATCATGACCGAGGTGAAAGCCGCGGCCGGGGCGGATGTGCCCGGCGACCTGGGGGCCGAGATGCTGGGCTTTGTCCAGGAATTGAAGGCATTCCGCAGCGAGATTCAGAACCGATTGGAAGCACAGGAAGAACGCATGACCATGCTGGACCGCAAGACGATTTCCCGCGCCCGCGCCCCTCTGTCGGTCGAGGCCGACCAGGGCGCGCCGCATCAGAAGGCCTTCGACGCCTATATCCGCCATGGCGACGACGGCGCGCTGCGCGGCCTGCCGCTGGAGGGCAAGGCGATGACCACCGGCTCGGACGGCGGCTTCCTGGTGGCGCCGACGGTGGCCATGCAGGTGCAGGAGGCGCTGAACGTCACCGCCTCGCTGCGCCGCGTCGCCAATGTCGTGACGGTGGAATCCGCGAGCTACGAGGTGCTGGTCGATATGGGCGACATCGCCCATGGCTGGGCCAGCGAGGCCACCGCCCAGGCCGAGACCGGCACCCCCACCGTGCAGCGGGTGGTGATCCCGGTGCATGAGCTTTCCGCCATGCCCAAGGCCAGCCAGCGCCTGCTGGACGATGCGGCCTTCGACGTCGAGACCTGGCTGGCCGGGCGCATCGCCGAGAAATTCGCCCGCGCCGAGGCCACGGCCTTTGTCAACGGCGACGGCGTGAACAAGCCCAAGGGCTTCCTGACCCATGCCAAGGCGCCGAACGGCACCGCGACCAATGTGCAGATCGGCACCATCCCCTCGGGCGGGAACGGCGATTTCGCCGCCACCAACCCCGCGAATGCGCTGATCGACCTGGTCTATGCGCTGGGCGCGCAATACCGCGCCAATGCGAGCTTCGTGATGAATTCCAAGACCGCCGCGGCGGTGCGCAAGATGCGCGACGCGGATGGCCGCTTTCTCTGGGCAGACAGCCTGGCCATGGGGCAGCCGGCGCAGCTTCTGGGCTATCCGGTGCTGGTCTGCGAGGACATGCCCGACATCGCGCAGGGCTCGCATTCCATCGCCTTCGGCGATTTCCGCTCGGCCTATACCATCGTCGAGCGGCCGGACCTGCGGGTGCTGCGCGATCCCTTCTCGGCCAAGCCGCATGTGCTGTTCTATGCCACCAAGCGCGTCGGCGGCGGCGTCACCGATGCCCGCGCCGTCAAGCTGATGGTCTTCGGCTGATCCAAGGCCGAAGCGGGGGCCGCGCGGGCCATGTCCGCCTGACCGGCAAGCCACTGTCCGCGCGCGCGAGGGCGGACATGCGCGGCCCCCTTTTCGTCCAGAGGATGCGGCAGCCCTGCGAGTGGGAGAGACGAAGATGATGCTTGTGGAAGTGACGGCGCCCGCGACCGAGGCGCTGCCCGTCGCGGGGTTGCGCGACCATCTGCGGCTGGGAACGGGGTTCGGCCTGGCGGAGGACGCGGCCGAGACCGCGGCGCTGGCGGGGTTCCTGCGCGCGGCCATCGCCACCATCGAGGCGCGCACCGGCAAGGTTCTGCTGGCCCGGCAGTTCCGGCTGCGGCTGGAGGACTGGCGCGACCCATCGGGCCAGCCGCTGCCGCTGGCGCCGGTCGAGGCGGTGGAGCGGGTCGAGATCATCGATGCGGCGGGCGCGGTGGTGCTGGTCGATCCGGCACGCTACCGGCTGGTGCCGGACATGCAGCGGCCGATGCTGAAACCGATGGGGGCGCTGCTGCCGGCGGTGCCCTCGGGCGGGTTCGTCGGCATCACCTTTCAGGCCGGGTTCGGCACGGCATGGTCGCGGGTGCCGGCCGATCTGGCGCAGGCGGTGCTGCTGCTGGCCGCGCGCTATCACGAGGATCGCAGCTTCGAGGGCACCCGGGGCGCGATGCCTTTCGGCGTCAGCGCGCTGATCGAACGCTGGCGCTCGGTGCGGGTGCTGGGAGGGCGCGGTGCTTCGCGCGGCCGGGCATGAGCGTGCCGCGGCTGACGGTGCCGCTGGTCGTGGAATCTCCGGTCCGCGAGCCCGACGGGATGGGGGGCTTTCAGCTGTCCTGGCAGGAGGTCGGGCGGATCTGGGCCGAGATGCGGTCGGGCGCGGGCGGCGAGCGCATCGCCGAGGTGGGGGCGCAGAGCGTCGTGACCTGGCGGATCACCGTCAGGGCGGCGCCTGTCGGCGACCCGTGCCGCCCGCGCCCCGAGCAGCGTCTGCGGCTGGGCGAGGGCGCGCATGCCCGGCGCTTTCGCATCGAGGCGGTGGCCGAGAGCGATCCCGGCGGGCGCTGGCTGGTCTGCGTGGCAAGGGAGGAGGTGCCGGCATGAGCTATCGGGGAACGGCCGCGCTTCAGGCGGCGGTCTATCGGGTGCTGCGCGAGGATGCGGCGCTGGAGGGGCTGGTGGGCGACGCGATCTATGACGCGATGCCGGTGGCGGCGCCGGCGGGCCCCTATGTCGCGCTGGGTCCCGAGGAGGTGCGCGACGCCGGCGACATGACGGCGGCGGGGGCGGTGCATGACTTCGTCGTCTCGGTGTTGTCGGGGGCCGAGGCGGCGAACGGCTTCGGCGCCGTCAAGGCGGTGGCGGTCGCGGTCAGCGAGGCGCTGGAGACGGCCGACATGGCGCTGGATCGCGGGCATCTGGTGGGGCTGTGGTTCCTGCGCGCCCGGGCGCGGCGCGCGGAAAACGGCGCGGGGCGGCGGGTCGACCTGACCTTTCGCGCGCGCATCGACCTGGGTTGAGGAGAGACGAAGATGGCAGTGCAGAACGGACGCGACCTGCTGATCAAGATGGACATGACCGGCGACGGCCATTTCGAGACCGTGGCGGGGCTGCGGGCCACCCGGCTGGGCTTCAATGCCGAGACGGTGGACGTGACGAGCCTGGAGAGCGAGGGGCGCTGGCGCGAGCTGCTGGCGGGCGCCGGGGTGCGCTCGGCCAGCATCTCGGGGTCCGGGGTGTTTCGGGACGGGACGACGGACGAACGCGCGCGGCAGGTGTTCTTCGACGGCGAGGTGCCGCGCTTCCAGGTGGTGATCCCGGATTTCGGCACCGTCGAAGGGCCGTTCCAGATCACGTCGCTGGAATATGCGGGCAGTTACAATGGCGAGGCGACCTATGAGATTTCCATGGCGAGTGCGGGCGCGATCAGCTTCGTCGCGTTCTGAGATGACCAATCCGTTGGCGGGCGAGGTCGAGATTTTTCTCGATGGCCGGGCGCATGTGGCCAGGCTGACGCTGGGCGCCCTGGCCGGGCTTGAGTCGGAACTGGGCGCCGAGAGCATGGTCGCGCTGGTCGAACGCTTCGAGGGCGGGCGGTTTTCCAGCCGCGACGTGATGGCGGTGCTGGTCGCGGGCTTGCGGGCGGGCGGCTGGCCGGGCGGCATGGAGGAGCTGGCCGCGGCCGAGCTGCGCGGCGGGCCGGTGGCGGCGGCGCATGCGGCGGCGGCGCTGCTGGCGCGGGCTTTCCGCATCGAGGGCACATGAGCGGCGGGCTGGACTGGCCGGGGCTGATGCGTGCCGGCCTGGGGCCGGTGCGGCTGGGCGGGCTGGGGCTGACGCCCGCGCAGTTCTGGGCGCTGACCCCGGCTGAGCTGGCGCTGATGCTGGGCGTCGAGGCGCGGGGCGCGGCGATGACCCGCGAGCGACTGGCGGAGCTGGCCGCGCGCTATCCCGACCGGCCCGCCGGTTAGCATGAGGGAAAGGAGGCGCCGTCATGGCGAACAAGGACGGATTCGACCGGCTGGAGGAGGACGGCCCGGCCGCGCTGGGCAAGGGGCTGGAGCAGAGCGCCCGGCTGGCGGCGGAGTTCGACGCCGAGCTGGCGCGGCTGCGGGCGTCGATGATCTATACCAATCGCGAGGTCGGCACGCTGACATCGGGGATCGGCAGCGGGCTGCGGCGGGCGTTCTCGGGGCTGGTCTTCGACGGCATGAAGCTGTCGGACGCGCTGAAGGGCATCGCCCGCAGCATGGCAGACAGCGCCTTCGCCGTGGCGATGAAGCCGGTCGAGCAGGCGCTGGCCGGGGCCATCGCGCAGGGGGTGAACGGCATGGTCTCGGCGGCGCTGCCCTTTGCGGATGGCGCGGCTTTCGCGCAGGGGCGGGTGATGCCCTTTGCCAAGGGCGGCGTGGTCAGCCAGCCGACCTATTTCCCGATGCGCGGCGCGACGGGACTGATGGGCGAGGCCGGGGCCGAGGCGATCATGCCGCTGCGCCGCGGTGCCGACGGCCGGCTGGGCGTGGCGGCCTCGGGCGGGGCTGCGCGGCCGGTGAACGTGACCTTCAACGTCTCGACCCCCGACGTGAGGGGGTTCCAGCGCAGCCAGAGCCAGATCGCCGCGCAGATGGGGCGGCTGCTGGCGCGCGGGGAAAGGAACGGGTGATCCATGGCATTTCACGAGATCAGGTTTCCGGCGAACCTGTCCTTCGGCTCGGTCGGCGGGCCGGAGCGGCGGACCGAGATCGTCGCGCTGACCAACGGGCATGAGGAACGGCGCACGCCTTGGGCGCATTCGCGGCGGCGCTATGATGCCGGGCTGGGGCTGCGCTCGCTGGACGACGTGGCGGCGCTGATCGCCTTTTTCGAGGCGCGGGCCGGGCAGATGCACGGGTTTCGCTGGAAGGACTGGGCGGATTGCAAGTCCTGCGCCCCGAGCGCAGCGGTGAGTTTCCAGGACCAGGAGATCGGCATGGGCAACGGGGTGCGGCGGGAATTTGCGCTGCGCAAGGCCTATGCCTCGGGGCCGGCGCGTTATTGGCGGCCGGTGACGAAGCCGGTCGAGGGTACGGTGCTGGCCGGGGCCGGCAATGTCGAGTTGCGCGCGGGCGTGGATTTCGTGGTCGATACGGTCACGGGCATGGTCAGCTTTGCCGCGCCGCCCGAGGCGGGGGCCGTGGTCACGGCGGGGTTCGAATTCGACGTGCCGGTGCGCTTCGACACGGATCGCATCGCCGTTTCGGTCGCCTCGTTCCAGGCCGGGGACCTGCCGCAGGTGCCGGTGGTGGAGGTGCGGCTATGACCGAGACGATTGCGAGGGCCTGGGCGGTCCGGCGGCGCGACGGGCTGGTGCTGGGTTTTACCGATCACGACCGGGCGCTGTCCTTCGAGGGCATCGCCTTTCGCCCCGACAGCGGGCTGAGCGCGCGGGCGGTGGTGCAGGGCCTGGGCCTGTCGGTGGACAACAGCGAGGCGGTGGGCGCGCTGTCGGATGCGGCGATCACCGAGCGCGACCTGATGGCCGGGCGCTGGGACGCGGCCGATGTGCGGCTGTGGGAGGTGGACTGGGCTGATACCGCGAACCGGCGGCTGGTGTTTCGCGGTCATCTGGGCGAGGTGGTGCGCAGCGGCGCGGCCTTCCGAGCCGAGCTGCGCGGGCTGTCCGAGCCCCTGAACAAGGCGCAGGGGCGGGTCTATCACCCGCGCTGCTCGGCGGCGCTGGGCGATGGACAGTGCCGGTTCGACCTGGCGCGCGCCGGCTATTCGGCCGAGGGGGTGGTTGTCTTTGACGAGGGGGATCGGCTGGAGCTGTCGGGCCTGGCCGGGCATGACGCGGGCTGGTTCGAGCATGGCCAGCTGGTGGTGCTGTCGGGCGCGGCCGAGGGGCTGTCGGGGCTGGTCAAGGCGGATGCCGCGCTGCCCGGCGGCCGGCGCGAGGTCGAGCTTTGGACGGCGCTGGGTATTCGCCCGGCCCCGGGCGACCGGGTGCGGCTGCTGGCCGGCTGCGACAAGCGGGCCGAGACCTGCCGGATGAAGTTCCTGAACCACCTGAACTTTCGCGGCTTTCCGCATTTGCCGCCCGAGGACTGGCTGATCGCGCCCAAGGTGAACCGATGAGCGCGGCCGTCGTTCGGGCGGCGCGGGCCTGGATCGGCACGCCCTATGTGCATCAGGGCTCGGTCCGGGGGGCGGGGACGGATTGCCTGGGGCTGGTGCGCGGCATCTGGCGCGAGCTCTTCGGCGCCGAGCCCGAGGCCATGCCGGCCTATACCCCGGATTGGGGCGAGGTCGGCGGGGCCGAGTTGCTGCTGGGCGGGGCGGGGCGGCTGCTGCTGCCCGCGCCGGACGAGCGGCCGGGCGATGTGCTGGTCTTTCGCATGCGGGCCGGGGCAATCGCCAAGCATATGGGAATAGTGGCGGAAACCGGCGAGCGGGCCAGCTTCGTGCATGCCTATGACCGGCATGGCGTGGTGGAAAGCCCGCTTTCGGCGCCATGGCGGGCGCGGATCGCGGGGCGGTTCCGGTTTCCGCCGGTTTGAGGGAAAGGGAAGGGCGCAATGGCGACGATACTGCTGTCGGCGGTCGGGGCATCGCTGGGTGCGGGCTTTGGCGGCACGGTTCTGGGGCTTTCGGGTGCCGTCATCGGCCGGGCCGTGGGCGCGACGTTGGGGCGGGTCATCGACCAGCGCCTGCTGGGCGGCGGCTCGAAGGCGGTCGAGACCGGGCGCGTGGACCGGATGCGCATCCAGACTGCGGGCGAGGGCACGGCGATCCCGCGGCTCTGGGGGCAGATGCGGGTGCCGGGCCATGCGATCTGGGCCGGGCCGCTGGACGAGACGCGGCGCAGCCATGGCGGCGGCAAGGGGTCGGGGCCGCGCGTGACCGAGATCGGCTATCGGTTGAGCTTTGCGCTGGCGCTGTGCGAAGGGCCGATCCTGGGCGTGGGCCGGATCTGGGCGGATGGAGAGGAGATCGCGCCCGACGACCTGAACATGCGCGTCTATCCGGGCGACGAGGCGCAGCTGCCCGACCCGGCCATCGCCGCGCAGGAGGGCGACGCGGCCCCGGCCTATCGCGGCATCGCCTATGTCGTCTTCGAGGACCTGGCGCTGGAGAGATGGGGCAACCGGGTGCCGCAGCTGTCCTTCGAGGTGACACGGGCGGCCAGGAACGGCCGGGGCCTGTCGCGCGAGGTGCAGGCGGTGGCGATGATCCCCGGCACCGGGGAATATTCGCTGGCGACCACGGCGGTCAGCTATGACCTGGGCCTGGGCGAGATGCAGGTGGCCAACCGCAACACGGCGCTGGCGCCGACCGATTTCCAGGCCTCGATGCGGATCCTGGGGCGGGAATTGCCGCATGTCGGCTCGGTCTCGCTGGTGGTGTCCTGGTTCGGCGACGACCTGCGGGTCGGCGAATGCACGGTGCGGCCCAAGGTCGAGGACCTGTCGCGCGACGGGCAGGGGATGGCTTGGCGCGCGGGCGGCATCGGGCGCGACGGCGCGGCCGAAGTGGCGCGGGTGGACGGGCGGCCGATCTATGGCGGCACGCCGGCGGACGGCTCGGTGATCGAGGCGCTGCGGGCGATCGCCGAGAGCGGGCGCAAGGCGGTGTTCTATCCCTTCATCCTGATGGAGCAGCTCGCGGGCAACGGTAGGCCAGATCCCTGGAGCGGCGCGGCGCATCAGCCGGTCATGCCCTGGCGCGGGCGCATCACCACCAGCATCGCCCCGGGGCGCGAGGGCAGTCCTGCGGGCACCGCTGCGGCCGAGGCGGAGGTGGCGCGGTTCTTCGGCGCGGCCGAGGCGGGAGATTTCTCGCGCGATGGACTGACGATCCGCTATGACGGGCCGGACGAGTGGTCCTATCGCCGCTTCATCCTGCATTATGCGCATCTTTGCGCGGCGGCGGGCGGGATCGACGCCTTCCTGATCGGCTCGGAGATGGTCGGGCTGACGACGATCATGGCGGCCGGCCATTCGTTCCCGGCGGTCGCGCAGTTGCGGCGGCTGGCGGCGGATGTGCGCGGCATTCTGGGTGAGGGGGTCAGGATCGGCTATGCTGCCGACTGGTCGGAGTATTTCGGTTATCACCCCGGCAATGGCGACGTGCATTTCCATCTCGACCCGCTTTGGGCGGACGAGAACATCGACTTCATCGGCATCGACAACTACATGCCGCTGTCCGACTGGCGCGAGGGCGACGAGCATCTGGACGCGCCTTGGGGGCGGATCGACGATCCGGCCTATCTGCTGGCCAATGTCGCGGGCGGCGAGGGCTACCACTGGTATTACGCCAGCGAGGCCGACCGGCAGGGGCAGCGCCGCACGGAAATCCGCGACGGCGCGCATCACGAGCATTGGATCTGGCGCTACAAGGATATCCGGGGCTGGTGGCAGAACCGGCATCACGACCGCATCGGCGGGGTGCGGCAGGGGCAGCCGACAGCTTGGGTGCCGCGTTCGAAACCTGTCTGGTTCACCGAGATGGGCTGTGCGGCGCTGGACAAGGGCACCAACCAGCCGAACAAGTTCCTGGACGCGATGAGCTCGGAATCCATGCTGCCCTGGTTCTCGGACGGGCGGCGGGACGACGTGATCCAGGCTGCCTATGTACGGGCGATGACCGAGTTCTGGTCGGACCCGGCGAACAACCCGGCCCGTGCCGCGTTCGGCAGGACCGGGGCGGGGCGGATGATCGATATGGGCCGCGCGCATGTCTGGTGCTGGGATGCGCGGCCCTATCCGGCATTCCCGGCGCGCACCGACCTGTGGTCGGACGGCCCGGCATGGGAGCGCGGACATTGGCTGAACGGCCGGGCGGGCGCCGTGCCGCTGGCCGATGTGGTGGCCGAGATCTGCCGCGAGGCGGGGGTGCGCGCCTTTGATGCCGAGGGGCTGCGCGGTCTGGTGCGCGGCTATGTGCTGTCGGGGGCCGAGAGCGGTCGCGCGGCCTTGCAACCGCTGATGCTGGCGCATGGTTTCGATGCGGTCGAGCGCGACGGCGTCTTGCGCTTCGTCATGCGCGGCGCGCGGGTCGATGCGGAGCTGGGCCCCGACGACATGGCGCTGGCCGATGAGGTCGAGGCGGTCGAGGTTTCGCGCGCAGCCGATGCCGAGATGGTCGGGCGCATCCGGCTGACCCATGTCGAGGCGGGTGGCGACTATGCCGCGCGCACGGCCGAGACGATGATGCCGGGGGCGGAGTTCCTGGCGGTCTCGGACAGCGAGCTGGCGATGGCGCTGACCCGCGGCGAGGGGCGGGCGCTGGCGGAACGCTGGCTGTCGGAAGCGGCGGTGGCGCGGGATGCGGTGCGCTTTGCCCTGCCGCCCTCGCTGGGGCACCTGGGACCGGGGGATGTGGTGCGGCTGGCCGAGCCGGGTGTCGAAGCGAAACGCTGGCGCATCGACCGCATCGAGCGGGCCGGCGCGATCACGGTGGATGCGGTGCGGGTCGAGCCGGGGGTCTATCGCCCGGCCCGCGTGGTCGAGGGCGAGGCGGCGCTGCGGCCATTCGTGCCGCCGATCCCGGTCTGGCCGGTCTTCCTGGACCTGCCGCTCTTGCGCGGCGACGAAGTGGCGCATGCGCCGCATCTGGCAGTAACGGCGACGCCCTGGCCGGGGGCGGCGGCGGTCTGGGCCTCGACCGCGCGGGCGGGCGGCTATGGGTTGAACATGACGCTGGCCGAGCCGGCAATCATGGGCCGGACCGAAGGCCCGCTTTCGGCGGCGCGGCCCGGGGTCTGGGATCGCGGCCCGCCGCTGCGGGTCCGGGTCAAGGGCGGTAACCTGGAATCCGCGACGCCCGAGGCGCTGATGGCGGGCGCGAACCTGCTGGCGATCGGCGACGGTTCGGCCGAGGGCTGGGAATTGCTGCAATTCGCCGAGGCGCGGCTGATCTCGACCGGGCTGTGGGAGATCTCGACCCGGCTGCGCGGGCAGGCGGGGACGGATGCCTTCATGCCGGCGGTCTGGCCCGTGGGCAGCGTGGTGGTGCTGCTGGACGGGGCGGCGCGGCAGGTGGACCTGGCGCCTTCGGCCCGCAACCAGCTGCGGCATTGGCGCATCGGCCCGGCGACGCGCAGCCCGGACGATCCGAGCTATCGCCATGTCGCCGTCGCATTCCGCGGCGCCGGGCTGCGGCCGCTGTCGCCCTGTCATTTGGAGGTCCAGGGCCGGATCGCGACCTGGATCCGGCGTACGCGGGTGCAGGGCGACGGCTGGGACGGGCCGGATGTGCCGCTGGGCGAGGCGCAGGAGCGTTATTCGGCCCGGCTGGTCCGAGACGGGCAGGTGCTGGCGCAGGCCGTGGTCGCGGAACCGCGCTGGGTGGTGCCGGACACCACCTGGTCTCAAGCCACGGCCGGTGGCGGCTTTGCCGTCGAGGTCGCCCAGCTTTCCGACACGTTCGGCGCAGGTCCCTATGCAAGGAGAATGATCCATGTCTGAGAACACGACCGCCAATTGCGACCTGCCGCTGCTGATGCCGGCGCAGGCGCAGAAGCATGTCACGGTGAACGAGGCGCTGCTCCGACTGGATGGGCAGGTCGATTTGGTGCTGCAAAGCCTGACTCGCATCACTCCGCCCGCGAGCGTGGTGGATGGCATGTGCTGGGGTGTGCCGCAGGGCGCGGTCAATGCCTGGGAGGGGCAGGGCGGCAAGGTCGCCATCGGCGCGAACGGTGGCTGGATCTTTGTCCAGCCGGGCTTTGGCCGGCGCGCGGTCATCGCCGATCAAGGGGTGACGGCCATCCATGACGGTTCGGGCTGGGTGGCGGGCGCCGTCACACTGGGCCAGCACGGCTCGGGCCTGCTGGCGCGGCAGCTCTCCGAGGATGTCACGCTGGGCGCGGGAGACTGGTTCGAGACCGCGATGGCCATTCCGCCCGGCGCTTTGGTCATCGGGGCTGCGGCGCGGGTACAAGAGGCGATCACCGGCAGCGCGACGTCGTGGTCTCTGGGCACAGCGGGCGATGCCGGCAGCCTTTCGCGCTTTGGGCAGGGGCTGGGCAAGGCGCAGGGTTCCTGGGCGCGGGGCGTGTTGTCGCCGCCCATGGTATTCTGGGAGCCTGTGCCCTTGCGGCTGACTGCGGCGGGCGGGCAATTCGCCGGCGGCAAGGTGCGCGTCGTGTTGCATTGGTGGGAATTGCGGCTGCCGGATTGAGCGGACTTTTCGCGCCCGCCGGTTTCCGCTAGACTTGAAAGATGAAACTGACGGGCGCGCCTGAATGAACTTGCAGAAAGACATGATCGAGCCGCTTTCCGACGCTCGGGACGCCCCGCGCGATTCGGTCTGGGGCCGCATCCAGCGCGAGGCGCGGGTCGCCGTGCGCGACGAGCCCTTGCTGGGCGCGCTGATCCATGCCGGGCTGCTGCATCATGCCACCTTCGAGGCGGCGCTGGCCTATCGCTTTTCGCTGAAGCTCGCCTCGCGCGAGATGAGCGAGCAGATCCTGCGCGAGATCGCCGACGATGCTTTGGCCCGCGCGCCGGAACTGTCGGCGGCGGCGCAGGCCGACCTGCTGGCGGTCTATGACCGCGACCCGGCGACGCATCGGCTGATGCAGCCGATCCTGTTCTTCAAGGGCTATCAGGCGCTGCAAGCCTATCGCATCGGGCATTGGCTGTGGCGGCAGGGCCGCCGCGACATGGCCTATTTCGTGCAGATGCGCTGCTCGGAAGTGTTCGGCGTCGATATTCACCCGGCGGCGAAGATCGGCACGGGCGTGATGATCGACCATGCCCATTCCATCGTCATCGGCGAGACAGCGGTGGTGGGCAACGACGTGTCGATGCTGCATTCGGTAACGCTGGGCGGCACCGGCAAGGAGGATGGCGACCGCCATCCCAAGATCGGCAATGGCGTGATGATCGGCGCCGGCGCCAAGGTGCTGGGCAATATCCGCGTGGGGCATCATTCGCGCATCGCCGCCGGCTCGGTCGTCTTGGCCGAGGTGCCGCCCTGCAAGACCGTGGCCGGGGTGCCGGCGCGGATCGTGGGCGATGCCGGCTGCGCGGACCCGTCGAACACCATGAACCAGCTTCTGGGTCACGAAGACCTGTTCTAGAGCCAGTCCGCGTTGCCGCTGCCGGTGAGTTCGGCCAGCGTGACATTCTCGCGCGCGAGCCGTTCGTCGAGGTCGTGGGCGATCCGCGCG
>NZ_LLWQ01000141.1 GCF_001447385.1 Paracoccus sp. MKU1 | reverse complement strand
CCCCACCCCGCTGCCCAGCAGCGTCAGCAGCAGCAGCGCCTCGAAGACCGAGGCCATGTCCACCGGACCCGGCAGCTGGTAGATCACGAAGATCCCGCCGATCACGATGGCGATGACCGCGACATGGGTCAGCGTGTTCAGCACCACCCGCGCCAGCAGCGCATCGACGAAGGTCACGCTGGGATAGGCCAGGAAGGGCCGCGAATAGCGGATCGCGGCGGCGGTCCGGTTGGCCAGATGGGCGAACATGGCAAAGGACAGGTAGCCGGTGGCGTAGAACAGCGGAAAGTTCGAGCCCAGCCCCGGGCTGCGCAGCGCCAGGCTGAACAGCACCGACAACAGCGCCACGCCCAGCACCGGCTCGAGCACCGCCCAGACATAGCCGCCCGCCGAACGGCCGTAGGTGGTCGCCATCTCGCGCAGCATCAGCGCCACCACGGTGCGCGGCATCCGCAGCCGCGGCCCGTTGCGGGACGGGCGCTGCGGCCGGCGGGCCGGGGCGGGCTGGCCCGGGGATGGGCGAATTTCCGGGGCGGTATCGGACATGTGAACGCAAACGCTGGTCTGGACGGGCGGCAATATGTAACAACTGCGGCCGAAAGGTAAACCAGCGAAAGCGCACCTGCCCGTGACCAGCCCCTCCACACCGCCCGGCGGCAAGGCCGGCCAGCCGGCCCAGCCGGCCGCAAGGCCGCAAGGCGCCCCGGCCCCCGCCACGGCCCCGGCCCCGGCATCCCGGGCCGCGCCGGCGGAGGCCGCCGCAGGCGCCACGCCGCAAGCCGCGCCCGCCGCGCCCGGACCCGCCTCCCGGGCCTCCCGGGCCGCGCCCCAGGCCGGGCCGCAGCGCCCGTTCCAGGCCCAGCAGGGCCTGGGCGCCGAGCCGCCGCGCCCGCCGGGGCAGAAACCCGCGGCCCAGGCCGCCGCGCCGGGCCAGAAACCGGGCCAGAAACCGCAACAGCCGCCGCGCCCGTCCCAGCCCCGGCCGCCGCAGGGCCAGCAGCAGGACCCGAAGCCCGGCCAGCCGGCGCCGCAGCGGCCGATGGCCCCGGGCAATCCCCCGCCTCCCGCCCTGCGCCCGCAGGGCCCGCAGGGTCCGCAGCCGCCCCAGGCCCAGCCGCGCCCGCCGGGCCAGCCGATCCCGGTCAAGCCCATGGGCCAGGCCGTGGCCCAGCCGGCGCCGCGGCCGCTGCCGGCCGAGCCGCTGCGCCCGCCCGTCGGCATCGCCGAGCCGCGGCCCCGGCACTGGCTGATCCTGGGCTCGTTCCTGGCGCTGGTGCTGCTGCCCAGCCTGCTCTGGGCCGGCTATCTCTGGCTGCGCGCCGAGGACCAGTATGTCTCGACCGTCGGCTTCTCGGTGCGCAAGGAACAGTCCACCCCCTCGATCGACCTGCTGGGCGGGCTGGCGCCGCTGACCGGCGCCGGCGGCGCCTCGGATACCGACATCCTCTACGAATACATCCGCAGCCAGGACATGGTCGAACGGATCGACGCCCGGCTCGACCTGCGCGCCCGCTTCGCGCGCGCCTGGCCGCACGACTTCGTCTTCGCCTTCGACCCCGAGGACCATGTCGAGGACCTGACCGATTACTGGCAGCGCCAGGTCAAGGTGCTCTACGACAGCACCACCCAGCTCATCACCCTGAAGATCAGCGCCTTCACCGCCCAGGACGCGCAGGAGATCGCCGCCGCGGTGTTCCAGGAAAGCTCGGACAAGATCAACCAGCTCTCGACCATCGCCCAGGACGACGCCACCCGGCTGGCCAAGGCCGAGCTGGACAAGGCCCGCGCCGAGCTGACCGAGACCCGCCAGGCGATGACCGCCTTCCGCATGCGCTCGCAGATCGTCGATCCCGAGGCGGACCTGGCCGGGCAGATGGGGGTGCTGAGCGGCTTGCAGGCACAGCTGGCCGAGGTGCTGGTCGCCCATGACCTGCTGCTGGACAATGCCCAGCCCACCGACCACCGCGTCACCCAGTCGCAGCAGAAGATCGACGCCCTGCGCCGGCTGATCGACGCCGAGCGGGCCAAGTTCGGCGCCGAGGGCCAGGGCCCGGCCGGCGAGAGCTATGCCCAGCTGATGGCGGAATACGAAAAGCTCGCCGTGGACCGCGAATTCGCCGAGGGCGCCTATCGCTCGGCCCGCATCGCCTATGAGACGGCGCTGGCCGAGGCGCAGCGCCAGGCGCGCTACCTGGCCGCCCATATCGAGCCCAAGGTGGCGCAAAGCTCGACCGAGCCGAACCGGCCCTGGCTCTGGGCGATGATCACCGGCATGCTGCTGGCCGGCTGGTCGATCCTGGTGCTGGTCTATTACAGCGTCCGCGACCGCCGCTAGCGCGATGATCCGGCTCGAGAACCTGACCAAGCTCTATCGGCTCAAGGGCCGCAGGACGCTGGTGGCGGACCGGATCAGCGCCGAGTTCCCGACCGGGGCCTCGGTGGCGCTGCTGGGCCGCAACGGCGCCGGCAAGTCGACGCTGCTCAGGATGATCGCCGGCACCGTCTCGCCCAGTTCGGGCCGGGTGCTGTCGGACGGCACCATCTCCTGGCCGGTGGGCTTTTCCGGCAGCTTCCACCCCGAGCTGACCGGGGCGCAGAACGTGCGCTTCGTGGCGCGCATCTACGGCGTGGATACCGACGAGCTGATCGATTACGTCGCCGATTTCGCCGAGCTGGGCCAGCATTACCACCAGCCCTTCGGCAGCTATTCCTCGGGCATGCGCTCGCGGCTGGCGATGGGCACCTCGATGGGCATCCATTTCGACACCTATCTGGTCGACGAGGTGACCAGCGTCGGCGACGCCAATTTCCGCGCCAAGTCGCAGCGCGTCTTCGCCGAGCGCATGGCCCGCTCCTCGGCCATCGTGGTCAGCCATTCCATGCCAATGATCCGCAACATGTGCACCATGGGCGCCGTCCTCCACCAGGGCCGCCTAACCCTCCACCAAAACCTCGACGAGGCCATCGCAATGCACGAGGAAATCCTCAGAGTCCCACCAAACAGCACAGAAGAGTGAAAAAGGGGGGGGACGGATGGAAACGATGCGTCAGAACCAGAGGAGGGTTGAGCTCTCCGCCAAAGGGCGGAGGTGACGCGGCGCGCCGCGCGCGCTAGAGGGGTCGAAACAAGGAGGTTCCGATGGATACCAAGGCCCTGATCGCCGCCTATTACGACGCCTTCAACGCCGGCCGCACCGACGAGATGCTGGGCTACCTGCATGACGAGGTCGAGCATCACGTCAACGAAGGCGGCATCCGCCGCGGCAAGGCGGCATTCGCCGAGTTCAACGCCCATATGACCCGCAGCTATCGCGAGGAGCTGACCGACATGGTGATCTTCGCCAATGAGGCGGGCGACCGCGCGGCGGCGGAATTCGTGGTCAACGGCACCTATCTGGCGACCGACGAGGGCCTGCCCGAGGCGAAGGGCCAGACGTACGTCCTGCCCGCCGGCGCCTTCTTCACCATCAGGGACGGCAAGATCGCGCGGGTGACGACCTATTACAACCTCGCCGACTGGACGCAGCAGGTCTTGGGAGAGGTTTCGGGGCAGGTCTCGGCGTGATCCGCACCGAGACCCTGACCGGAGAGGCCGTCGCCGCCGCGCTGGACGATCTGGCGCGGCTGCGCATCGCGGTGTTCCGCGACTGGCCCTATCTCTATGACGGCGACCTGGAATATGAGCGCAACTACCTGCGCGCCTATCAGTCGCCCGGCGCGGTGGTGGTTGCGGCCTGGGACGGCGAACGCATGATCGGCGCCGCCACCGGCGCGCCGATGGAGGATCACGCGAAGGATTTCGCCGCCGCCTTCGCGGGCCGGCCCGAGCGGCTGGACGAGATCTTCTATTGCGCCGAATCGGTGCTGCTGCCCGAATATCGCGGCCGCGGCCTGGGCCATGCCTTCTTCGACGGGCGCGAGGCACAGGGCCGCGCGCTCGGCCGCCGCTACAGCGCCTTCTGCCGCGTGGTCCGGCCCGAGGATCACCCGCTGCACCCGCAGGACTATCGCGCGCTGGACGGGTTCTGGCGCAAGCGCGGCTATACCCCCCTGCCCGGCGTGATGGCTGAGTTCGAATGGAAGGATATCGGCGAGGACACGCCGACCCGCAAGCCCCTGCAATTCTGGATGAAAACCCTGTGAGCCGAATCGTGAAGATTGCCGCCGCGGCCTATCCCTTCGATTGGCTGGAGGATTTCGACGCCTATCGCGCCAAGATCGCCGCCTGGGTCGAGGAGGCCGCCGATTGCGACCTGCTGGTCTTTCCCGAATATGGCGCGATGGAGCTGGCCTCTCTGGGCGGGCGCGAGGTCGCGGGCGATCTGGAAGCCTCGCTGCACGAGGTCGCCCGGCACGAGGCGGCGCGCGACGCGCTGCATGCGGAGCTGGCGGCGCAGCATGGGGTGCATATCCTTGCCGCCTCGGGGCCGTATTTCGACGGGCCGCGCCCGGTCAACCGCGCGGTGCTGTTCGGACCCGGGGGGCGGATCGGCCATCAGGACAAGCAGGTGATGACCCGGTTCGAGCGCGAGGACTGGGATGTGGTCGGCGCGCCGGGCCTGCGGGTCTTCGACACACCCGTGGGGCGGCTGGGGGTGCTGATCTGCTATGACAGCGAGTTTCCGCTGCTGGGCCGGGTGCTGGCCGAGACGGGGGTCGAGGTGGTGCTGGTGCCCTCTTGCACGGACACGGTGGCGGGGTTCAACCGGGTCCGCATCGGCGCCATGGCCCGGGCGCTGGAAAGCCAATGCGTCGTCGTGCAGGCGCCGACGGTAGGCGATGTGGATTGGAACCCGGCCATCGATGAGAACCGCGGCACCGCGGCAATCTACGCGCCGCCAGACGGGCTGTGGCCGGAAAGCGGCGTGCTGGCCGAGGGGCTGATGGACGTGCCCGGTTGGGTCAAGGCCGAGGTCGATCTGGACCTCGTGGCGCAAAGCCGCCGGGATGGCAGGGTGCTGCCCTTCGCGCATTGGCCGGAAAGCGCGACGGTGCAGGTGGTGGAGTAGCGATGGCTTCAGGCGCGCAACGTTCGGGCCATTAGCCAGGCCTTTTCATTTTCTGCTGGAGAGGCGGCCCGGCAACATAACAGGACCTGCCGCGGGGTTTGAAAGACCGCCTGGTTCGATCGCTCCTGCGACGCTCACGGATCGCCTCCATCCCATGGATGGCCCTTACCGCGCCGCCGCCCCTTCGCCAGGCTCCTCTGGCACCACCGCTTCGGGCGGGACGGCACCCTCGGGCTCCGCGCCCTCGTCGGGCCTGGCCAGCCGGTTGTCCTCCCACTCGCCCGAGGCGACCTGGCCGGTGGCATAGCGCATCACCCCCGCACCCTGCCGCTTGCCCATGACGAAATGGCCGGTATAGACGTCGCCATTGGCATAGGTCGCGACGCCCTCGCCGTCGATCTCGCCCTCCTTCCAGCTGCCTTCGTAGCGGAAGCCGTCCGGCGCGATCAGCCGGCCCCTGCCATGGCGCAGCCCGTCCACGAAGGAGCCGTCATAGGTCGTGCCGTCGGGATAGGTCGCCTGCCCCTGGCCGTGCCGCTGCCCGTCGCGCCAGGCGCCGTTATAGACATAGCCGTCGGGATAGGTCATCCGGCCCTGCCCCTCGTTGCGGCCGCGCTTGAAGCCACCCTCGTAGATCAGACCATTGGCGTATCTGGCGACGCCCTGCCCCTCGATCACGCCGGCGACCCATTCGCCGTCATAGCTGGCACCGTCAGGATAGGTGATGAGCCCGCGGCCATGCGGCAGGTCGGCCAGCAGCGCCCCTTCATAGACCGAGCCGTCGGGGTAAGTGATGCGGCCCAGCCCTTCCATGCGGCCCTCGACCCAGTCGCCGGTATAGACATAGCCGTCGGTGCCGGTGAAGGTGCCGACGCCCCAGCGCTTGTCGGCGCGGAAATCGCCGTCGTAGCGGTCGCCGTTGGCATAGGTGGCGACGCCCTTGCCCTCGCGCTTGCCATTGGCGAAGCGGCCCTCGTAGCGGTCGCCCGAGGGCTGGGTCAGCTTGCCCTGCCCGGCCATCTGTCCCGCCGACCAGCCGCCCTCGTAGTTCAGCCCATCCGCCATGGTCAGCTTGCCCTGGCCGGAACGCTGGTTCGCCTTCATCTCGCCTTCATAGCTGGCGCCGTCGGGATAGGTGATCTTGCCGAAGCCCTCCTTGACCCCGGCCTTCCAGTCGCCCTCGTAGCGATAGCCGTTGGGCTGGGTCAGCACGCCCTTGCCGTCATGCAGCGCGTTAACGAAACCGCCCTCGTAGACCGAGCCGTTGGCGTAATGCGCCACGCCCTGCCCGGTTATCTGGCCGTCCAGCCAGTCGCCCTCGTAGCTGCCGCCATCGGCATAGGTGATCTTGCCCTTGCCATGCGGCTTGCCGCGGGCAAAGGCGCCCTCGTAGACCGAGCCGTTGGGGAATTTCGCCACGCCCTGACCCAGGATCTCGCCCTCGACCCAGTCGCCGGCATATTCGTAGCCCGAGGGCAGCCTGTAGGTGCCGCGCCCGTGCTGCTTGCCGTTGCGGAAGGTGCCCTCGTAGACGCCGCCGTCGTCATATTGCTTGGTGATGACCGCCTGCGCGCCGGCCATGCCCGCGCCGGCAAGGATCACCGCGCAGGCGACAAGGGCTGCCTTCATGGGTGCTGCACTCCGCCTCGTTGCTGCTTTTGGCATCGGTTTATCGCAAGGGGTGTCCCAGCGCAAAGCCCGACTTTTCCTTTGCCGCGCCGTCGCCTATCAACGGGGCCAAGATCCGGTAAGGAAGCGCCATGACCGACACGTTCCGCATCACCCTTGGACAGCTCAATCCGATCGTGGGCGACCTGCCCGGCAATGCCGCCATGGCACGCGAGGCCTGGGCCAAGGCGCGCGAGGCCGGCGCCAACCTGCTGGCCCTGACCGAGATGTTCATCACCGGCTATCAGACCCAGGACCTGGTGCTGAAACCCGGCTTCACGCAGGAGGCCATGGCCCATATCGTCGATCTGGCGCGGGACTGCGTGGACGGCCCCGCCATCGGCATCGGCGGCCCCTATGCCGAGGAGGACCGGCTTTACAACGCCTATTGGATCCTCAAGGGCGGCAGGGTGGTGGCGCGGGTGCTCAAGCACGAATTGCCGCACAAGCAGCTTTTCGACGAATGGCGGCTGTTCAATGTCGGGCCGATCTCGGGACCCTACAGCCTGGACGGGCTGCGCATCGGCAGCCCGATCTGCGAAGACGCCTGGTGGCCCGAGGTCTGCGAGACCCTGGCCGAGACCGGCGCCGAAATTCTGCTGGTCCCGAACGGCAGCCCCTATCACCGGGGCAAGCTGGACCTGCGCATGGGCCATATGGTTGCCCGCGTGGTCGAGACCGGCCTGCCGCTGATCTATCTGAACTCGGTCGGCGGGCAGGACGACCAGATCTATGACGGCGGCAGCTTCGTGCTGAACCCGGGCGAGGATGGCGGCGTGGTCAAGGTCATGCAGCTGGCCCCCTTCGACGAGATGCTGGCCCATGTCGATTTCACCCGGACGTCGGCCGGCTGGCGCGCGGTGCCGGGCCGCATGGACCACCAGCCCGACGAGTGGGAACAGGACTATCGCGCCATGACGCTGGGCCTGCGCGACTACATGCGCAAATCCGGGTTCCGCAAGGCGGTGCTGGGGCTATCGGGCGGCATCGACTCGGCGCTGGTCGCCACCATCGCCAGCGACGCCATCGGCCCCGAGAACGTGCGCTGCGTCATGCTGCCCAGCGAATACACCTCGCAGGCCAGCCTGGACGATGCCGCCGATTGCGCGGGACGGCTGGGCACGCGGCTGGACACCGTGCATATCGAGGGCGCCCGCGACGCGGTGGGCGATGCCCTGGCGCATCTGATGGCGGGCACCCAGCCCGACGCGACCGAGGAAAACATCCAGTCCCGCCTGCGCGGCGTCATGCTGATGGCGCTGTCGAACAAGTTCGGCGAGTTGCTGCTGACCACCGGCAACAAGTCCGAGGTCGCGGTCGGCTATGCCACGATCTATGGCGACATGGCCGGCGGCTACAACCCGATCAAGGATCTTTACAAGACCCGGGTGTTCGAAACCTGCCGCTGGCGCAACCGGAACCACCGCGACTGGATGCTGGGCCGCGCGGGCGAGGTGATCCCGCCGCAGATCATCTCGAAGCCGCCCTCGGCCGAGCTGCGCCCGAACCAGAAGGACCAGGACAGCCTGCCGCCCTATGAGGTGCTGGACGCGATCCTGGAAGGGCTGGTCGAGAAGGACCTGGCGCTCAAGGACCTGGTCGCCCAGGGCTTCGAGCCCGAGACGGTCAAGAAGGTCGAGACCCTGCTCTATGGCAGCGAGTGGAAGCGTTACCAGGCCGCACCGGGGCCGCGCATCTCGACCAAAGCCTTCTGGCTGGACCGCCGCTATCCGCTGGTCAACCGTTGGCGCGACCGGCTCTGACCCTGCGTCACAACCATTTGGAGGGGCAGGATGCCCCTCACTCAACATACTGAAAAATCGGCGTAAAATTCGATTCCGGCCTTTGGCTTGTCTTTTTTGACAGGTTAACGGCCCTGTCCATGCGGCTTATTCCTGTCTTGTTCGCGCCTTATGGATCCCGCGATTTCAAGGGGTTCCGCCGTATGGGGTGCATCCGTTTTTGTATCATATGCCCATGTCGGGCAAGGTTAACGAGTAAGGGGTTGTCATGCCGACGGTCACTTCGATCCGCGTGATCTATCTGGGTTCTCATAGCGATCTGGACAACGACGAATGGTCGCTTGGGGCCGAACGGGCCGGGGAACTGGTCGGCACCACCTTCGGCAGCGCCGAACAGCCGCTTGCGCGCGAGATCAACGAGGTCTTGCTGCATGACGGCAACAACGACGGCACGATCTCGTTCAACAACGCCTTCGGCTCTCCCAGCGGCGAATACACGCAGCATGAGGGCATGCGCTATGATCTCGACTCGGGGATCATCTATACTGGCACCGTCACCTATGTAGACGGCACGACGGCCTCGAATATCCCGCTGCGCGTGGTGCAGGCGACGGATGGCACATTGGCGCTGGTGCCGCCGACCCTCTCTGCATCCCAGACCGAGATCGATGGCGTCACCAGCAAGGCGATTCAATCCATCACCCTGACCGGCGTGGTCGACAGCCGATTCGCGGGCCTCGACGTCTCGCGCTACGGGCTTGAAAACTCTCCGGGCTTCGTCTGCTTCCGCAACGGCACGCTGATCCTGACCGAGCGCGGCGATATCCCGGTCGAGGATCTGCGCCCGGGCGACATGGTCATCACCCGCGATCACGGCCCGCAGCCGCTGCGCTGGATCGGCCACAAGCATCTTGGCGCCGAATTGCTGGGGCTGTTCGACAAGCTGCGCCCGGTGCGCATCCGGGCGGGCGCGCTTGGCAACGGCCTGCCTCGGCGTGACCTCTATGTCTCGCAGCAGCACCGCATCCTCGTCAGCTCGAAGATCGCCGAGCGCATGTTCGGCGAGTCCGAAGTGCTGGTCGCCGCCAAGCACCTGACCGGGATCGAGGGGATCGAGATCGACGACAGCGCCGAGGCGTTGACCTATCACCACCTGCTTTTCGACCGTCACGAGATCCTCTGCTCGGAGGGGGCGCAGACGGAATCGCTGTTCACCGGCGAGCAGGCGCTGAAAACCCTGGACCCCGCCGCGCGCGCCGAAATCACCGCGCTTTTCCCCGAACTCGTGGCAGGAGGCGACGGGCCGGAACCGGCGCGGCGGCTGGGCAACGGGCGCGAAGGCCGCCGTCTCGCCGAACGCCATTCGGCCAACCGGCGGGAATTGCAGCAGGTGCTGATGCGCTGACGGGATCGGCTCCCGGCCGGGGCTTTTCGCGCATCGGCCGGCGGGTCAGACCACCACCGCCATCCGCCGCTGCTGGCCGACACCGAAGACGCGCTTGTAGCGCTCGATCTCGTCCTGGGGGCCGGTCGCCTTTTCGGGATTGTCGGAAAGCTTGACGGTCGGCCGCCCCTCGGCCGCCACCGCCTTGCAGACCAGCGAGAACGGCGCCAGCCCGTCGCCCGGCACCAGCCCGCGAAAATCGTTGGTCAGCAGCGTGCCCCAGCCGAAGCTGATCTTGGCCCGGCCGTGGAAGCGCTGAAACAGATCCTTGATCTTCTCCACGTCCAGCCCATCCGAAAAGATGATCAGCTTGTCGCGCGGGTCCTCGCCCCGCTCCTGCCACCAGCGGATCGCCGTCTCGGCGCCCTCGGCCGGGTCGCCACTATCGACGCGAATGCCGGTCCAGCCGGCCAGCCAGTCCGGCGCATGGTCCAAAAACCCCTTGGTGCCATAGGTGTCGGGCAGGATGATGCGCAGCATCCCGTCATGCTCCTCGTGCCAGTCGGCGAGGACGCGATAGGGCGCCTGGCGCAGTTCCTCGTCGCTGTCGGCCAGGGCGGCATAGACCATGGGCAGTTCATGGGCATTGGTGCCGATGGCCTCGATGTCGCGGCGCATGGCGATCAGGCAGTTCGAGGTGCCGATGAAACGCTCGTCGCCCAGCCCCTCGACCATGGCCTGCACGCACCAATCCTGCCACAGGAAGCTGTGCCGCCGCCGCGTGCCGAAATCGGCGATGCGCAGGTCGGGGCCGAGCTTGCGCAATTCCTCGATCTTTTCCCAAAGCCGGGCCATGGCGCGGGCATAGAGCACCTGCAATTCGAACCGGCCCATATCCTTGAGCACGGCGCGCGAGCGCAGCTCCATGATGATCGCCAGCGCCGGGATCTCCCACAGCATGACCTCGGGCCAGCGGCCTTCGAAGATCAGCTCGTACTGCCCGTCGCGCTTTTCCAGGTGATAGGCCGGCAGGCGCAGGTTCTCCAGGAACTCCATGAAATCCGGGCGGAACATCTGCCGCTTGCCGTAGAAGGTATTGCCGCGCAGCCAGGTGCTTTCGCCCCGGGTCAGCGACAGGCCGCGCACATGGTCCAGTTGCTCGCGCAGCTCGCCCTCGTCGATCAGCTCGGCCAGCCGGATGCGGCTGGTGCGGTTGATCAGGCTGAAGGTGACTTGCGTGTCGGGCCGGTTGCGGAACACCGACTGGCACATCAGCAGCTTGTAGAAATCGTCGTCGATCAGCGAGCGGACGATCGGGTCGATCTTCCATTTGTGGTTATAGACGCGGGTGGCGATATCGACCGTCGGGATCATCATGCCAGTGTCACCCCCGCCTTGCGCATGTCCTCGCGCGCCGCCTCGCGCGAGCCGTTCAGGTCGATGGCGCGGGTGGCATCCTCGATCACCGTGGCGCGGAAACCCAGCTTCGCCGCGTCGATGGCCGACCAGGCGACACAGAAATCATGCGCCAGCCCGACAAAGGTCAGGTCGTCCATGCCGCGGTCGCGCAAATATCCGGCAAGGCCGGTAGGGGTGCGGTGATCGTTCTCGAAAAACGCGGAATAGCTGTCGATCTGCGGTCGGAAGCCCTTGCGGATCACCAGGTCGGCGCAATCGGCGGCGAGCGTCGGGTGAAAGCCCGCGCCGTCGGTCCCGATCACGCAATGGGCGGGCCAAAGCACCTGCGGGCCATAGGGCATGTCCACGACCGAGAATGCCGCCGCGCCGGGATGGTTGTCGGCAAAGCTGGCATGGTCGTGGGGGTGCCAGTCCTGCGTCAGCACCACGGCGTCGAAATCGGCCATCAGGTCGTTGATCGCGGCGACGATCTCGTCCCCGCCGGCCACGGCAAGCCGGCCGCCGGGGCAGAAATCCAGCTGCATGTCGATGACGATCAGGGCTTTTGCCATGGCGCCTCTCCTGTTTTTCCCAAGAAAATTGGTAGGCGCAGGCGGCGGGGGCGTCAATGCGGCAACTTGATTGCGCCCCCGCGCGGCGCTATGGCCAGCCCATGCTGATCGTCGCCGCGCTTTACCATTTCACCCGCTTTCCCGATCCCGGGGCGCTGAAGGCGCCGTTGGCGAAATGCGCCTGTGCGAACGGGGTCAGGGGCACGCTGCTGCTAGCGCCCGAGGGAATCAACGGCACCATTGCCGGCACACGCGAAGGCATCGACGCGGTGCTGGCGCATATCCGTGCCCTGCCCGGCTGTGCGGCACTGGAATGGAAGGAAAGCACCGCCGGAACCATGCCCTTCGGCCGCATGAAGGTCCGCCTGAAGCGCGAGATCGTGACCATGGGCCAGCCTGACGTGGACCCCACAGCCGCGGTCGGGCGCTATGTCGCGCCGCGGGACTGGAACGCGCTGATCAGCGCGCCGGACGTGGCGGTGATCGACACCCGCAACGATTACGAGGTCGAGATCGGCAGCTTCGCCGGCGCCGTCGATCCGGGCACGCGCAGCTTTCGCGACTTTCCGGCGTGGTGGCGCGAGAATGCGCATCGCTTCCACAACAAGCGCATCGCCATGTTCTGCACCGGCGGCATCCGCTGCGAGAAATCCACGAATTTCCTGCTGGGCGAAGGCGTGCCTGAGGTCTTTCACCTTCAGGGCGGCATCCTGAAATACCTCGAGGAGGTGCCGGAAGAGGAAAGCCTGTGGCGCGGCGAATGCTTCGTCTTCGACAAGCGGGTGAGCCTTGGCCACGGGCTGCGGCAGGGCCGCCACGATCTCTGCCATGCCTGCCGCCGCCCGCTGGCGCCCGAGGATCGCACCCGCCCCGAATACGAGCCCGGCGTCTGCTGCCACCGCTGCGCCGGCGAATATAGCGAGGCCGACCGCGCCCGTTTCCGGGAACGCCAGCGCCAGGCCGAGCGCGGCGAATGCTTTGGCGGGACGACCGAAACGGGAAGCTGAAATATTCAGTTTTCTCAAAGCTTTGGGAAACATTCCCGATCACGCATCACACGTTATCACGTCGGCTTGAGCGTGAAGCCCCTGTCGCGGCAGGCTTTTTCCATCGCTCTTCGCCTTTGCGGTTAACGGCGCCTCACTTGTCCGTGCCACGGCGCCGCAAAGCCTTCCAATCCGGGACCCGGGTGGTAGGCAGGCGGTCCGAGTTGAATGGAGAACTCACCATGAAGAAAGTCGGATACGCAGCTTTGGTTTCGCTGATCGCCGGTGGCGCCTATGCGGGTGGCTATGTCGCCCCCGTGGTCGAGCAGCCGGTGGCGGCACCTGCGCCCGTGACGATCACCCCCGAAAGCGACTGGACGGGCTTCTATGCCGGTCTGCAATACGGCAAGGGCAGCGGCGATCTGAGCGATCGCGGCGCGCTGGCCGATTTCGGCGATTACGACGGCTACGGCCTGCATGCGGGCTATCAGCGCGACCTGGGCCGCTTCGTCCTGGGCGGCGAGCTTGACTACAACAAGATCTCGCCGGACGAGAACTATGACGACGGCGACCTGACCCGGCTGCGGCTGCGCGCCGGTGCCGACATGGGCCGGTTCCTGCCCTATGTCACGCTGGGCGCGGCCAAGATCTCGGTCGACGATTTCTCGGAAACCGGGCTGACCTATGGTATCGGCGCCGATTTCAAGGTCACCGAGCGCTTCACCGTCGGCGCGGAATACAGCCGCAGCGACTTCAAGGACGTGCTGGAGGACGAAACCGGCATCAGCGGCCGCGACCTGGACACCGACCTGGTGCAGCTGCGCGCCTCGTATCGGTTCTGATCCCGTCGCGACAAGCAAGGCGCCCCCGTTTCCGGGGGCGCTTTTCGTTTGGGACGGGTTACTTCACCTGCCCCAGCCGGCCCGCCGCGATGGCGGCCATGTTCAGGATGTCGTTCACCGTCGAGCCGGTCGAGCAGATCTGGATCGGCTGCGGCACCCCGGTCAGGATCGGGCCGATCACCGTCGCCCCCGCCATCTCTTGCAGCAGCTTGACCGAGATCGAGGCCGAGTGCCGCGCCGGCACCACCAGCACATTGGCCGGCCCCTTCAGCCGCGAGAATGGATATTTCGCCGCCTGCGACGGGTTCAGCGCCACATCCACGGTCATCTCGCCCTCATATTCGAAATCGACCTTGCGCGCGTCCAGCACCTCGGTGGCATGGGCCATCTTCACCGCGCGCTCGCTGACCGGATAGCCGAAGTTCGAGAAGGACAGGAAGGCGACCTTCGGCTCCATGCCCAGCCCGCGCGCGACATGGGCGCCGCGCATGGCGATATCGGCCAGGTCCTCGGCCTCGGGCCATTCATGGACCAGCGTGTCGCCCATCAGGATGATGCGGCCGTTGTGCAGCACCGCGGTGATGCCCACAGCGCCATCGGCCGGGGTCACGTCGAAGACCATGCCGATCTGCGACAGCACATGCGCGTTCTTGCGCGTCGCCCCCGTCACCAGCCCGTCGCCATGGCCATGCGCCAGCATCAGCGAGGCGAAGACATGGCGGTCGCGATTGGCCAGCTTGACCGCATCCTCGCGGTCATAGCCCTTGCGCTGCAACCGGGCGTAAAGCGTCTCGTGATATTGCTCCAGATGGCGGGCATTGCCGGCATTGACCACCGAGATCTCGCGCGCGGCATCGCCCAGGCCGGCCGCCTCCAGTTTGTCCTTCACGTCGCTTTCACGGCCGACGACGATGGACTGGCCCATGCCGCCGCGCTGCCAGGCCACGGCGGCGCGCAGCACGCGCAGGTCGTCGCCCTCGGCAAAAATCATCCGGGCCTGGGCCTGGCGGGCACGGGCATGGATGCCTTGCAGGATCGCCGCCGTCGGGTCCATACGCGCCTTGAGCGACTGGACATAGCCCTCCATGTCGATGATCGGGCGGCGGGCGACACCGGTTTCCATGCCGGCCTGGGCCACCGCCGGCGGCACGACATGGATCAGCCGCGGGTCGAAGGGCGTCGGGATGATATAGTCGCGGCCGAATTGCAGCTTGCGGCCATAGGCCACGGCGACCTCGTCCGGCACGTCCTCGCGCGCCAGTTCCGCCAGCGCCCGGGCGCAGGCGATCTTCATCTCATCGTTGATGGCACGGGCATGGATGTCCAGCGCACCGCGGAACAGATAGGGGAAGCCCAGGACGTTGTTGACCTGGTTCGGGTAGTCCGAGCGGCCGGTGGCGACGATGGCGTCGGGGCGGACGGCATGGGCCTCCTCGGGGGTGATCTCGGGATCGGGGTTGGCCATGGCGAAGATGACCGGGTTCTCGGCCATGCCCTGCACCATCTCCTGCGTCACCGCCCCCTTGGCCGAGACGCCCAGGAACACGTCGGCACCCTTCATCGCCTCTTCCAGCGTGCGGGCCTCGGTCACCACGGCATGGGCGGATTTCCACTGGTTCATGCCCTCGCTGCGGCCCTGGTAGATCACGCCCTTGGTGTCGCACATGATGCAGTTCTCATGCCGCGCGCCCATGGATTTCAGCAGCTCCAGGCAGGCGATGCCGGCCGCGCCGGCGCCGTTCAGGACGATGCGCACGTCCTCGATCTTCTTGCCCGACAGTTCCAGCGCGTTGATCAGCCCCGCCGCGCAGATCACCGCCGTGCCGTGCTGGTCGTCATGGAAGACCGGAATGTCCATGACTTCCTTGAGCCGCTGCTCGATGATGAAGCATTCCGGCGCCTTGATATCCTCGAGGTTGATGCCGCCGAAGGTCGGGCCCATCAGCCGCACGGCATTGATGATCTCGTCCGGGTCCTCGGTGTCCAGCTCGATGTCGATGGCGTTGACGTCGGCGAAGCGCTTGAACAGCACCGCCTTGCCCTCCATCACCGGCTTCGAGGCCAGCGCGCCCAGGTTCCCCAGCCCCAGGATCGCGGTGCCGTTCGAGATCACCGCGACCATATTGCCCTTGACCGTATAGTCATAGGCGGTCTCGGGACGTTCGGCGATGGCCTCGACCGGTACCGCCACGCCGGGAGAATAGGCCAGCGACAGGTCCCGCTGCGTCGCCATCGGGGTGGAGGCCACGATGTCGTATTTGCCCGGACGGGGTTCCAGGTGATAGGCCAGAGCCTCTTCCCGCGTGATGCGGGACTTGCGCGGGGTGTTGTCGTCGCTCATCCGGTGCCTCCTCGTGACGTTCCGGCAGCAATAACGCCAGGGAAAGCCGAACCGGAAGGGGAAAAATGCCGTGAGCCTGCCGTCAAGGGATCATGGCGGCCAGGACCGCATCGCGATGCCCGCTCAGCGCGGTGGCCGCCGCGATCACGGCGACCGCCCCGGCGATCAGGTCATGGCGCGGATCCCAGCAGCCATGCCGGCGCGCCAGCCAGACCGTCACCGGATAGCAGAAGACCTGCGACAGCGCCTGACCGATCAGCAGCCCCGGCAGGCCGTAGAGCACCGCTCCGCCGGCAACCAGCGCGAAATAGATTACCGCGCGCGAGGATTGCATGACGAAATAGCCCCGCGAATCCCCGGCCGCCAGCGCCGCCTGCTCATAGCTGAGCGGAATGACTTGCAGCATCTGGATGCAGGCGATGGCAACCAGGATGCCGCCCGCCGCCGCATAGCGCGGATCATAGAGCAGGTCGACCAGCGGCGGGCCGGCCCAGGCCAGCACCGCCGCCAACACCAGCAACAGCGTGGTCAGCCCGGCGCGGGTGCGGGCCAGGATGCGGGCATTCTCGGGGCTTTCGGCCGGCGGGTGCTCGCGATAGATCGGAATCAGCAGCCGCCCGGTAATGGCCCCGCCCAGCATGGTCGGCACCGTCGCCAGGAACAGGCCGATATTGTAGATGCCGAGCTGATGCAGCGTCAGCACCCGGCCCAGGATGATGCGGTCGCCCTGGAACAGCAGGAAACCGCAAATGGTGCTGAAAAAGATCCACTTGCCGAACTTCATCACCTCGGCGCGGGCCTCGGGTTCCATCCTGAAGCGGTTGCGGTGGCCGGGCAGGAACAGCCGGAACATCAGGATCTGGACCAGGGCCCCCAGCACATTGCCCCAGACCAGCGCCCAGACCGATTGCAGGATCAGCGCGGCAACGACGGTCAGCAGGATGCCGATGAACTGGTTGCAAAGCTCGATCAGCGTCAGCCGACCCAGTTGCAGATGGCGGACGGCGCTATCGATCCGGGTCGGCAGGAAGCCGCCCACGATCATCGAGGTGGCGGCGACCGGAAAGACCCAGCCAAAAAGCGGCGCGTCGTAGAACACCGCCAGCGGCCAGGCCATGACCATCGCGGCCAGGAAGATCAGGAAGCCGCGGACGATCTTCAGCGTCCAGATCGTGTCGAGGAAATCCGGGTCATCGCCGCGCTTGCTCTGCATGATCGAGGGGCCGAAGCCCATGTCGCTGAACATGCTGAGCCCGATCAGGAAGCTGGTGACCAGCGCCATCAGGCCGAAATCGTCGGGGCTGAGGATGCGGGTCAGGATCAGGTTCGACCCCAGCCGCATGATCTGGCCCAGGCCGAAATTGGCCATGGACCAGGCGCCGCTGCCCAAGGCCCGCGACGCAAGGCTCTTGCCCGGCGCCGCGGCGGAGGGTTCGGTTTCGGCCGATTGACTCATCAACCCATCCCGTCGGTCGGCATGCTGACGACGCCCGGCGAAGGCAGGCCCGGAATCCGGCCGATCAGCCACAGGGCAATCACCGCGCCCAGCACCAGAAGCAGGATCATATAGGCATTGCGCAGCCGCCGCATGCGCAGATCGGCCTGGGACGGCCGATAGGGCAACGAGACGACCGGCCGGGTGCCGGTCACGCGGGCGAACTGTTCGCTTCGACGCAGGACGGGGTTCAACAGTTCCAGCACGAAGGCCACCGCCAAGGCCAAGGCCAGGCTGCCGCCCACCCCCATCACCGCGCTTTTCTTGCGGTTCGACATGGCGGGATATTCCGGCGGCAAGGCACGCTCCAGCAGCACGAAACGTTCGGTCTGGTC
This sequence comes from Paracoccus sp. MKU1, assembly GCF_001447385.1. Classification (GTDB taxonomy): domain Bacteria; phylum Pseudomonadota; class Alphaproteobacteria; order Rhodobacterales; family Rhodobacteraceae; genus Paracoccus. The sequence goes on along the minus strand of NZ_LLWQ01000141.1, from coordinate 84,750 downwards.
GTTTTCCATCAGCATCTGCTGGGTTTCAACCTGGGCCAGTTGGCGCGAAATCTCGTTATAGCGATCCTGAAGGCGGCGCTGCTGGCGGTTCATCGCCTCCAGTTCGCGGCTGACCTCGGGGATGCGGGCACGGGCCTGATCGATCTCGGTGCGGCGGATCGCGATCCCGGCCTTCTGTTCGTTCAGCTTGGCCAGTTGCGCGTCGATCAGCTCGGCCTGGCGGCGGATCACGTCCGAACCGCCGCTGGCGACGCCGCTGTTCAGCCGCTCCAACGTCCCTTCCAGCCGCTTGATCTCGGGGTGGTCGGGCGACAGCGTCCGGCGTGCCTGCGCCAGCTCGATCTCGGCCGAGCGGATCTGCTGCACCAGCGAGGCCGAGGGCCGCGCCTCGGCCGCCGTGCCCCCCGCTTGCAGCGACAGCTGCTCGCGTTGCAAGGTCATGATGTCGCGGTCGAGCGTCGTCTCCATCTCGGTCAGCTGGGCCAGCTCGGTTTGCAGGAACTCCTGCGAGCTGGGCAGCGAATCCTCGTTGCGGGCGCTGAATTCGACCAGCTCGCGCTCCTGCTCGGAAAGCTGTTCGTTCAGGCGGCGCTCCTCGCTGCGCAGGTATTCCTGCGATTCCAGGATCCGCAGCTGGCGGTTCTCGCGGTCGCGGTTGACCACGCTGTCGGCGAAGTCATTGGCGATGGCGGCCGCCGTGGCCGGCGTCTCGGCCTGGGCGGTGATGACGATGGCCGCCAGCGACATTCGGGAATCGACCGAGACGCCGGGGGCGGTGATGCTTTCGATCCGGGTCGAGCTGCGCAAGGCGCCCAGCTTTTCGGTCTCGCTGAGCGGGGTATCGGCGAAAAGCCCCAGCCGTTCGATCACCTCGCGCAGGTTGGCCCGCGCCATCAGGCGCTGTTCGATCAGCTGCACCCGGCGCGAGGCGGGCAACGAGCTGTCGCTGCCCTGGTCGATGGCGGCCGGCATGTCCAGCTGGATGACCGCCGATGCCTCATAGATGCGGGGCGAGGAAACGATCAGGTAAAAGGAAATCAGCACGCCCAGGACCAGGATCGTCAGCACCAGCGGCAAGCGCCGCCAGATCATCGAGATTATATCCTGCAAGGATTGAATCGGTCCCAAATCTTGAACCCTGTCTCTCTTAAATCAGTCTTCCGACTTGTTCAGGACCACGCCCATCACCGGCGGCATGCCGACCAGCAGCCGTTCGCATTCCGCCATGTCGGCGGCGGTGCCGCGGTGGCCGTCGGCGACCAGCAGCAGCGCATCGGCCAGCGGCAGGGCGGCCAGCGCCGCATCCTCGCCCAAAAGCGCGGCAGTGTCGATGACGGCGATCTCGGCAGGATGGCTGTCATGCAACCGCCGCATGGCCTGGGCCAGCGCCTCGTCCTGCAAGAGTTCGGCCGCGTCGGTCTCGGCCCGTTGCGGCGCCAGCACCGACAGGTTCGGCGCTTCGTCCACCTGCGAGACCAGCATCTCCAGATCGCCGCCTGCGCGCAGCGCCGCCGAAACCGCGGCACAGCCCGGAATGCCAAGCTGGCCGGCGACGCTGGGACTGCCCAGGTCGAGATCGATCAGCGCCACCTGCGTATGCGGCTGGCGGGCCAGCGCCAGCGCCAGGTTCACCGCGACAAAGGTGCCGCCGGCACCCGGCGTCACCGGCACCACGGCCAGCGTGCTCCAGCCGCGGCTGCGCATCTCGCGCAGGATGCGGGTGCGCAACAGCGAAAACCGCTGCGCGCTGATCTTGGCATGTTTCGCATCCGAGGCGGCCAAAGCCGCCTCGCGCCGGATGAACTTGCTGGAGACATGGCCGCGCGCCGCATCGGGCGCAGCCTGTCCTGCCGGCGTCCTGTCCGGGTCGTTCCCTTTCGCGGGCGTCAAACCTGTGGCCCCTCTGCCTCTGGTGAAACGGCGCCGTCCCAGGGGCGGCGGCCTGCCGATGACTTTCCCGGCAGCGGCATGGTAGCGTCCCGGCCATGAACGCGACAACCGAAAACACGCCCGATTCCGACAATGCGCCGCATTTCCCGGCGTCGCGTGGCCGATTCCCCCTATCGCGGCCAGGGGTCAGCCCGGGCGCGCGATCCTCAACCGGCGATTGCCGCGCCGCGCGATTCGGCTGCGGTCGGTCCGCAAGTCCGGTCCCAGCCCGATGACGCCCTGCACCATCATCCTGCCCGCCCATGACGAGGCCGACTATATCCATGCCTGCCTCGACCACGTTCTGGCCCAGGATCATCAGGGGCCGGTCGAACTGATCCTGGTCGCCAATGGCTGCACCGACGACACGGCCGCCCGCGCACGCGCCTACGCGGCCGGTTTTGCCGCGCGCGGCTGGCGGCTGCGGGTCGAGGAACTGGCGCAAGGCGGCAAGATCGGCGCGCTGAACCATGGCGATGCCTGCGCCGGGCCGGGCGTCCGGCTGTATCTGGACGCCGATATCCGCATGGGACCGCGGCTTTTGTCGGGGATCATGCGCGTTCTGGACGTGCCCGAGCCGCGCTATGCCGGCGGGCGGCTGATGGTCGCGCCCGCCCGCAGCGCCGTGTCGCGCGCCTATGCCCGGTTCTGGCAGAAACTGCCCTTCGTGACCAAGGGCGTCACCGGCGCCGGGCTCTTTGCGGTGAACGAGGCGGGAAGGGCACGCTGGGAGGCATTCCCGCAGGTCATCTCGGACGACACCTTCGCCCGGCTGCAATTCACGGAAGCCGAGCGTTTCCTGGTGGACGAACCCTATGAATGGCCGCTGGTCGAGGGCTTCTCGCCGCTGGTCAGGGTGCGGCGGCGCCAGGACCTGGGCGTGGCCGAGATCGCCCGGCTGTTTCCGGACCTGCCCCCGCGACAGGGCCATGTCCGCCCCGGCAAGGGCGAACTCTTGCGCCTTGCCGCCGGCGATCCGCTGGGCTTTGCCGCCTATGCCGCCGTGGCGCTGGCCGTCCGGTTGGGCCGCAACCGGCAGGGATGGGCGCGCGGGCGCTGAATTGCGCCGTCATTTGCCGGCATTGAAATCCTGCACGGTCTCCCAGGCGAGTTGTTGCAGCACCGCAGCCTGATCGCCGGGCACCTTGGGATAGGGTCCGTGACCGCCCGGAATCTGGTTGGTCAATCCCACCGGGCTCTGGCCGGTCAGCGTCGCATAATGAATCATGGCGATATAGTAATACCCCCCCTCCTCGCTCGGATGGATGGCATCGCCGAAGAAGTCCCGAATCGAGTTGGCGCCCGGAACCTTGCCGGCCTTCACCGCATCGTGCAGCCGGACCATGCCCAGCCCGACCGGAACCAGCCGCATCGGCTCGGCCCCCTCGGGCAGGTCCTTGTTCACGTGCTCGACGATCGACTGCCACCGCGGCAGGTCCGCCAGGATCCGGTCGCGCCAGGGCTCGGTCGGGCCCGGCTCGATATCGTCCCAGGTCTGGTAAAGATAGGGCTTCACCTCCGGGTTGGATTGCCGCGCCAGATCGACCCATTTCGCCGCGTAGCCGAGGCTGTCGTGATACTCCATCGCCGGGGCAAGCGGCACACGCTCGGTGATGACCAGCGCCTCCACGGCGTGCCTGGGCAGCCACTCGCGCCCGTTCACGCCCTGGCCGTGATGGGCCTCCTTCCACTGCAACTCCAGCGGGGCGCCGTTGAGGATCTGCATCTCGACGGGCTCCTTCAGCAGACCCTGCATCATGCCGGGAAGCGTCGGGCTGACGAGACTGTGCCCAATGTAGAAAGCCGAGATGCTTTCAATTAAAAATTGCAGAACCCCCGACATATTAACAACTCTCGATTGTGGATTGATCCTTGCCAGAATGGCATCCCTGCCTTGGGGAATCCACCCAATTCAACCGATAGTTGCCAATATAAAATTCTGACAACCGAATTGCGGACTCCGCCAGCAAAAACCTGGGTTTTGACTAATATGCTTACCCTGGGGAAGCGCAGGCTTTCACGCCGAAAATTTCATCATAACTTATTGATCTTAAAGTAACCTATACTTTTCGTCAGTGTCCAATTTCGTTCTAGTTTTATTAAAATGCCCGGCTATACTGCCGGAGTAGTGATTAGGACGGGTTTTCAAATGCGGCACAGCACGGATTTCGATATCGAGACAATCGACGCGGTGCTGCAAACAGCTCCCAACGGAAACGCCAGCAAGCCCATCGGAGTCCGATCCTTTTACGCCCGCTTTATCAAGCGCCCCTTGGATGTCATGGCCGTGCTGCTGGTCGCGCCGATCGCGCTGTCCCTGGTGTTGATCCTGGCGCTGGTCATCTACTGGCACGGCGAGAAGCCCTTCTACACCCAGATGCGGGTCGGGCGTTCCGGCCGCGGCTTCCGGCTGTGGAAACTGCGCACCATGGTCGAGAATGCCGACAAGCGGCTGGCGGAATATCTGGCCGCCAACCCCGAGGCCAAGGCGGAATGGGATCTGACGCAGAAGCTGAAAAACGACCCGCGGATCACCTCGACCGGGCACTTCCTGCGCAAGACCTCGCTGGACGAACTGCCGCAGCTGTGGAACGTGCTGCGCGGCGACATGAGCCTCGTCGGTCCGCGGCCGATGATGATCGAGCAGGCGCCGCTTTATCCGGGAGCGGATTATTACCATCTGCGGCCCGGCGTGACTGGCCCGTGGCAGATCTCGGATCGCAACGACAGCACCTTCGCGGCCCGCGCCACTTTCGACGCCCACTATGCGGCCGGGCTGAGCCTCAAGGGCGATATCGCCATCCTCGCCAAGACGGTCGGGGTGGTGTTGCGCTGCACCGGCTACTGAACGGCGCTGCCGCGTTCGGCCCGCATCTCATGCCGCTCGATACATTTGAAGCGCCGCCATGCAACGAAAAGCGTGGCGGCCGTTCCACTGACGACATAGATCAGCAGCGCAACCCAGAACGACAGATCGAAGACAGCAAACCCGATCAGCGCGCTGGCCAACGCAACTGCGACACCAATGGTCAGGATGCCAGACAGAGGCTTTCTCCCCAAATGCACACGCTCTTAGATCAATAGTGCCAAAGAAACCCGGAATCGCTAGACAAACTTTAGTGCTGCATACGGTCATACTTCATATTCGCTCATTGTTAAGCAAAAATAGGCGCCAACCAGCCGACGGGACCCGGCAAGATCGCGGCGCCTCAAGTTTTTTCTTCCTTGATAGGGGAGCGCCGCCTTGCGAATCGGCTATTTAATCAATACATATCCTCGCCCCTCACACAGCTTCATCCGGCGTGAGATCGCGGCGCTTGAGCGTGAAGGCTTCGAAATCCACCGATTCGCCATGCGCGGGGATCCGGACGCGCTGACCGATCCCGCGGATCTGTCCGAACATGCTCGCACCGAACGGGTGCTCGAGGCGGGGGCCAAGCGGCTTCTGGCCGATCTCGCCCGTCAGGCCATTGCGAGACCTGCACAATTCGCCGCCGCCCTGGGGCTGGCGCGCCGCCGGGCGCATGCCGGCGAATCCGGCCTGGCCCGGCAGATGATCTATCTGGCCGAGGGCGCGCGCGTCGCCGCCCGGGCCCGGGCGCTGGGGCTTGCGCATATCCACGCGCATTTCGGCACCAACTCGGCCCGGGTCGCGGCCTATTCGCGCCTGCTCGGCGGCCCGCGTTTCAGCTTCACCGTGCACGGACCAGAGGAATTCGACAATATCCGGGCGCTGGATCTGGGTGGCAAGCTGGCCCTGGCCGAATTCTGCGTCACCGTCAGCAGCTATGGCCGCTCGCAAATGTGCCGCTGGGCGGCGGCCGGGGATTGGGAAAAGGTCCGGGTCGTGCATTGCGGGCTGGACCTGGGCCGCTGGGCCGAGCCGTCCCCCCTGCCCCCCGCTCCCTTTCACATGGTCGCCGTCGGCCGTTTCGCCGAGCAGAAGGGTTTCGGCCTCCTGATCCGCGCCTTCGCCCTGGCTTGGCGTCGCAACCCCGAACTGCGCCTGTCGCTGGTCGGCGACGGCGAGTTGCGGCCGCAGATCGAAGCCCTGATCGGTGCCCAGGGCATGGGTGCGGCCGTCCGCCTGCTGGGCTGGCAGGATGAGGCCGGCGTGCGCGCCGCCCTGGACGCTGCCCATGCGCTGGTCACACCCAGTTTCGCCGAGGGCCTGCCGGTGGTCATCATGGAGGCCATGGCCTGCGCCCGCCCGGTGATCGCCACCTATATCGCCGGCATCCCCGAACTGGTCCGCCCCGGGCAAGAGGGCTGGCTGGTCCCGGCCGGCGATGCCGAAGCCTTGGCCGAGACGATGCTGCAAGCCGCCGAAGCCGCGCCCGAGACATTGGCTGCCATGGGCGCCATGGCCCGCACCCGCGTGATCGCGCGCCACGACATCGGCAAATCCGCCCGGCGGCTCGCGGCGCTGTTCAGCCGCGCCACAGGCTGACCGCCAGCCAATAACCCGCCGCCTGCCCCCAGCGCCCGCCGATCAAGCGGTCGCCCATGCAGGCGCGGAACCGCTGGGGACCGATCACCGCCGGCACCTCGCGGAAATCCAGCATCCGCCCGGTCAGCGGGTATTGTGCCTTGAACATCGCCTCCTTGGCGCAAAAGGCCAGCAAGGGATGAGCGGGACCATCCAGCCGGAAGGGCATGATCGTCTCGGCCAGCCCCTCGGGGACGCCACGGTCGCAGGGCTCCAGATCGACCCCGACGCTCGCTCCGCCCGGCGGCGCGGCGATGGCGATGCAGTAATCGCCGCCATGCGACAGGCTGGCGCGGATGCCCGGCGGCAGGTCGGGCTGACGGTCGGGTCGGGCCGGGATGGGCCGCACCGCCGGCAGATCATGCCCGGCCCGCCGGATCGCCACCCGCAGCGCCATGCGGCCCAGGGCGAACTCGCGCCGCCGTTTCGGGACGGCGCGGGTGATGGCTTCGGCCTCCTCGGGCAAAAGCGGCTCGGGCTCGGCCGTCAGCGGCAGCACCGCGCAGCCATAGCCCACGGGCAATAGGCGCCGCGCCAGCGCATCGAGCGCTTGGGCGCCGCTCACCGCCCGCCGCGCAATTGCGCCCGCAAGGCCCGGCGCCGGGCCATGGCATCGTCTCCGGCCCCGACCAGTTCGGGCTCCGGGCGCACTGGTGCCACCGGCGCGGGCGCGGCAGTCGGTGCCGCCGGGGCGGCATCGTGCGCCGGCGCCAGCGAGGCGACATGCTTCAGGAAATCCACCATGACCGGGAAGCGGAAGATATCCGTCACCCCCAGCCGCGGCAGCGCCAGCCGGTCGCGCATGGTCCGGTGCAACTGGATCGCCAGCAGCGAATGCCCGCCAAGCGCGAAGAAGTTGTCGCGCGGGCCGATCTGCTCGACACCCAGCACTTCGGACCACAGCGTCTGCACCGCCAGCGCCAGGTCCTCGGTCGGCGCGGCGCCCGAAGCGGCGGTGGCGGCCTCGATGGCCGCGGCCGGCGCCGCCACCGCCGGAGCGGATGCAACGGCCCCCGGCACCGGCAGATGCTTGCGGTCGATCTTGCGGTTCGGGGTCAGCGGCATCTTCTCCAGCCGCACGATCCGCCCCGGCACCATATGCGCCGGCAGATGCGCCAGCAGCGCCTCGCGCAGCGCCTTTTCGCACAGATCGCCCGCACCGGTGACATAGGCCACCAGCCGCCTGTCGCCGGGCGTATCCTCGCGCACCAAGGCCACCGCCTCGCGCACGCCGGGCTGGGCGGCCAGCTGCGCCTCGATCTCGCCCAGTTCGATGCGGAAGCCGCGCAGCTTCACCTGGTGGTCGGCCCGGCCGATATAGTCCAGCCCGCCATCCTCGCGCCAGCGCACCAGGTCGCCGGTGCGATACATGCGCGCGCCCCAGGGCGCACCGCGATCCGCGGGCACGAAAGGATCGGGGCGGAAGGCCGCCGCCGTCAGGTCCTCGCGCCGCCAATAGCCGCGGGCGACGCCATGGCCGCCGATCCACAGCTCGCCCGGCGCGCCGGGGGGCACCGGCACGCCGTCCCCGTCCAGCACATAGACCTGAGTATTGGCGATCGGCCGGCCCAGCGTCACCTCGGCGGCATCGGTCAGATCGGCCACCGTGGACCAGATCGTCGTCTCGGTCGGGCCATACATGTTCAGCACCCGCGCCCGTGTCGCCGTCCTGATCTCGGAGAGCAGCGAGGGCGGCAGCGCCTCGCCGCCGACCATCACGCATTTCAGACCGGCCATCGCCGCCGCGACCTGCGGGTCCGAGACCAGGATGCGCGCCATGCTGGGGGTGCATTGCAGATGCGTCACCTTCCAGCGCCGAAGCTGCGCCGCGATCGAGAAATCGCCATCCTCGGGCTCGGCGCCATGCGGATTCACCTCGGCCCGCAGCCGCGCCAGCAGCGGGAAGCCGGCCATGACCTGCTCGGGCGCGATGCCATAGTCGATCAGGCAGGCGATCTCGCCCACGCCGATGGTCTTCAGATGTTCGACCCGGGCGATGCCGTCCTGAAGCGAACCGAACAGGCCCGAATCCTCGAAATAGCGCAGGAAGGCGAACTCCAGGATGCCGTCCAGCTCTTCCTCGGACAAGGTGCCGAGATCGATGGCCATCGGGTTGGTCATGCCCGCCGGGCGACGGAAGGCCGGGAAATCCCAGGCATATTGCTTGACCAGCGCCGCGGCGCTGCGCAGGTAGTTCTTCATCGGCTCGCGGGCGATCTCGCGCGCCGTCTCGCGATCCTCGGCCAGACAGGTGTGCAGCATCAGCGTGACGGTGAAGCGCGCCGGGTCATGGCCGGCCTCGCGCAGCGCGGCGTGGTAATCCTTGATGCGGCTTTCCACCGTGTCGATGCTCTGGCCCAGCAGGTGGGTCAGCACGTTCATGCCCAGCCGCCCGGCCTCGACCCACGTCTCGGGATTGCCGGCGACGGTCATCCACAGCGGCAGGTCCTTCTGCACCGGGCGCGGCTGCGTCACCACGCCGAACAGGCTGCCGTCCTTGCGCGGGAATTCCACCGCCTCGCCGCGCCACAGCCGGCGCAACTGGTCCACGCCCTGGGCCAGCGCGGTCTTGTTGTTCGGCGGCGCGTTTTCCGGGCGCAGCACGAAATCGTCCGGCTGCCAGCCCGAGGCGATGGCCAGCCCCGCCCGGCCCGAGGTCAGGTTGTCGATCACCGCCCATTCCTCGGCCACCCGCGCGGGATGATGCAGCGGCAGCACGCAGCTGCCGGCGCGGACCGAGATGTTCTTCGTCACCGCCGCCACCGCCGCGCCCGAAACGGCCGGGTTCGGATAGGGGCCGCCGAAGGCATGGAAATGCCGCTCGGGCGTATAGACCGCGACGAAGCCGTTCTGGTCGGCAAAGCGCGCGCCTTCCAGCAGCAGCTGGTATTTCTTCGGGCCGGGGCCGTCGTCATTGCCCCAGTAGAACAGGCTGAAATCCATGCCGCCCGAAACCTCGCGCCGCGGCTGCGCGGGCGCCGAGGACACCGCAAGCCGCGATTCCTCGCCCGCGATCACCAGTTTCAGCCCCCGCGCCAGCGACCAGAAGATCTCCAGCACCGAGATGTCGAACGAAAGGCTTGTCACCGCCAGCCAGGTATCGCCCTCGGCATGAGGGATCGCCGCATCCATGCCGGCGAAGAAATTCGCCACGTTGCGATGCTCGACCATCACGCCCTTGGGCCGCCCGGTCGAGCCCGAGGTGTAGATCAGATAGGCTAGGTTTTCCGGCCCGGCATGGTTGACCGGCGCCGCCACCATGCCATGCGGCAGGTCGGTCGGGATGGTCACCACCTGCGCGCCATGTGCAGGCAGCCGGTCGGCAAGCCCATCCTGCACCAGCACCACCTTGGCGCCCGAATCCTCGATGTAAAGCTCGATGCGGTCGGCGGGGTAATCCGGGTCCAGCGGCACATAGGCGCCGCCAGCCTTCCAGATCGCCAGCGCGCCGATCACCAGCTCGGGCGAGCGTTTCGCGAACAGCCCGACCGGCTGGTCCGGACCGACGCCAAGCTGCGCCAGCTTTGCCGCCAGCGCATTCGCGGCACGGTCGAGCTGGCCGCGGGTCAGCGTGCGATCCTCGAAGGCCAGCGCCACGGCATCCGGATCGGCCGCCGCCATTTCGGAGATCAACTCGTGGATGCAGGCCAGCCGCACGTCCACCTGCGTGGCGTTGCGGGCGACCAGCAATTCCTCGCGCTCCCCCGCGTCCATCAGCGGGATGTCGCGCAGCGCCGTCGTGCCGGGCAGCGCCAGGCCCGCGTCCAGCGCCCGGGCCAACCGCTGCGCCTGTGCGGGCGTGACGCGGGCCGGGTCGTGGTCCAGCCAGGCGCCGTTTTCGGACAGGGTCACGGTCAGCGCCGCGCCCTTGACCGGGCCGCGGGCATCGAGGCTGATCGCCAGGTCCGGCAGCGCCATGTCACGCAGCTCGGGCGCGCGGTGCAGCAGGTCGGCCATGAAAAAGCCGCGCTTCGCCTGATCGGCGATCTGCGCCGCCAGCGCCTGTCCCAGATCGGCCAGGGTCCGGTCGCCCGGCGCCTCGACGGCCAGGGGCTGCCAGTCGGCGACGATCCCCGCCGCCTCGGGCTGGCCCTGCGGCCGCAGCGCCAAATCGCATTCCGTCTGCCCGGCCAGCCGCGCCAGCAGCGCGGCGGCCAGCGCGATCCGTTCCGCCGAGGCGCCGGGCAACAGCGGCACGCGCTGGCTGGCACCCGAGCCCTCGCCCGGCAGCACCGCCGGGTTCATCCGCGCCAGCCGCGCCCGCCAGAAGCCGTCATGCTTGGCGGCCTGCGCAGCCAGATCGGTCAGGCGGGTGCGCTCCTCGGCGGTAAGCGCCGGGATCACCGTGCCGACCGGAGGCAGTTCGCCGCGGAAGATCAGCCGGATCGCCGCATCCGCGGCGGCGACGGTGGCGATATCGCCATGATGGGCCAACACGGTGCCCGGCGCGGCGCTGGCCGGCTCGGTCCCGGCCGAGGCGGTCACCGCCAGCACCCGGCCGTCGGCCAGCCGGACCTTGGCCTCGGCCAAGGGGTTCCAGTAACCGCCATGGTCGAGCCCGCGCACCAGCGCGCAGATGCGCCCGGCGGGCTGGGCGAAGTCGATAACGCCCGCGGCCTCGGGGCGCTTGTCGCGGCCGACATAGCTGCGGCTCGCCAGGTCCTGCTTCTGGCGCTGCGGGCCGGCACCCTCAAGCTGCGCCACCACATCGGCAAAGCTCTCGGCTCCCCGCGCGAAGCAGCGGGCATTCAAGGTCAGCGCAGTATCGTCGGGGCGGATCTCGAACAGGGTCTGGGTGAGGATGTCGCCCTCGTCCACGCCGCCTTCGATCATGTGCCAGGTGACGCCGTGCTGCGCCTCGCCGCCGATGATCGCCCAGACCGGAGCGTTCAGCCCCGCCAGCCGCGGCAGCGGCCCGTCGTGGAAGTTGATCGCGCCCAGCCGGCCGCGCGCCAGCATCTCGGGGCGCAGGATCGACAGGTTGGCGACGCTGAACAGCCAGTCGGCCACCGGCGCATCGGCGGGCAGCGGTGCGTCCTGATCCTCGACCGCCAGCCCGGCGCCCTGCGCCCAATCGCGCAGGTCGGGATTGCGCGTCACCACCGCATGGATGCGATGCCCGCGCGCCAGCAGCGTCTCGGCCGCGTGGCGCATCAGAGATTCGTTACCCACCAGAATCGCGGAAAATTGCGTCATGGCTTACCCTTTTCAACATGAACGGGCTTTGGTTGTGAACGGAAGGCGTGGCGCGTCAGATGCGCCAGATGGCCCGGCGGCCCGTCCGGCTTGCGCCCCGACAGAAGGCAGCGCAGGCGAAACAGGCCCGCGCCCCCCAGATGCGCGACCGTGGCCCAAAGCGCGCCCAGACGCCCATGATGTTTCTCGAAATAGCGGCGCCGGGAATCGTACCAGTAATCCGGCGCGCGCTTCCATTCCTTCATGCCGGTGCTGACCGAACCGATATGCAGCACCAGGCTTTCGACGACGTAATGGGTCTGCCAGCCCGCCAGCGCGGCGCGGCGGCAGAGATCGGTCTCCTCGTAATAGAGGAAGAAGCCCTCGTCGAAGAGACCGATTCGATCCAAAGCGTCCATGCGGATCATCATCGACGCCCCGGCCGACCAGTCCACGCGACCCGATGTCTCGGGTTGCGGCAGCGAGACGACCTTGCGCCGCAGCAGCCGCGAGATCGGCCCGGTGCGGCATTCCGATTCGAACTCGCCAAGCGCGGTGGGAAAGCGGAAGGCGGTGCTGTGCGGCACGTCGTCGGTGCCGCGCAGGCGCGAGCAGGCGATCCCGGCCTGCGGATGCGCGCCCAGATAATCGACCAGCGCCCGGATCGCGCCGGGCTGCGGAAGCGCGTCGGAATTCAGCAGATAGACCAGGTCGGCGCGGCGCCCGTCCGGCAGGCCCTGGCGGATGCCATGGTTGTTGCCGGCGCCGAAACCGCCGTTCCAGCCCGATTGCACCACGGCGACCCGATCCGCAGGCCAGCCGCGCGCCCGCACCCCGGCCTGCATCGCCTCGTAGCTGCCATCGCCGGAATCGTTGTCCACGATGGTCAGCCCGCCGTCGATGCCCTGCATTTCGCGCAATGCGGCTTCGGCGGCCTGCAAGGACATCTCTGGCGTGCGCCAGTTGAGCACGATGACATGCACGCTGGCCGGGGTTGGGTTCTGGGCCATGGTCACTCCGCCGCCTTGATCCCGGCCGGGGCGTCCATCTCGGCATCGGCCTCGCGCAGGATTTCGCGCAGGACCGAGGACAGGCGGCGCACATTCGGCTCCAGCACCATCGAGTCGTGGTCGCCCGGCACCTCGATCACCCGCAGGTTGGGCATCCAGGGCGTCCAGCCATTGTCCTCGACCACATAGTCGCGGCCGGAATTGATCCAGCGCCCGCCGGTCACCTTCCAGCGTTTGTCGAGCGGCGGCCGGAACATCGCCACCGGCCCGTCCCAGACCGAAAGCTGCAAGCCGGGCAACGCCGCCAGGAAGGCCGCCTCGATGGCCAGGTCGTGGAAGGCGCCGGTCGCCTCGGCGCCGACCTCGGCCTCGACCGCCTTGGCCTTGCTGCGGCGCTGGAACTCATAGGCGACGCGGTCGCGCAGCCATTTCCAGACGAAGCCCGGCCCGCCCTCGCGCAGCTCGCCCAGGCGGATCGCCAGCCGGTCCTTGCGGCTGACCGGCTCGCGCTCGGGCAAGGGCGTGTCGAGCATGACCAGCATCGCCACCTCCTCGCCCGCCGCGCGCAGTTGCCGCGCCATCTCATAGGCGGTCAGCCCGCCGCCCGAGAAACCGCCGATCAGATAGGGGCCGGTCGGCTGCACCTGGCGCAGTTCCTCGATATAGTCGCGGGCGGCCTCGGCGAAATCCTCGTGCGGCTTGTCGTCGCCCAGGAGGCCGCGCGCCTGGATGCCCCAGAAACGGCGGTCCGGCCCCAGCCGCTGCGCCAGCTGGCGCAGGTTCATGATATTGCCGAACATGCCGGCGACCATGAAGAAGGGCGTGCCCTCGCCCCGCCCACCCATATCGACAAGGAAGCGGAAGCGCGGCCGGGCCGAGACCGGCAGCTCGCGCACGTTGTCGGGCGAGACCAGCTCGCGCGGGCCGGTGCGTTCCTCGACCAGCGCGGCCAGCTGCGCGATGGTCGGCGCCTCGAACAGGGTCGAGATGGGCAGGTCAACACCGAATGTCTTGCGCAATTGCCCGAACATGCGCACGGCGATCAGCGAATGGCCGCCAAGGTCGAAGAAGCTGTCGGCGGCGCCGACCTGAGCAATGCCCAAGAGTTGGGACCAGATCGCCGCCAACTCGGTCTGGATGCCCGGCGCCGGCGCGACGAAATCGCTGTCGAGGTCGGGACGCTCGAAGCCGCCCTCGGCGGGCGCGGCATCCTCGGTCACGCCGGCCTCGGCGATCAGCGCCGGCAGCGCCAGGGACGAGACATAGACCTGCGCCAGCCCGGTCGAAATGGCGCGGCTCAGCATGGCGGGGCCGATGGCGGCCGGGATGCCCTGGCTGATGTTGTGATGCAAGCGCCGCTCGGCCGGGGACAGGCTGCGCGCCGGCTGCACGCGCGCTTGTGGCATGGCGGAAATCGCGGCCGCCAGCTTGCGCAGCGCAAAGCCGCGGATCTCGGCGCAGACCGTGCCGTCCGGCGCCGCAAGCGTGATGTCGAACTGCGCCATGCCCTGCGCGTCGCTGTTTTCGCCGGCGTTGCGGATGCGGCTGATCACCTGCGCCGGCAAGGGCGCGTAAAGCCGGATCGCACGATAGCCCATCGGCACCCAGAGGTTGCCGGGCGTCCAGCCCTTGATCAATTCCATCGCCCAGCCGGTGGCGATGTCCAGAAGCGCCGGATGCGTCAGCCATTCCCCGGCCTCGGCGGCGTATTCCGGCGGCAGCGACAGTTCCGCCACCCCCTCGTCACCGGCGAGGCGATAGCGGCGCAGCACCTGCCAGCGCGGACCGAAAGCCATCTGGCCTTCCTGCGCCGAAGGGAGTGCCACGCCCTGCCCGTCCCGGTCCCAGCCGCCGGCGGTTTGCAGCGCCTCGGGCGCGGCCTCATGCAGACCGGCCACCAGCGCCGAGACGTTCGGCTCGCCCTGCGGGTCGTCGAGGATCTCGATGCGCATGGCATCGCCCTCGGGCAGGACCCGGGTGCTGACCAGCGCGGTATCCGAGACCAGCACCGGGCGGCGGAATTCCAGGTCGCGGATCACCAGCGGCAGGGCCAGCCCGCATTCCAGCGCGGCTTCCGAGATCAGCTCGATCCAGCCGGTTCCGGGCATCAGCGCCTGGCCGCTGGCGGTCTTGTGGCCGCCGATGATCCAGTCCTGCATCTTCAGCGCGGTGCGGAACTCGCGCCCGCCCGGCATGGGCAGGCTTTCGTCCAGCAGCGGCCGGCCCTGCGGCACGGCGACGGCCGAGGCGGTGTCCAGCCCCATGGCCCGCGCCGCCATGCCGGCATCGGCCCAGACGCCCCAGTTGACCGCGACCACCCGGCCCAGCGCCTGCGGCGCCGAGCGCGCCACCGCGTTCAGATATTCGTTGGCGGCGACGTAATCCGCCTGCCCCGCCGGCGCGATCACCGAGGAGGTCGAGGAGAACAGCACCGTCAGCTTGGCGGGATTTTCCGCTAACGCCTCGATCAGCGCGCAGGTGCCCAGCAGCTTCGGCGCCAGCACATCCCAGGCGTCATCGTCGGTCTTGGCGGCGATCAGGCTGTCGCGGATCACGCCCGCCGCGTGCAGCACCACCTCGAGGCTGCCGAAGCGCGCCTTGGTCTCGGCCACGGCGCGGGCCATGTCCTCGGGGCTGGTCACGTCGGCGCGGATCGCCAGCACCTCGGCGCCCAGCGATTCCAACTGCCGAACCGAGGCCGTGACGGCCGGCGAATCCACCCGGCCGCGCGTGGTCAGCGCCAGTTTCGCGCCGCCGCGCTGCGCCAGTTCACGGGCGATGGCCTGACCAATACCGCCGAAGCCGCCGGTGATCAGGCAGGCGGCGCTCTGCGGGATGGCGGCCATGCCGTCATCGGCCAGCAGAACCTTCTCAAGGCTTTGCTCAAAGCGGCGCCCGTCGCGCCATGCGGCGACGGCGGCGCCCGAGGGGGCCAGCGCCTCCTCCAGCAGGTTGGCGGCCAGCGCGTCCAGGCCCCCCTTGGCCGGCAGGCGGATGTCCACCAGACGGGCCGAGACATTCGCCATCTCGTGCGGCATGACGCGGATCGGGCCGGCGGCGGTGGCCTTTTCCGGCACCGGCGCGGGTTCGTCCGCCACGCGCAGCGCGTCGTTGCAGACCGCGATCAGCTCCAGCTTCGCATCCGGCAGTTCGGCGCCGATGGCCTGCGCCAGATGCAAAAGGCCGAAGAAGCCGCGTTCCAGCTGGCTGTTGAGCAGGCTGGAGCCGGGGCGGAACTTCGCCCCCTGCGTCACCGACCAGAGATGCAGGATGCGGTCGGGCACCATCTCCTGCCCGGCCAGTGCGGCCAGCAGCATCTCATAGCCCTCGCGGTCGGATTCGACCGGCAGCAGGAAGCGACCGTCGCCCCTGTCGGCGAAGGTGTCGCCCACCTCGACCACCGCGACGCGCTGGCCGCGGGCCCGCAGCCCCTCGGTGACGCGCTCGGCAAGGCCCAGATCGTCGGCAAAGACCAGCCAGTTCTGCACGCCCTGCACCACCGCCCCCTGCGGCCCGATCTCGATCGCCGGCGATGCCAGCTTCCACGCCGGACGCCAGCCCCATTCCGCCGGCTCCTCGATCCGGGTCAGTTCCTCGGCGGCCTCCGTCGCGGCATGGGCGGCGCGCTCGATGAAATAACGCTTGCGCTGAAAGGCATAGCCCGGCAGCGACAGGCGCCGGCGCCGTGCGCCGCCCCAGACCTGATCCCAGTCGATCTGGCCGCCGCAGGCCCAGAACCGCGCCAGCGCAGCCATGAAATAGCTGTCGTCGCCGGTGGCGTGGTCGCGATGGCGCAGGGTCGAGATCACCTGGTTCGCGGCGACCGCCGGATGCGCCTTGGTCATGGCCTGCATGGCCCGGCCCGGCCCGACCTCGACGAACACCCGCCCCGGCACCTGCGCCAGATGCGCGATGCCGTCGGCAAAGCGCACGGTGCCGCGCAGATGCGCGACCCAATAGTCGGGGCTGGTCGCCTCGGCCACGGTCAGCACCTGGCCCGAACGGTTCGAGATGATCGGGATCCGCGGCGCGTTCAGCGGGATGGAGGCGAGATAGGCGCGGAACTCGGCCAGAATCCCGTCGAGCAGCCGCGAATGCGCGGCGATGGAGATGGCGATGCGCTGGCATTCCACCTCGCGCGCCGCCATGCGTTCAGCAAAGCGGTCCAGCGCCGCATCGGGTCCCGACACCACCGACAGACCCGGCCCGTTCACCGCCGCAAGGTCCAGCTCCAGCGCATCAAGCTCGGCGGCGAATTCCTCGGGCGCCAGCGGGACCGACAGCATGCCGCCCGCCGGCACCCGGTCGAACAGCAGCCCGCGCAGGCGCACAAGGCCGATGCAATCCTCGAAGCTCATCACGCCGGCGATGCAGGCGGCGGTATTCTCGCCCATCGAATGGCCGATCAGCGCGGCGGGCGTCACGCCCCAGCTGATCCACAGCTGCGCCAGTGCATATTCGGTGATCATCAGCAGCGGCAGTTGCAGCGAGGGCTGCAAGAGCCGCCGATCCGCCTCGGCCTCCTGTCCCGGTTCGGGCAGCCAGAGCGCGCGCAGGTCGGTGCCATGCGCCTGCGCCATGTGGTCGAGGCCGCGGTCCATCCATTCGCGGAACACCGGCTCGGTCTGGTAGAGCCCGCGCGCCATGCCGGCATATTGCGCGCCGCCGCCGGGCAGCATGAACACCGCCTCGGCCGGGTCGCCCACCGGCTGGTGGTCGAAGATCAGCAGCGGATCGGGCTCGGCCAGAAGCCGCGCCGCCTCGGCCGCCGTCTCGGCCACCAGCACGCGGCGGCGGTCGAACTGCCGCCGGCCCTGCGTCAGGGTAAAGGACAGGTCGGCCATGTCCACGCCGGGATTGGCCGACAGCCAGCCCGCCAGCGCGGCGCTGTTGGCGTCCAGCGCCGCCTTGCTGCGGCCCGAGACGGCGATGATGTGAAACGGCCAGTCGGATTCGCCCGAAGCCTCTGCCAGGGGCGGCTCTTGCACGATCACATGCGCATTGGTGCCGCCGACGCCCAGCGAGTTCACGCCGGCCCGGCGCGGCCCCGGCACCGGCCAGTCCGAGAGCCGGTCGTTGACCTGGAACGGCCCGCCCTCGAAGTCGATGGCGGGGTTGGGTTTCTCATAGCCCAGGCTGGCCGGGATCTTGCCGTGATGCACCGCCAGGGCCGACTTGATCAGCCCGGCGCTGCCCGCCGCCGTGTCCAGGTGGCCGATATTGGTCTTGACCGAGCCGATGCGGCACGGCCCCTGCCGCGCCCCTTCCGAGAGGCGCGCATAAGCCTGGTTCAGCGCCGCCACCTCGATCGGGTCGCCCAGCGCCGTGCCGGTGCCGTGGCATTCGACATAGCCGATGCTGTCCGAAGAAACCCCGGCCATCACCAGCGCCTCGGCCACCGCCTGCGCCTGCCCCTCGACGCTGGGGGCCAGGTAGCCCGCCTTGGCCGCGCCGTCATTGTTGATGGCCGAACCCTTGATGACGGCCCAGATATGGTCGCCATCGGCCAGCGCATCCTTGAGCCGCCGCAGCGCCACCACCGCCGCGCCGCTGCCGAAGACGGTGCCCTGCGCGCGATGGTCGAAGGCATGGCAATGGCCGTCGGGCGACAGGATCTCGTTCTCCTTGTAGAGATAGCCCAGGCCATGCGGCAGCTCGATGGTCACGCCGCCGGCCAGCGCCATGTCGCATTCGCCCGATTGCAGCGACTGGCAGGCCATGTGGATCGCCACCAGCGAGCTGGAACAGGCGGTCTGCACACTGATGCTGGGCCCCTTGAGGTCGAAGACATGGCTGACGCGGGTGGACAGGAAATCCTTGTCGTTGCCGGTATGGCGCAGCAGGAAATGCCCGACGCCATCCACCAGGTCGCGGTTCGAGCAGACGTTCCAGTAATAATAGCTGCCCATGCCGCAGCCGGCCCAGACGCCGATATTGCCGGCGAACCGCTCAGGCGGATGCGCGGCATCCTCCAGCGCGTGCCAGCAGGTTTCCAGGAACTTGCGGTGCTGCGGGTCCATGATCGCCGCTTCCTTGGGCGAAAGCCCGAAGAACTCGGCGTCGAATTCGTCGAACTGCTCCAGCACGGCGGCCGAGGGAACATAGTTCGGGTCCGACAGCCGCGCCCGGGACTCGCCCCTGGCGATCAGGTCGGCCTCGGGCACGCGGCGGATCGATTCGACCCCTCGGCACAGGTTGTCCCAGTATTCGGCGACCCCTGGGGCGCCGGGCAGCTGGGCTGCCATGCCGATGATAGCGATATCACTGTCTTCAACGGCGGTCTTGTCGAAGGCCATGCGGTGCCTCTTTCAACTCGTGCAATGCCCTTGTGGGCGGCAATGACTTAACAACTGGCGCGCGTATCCGGCATAGCGAATCCAGCGCTTTGGACCAACCTATAAAACCGTCCGCAGGCCTGCCTTTTTAGGCAGAATCCGCTCGGCCGCGGGCAAATCGGCCTGATCGGCGACGCCCTGCTGCAACCGGCGGGCATTGCCCAGCAGCGCCCCGGCAGTGAGCCAGGTCAGCGGTGTCATCGTCGCATTCGGGATCAGGTCCAGCATGTTCATCGCCAGCATCAGCGCGACCGCCCCCAGCACCACCATTTCCTTCTTGCGCGGCGGATGTCTGCCCCCCGGCATGGCCCGCAGCAGCGCGAAGATCGGCGTCAGAAGCAGCAGGAACTGCGCCAGATAGCCGAAGATGCCGCGCGCACCGACCAGAATCACCCATTGCCCGTCCGGGACCGAGGCCAGCCGGCCGCTATAGGGGTCGTAGAACAGCGGCCGCCCCCAGCCGCCCCAGCCGAAGACCGGCCGCTCCATCGCGCGTTCCAGCAGCGCCTCTTCGTTCATCAGGCGGAATTCGAGCGAGCGCCCCCGCTCGGGCGAGATCGACATGGCCAGGTTCACGATGCCTTGCAGCGGCATCCACGGGGTCGTGCGCAGCGTGGGATAGGAAAAGGCCACGGTGGCCACCACCGCCGCCGCCAGCACCATCATGCGCGGCCGCGCAAGGGCCACCAGCGGCGCCGCCATCAGCGCCTGCAACAGCGCGCCCGCCGATTTGCACAGGAAGACGATGCAACCCAGATAGACCGCGATCAGCAGGTTGCGCCGCGTCCGGTCGTTGCGCGCGATGGCGATGGCCGACAGGAAGGCGGTCATGGTCATCAGCGCCACCCACAGCGGATGTTCCAGAAAGACGATGGGCCGATAGCCGCCGTAGCGGATGGTCTGGATGAAATCGTGCTGGAAATAGCCATAGACCCAGACGTTGATCTGCGGGCTCAGCCGCAGCTCCATCAGCATGGGAATCGAATACCACAGCACGCCAAGCAGCAGGCAGCGGATCCAAAGCTCGGCACCCTTGGCGTTCCAGAGCAGCTTGTAGCCCATGAAGAACGGCAGGAGCAGCAGCGTCTGCACGATCAGGTCGGCGAAGCCCTGGCTGATCGACATGCCCGGCCGATAGGTCACGCCGTCGATCACCGGATCGGGATTGGTCACCGCCGTCATGATCGGCGACACGAAGTTCATCGCCAGAAGCAGCACCACCCAAATCCCCATGGGCGGCGGGGCCGGTTCGTCCCGCGCACGGTCCTTGGTGACGAAATAGACCATGACGGCCGCGGCCAGCGCCGGCACCATGTGCTTGTTCAAGCCGGGAAAGGCAGGCAAGTCGATCTCGACCAGCTGCGGCAGCAGCAGATAGCCGGCAAAGATCGACCAGATCAGCGCCCGCGCCCGCTCCATGCGCTGGAACAGCACCGCAACCACCACCGGCCAGGTCAACAGCGCCATGAAGGCCAGTATGGGCATGGCCCTGACTCCCGTCTCGCGGCAGGGCCGCCTTCTCGACCGACGGCCGGAAGCACGTTGCAATCCCGTCGCCACCAACACATCCTGCCGTCAATTCCGGCCGGACCCGAGGCGTATCATGCATTTCAGCTTTCCCGACGGCAATGCCGTCCGCATCAATTGTCGGGATTCTTCCGCGCTGCTTGCCGCGGTGCGGCAGCGGCTGGCCGAGGGGCGCGGCTTTGCCATCGCCACGATCAATGTGGATCACCTGCAAAGGCTGGGCGAGGACCCCCGTTTCCGCAGCGCCTATGCCGCGCATGACCTGGTCTGCGCCGACGGCAATCCCATCGTCTGGCTGTCGCGGATCGCCGGACGGCCGGTGGCGCTGGCGCCCGGCTCGGATCTGGTGCTGCCCTTGGCCGCCGAGGCGGCGCGGGCCGGCCTGCCGGTGGCGCTGATCGGCAGCAGCGACGAATCGCTGGCGCTGGCCGGCCGCAGCATGCAGGCCGCCGTGCCCGAGCTGCGGGTGGCGCTGACCCATGCGCCGGGCTTTCCCTTCGACCCGATGGGCGCGGAAGGGGCCGAGATCATCGGCCGCATCCGCGCCTCTGGCGCCCGGCTGTGCTTCCTGGCGCTTGGCGCCCCCCGGCAGGAGCTTTTCGCCATCCGCGCCCGCGATGCGCTTGGCGATGTCGGCTTCGCCTCGATCGGGGCCGGGCTCGACTTCCTGTCCGGGCACCAGCGCCGGGCGCCGCAATGGGTGCGCCGGATCAAGCTGGAATGGCTGTGGCGGATGCTGTCCAATCCGCGCCGGCTGTTCCTGCGTTACGCCAAGGGCTTCGCCGTCCTGCCTGGCCATCTGCGCCAGGCGCTGGCCATCCGCGGCGAAAACCGGAAATAGGCCGGCCCTTCAGCCGGCCAGAACCAGCCAGCCCGCCTGCGCGGCCGCCAGGCGCACCTGCACGCCGGGCTGGGGCAATGCCACCCCCGGTTCGTTGAAGCGGTCCAGCACCACCTCGCGACCCGCCACCCGCGCCCGCAGCCGCTGGACGGAGCCAAGGAATTCGACGCCGGCGATCTCGGCCGGGATGCCCTCGGGCGCGATGCGCAGGCTTTCCGGCCGCGCCGCGAGCGTGATGCGCCCGGGGGACAGCGGGCGGTCCAGCGCGATCTCGGCCCCCTCGACGCGGACAAGGCCGCGGGCGGCGTCCAGCACCTCGGCCTCGAACCGGTTCAGCGTGCCGACAAATCCGGCGACGAAATCGGTGGCGGGCTGGTTGTAGATCTGCGCGGGGGTGCCGGTCTGGTCGGCGACGCCCTTGTGCATGACCACGATGCGGTCGGAAATCGACAGCGCCTCCTCCTGGTCATGGGTGACGAAGATGGTGGTGATGCCCAGCTGCTGCTGGATCTCGCGGATCTGGTTGCGCAGAGAGACGCGGATCTTGGCGTCCAGCGCCGACAGCGGCTCGTCCAGCAGCAGCACGCGCGGCCGCGGCGCCAGCGCCCGGGCCAGCGCCACCCGCTGCTGCTGGCCGCCCGACAGCTGCCAGGGATAGCGCCCGCCCAGGTCCGGCAGGCCGATCAGCGCCAGCATCTCGGCCACGCGGCCGGCACGCTCGGCCCGCGCGATGCCGGCGACCTTCAGGCCGAAGCCGACATTCTCGGCCACGGTCAGGTTCGGGAACAGCGCATAGGACTGGAACACCATGCCGATGCGGCGCTGATTCGGCCGCGACCGGGTCACGTCCTGGCCGTCGATGGTGATGCGGCCCGCCGTCGGCGTCTCGAACCCCGCGACCATGCGCAGCACCGTGGTCTTGCCGCAGCCGGACGGCCCCAGGAAGGACACGAACTCGCCCTTTTCCACCGACAGGTCGAAGTCGTGGACGACGCGGGTCGGGCCGAAGGATTTCTGCAGGTGGTCGAGGGTCAGGAAGCTCATGTCGGTTGAATCCGTGTGCCGAACAGGCGGGAGATCAGCTGCATCACCCCCATGCAGCCCCAGGTGACGGCGAAGGCGATCACCGCCAGCGCCGCCGGCTCATAGGCGCGGTTGGCGCCCAGCAGCTGCATGTAGGGCCCGAAGGCCGGCCGGTTCAGCAGCGCCGCCATGGTGAATTCGCCGATGACGATGGCGAAGGACAGGAAGGCGCCCGACATCACCGCGCCCAGCACGTTGGGCAGGATCAGCCGGCCGATGATCCGCACCCAGCCGGCGCCCAGCGATTGCGCGGCCTCGGTCAGGCTGCGCACGTCCAGCGTGGAAAGCCCGGTGTCGACGGCGCGATACATATAGGGCAACGCCAGCGTGGCATAGCCGCAGAGCAAGAGCAGGTTGGTGCCGGATGCGGTGCCGGTCAGCGGCAGGATCGAGCTGGTGTTGTAAAGCCGGATATAGCCGAAGACCACGACGATGGCGGGAATGACCAGCGGCAGCAGGGTGATGAACTCGATCACCGGGCGCAGCCGCGGCAGGCGCAGCCGCACCCAATAGGCGGTCGGCACCACGATCAGCACCCCTAGCACGATGGTCAGCAGCGCCATGACCACCGAATAGCTGAAGGTCTGCCGGAAGGCCGCGTCCGACAGCACCGAGCGATAGGCGTCCAGCGAATATTCCCCGCGCCGCATCCGCAGCGAGAACTCGATGGTGCCGATCAGCGGCAGCAGGAAATACAGCCCGCCGACGATCAGCGCCGCCCAGGACCAGACCCGCCTCATCGCATCCACCTCTCGGCCCGGGTGCGCATGACGACATAGGCGAGGTTCGCCAGGCCGGTCACGACGATCATGCCGAAGGCCATGGCATAGCCCAGATGCGGGTCCTGCAGCACGTCGCCGCGGATCTGCGCGAACAGCATGATCGGCACGATGGACAGCGACGAGCCGGTCAGCGCATAGGCCGTCGCCACCGCCCCGAAGCTGTTGGCGAACAGCAGCGCGAAGGTGCCCAAGAGCGACGGGAACAGGATCGGCAGCGCCACCATGCGCCAGTATTGTCCCGTGCTGGCGCCCAGCACCTCTGCCGCCTCGCGCCATTCGCGCTTCAACCCCTCCAGCGCCGGGGTGATGATCAGGATCATCAGCGGGATCTGGAAGAACAGATAGGTCAGCGTCAGGCCCCAGAACGACAGCAGGTTGAAGCCCATGGCATAGATGTTGATGCCGAACCATTGCCGCAGCAGCATCGTGACCAGCCCCACCCGCCCCAGCGTGGCGATGAAGGCAAAGGCCAGCGGCACCCCGGCGAAGTTCGAGGCGACGCCGGAGAATGTCATCAGCGGCGCCTTGATCCAGCGCGGCACGCCGCCCATGACCACCGCCGCCGCCATGGCAAAGCCGATCAGGCAGCCCAAAAGCGCCGAGGCCAGCGAGATCTTGATCGAGATGGCAAAGCTCGACACGATCCGCGGCGAGGCCAGCCCGGCCAGGTTGGCCAGCGTGAACTCGCCCTGCGGATTCTGGAAGGCGCCGATGACGATGTTCATCGTCGGCAGCACCAGAAACAGCAGCGCAAAGGCGAAAAAGGGCAGGACGCCCAGCCAGTTCCAGCCGATCTGTCTCATTCCGCCTCGCCCGTTCCGGGGGGCCCCGCCAGCCGGGCGGGGCCGCCGCGCCTTATTCCTGGACCGCCGCGCCGACGGCGCTGTCCCAGCCCTCGGTCACGACCTTCTTGTTGGCCTCCTGCTGCTCCAGCGTGGGGAAGATCGCCTTTTCATAGGCTTCCGCCGGCGGCAGCGCGTCCAGCAGTTCCTGCGGCACCTTGCCATTGGCCACCAGGTCGTTGAAGCGGATCGGGTGGCAATAGCCCTTGAGCCAGCCCAGCTGGCCCTCGTCCGAATACAGGTATTCCATCCACAGCTTGGCCGCGTTCGGATGCGGCGCATAGGCCGAGATCGCCTGGACGTAGACGCCGGCGACCACGCCGTCCTCGGGGATGATGACCTCGACCGGCGGGTTGCCGTTCAGGCTGTCGCGCCAGGACAGCAGGTTGTAGTCCCAGGCGGTGACGATGGGCGTCGCGCCTTGCGCGATGGTCGCCGACTTGCCGATGACGGGCACGAAATTGCCGGCCTTGTGCACCTCGGCCATCAGTTCCATGCCCTTCTGGCCGGATGCCTCGCCCGGCTCGCCGCCATTGGCGATGCCTGCCGCCATGACCGAGATGATCGCCTGGGCCGAGGCGCGCGGATCGCCCGCCAGCGCGAAGGCATTGGCATATTCCGGCTTGGTCAGGTCCTTCCAGCTTTTCGGCGCCGCGTCGATCAGGTCGGTGTTCACGCCAAAGGCCATCACGCCGTAATAATCGCCATACCAATAGCCATCGGCGTCCTTGGCATCCTCCGGGATCGTGTCCCAGGTCGCGACCTTGTAGGGCTGGATCAGCCCCTCGGCCTTGGCCTGCGGGCCGAAGGACAGGCCCACGTCGATCACGTCGGGCGCCTGCGGGCCCTTGTTGTCCTTGTTGGCGCGGATCGCCTCGAGCTCGTCGGCCGAACCCGCATCCGGGTTCAGCTCGTTGACCCGGATCTCGGGGTATTTCGCCTTGAAGCCCTCGATCACCCCGCCATAGTTGCACCAGTCATGCGGCAGGGCGATGGTGGTCAGCATGCCCTCGGCCTTCGCGGCCTCTTCCAGCGCCGCCAGATCCTGCGCCGAAGCGGCGCCCGAACTCGCCAGCAGGGCCAGGGCGGCAAGCCCCGCCGCGGTCGATTGAATGGTCATTGGTCAACTCCGTTACAGAACACGCCCCATCGGCGGCTGGCTGCCACCTAGCGGCCCCCCGTGACAGTCTTGCGACACGAGCCCCCTGTTGGCAAAGGTTTTTTCCCAAGCTGACCCTAGGGCAGCCCAGGGTTCCGGGGCGCCGGCGGGCCGCGGTCACGGCACCAGGACCAGCCCGACCTTCATGGGCTTGCCACCGACGCGGTACTCGGCCTCGATCCGGTGGCCCGGCTGCGCCGAATGCAGCCTGCCCAGCGAGCCCAGCGAGATCACCGAGCCGGGCTTCAGCTCATAGCCGCCCTGCTCGACCAGCCACAGCACCACGTCCAGCGGATGGCCCATCAGCATCTCGCCCGAACCGGTGCCGATGCTCTTGCCATCCAGCTTCAGGTTCACCGTCAGCGCCGCCAGATCGGCAATCGGATCGCGCAATTCGGAAATCGGGATGCCCCGCCCCAGCACGCCGCGCCAGGGCGTGACACCATAGGCCACCATCAGGGGTCCGGTCGGCACCACGTCCTTTTGCAGCGCCAGATCGGGCAATTCGATGAAGGGCCGCACATCCTTGAGCGCGGCCGCCACCTCTTCGCGCGTCCGGGCCTGCATGATGGCCGAGCTGCCCACGGTCACGACCAGATCGGCCTCGAAGAACGGGTCGCGGCCGCCCTTGAGGCTGAGCCGCGCCCCGTCCGGCAGCAGCATCGGCGCGAACAGCGCCCCGGCCACCGGCTCGGACACGCCGAACCGCTCTTGCACTGGCTTCGAGGTAAAGCCGACCTTCACCCCGACCGGAGCGCCCAGTTCCGCCTCCAGCACGCTGCGGAAACTGGCATAGGCGCAGGCCCCCTCCTCGACGGTGCGCACCAGCGGGTCGGGCAGGCGCTGGCCGGCGATCCAGCCGCGCGCGGCGTTCTGCATCAACGAGACATCCGGGCAGGCTGCTACGGCCACGCCCGCGAACGGCAGCATGATTGCGCCCAGAATCAACGATTTCATCGCCATGCCTCACAAATGCATTTCCGGCAGACGATGCCGCAACGCAAGGCGACTGTCACCGGGATTCTTGCGTTCCTGCGGCAACTTGCCCGCATCCTGTTTGCATCGGCCCGCGCATCCCCTAGAAGAACGGGATCGCAGGCGACAAGGCTGGACATGAGCGACCAACCCACTCCGATGATGGCGCAGTATCTCGCGATCCGCGAGGCCAATCCCGGCGCGCTGCTGTTCTATCGCATGGGCGATTTCTACGAGATGTTCTTCGAGGACGCGGTGGCCGCCGCCGCCGCGCTCGACATCGCGCTGACCAGGCGCGGCACCCATCTGGGCGAGCCGATCCCGATGTGCGGCGTGCCGGTCCATGCGGCCGAGTCCTACCTGCTGACGCTGATCCGCAAGGGCTTCCGCGTCGCCATCGCCGAGCAGATGGAGGACCCGGCCGAGGCCAGGAAGCGCGGCAGCAAATCCGTGGTCGCCCGCGACGTGGTGCGGCTCGTCACCCCCGGCACGCTGACCGAGGAATCGCTGCTGGAGGCGCGGCGGCACAATTTCCTGGCCAGCTTCGCCAGCGTGCGCGAGGAGTCGGCGCTGGCCTGGGTGGACATCTCGACCGGCGCCTTCCGCGTCATGCCCTGCCCGCCGGCGCGGCTGGCCCCCGAACTCGCCCGCCACGCGCCCCGCGAACTGCTGGCTGCCGAGGGCTCGAAACTCGATGAGATCGCCGCCGAGGCGGGCGCCGCGCTGACCGAACTGCCCGGCGGCAGCTTCGACAGCAGCGCGGCGACGCGCCGGCTTTGCGCGCTGTTTTCGGTCGAGACGCTGGACGGCTTCGGCAGCTTCTCGCGCGCCGAACTCGCCGCCATGGGCGCCATCGCCGATTACCTGGAGCTGACGCAAAAGGGCCGGATGCCGCTGATCCGCCCCCCGGTGCGCGAGGCGCTTGGCGGCGCCATGCAGATCGACGCCGCCACCCGCCGCAACCTGGAACTGACGCAGGCGCTGTCCGGCGGGCGCGAAGGCTCGCTGCTGGCCGCCGTCGACCGCACGGTGACGGCGGGCGGCGCGCGGCTGCTGGAACGCCGCATCAGCGCCCCCTCGCGCGACCTGGCCGAAATCCATGCCCGGCAGGCCGCCGTCGCGCATCTGGTGGACGACCCGCGCCTGACCGCCGATCTGCGCGAGGCGCTGTCGCGCGCCCCTGACATGGACCGCGCGCTGTCGCGGCTGGCGCTGGAGCGGGGCGGGCCGCGCGACCTGGCCGCGATCCGCGCCGGGCTGACGCAAGGCGCGGCCATCGCCGCCATGCTGGGTGACGACGAGATCGCCGTGCTGGCCGAGGCGGCGCGCGACCTGACCGGTCATGACGCGCTGATCGACCTGCTGGACGAGGCGCTGGTGGCCGAGCCACCCTTGCTCGCGCGCGACGGCGGCTTCGTCGCGCCGGGCTATGACGAGGACCTGGACGAGACCCGCCGGCTGCGCGACGAGGGCCGCGGCGTCATCGCCCGCATGCAGGCCGATTACATCGCCGAGACCGGCGTGCAGAGCCTGAAGATCAAGCATAACAACGTCTTGGGATATTTTATTGAGACGACTTCGACCCATGCGGAGCGGATGCTGGCCTCGCCGCTGAACGAGCGTTTCATCCACCGCCAGACCACGGCGAACCAGATCCGCTTCACCACGGTCGAACTTTCGGAACTGGAAACCCGCATCCTCAACGCCCGCGACCGGGCGCTGGAGATCGAGCGCGAGATCTTTGCCCGCCTGTCCCGCGCCGTGCTGGACCGTGCCGGCCCCATCGGCCAGGCGGCCCGCGCGCTGGCCGAGATCGACCTGACCGCCGCCTTCGCCGACCTTGCCTCGGGCGAGGGCTGGGTGCGCCCCGAGGTCGATGCCAGCCGCGCCTTCGTGATCGAGGGCGGCCGGCACCCGGTGGTGGAGCGTGCGCTCAAGCGCAAGGGCGAGGCTTTCGTCGCCAACGATTGCGCGCTGACCGAGGGCGAGACCCCGGCGATCTGGCTGCTGACCGGCCCGAACATGGCCGGCAAATCGACCTTCCTGCGCCAGAAAGCGCTGATCGCCATCCTGGCGCAGGCGGGCGGCTTCGTGCCCGCGCGCCGCGCCCATATCGGCATTGTCAGCCAGCTGTTCAGCCGCGTCGGCGCGGCGGACGACCTGGCGCGCGGCCGGTCCACCTTCATGGTCGAGATGGTCGAGACGGCGGCGATCCTGAACCAGGCCGACGACCACGCGCTGGTGATCCTGGACGAGATCGGCCGCGGCACCGCGACCTGGGACGGGCTTTCCATCGCCTGGGCGGTGATGGAGCATCTGCACGGCAAGAACCGCTGCCGGGCGCTGTTCGCCACGCATTACCACGAGATGACCTCGCTTTCCGCCCGCCTGCCCGGCGTCGAGAACGCCACCGTCGCCGTGCGCGAATGGGAGGGCGAGGTGATCTTCCTGCACGAGGTTCGCAAAGGCGCCGCCGACCGCTCCTATGGCGTGCAGGTGGCGCGGCTGGCAGGGCTGCCGCCCTCGGTGGTGGAGCGCGCCCGCGACATCCTGCATCAGCTGGAAAGCGGCGAGCGGCAGGGCACCGGCAAGCCCGCGGCGCTGCTTGACGACCTGCCGCTGTTCCGGGCCGCCCCGGCGCCCGCGCCCGCTAGCAAGGCGAAGCCCTCGGCAGTCGAGGACCGCCTGCGCGGCCTGAACCCCGACGCGATCAGCGCCCGCGAGGCGCTGGACCTGGTCTATGAGCTGCGCGGGATGCTGGATGGCGGGCCGTCGTGACGGTGGGCGGCGCTAGATCGTCACCTTGACGAAACTGTCGCGCAGCGCCGCGGACCAGGCGGCGGACATGGCCATGAAGGCCGGGTCGCCCTCGAGGATGCGGCGCTTGTGGCTGACCCGGCAGTCGTCCTTGCGGATCACCGCCAGGTCCAGCGGCATCCCCACCGACAGGTTCGAGCGCAGCGTCGAATCCATCGACAGCAGCACCGCCTTTTGCGCATCGGCCAGCGAGGTGTCGGGCCGCACCACCCGGTCGAGGATCGGCTTGCCGTATTTGTGCTCGCCGATTTGCAGGAAGGGCGTGTCCTCGGTCGCCTCGATGAAATTGCCCTCGGGATAGATCAGGAACAGCCGCATCTCGCCGCCGGCGCGCTGGCCGCCGACGATCATGCTGGCGCTGGCCTGCTGGTTCAGGTCGCGGCACTGGTCCACGATCTCGCGCCGGGTGCGGTTCAGCGTATGGCCGATGATCGTCGCCACCTGAAGCATGGTCGAGGCCTGCATGATCGAACTGGTCTCATCGGCCTCGGGCAGGTCGATGGCCTCTTGCAGGCGCGCGATGGTGGTCTGCGTGACCGACAGGCTGCCGGCGGTCATGACGGCGATCACCCGCTCGCCCGGCTGTTCGAAGAAGAACATCTTGCGATAGGTCGAGATATTGTCCAGCCCGGCATTGGTCCGGGTGTCCGAGAGCAGGACCAGCCCCTCGTTGAGCTTCAAGCCGACGCAATAGGTCATGTCCGTTTCCTGGCACCAAATCCCCCGAGGGATACGACCGCCCGGCGCCCGGCGCAACCGCGGCTATTGCTCCATCTCCTCGACCTGCACCCGGACGTCCAGGCTTTCGGCGCCCATGCCGAAGGTGGTGCCGCGCACCGGCGCCGCGTCATCCGCATCCAGCCCCGAGCCCAGCCGGACATAGCGGTCGTCCGGGCAGCAGGCATTGGCCGCGTCGAAGCCGACCCAGCCCAGGGTGCCGACATGGATCTCGGCCCAGGCATGGGCGGCGTCATGCGGCTCGCCCCCGGCGTTGGAATGCAGATAGCCCGAGACATAGCGCGCCGGCAGGCCGCGTTCGCGGGCGCAGGCGATCAGCGCATGGGCATGGTCCTGGCAGACCCCCTGCCCCAGCGCCAGCGCCTCGGCGGCGGTGGTATGTGCCTCGGTCACGCCCGGCTCATAGGCGATGGCCCTTGCGACGGCCGCGGCCAGCCGGTGGGCCAGGTCCAGCCCGTCCTCGCCCTGCTCGGAATGGGCCAGGTCGCGCAGCGCCGCGTCGATCCGGGTCGCTGGGGTCGGGCGCAGATAGACCAGCGGATGCACGGTCTCGCGGTGACCGCGCAGCACGCCGGCGGTGTCGCGGGTCTCGACCTGGCCGGCGATCGAGACCACGACCTCCTGCACCGGGCCGCGCACGGTCCAGCCCTCGATCCAGTCGCCGGCGCCGTCGCGAAAACCCGCGCCGCGCTGGCCGCCCGAGACCGAGATGGTCCAGCCCGAGACCCGCTGCCCTTCATGGACCGAGGGCGTCAGCCGCAGGCTCTGGACCAGCCCCTGCGCCGGCGGGTCGTAGAAATAGCTGGTCTCATGGGTGATCTTCAGCCGCATCGTCCGCCCCCTACGTCCGTCCGCTCAGGTAATCGTCATGCACGGCGTTCGAGATGCTGGCCACCTCGTTGATGAACCAGGACAGGAATTCGTGCAGCCCCTCGTCGAAGATCGCCTCGATGTCGCGGGCCATCAGCTGCTCCAGCGTCTGATGCGCCCGGGCCGAGGCGCTGGCCGGCACATCGGCACCATAGCGGCGCACCAGGCCGTCAAGATGCCAGACCGCCTCGTAAAGCGAGGTCAGCAGCGAGCGCGGGCTCTCGCCGTTCAGGATCAGGAAATCCGCGACCTTGCTGGCCGTCACCTCGCCGCCATAAGCCCAGTGGAACGCCCGATGCGCCGAAAGCGCCCGCAGGATCACCTGCCACTGGTAATTGTCGAGGCCCGAGCCCACGAACTCGACCCGCGGCAGCAGCACGAAATATTTCACGTCCAGCAGCCGGGCGGTGGCGTCGGCGCGTTCCAGCGAATAGCCCAGGTTGACGAAATGCCAGCCGTCGTTGCGCAATTGCGTGGCGTTGATCGCGCCGCGCACGGTCGAGCCGTGCCGGGTGGTGAAATCGGTCAGCATGGCGGTGTCGAGCCGCGCGCGCGACTGGCGCTCCAGCGCCCGCAGCTCCTGATAGGCCATGTTCAGCGCGTCCCAGACCTGGCTGGTCAGCGCCGTGCGCACGATCCGCCCGCCCTCGCGCGCGCGCTCGATGCAGGAGGCGACCGAGGACGGGTTGGCATGGTCGAAGAACAGCCAGCTCTCGATATTCTCCTGGGTGATCCCGTCGCCGTAGCGTTCGGCAAAGGCGGCCTGCGCCCCCGAGGCGCGCAGCAGCGATTCCCATTCGTTGCGATAGCCCTCGGCGGTGTTCGGCAGCAGGGTGATGCGCGCGCCCACGTCCAGCAGGCGGGCTGCGATTTCGGCGCGCTCCAGATGGCGGCCCATCCAGAACAGGTTGGCGGCGGTGCGGCTGAGCATGGCTGGCCCCTTTCCTATTCCGACAGGACCCAGGTGTCCTTGACGCCCCCGCCCTGCGACGAGTTCACCACCAGCGAGCCCTCGCGCAGCGCCACGCGGGTCAGCCCGCCCGGCACCAGCTCGACCCGGTCGCCGCAAAGGCAGAAGGGCCGCAGATCGACATGGCGCGGCGCCACCCCCTCGTCGACAAAGGTCGGGCTGGTGGACAGCGCCAGCGTCGGCTGGGCGATGTAATTGCCGGGATCGGCCTTGATGCGCTCGGCAAAGGCGTCGATCTCGGCCTGGCTGGCGCAGGGGCCGATCAGCATGCCGTAGCCGCCCGAGCCATGCACCTCCTTGACCACCAGATCCTTCAGGTTGGCCATGACATAGCGGTAATCCTCGTCCTTCCACAGCGTCCAGGTCTGGACGTTGCGCAGGATCGGTTCCTCGCCCAGGTAGAAGCGGACCATCTCGGGCACGAAGGTATAGACCGCCTTGTCATCGGCCACGCCCGCGCCTGGCGCCGAGGCGATGCTGACCCCGCCTGAGCGATAGACATCCATCAGCCCCGGCACGCCCAGCATGGAATCGCGGCGAAAGCACAGCGGATCGAGGAACTGGTCGTCGATGCGGCGATAGATCACGTCCACCCGCTTCGGCCCCTGCGTGGTGCGCATATAGACGAAACCGCCATCGACGAACAGGTCGCTGCCCTCGACCAGCTCCACGCCCATCAGGTTCGCCAGGAAGCTGTGCTCGTAATAGGCGCTGTTGTAATGGCCGGGGGTCAGGATCACCACGGTCGGCGTGCCTTCGCATCTCGCCGGCGCGACCGAGGCAAGCGTGCGGCGCAGCAGTTCGGGATATTGATCCACCGGCTCGATGCGGTTGTTGCGAAACAGCGCCGGGAACATGCGCATCATGATCTCGCGGTTCTCCAGCATGTAGCTGACGCCCGAGGGGGTGCGGCAATTGTCCTCGAGCACGTAGAACTCGTCCCGGCCGGTGCGCACGATGTCGATGCCGACGATATGCGAGAACACGCCGCGCGGCGGCACGAAGCCGACCACCGCCTTTTCATAGGCCGCGTTCTGATAGACCAGCCGCGCCGGGATGCGGCCGGCACGCACGATCTCGCCCCGGCCATAGACGTCGCGCAGAAAGGCGTTCAGCGCCCGCGCCCGCTGCTTGATGCCCCTTTCCAGCCGCCGCCACTCGGCTTGCAGGAACACCCGCGGCATCATGTCGAAGGGGATCAGCCGGTCCGGATCGCCGCCCTCGCCATAGACCGCGAAGGTGATGCCGATGCGGCGGAACAGCGCCTCGGCCTCGGCCTGCTTCATCTGGCGGATCTCGGCGGGCATGGTCTCGATCCAGTCCGAGAGCATGGCATAGGGTTCGCGCACCCGGCCGCCATCGACCATTTCGTTGTAACAGATCGTCATCGCTGCCACCCTTCCCTCTGCCGACGATCTTCGCATCTGGGCGGGCGCTGTCCACAGTCGGGCCGCCTGCGGCCAGGGCGAAATCAGAATTTGACGAGGGCCGGGCCTTTTCTGCCGGAATAATAGGCAAAAAACCGAGGCCAGCCGAGGCAAAGCCAGAAAACGCATGAAAGGCCCGCAGCGCCCTGCCGGTTTCGCAGGCAGCGCCTTGGAGGAGGGGTCGGTGCGCGCTGCGACGCTGGAAAATGGGCAACGCCGTTCCGGGCCGGCAGATGGCCGGCGCCGGCGCGTGTCGCATGTTGCCGCAATGACGGGGCGCAGGCGGCTGCGCAGCCGCATGGGGCCGTCTTTCGGAACCGCTGAAACCATGAAAATCCGCCGCATTCTTCGGCCCGCCATCAGCGAAATCCGCGCGGCGCTTACCACTCGGTAACGATTCCCGGGCTAGAAGGGGATCGGACCACAGCGAAACAGCGGAACCGAGAATGCAACTGACATTGCTGCCCCAGCCGGACGGGCTGACGATCCGCGTCGATGAAAAACGCCTCGACGCCGCCATTGCCACCGCCTTCAAGGACCGTGTGCGCAGCATGATTGCCGGCGGCGGCGCGCAGGTGACGCTGGATCTGGGCGGGGTCGAGTTCATGGACAGCTCGGGTCTTGGCGCGGTGATCGCCATCTACAAGGCCATGCCCGCCGGGCGTCGGCTGACGCTGACGGGGCTGACCCCGAATGTCGAGCGGGTGTTCCAGCTGACCCGGATGGACACCGTGCTGACCATCCGCAAGACCGCCGAGACCACCGAGACCCGACAGAAGAAGCCCGAAAGATGAGCGTCTCGTCCCAACAGGCCGAAAGGCGGCTGCGCCAGCCCCCGCCCGGACGCCAGCCGATGTTTCACCGCATCTTCCGCGCCGATCCGGCAACCGTGCGCGCGGCGCTGCTGTTCTTGCGCGAAAGGTTCGACGGCAGCGCCGGGGACGAGGTGATCGCCAAGCTGGAACTCGCGCTGGCCGAGGTGCTGAACAATATTTGCGAACACGGCACCCGGAACGAGGCAGAGCGCCTGGCCGGCCGGCCCCATGCACCGCTGATCCATCTTTGCGTCGCGCGCCATGTCGGCGGCATCGCCTGTGCGGTGACCGATGACGGCAGGCCGCTGCCGCTCTCCTGCCTCGATGCGCGGGACCTGCCCTGGACCGGTCCACCGCCCCGGGATGCCGAGGCGATCCTGCTGCTGCCCGAGGGCGGTTTCGGTTGGTTCCTGATCCAGGAGCTGACCGCCTCGCTCAGCTATTTCCGCGAGGGGCGGCGGAACTTCCTGGCCTTCATCGTTCCGGTGACCGAGCCGCTGCTGCAAGCCGGCCCGCCACCCGGCGACACCTGAAGCCTAGCCGGATCAGTTCAGCCCGATCTGCAAGGGATAGCGGCCATCCTGGAACTCGCCGAACATCTCCATCACCTCGGGATGCTCCAGCGGCTCGCCCGAATGGTCCGGCACCAGGTTCTGCTCGGACACATAGGCGACGTAATAGGTCGCCTCGGTTTCGGCATAGAGGTGATAAAAGGGCTGGTTGCGGGAGGGGCGCGATTCCTCGGGAATGGATTCATACCATTCCTCGGTATTGGCGAATTCCGGGTCCACGTCGAAGACCACACCGCGGAACGGATGTTCGCGATGACGCACCACCTGGCCCAGATTGTATTTCGCGCTCTTGGACGGAATCCGCATCTCATCGTTCCTGTTTGGCCGGCTCTTACAGCTCCCGGCCGCCGCTGTCCACCTGTCGGCTGCAAGCCGCCCGCCTGGCAGGGGGGCACCCGGACAGCAGCCGCAATCCTCCGAGATCCGCCGGGTGCGGCGGAGCAGCCTTGGGCCGGACCCGTGCCCAGGGCCGGGTGATCCCCGAGACCGGGCAGGCCCGCTTCGCCCCTGCGCCGGGCCCCGGCAGACCCTATCGGGCCAATATCCCTGGGCTTCAGAACCGGACAGGTTCATCGCCAGCCCGATCCACCGGATGCGGGACCGCACAGCTAGCCGGTCTTCAGCCGGCTTTCGATCAGCAGATCGGCCTCGTCCAGGATCGGATGCGCAACCGAGACGATATGCGCGTTCACCCGCTTCAGGTCGCGCAGGATGTCGAGGTGCAGCGACGAGGTCTGCTGGCTGTCCGCCCGCCCCTCGCGCAGGCGCATCAGGTGGCGCTGCGCCGACAGGCGCTCCAGCCTGCGGATCTCGACCTTCTCCTCCATCAGCTGGCGCGCCAGGTCGCGGTCGCGGGTCATGAAGACGGTCTGGGCAAGCTGCAAATTCTCGATGGTCATCAGGAACAGCCCGTCCAGCTCGCGATAGCCCTCCTCGGAAAAGCGCAGCGACAGCGCCGCCTTCTTGCGGATCTCGGGGCCAAGCCCCTTGTCGATGATGTCGCCGACATGTTCCAGGTTGATGACGTAATCCAGGATGGTGATGGCCTGGCGCCGCTCATCCTCGCCGGCCTCGCGGCCCAGCCGGGACAGGAAGCTCTTGACCTCCTGCTGCATGCGGTCCACCCGCTCCTCCAGCACCGAAACCTCGGCCAGGGGCGCATCGTCGCCGCGGGCAAAGGCGGTGCGGGCCTGTTGCAGCATCCGCTCGACCACGTCGCCGATGGCCAGCGCCGCGCGGCTGGCGCGGGCCAGCGCCACGGCCGGCGTGTCCAGCGCATGGCCGTCGAGCAGCTGTGCCTCGATCGGCGGCGGCAGCTCCTCCTCGCGCAGGACCAGGGCGGTCAGGCGGGTGACCAGCCCCGAGAAGGGCCAGATCGCCGCCGCCAGAACCAGGTTGAAGGCCAGATGCGCCTCGACCGCGAGCCCGGTTTCCGGCAAGGGCACGGCGGTCAGCACCTGCGCCGCCTGCCCGGCCAAGGGCAGCGCGACAAGGCAACCGATGCCGCGCACGATCAGGTTGCCCAGCGCGACCCGGCGGGCGGCGATGCCCTGCCCGGCCGTGGCCAGCACCGGCGGAATCGCCCCGCCCAGATTGGCGCCCAGCACCAGCACCACCGTCAGGGCCGGCTCCATGCCCAGCGACAACACCAGCATCACCACCGCCAGCGAGGACGAGCAGATCACCGCCAGCCCCGCCGCGATGGCCAGCGCCACCGGCCAGGCATTGCCCAGCATGGCCAGAAAGGCCGCCATGGCCGCGGATTCGCGCAAGGGTTCGGTCGCATGGCCCAGCAGGCCCAGCGACAGCAGCATCAGCGCGATGCCGATCAGCGCCAGCCCGCCGCCCGACCAGCCCCGGCGATCCTGGCGGCGCAGCACATAGCCGGCCAGCAGCAGCACCGGCACCAGCGCCTCGATCCCCGAGGCGACGATCCAGGCGGTCAGTGCCGTGCCCAGGTTGGCGCCCAGCAGCACGATCTGCGCCATGCGTGGCCGAATCATGCCCCGATCCACGAAAGAGGCCGTCATCAGCGCCGTCGCGGTCGAGCTTTGTAGCCCCAGTGTCGCCACCAGCCCGGAAATGAAGGCCCGCAGCCCGGTGCGCGTGCCGCGTCCCAGCACCATCTTGAGCCTGACCCCGAAGGCGCGCACCATCCCGTCGCGGACCAGCCCAAGCCCGAAAAGCAGCAGCGCCACGGCACCAGCCAGCTGGAAGATGACGGAAAGGGACTGCACGGCGCCTCACCTCCTGACGCGCCACGACAGGCGCATACCCTTGATATTTGGCCCCTCATGCCCAGGGGTCAATGGATGCGGGGGTTTTGAGACATTTCCCGCCGGTGCGATGGCAAGCCTGCCACATGGCAAGGCTCAGGGCGCCGGTATCGGCTCGCGCCCGGCCTCGCTCAGCAGATGCAGCCCGGTTTCGTCGAAGACCACCACGCTCAGCGGTCCGCCATAGGCGGCGCCGGTATCGATGGCCAGCCGGTTGCCGAAATGCGTCACCCGCTCGACCGGGCTGTGGCCATGCACCACCAGCAGGCCGTGATCGCCGGCATCGTCCAGGAAGCCCTTGCGGATCCAGACCAGGTCATGCTCGGTCTGCCGGGCCAGATCGATGCCGGGGCGGATGCCGGCATGGACGAACAGCGCCTGCGGGGCCAGATGCCACAGCGGCAGCGCGTCCAGCCAGTGCAGATGCGCCTCGGGCACGGCGCGCGACACCTCGGCCAGGGTGCGGGCGTGGTCGCGGATCTCGACCCCATAGGAGCCCAGGGTCTCGGCCGCGCCCAGCGAGGGATGGTCCAGCCAGTGCCGCCCCGAGGCCAGCCCGGGGTCGATCCAGCCCGGCTCCCGGACAAAGCGCGGCAGGAACCGGTCGTGATTGCCCTTGAGCACGATCCAGGGCCGGCCCTCGGCCTGGCCGCGCAGCAGGTAATCGACCACGCCACGCGAATCCGGGCCGCGGTCCAGCAGGTCGCCGACATGGACCAGCGTACCACCGCCGCTATGCGCCGCATCGTCGCGCGCGATCAGCTCATGCGCCGCCCGCAGCAGTTCCAGATGGCCGTGGATGTCGCCGATGGCATAGGTCCGCATGCCGCCTCCGCAAATGAAAACCCCCGGAACCTAGTCCGGGGGTCCGCAAGGTTCAAACCTCGAATTGCAGCGGCCGCACTTGCAGGAACTTGCCGGTGGCGCGCAGCGCCTCCAGCGCCTCGGGCTTCAGCGGCTCGTCAAGATAGAGGATAGCGATGGCGTCATCGCCGGTCTTGGTGCGGCCCAGGGTGAAATTGGCGATGTTCACGCCCAGATCGCCCAGCGTCATGCCCAGCGCCCCGATGACGCCCGGCACGTCCCTGTTGCGGGTATAGAGCATGTGCTCGCCGATCTCGGCATCGACATTGATGCCGCGGATCTGGATGAAGCGCGGCTTGCCGTCGCTGAACACGGTGCCGGCGATGGACCGCTCGCGGGTGTCGGTCACCACGGTGGCCTTGATATAGCCGTCGAAAACGCCCGACTTGCCCTGCGTCGTGGTCGCCACCTGAACGCCGCGCTCGGCCGCCATGACCGGCGCCGAGACCATGTTCACGTCCGGGTTGGTTGCCTGCATCACGCCCGCGATCACCGCGGCGTTCAGCGCCTTGAGGTTCATCTCGGAGGCGACGCCGTCGTAAAGCACGTTGATCGCCTTGATCGGCTCGTCGGTCATCTGGCCGATGAAGGCGCCCAGATGGCCGGCCAGCTTCAGCCAGGGCCCCATGACGGCGGCCTCCTCGGCCGTGACCGAGGGCATGTTCAGCGCGTTCTGCACCGCGCCGGTCAGCAGGTAATCCGACATCTGCTCGGCGACTTGCAGGGCCACGTTCTCCTGCGCCTCGGTGGTCGAGGCGCCCAGATGCGGCGTCACCACCACATTGGACAGGCCGAACAGCGGGCTCTCGGTCGCGGGCTCGGTGGCGAAGACGTCGAGCGCCGCGCCGGCGACATGGCCCGATTTCAGCAGCTCGGCCAGCGCCTCCTCGTCGATCAGCCCGCCGCGGGCGGCGTTGACGATGCGCACGCCCCTCTTGGTCTTCCCAAGGTTCTCGCGCGACAGGATGTTGCGGGTCTTGTCGGTCAGCGGCACATGCAGGGTGATGAAATCGGCCTTGGCCAGCAGCTCGTCCAGCTCGACCTTCTTCACGCCCAGTTCCTTGGCCCGCTCCTCGGACAGGAAGGGGTCATAGGCCAGAACCTTCATCTTCAGCCCCAGCGCCCGGTCGATGACGATGGAACCGATGTTCCCCGCCCCGATCACACCCAGGATCTTGTTGAAGACCTCGACCCCCATGAAGCGGTTCTTCTCCCACTTGCCCTCATGGGTCGAGACGCTGGCCTCGGGCAATTGCCGGGCCACGGCGAACATCAGCGCGATGGCATGCTCGGCGGTGGTGACCGAGTTGCCGAAAGGCGTGTTCATCACGATCACGCCCTTCTTCGAGGCCGCCGGAATGTCCACGTTGTCGACCCCGATCCCGGCGCGGCCGATCACCTTCAGCCGGCCGGCGCTCTCCAGCAGCTTCGCCGTCACCTTGGTGGCCGAGCGGATGGCCAGGCCGTCATACTGGCCGATGATCTCGGCGAGCTTCTCCTTGTCCTTGCCGACATCCGGCAGGTAGTCCACATCGACGCCGCGGTCGCGAAAGATCTGGACGGCGGTTTCCGAAAGCTTGTCCGAAACAAGAACCTTGGGCATTTCTCTATCCTCTGGATATGCGGGGGCCGGCAGCGCGCCGCAGGCGCTGCAACTCGGCTTCTTTCGTGTCCAAATATCCCGGGGTCCGGGGCAGAGCCCCGGCCCGGCAGATCGGTCAGGCGACTTCCGCCTGCGCCTCGATCTCGGCCTCGAAGGCATATTCGATCCAGGGCATCAGCGCCGCGACATCCGCGGTCTCGACGGTCGAGCCGCACCAGATGCGCAGGCCGGGGGGCGCGTCGCGATAGGCGCCGGCATCCAGCGCCACGCCTTCCTTCTCCAGCCGCTTGGCCACGGCCTTGGCAAAGGCGGCACCGTCCTTGATGCGCGGATCGGTGAATTTCAGGCACACGCTCGTCGTCGAGGCGGTGGCCGGATCCTCGGCCAGGTCGGCGATCCAGTCCTTGCCGGCGATGAAGTCGCGCACGGCCTTGGCATTCGCCTCGGCGCGGGCGACCAGCGCCTTGCGGCCGCCCAGCGACTGCGCCCATTTCAGCGCCACCAGGTAATCCTCGACGCAAAGCATCGAGGGCGTGTTGATGGTCTCGCCCTTGAAGATGCCCTCGATCAGCTTGCCGCCCTTGGTCATGCGAAAGATCTTCGGCAGCGGCCAGGCCGGGGTATGGCTCTCCAGCCGCTCGACGGCGCGCGGGCTCAGGATCAGCACGCCATGCGCGCCCTCGCCGCCCAGCACCTTCTGCCAGCTGAAGGTCACCACATCCAGCTTATCGAAAGGCAGATCCATCGCGAAGGCGGCCGAGGTGGCGTCGCAGATGGTCAGCCCGGCGCGGTCCGCGGGGATCGCATCGCCGTTCGGCACCCGCACGCCCGAGGTGGTGCCGTTCCAGGTAAAGACGACGTCATGGTCGAAATCGACCTCGGCAAAATCGACGATCTTGCCATAATCGGCCTTGCGGACCACCGCGTCCAGCTTCAGCTGCTTGACCACGTCGGTGACCCAGCCCTCGCCGAAGCTCTCCCAGGCCAGCATCTCGACCTTGCGCGCGCCCAGCAGCGACCACAGCGCCATCTCGACGGCGCCGGTATCCGAGGCGGGCACGATGCCGATGCGGTAATCCGCCGGCACGCCCAGCACCGCGCGGGTCAGGTCGATGGCCTCGGCCAGCTTGGCCTTGCCCACGGCGGCACGATGCGAACGGCCCAGCGGCGCGTCGGCAAGCATGTCCAGCGAGAAAT
The DNA here is from genome assembly GCF_001447385.1 of Paracoccus sp. MKU1. Classification (GTDB taxonomy): domain Bacteria; phylum Pseudomonadota; class Alphaproteobacteria; order Rhodobacterales; family Rhodobacteraceae; genus Paracoccus. The sequence continues at coordinate 44,454 of NZ_LLWQ01000141.1, read as the reverse complement.
GGGGGATCTTGGCGCAGGGGCCCGAGGAAAAGCGCGGATTGGCCGGCCGCGCGGCCGGAGCAGTCTTGCCCATGATGTTAGCCTTCCAGCTATAAGCGCCGCGTTGGGGCGGCGTGTCCCGCTGACCGCCTTAGCGCCGCCGAAAGATTCTCGCAAGAAAAAATTGCAAGCCATGTTTGCGACAGATTCGCGGCATGAATCCGACCGATTGATCCCCCGCACCGCTTTGGCTAGTGCTGCCGGAAACAAACGCCGAGGGGGCCTTCATGTTCACCGTCACCATCCTCGCCGCGCCCAGCCGCGCGGACCTGCCCGCCTCGCTGGTCGATGAACTCCGCAGCGCCTGGAGCGGCGGCCACCCGCTCTGGCTGGCCCAGGGCATCGCTGCCGAATTCCCCGTCGCCGCCGAGCCGCAGGATTTCTGGCAGGTCTGGGAGCGGTTGCAGGCCGAGGGCTTCGACCTTGCCCTCCAGCCGACCATGGGCCGGCGCAAGGCGGTCCTGCTCGCCGACATGGATTCGACCATGATCCAGCAGGAATGCATCGACGAACTGGCCGATGTCGCCGGCGTGGGCGAGCGCGTGGCCGCCATCACCGCCCGGGCCATGAACGGCGAGCTGAACTTCCACGAGGCCCTGCTCGCCCGCGTCAACCTGTTGGCCGGCCTGCCCGAAACCGCCATCGGCGAGGTGCTGGACAGCCGCATCACGCTGGCCCCCGGCGGCCGGCAGCTGGTCGCCACCATGCGCAGCCAGGGAGCTTATACGGCGCTGGTTTCAGGCGGCTTCACCGTCTTCACCGGCCCGGTCGCCGGCGCGCTCGGCTTCGACGAGCATCGCGCCAATACGCTGCTGGCCCAGGAGGGGGTGCTGACCGGCCATGTCGGCCTGCCGATCCTGGGCCGCGAAGCCAAGGTCGAGGCGCTGCGCGACATCACCGCCAGCCGCGGCCTGTCGCCCGCCGATGCGCTGGCGGTGGGCGACGGCGCAAACGATCTCGACATGCTCCAGCTGGCCGGCATGGGCGTGGCGCTGCATGCCAAGCCGGTGGTCGCGGCCCAGGTCGAGCTGCGAATCAACCACGCCGACCTGACCGCGCTGCTCTATCTGCAAGGCTACGCGGCCGAGGAATTCGCCGCATAGGCTGTCGGCATCCCCGCATCACCCTGCGGCAAAGCGCAGCGTGCACCCCCGGGCGAACTTGCGGCCATGACCGTTCGGTGACAGAAGCAGGGGGATGAATCCGCGTCTCAAAGCCCTCGCCGTGCATCTGCTGACCGCAACCGGAGCGGTGCTGTCCATGCTTGCCCTGCTGGCAGCCGTCCGGGGTGAGTGGTCGCAGATGTTCTTCTGGCTGGTCGTCGCGCTGATCGTGGACGGCGTCGACGGGCCGCTGGCGCGACGCTATCACGTCAAGACCAACTGGCCGACCTATGACGGCATGTTGATGGACCTGATCATCGACTACCTGACCTATGTCTTCATCCCGGCCTATGCGCTGTTCATGTCGGGGCTGCTGCCCGGCTGGACCGGCTGGATCGCCATCATCGCCATCACCTATGGCAGCGTGATCTATTTCGCCGACACCCGCATGAAGACCCGCGACAATTCCTTTGCCGGCTTCCCGGCCTGCTGGAACATGGTGGTGCTGGTGCTGTTCGCGCTCAAGCCGGATTTCTGGCTGACCCTGGCCATCGTGGTGGCGCTGACGATCACCATGTTCACCAATGTGAAGTTCATCCACCCGATGCGCACCGAACGTTGGCGCGCGGTCTCGCTGCCGGTGACGGTGGTCTGGGTCGGCTTCTCGGTCTGGGCGGTGCTGGTCGATTTCCATCCCGAAAGCTTTGCCCGCTGGGGACTGCTGCTCAGCTCGCTCTGGCTGATCTTCGCCGGCCTCGCCCAGCAGCTGACCGAGCGGCGGGCTTGATCGCCGGGCGATTTCCCCGGAATGTGCCTGACTGAGGATCAGCCCAAAGGGGGGACAGGGATGTTCGCGAAACTCATGCAGGCCGCCGCCGCGGCGGTCATGCTGGCCACGCCGGCGCTGGCGGCGCAGGATTCGATCACGCTGGCCATGGTGCTGGAGCCGCCGAACCTGGACCCGACCGGAGGCGCCGCCGCCGCCATCGACGAAGTGGTCTATGCCAATGTCTTCGAGGGTCTGACCCGCGTCGCGCCCGACGGCAGCGTGCAGCCCGGCCTGGCCGAAAGCTGGGACAGCGCCGACGGCCAAGCCTACACCTTCCACCTGCGCCCGAACGTGACCTTCCACGACGGCAGCGCCTTCGACGCGCAGGACGTGATCTTCTCGCTCGACCGCGCCCGCGCGCCCGACAGCACCAATGCCCAGAAGGCCCTGTTCGAGGGCATCGAGACTGTCGAGGCCCTGGACCCGCTGACCGTCCGCGTCACGCTCAAGGCCCCGGACGGCGGCTTCCCCTTCAAGATGGCCTGGGGCGACGCGGTGATGGTGGATGAGGCCAGTATCGCAGAGATCGCCACAAAACCCGTCGGCACCGGCCCGTTCAGGTTCGGCGAATGGCGGCAGGGCGACCATATCCGGCTCGACACCTTCGAGGGCTATTGGGGCGAAAAGCCGACACTGAAGACCGCGACCTTCCGCTTCATCGGCGATCCCAGCGCCGCCTTCGCGGCGCTGATGGCGGGCGACATCGACGCCTTCCCGATCTACCCGGCCCCGGAAACCCTGCCCCAGCTGCAAGCCGATCCGCGCTTCAAGGTGCTGGTCGGCACCACCGAGGGCGAGACGATCCTGGCCATGAACCACAAGCATCCGGCCCTGGCCGAGGTGAAGGTGCGCGCGGCCATCGCCCATGCCATCGACCGCCGGGAAATCATCGACGGCGCCATGTTCGGCCATGGCACGCCCATCGGCACGCATTTCGCGCCGCACCATCCCGATTACGTCGATCTGACCGCGAAATCGCAATACGATCCGGAGCTGTCGAAAAAGCTGCTGGCCGAGGCGGGCGCCGAAAACCTGACCCTGCGCCTCGCCCTGCCGCCGACGCCCTATGCCCGCCGCGGCGGCGAGATCGTCGCGGCCAAACTGCGCGCCGTGGGCATCCAGACGCAGATCACCAACATGGAATGGGCGCAATGGCTGGAGCAGGTGTTCAAGAACGCCGATTACGACCTGACCATCATCAGCCATGTCGAGCCGATGGATATCGGCATCTACGGGCGCGAGAACTACTATTTCAACTATCGCAACCCGGCCTTCAACGAGGTCATGGCCAAGCTCGACGCCACCACCGAGCCGGCGGAACGCTCGGCACTGCTGAAACAGGCGCAGGAAATCCTCGCCGACGACTACGCCAATGCCTTCCTGTTCCAGATGGCGAAAACCGGCGTCGCCAAGGCAGAGATCGAGGGGCTCTGGGAAAACGCCCCCATGCCGGCAAACGACCTGACCCAGGTGCGCTGGAAGGAATAGCCGAGCGGCACCGGTTTCACCGTTTCCCAAATACTCAAGGAACGCCGCCAGCCGCGCGGCGTTTTCAGTTCTTCAGGACCAGGCAACGCCCGCCCAGGCTGCGCAGCCGGTTGCAAAAGGCATGGGCCTCGGTCTTCGAAGAATAGCCGATCTGCGCGGTATAAAGCTTGCGCGGCCCGCCCGAAACCTTGCGATGCACATAGCTCACGCGCTTGCCGCCCAGGATCGGCCGCAATTGCCGGTTCAGCCGGGCGACCTGCTGGCTGACGCCGGACTGGCTGGGATGGGTGGCGACGATCACGCCCCAGGGCCAGGGGTGCTCGGGGGTCTGGAACTCGCGCAGCTTGCGCTTGCCGGCCAGCTCGATGCAGGCCTCGCGGAAGGGCCGCTCCTTGTCCAGCCGCACGTCCAGCCGGGCCGGAGGCGTGTCACGCCAGATCCAGGCCGTCTGGCCGGTGATCGCCTGGACGTAATCCTGCGTCTCCCAGGGCAGGCTGCCGCCCTGCGAGACGAAACGCGCCGCCCGGTTCTCGCCGCCGTTATAGGCGACGGCGGCCAGGCCGACATTGCCGAAGCTCGCGGTCAGCGTCGCCAGATAGCGCGCCGAGGCCTCGATGGCCTTGGCCGGGTTGAAGGGATCGTCCAGCCCGACCATCTGGGCGGTGCCGGGCATGAACTGGGCGATGCCCATGGCGCCGACCGGGCTGATGGCGCCTGGCTCGAACAGGCTTTCCTTCCACAAGAGCCGGGCGAAAAAATGCGGGTCGAGTCCGTTCCTGCCCGCCGCCCGCTCGATGACCGAGCAGACATCGGGCACATAGGTGGCGACCGAGATGCAATACATCCCGTCATCGGTGCAGCGCAGCTTCTCGGACGGGCGCGGCGCCCGCAGCCCCAGCAGCGCATCCACCGCCTCATAGGCGGGGGCAGCGGTTGCGGCCAGCACGGCGACAAGGGTCAGGACCAGACGGCGCATGCAAGACTCGGAAACGGATCGGACGGGTTTCCCATAGCAGCCAGGGCGCGGCTTGAAAACCGCGCCGGCCGTCATTCGGCCTTCTTGCCCTTGCGGGCCCCGCCCTTGCCCGCCCGGCCCTTTTTCAGGGTGGCAGCAGGCGCCGCCCTTGCTGCCTTTCGGGCGGCCTTGGCGGCTTCCTTCTCGGCCGCCTTCGCCGCCTGTTTCGCAGCCTTGCGCTCGGCCTTCTCGGCCTCTTTCACGCGCTTCTTCTCGGCCTTCTCGGCTTCCTTGATGCGCTTGCGCTCGGCCTTGTCCGGCTTGGGCGGAATCGGACGCGGGGGCTTGGCCGCCTCGGCGGGCGGCGCGACCGGTGCGGCGGGGATATCGGCGACAGGCTCGGGGGCGGCGGACTCGAGCGCCTCGCCCTGTTCCTTGCGGCGGCGCTTCTCGGCGGCGGCGCGGCGCATCGCCTGCCCTAGCGCCTTGCGCACCGCCTCGTCCGGCTCGCGCTGCTTCATGGCGCGCAGCTCGCGCTGCAAGCTGCTCAGCGCGTCCTGGTCCAGCAGGCGCAGCGCGGCGGTCTGGGTCTGCTCGACAAGCGCATCCAGATCGCGCGAGCCTGCGGTGGTCTGATCGGCGGGCTTGGCCATGGAACTCTCCCCTTTCAGGCGCTTTCTGCGCGAAATCTGCCACGGCCCGCCGGCGCTGGCCAGAGAAAGAACGCCCCGGCCGTGACCGGGCCGGGGCGCGAAAATGGCAGCGATCCGGGCGCGGCTATTGCGCCGGCTGAGCCTCGGCGGTCTGCACCTCGCCCCCCGCCGGTTCCAGGTAGCCGTTCGGCAATTCGACCAGCGGCCCCTCCAGCGCCAGGCTTTCGGCCCGGGTGCGGACCTTGACGGACGTGCCGCTGGGGATCTCGTTGAACAAGTCCATGATGTCCTGGTTGAACAGCCGGATGCAGCCCGCCGAGGTGGCCTTGCCGATCGAGGACGGGTCCATGGTGCCGTGGATGCGATACATGGTGTCGCGCCCACCCTTGTAGAGATACAGCGCGCGCGAACCCAGCGGGTTGTCCACCCCGCCGCGCAGCCCACCCTTGAGCGGGCCGTAAAGCTCGGGCTGGGTGCGGACCATGTTCGCGGTGGGCGTCCAGCTGGGCCAGGCATGCTTGCGGCCGATCGTCGCCGTGCCCTGGAAATTCTTGCCCGCCTGGCCGACTGCGACACCATAGCGCATCGCCTGGCCGTTCCCCAGCACGTGATACAGGAAACGCGCATAGGGATCGACGACGATGGTGCCCGGCGCCTCGGAACCGTTATAAGGAACCTGCTGGCGGCGGTTGCGCTCGGTCAGATAGGCGGGGCGGACGGCGTGGATCTCGATCGGCTCGCCATTGGGGCCGGTATCGGTCCGCGCGCCATAGACGCCTCGATCGGGCGGCGGCGCAGCCGGGGTCTCGGGGGTGGGCGCGCAGGCGGCAAGGCCAAGGCCCATCGCCAGCAGAAGCGGAGCAAGGCGCATCGGTATTTCCCTTCGTAACGCGCCGCGCCCGGGAGGGACGCGGCCGTGGCAGCGGTGAGGTTGCGTCGGATGACGCGCCCCGCCCGAGCAGAGGGCGGGCAAAAGTTCCAACCCTTTATCAGCCTTGCCGGTTCTGCGGCGTCAAGCCTCGGACCCCGGGGATATGCGCAATCGTTACCGAACTGTTGCCGAAACGCGCGGTTTTCTACGCTTGCCGGGGACAAATGCCGGGTTTCGGAACCCGCGCGGGGCGCAAGGCGTTTGCTTGCCGGACCGGCCTTAAGCCGGAAACCTGCAAGGGAAGGAAGCATTTCATGACCCTGACCGCCCTGCTCATCACCCTCATCATCGGCGCGATCGCCGGCTGGCTGGCCGGAGTGATCGTCAAGGGCCATGGCGAGGGCCTGCTGATGAACATCGTCATCGGCATCCTGGGTGCGGTGATCGCGGGCTGGCTGTTCCCGATGCTCGGCATCGGAATGGGCGCCTCGGCCCCGATCCTCGGCACGATCATCTTCGCCACGCTCGGCGCGGTGATCCTGCTGGTGGTGCTGCAGCTCGTCAAGCGAGCCTGATCCGGCCGAACCGCAAGAAAGGGGGCCTTAAGGGCCCCCTTTTTTCATGCCTGCCGCGATGTCAGGCGCGGGCGGGTTGCAGCGCCGGCCGAACCGCTGCCTTGGCGCCGCGCAGATAGCGGGCATAGCCCAGATCCTCGGCGGCGATATCGGGCTTGCGGCCCGAGATCAGATCGGCGAGCAGCCGCCCCGAACCCGCCGACATGGTCCAGCCCAGCGTCCCGTGCCCGGTGTTCAGGTAAAGGTTCGGGATCGGCGTCGCGCCGACGATGGGCGTGCCGTCCGGCGTCATCGGCCGCAGCCCGGTCCAGAACAGCGCCTGATCCGCATCGCCTGCGCCGCCGAACAGCTCGCCCACCGATTTCGCCAGCGTCTCGCGCCGGCGCGGGTTCAGGCTCAGGTCGTAGCCGGCGATCTCGGCCAGCCCGCCGACGCGGATGCGGTCGCCCAGGCGGGTGATCGCGACCTTGTAGGTCTCGTCCATCACCGTCGAGACCGGCGCACGGCTTTCGTCCTGGATGTCGATGGTCAGCGAATAGCCCTTGAGCGGATAGACCGGCAGCCGCAAGCCCAGATGCCGCACTATCTGCGGCGAATAGGAACCCATGGCCAGCACATAGCGGTCGGCGGTCAGCCGGCCTTGGTCGGTGCGCACGGCGCTGATGCGGCCGCCCTCGGCCTCCAGCGCCTCGATGCTGACGCCCCAGCGGAAGGTCACGCCGGCCGCCGCCGCCATCTCGGCCAAGCGGTTGGTGAACAGGAAGCAATCGCCGGTCTCGTCGCCCGGCAGGCGCAGCCCGCCCACGATCCGCTCGGCCGAACCGGCCAGCCCCGGCTCGGCGGCGACGCAGCCGTCGCGGTCCAGGACTTCGAAGGGCACGCCGTCGGCCTTGAGCACCTCGATATCCTTGCCGGCCGCGTCGAGTTGCTGCTGCTTGCGGAACACCTGCAAGGTGCCCTGCGTGCGCTCGTCATAGCGGATGCCGGTCTCGGCCCGCAGCTCGCCCAGGCAGTCGCGGCTGTATTCGGCCAGCCGCACCATGCGGCTTTTGTTCACGGCATAGGCCGAGGAGGTGCAGTTCGCCAGCATCCGCGCCATCCAGGACACGCGCTGCCAGTCCAGCCTGGGCTGGATGACCAGCGGCGCATGGCGCTGGAACATCCATTTCATCGCCTTCAGCGGCACGCCGGGCGCCGCCCAGGGCGAGGAATAGCCGGGCGAGATCTCGCCGGCATTGGCAAAGCTGGTTTCCAGCGCCGGCCCCTCCTGCCGGTCGATCACCGTCACCTCATGCCCGGCCTTGGCCAGATACCAGGCCGAGGTGACGCCCAGGACGCCGGCACCAAGAACGATGATCTTCATATTCGCGCACCTCCCAAATCCGAGTTGAAGGCAAGGATAGCAGCCCGCGCAGAAATGAAATCCCGATTCCGCCGCAAGATCGTGGTTGGACTACAAGTATATCCGTCATTATCGCATTATGATCGAATATTCTTCGATCATATCTCCGACTTGTGGAAGAAAAGGCGGGTCCGGAAAGAATCGGCCACCCCGATTGCGGCCCAGCGGGGCTCTGCCTAAGGTTGGGCGTATCGCCGCGCGCCCCAGATTTTTCGGATCATGCCAGCCCCTGCCCGCAAGAGCCCCTTTGCCCCGTTTCGCCACCGCGACTTTCGCCTGCTCTGGTCGGCGACGCTGATCTCGAATTTCGGCGGGCTTGTGCAGGCGGTGGGCGCAGCCTGGATGATGACGCAACTGACCGATTCGGCGACGCTGATTGCGCTGGTGCAGGCATCGAACACGCTGCCGATCATGCTGTTCGCGCTGCTGTCGGGCGCGCTGGCCGATATCTTCGACCGCCGCACCCTGCTGCTGGGCGCGCAGGTCTTCATGGCGCTGGTCTCGGTGCTTTTGGCGGTGCTGACCTGGCAGGGCTGGATGACGCCCCTGCTGCTGTTGTCGCTGACCTTCCTGATCGGGGTCGGGCAGGCGATCTACAACCCGCCCTGGCAGGCCAGCATGCAGGATCTGGTGCCGCGCGACGACTTGCCGGCGGCGGTCTCGCTGAACTCGGTCGGCTTCAACCTGATGCGCAGCGTCGGGCCGGCGGCGGGCGGGATCATCACCGCCGCCTTCGGCGCCGCCGCCGCCTTCGCGGTCAACGCCGTGAGCTACATTCCGCTGCTCGGCGCGCTCATGCGCTGGCATCCGGTGACGCCGCCCCGCACCACCACGCCCGAGCCCTTCGTCGCCGCGGTGGGCGCCGGGCTGCGCTATGTGGCGCTGTCGCCGAACCTGGTCCGGGTGCTGACGCGCGGGGGGCTGTTCGGCTTTTCGGCCATCGTCGTCATGGCGCTCTTGCCGCTGGTGGCCAAGCAGAACCCGGCGGGCGGCTCGCTGCTGTTCGGCCTGCTGCTGGGAAGCTTCGGGGTCGGCGCGATCTGCGGCGCGCTGATCAACCCGCTGGTGCGCGAGCGGCTGGACAATGAGAACGTGGTCCGCGTCGCCTTCGCCGCCTTCGGCGCCTCGGCGTTGCTGCTGGCGCTGACCGAAAGCACCTGGCTGCACGCGCTGGCCATGCTGCCCGCAGGCGCAAGCTGGGTGCTGGCGCTGTCGCTGTTCAACGTCACCGTACAGCTTTCGACGCCGCGCTGGGTGGTGGCGCGGGCGCTGGCGCTCTACCAGACCGCGGTCTTTGGCGGCATGGCGGCGGGCAGCTGGGCCTGGGGCTCGGTCACCAACAATTACGACGTGGAGACGGCGCTGATCGCCGCCTCGCTGCCGCTGTTCCTGGGCGCGGTGCTGGGGCACTGGCTGCGCATCCCGGAATTCGGCACGCTGGACCTGGACCCGGTGAACCGCTTTCGCGAGCCCGAGTTGGCGCTGGACCTGCGCGGCCGCTCGGGGCCGATCATGGTGATGGTGGATTACGAGATCGACCAGCTGGACGTGCCGGAATTCCTGCGCCTGATGGCGGCGCGCCGCAATATCCGCCGCCGCGACGGCGCGCGGAACTGGGCGCTGCTGCGCGATCTGGAACATCCGGAGCGATGGACCGAAAGCTATCACATCGCCACCTGGGACGAATACATCCGCCACAACCTGCGCCGCACCAAGGCGGATTTCGAAACCTATCAGGACATCAACAAGCTGCATCGGGGCAAGGAGCCGCCGGTCGTCCACCGCATGATCGAGCGCCACACCGTCAGCCTGGACGACGACGTGCCGCTGATCGGCAAGCTGGAAGTGCCCTGACCGCAAAGGCGGCTTTACCGGCGCGGAAAGCCGCACTAGCGTTTCCCCATGCTGCGCTATGTGATCCGCCGCCTGATCTCGCTTGGCCTGAGCCTGCTCGTGGCCTCGGCGCTGATCTTTTCGGTGGTCGAGCTGGTGCCGGGCGATCCGGCCAGCTTCATGCTGGGCACCGGCGCCCAGCCCGAGACGGTGGCGGCGCTGCGCCAGCAGATGGGCCTGGATCTGCCCTTGCCGCTGCGCTACCTGCATTGGCTGGGCGGCGTGCTGACGGGCGACCTGGGCCACAGCTTCACCTACAAGACGCCGGTGGCCGGGATGATCCTCGACCGGATGCAGGTCTCGCTGCCGCTGGCGCTGATGGCGCTGGCGCTGGCGGCGCTGATCGCCCTGCCCATCGGCATGTTCGCCGCCGCGCGCCGCGGCAGGGCGGGCGACACGGTGGTGATGGGGGCGACGCAGATCGGCATCGCGCTGCCGAACTTCTGGTTCGCCATGCTGCTGGTGCTGGTCTTCGCGGTAAACCTGCGGCTGCTGCCGGCCGGCGGCTTTCCGGGATGGGACCATCCCGGCGCGGCGCTGAAATCGCTGATTCTGCCCGCCGTCGCCCTGGCCCTGCCGCAAGCGGCGATCCTGGCCCGCGTGCTGCGCTCGGCCCTGGTCGAGACCCTGGGACAGGACTACATCCGCACCGCCCGCGCCAAGGGGCTGAGCGCCGGGCAGGCGCTATCGCGCCACGCGCTGCGCAACGCGCTGATCCCGGTGCTGACCATCCTGGGCATGCAGTTCTCGTTCCTGCTGGCCGGAGCGATCATCATCGAGAACGTCTTTTACCTGCCCGGCCTGGGCCGGCTGATCTTTCAGGCCATCACCCAGCGCGACCTGATCGTCGTGCAAAGCGCGGTGCTGGTGCTGGTGGCGGCGGTGATCCTGGTCACCTTCCTCGTGGACCTGTCCTATGCGCTGATCGATCCGAGGCTGCGCAAATGAGGGCCTCGCTGATCCTCGGCGCCCTGCTTTCCGGGCTGGCGCTGGTCGCGGCGCTGGTCTCGTTCATCTGGACGCCGGCCGATGTGACGCAGCTCGCCATCGCACAGAAGCTGCTGCCGCCCTCGGGCCAGCATTGGCTGGGCACCGACCATTTCGGCCGCGACATGCTGTCGATGATCATGGTCGGCGCCCGCACCTCGATCGCGGTGGCGCTGGTCGCGGTGGGCATCGGCATGGGTTTCGGCGTGCCGCTGGGCCTGCTCGCCGCGGCGCGCGGCGGCTGGATCGACGAGATCGTCATGCGCGGCAACGACCTGGTCTTCGCCTTTCCCAGCCTCGTCATCGCCATCCTGATCACCGCGGCGCTGGGGCCATCGGCGCTGAACGCGATCATCGCCATCGGCATCTTCAACATCCCGGTCTTTGCCCGCGTCACCCGCGGGGCCGCGCTGCCGATCTGGACGCTGGACTATATCCGCGCGGCCCAGGTCGCGGGCAAGGGCGCGAGCCGGATCAGCACCCAGCACATCCTGCCGAACATCGCCAACCTCCTGATCGTGCAGGGCACCATCCAGTTCAGCCTGGGCATCCTGGCCGAAGCGGGCCTTTCCTATGTCGGCCTCGGCGCGCAGCCGCCCACGCCCAGCTGGGGCCGGATGCTGGCCGAGGCGCAGACCATGGTGGCGCTGGCCCCGCATGTCGCCATCATCCCCGGCCTCGCCATCGTCGTCACCGTGTTGGGGCTGAACCTGCTGGGCGACGGGCTGCGCGACGCGCTGGATCCCAGACTACGCAGGTCGCCATGATCGAGACCAGCCGTCTTTCGGTCGAGATCGGCCCGCATGAGATCCTGCGCGGCATCGACCTGGCGCTGCCGCCCGGCCGGATCACCGGGCTGGTCGGCGAAAGCGGCTCGGGCAAGTCCATGGCGGCGCTGGCCATCATGGGCCTGCTGCCCGAGGCGGTGCGGGCCGAGGGCCGGGTGGATCTGGACGGCCGGAACCTGCTGGACCTGCCCGAGCGGGCGCTGTGCCGCATCCGCGGCAAGCGCATCGGCATGATCTTTCAGGAGCCGATGACGGCGCTGAATCCGCTGATGAGCATCGGCGACCAGGTGGCCGAGGTGCTGCGCATCCATCAGCGCCTGGACCGCAAGGCGGCGCTGGAACGTGCCCGCGACCGGCTGGACCGCGTCGGCCTCGCCGCGCCGCGCTTTCCGCTGACGCTGTATCCGCACGAACTGTCCGGCGGCCAGCGCCAGCGCGTCGCCATCGCGCTGGCCATCGCCGAACGTCCCGAGCTGCTGATCGCGGACGAGCCGACGACCGCGCTGGACGTGACCACGCAGGCCAGGATCCTCGACCTGCTGCGCGGGTTGGTCAGGGACGAGGGGATGGCGCTGCTGCTCATCACCCACGATCTTGCGGTGGTGGCCGGCATCGCCGACCGCGTGGCGGTCATGCAGAACGGCCAGATCGTCGAGGAAGGCCCGACCGACACGGTGTTCCGCCAACAGAGCCACCCCTATACCCGCGCGCTGTTCGCCGCCTCGACCCATCAGCCGCGGCTGGTGCTGCCCTCGGACAAATCCCGGCCGTTGTTGCAGGTCGAGGCGGCGATGCGCGAATATCCCCTGCCCCGCCGCGGCCTGACCGCGCCACGCGGCAGCCTGCGGGCGGTGGACGGGGTCAGCTTTTGCATCGATGCCGGGGAATCGGTGGGGCTGGTCGGCGAATCCGGCTGCGGGAAATCGACGCTGACGCGGGCGATCCTGGGGCTCGACCGGCTGCAAGGCGGTCGCATCCTGCTGGACGGGCAGGAAGTCCGCGCCGGCCGCGCCATGCCGGCCGATTTGCGCGCCAAGATGCAGGTGGTGTTCCAGGACCCGTTCGGCAGCTTCGATCCGCGCTGGCGGGTCGAGCGGCTGGTGGCCGAGCCCTTTCACCTGACCGGCCTGCCCCGGGACTGGCGCGAACAGGTGGCCGAGGCGTTGTACGAGGTCGGCATCACCGGCGACGCCATGCGCCGGCACATCCACGAATTTTCCGGCGGCCAGCGCCAGCGCATCGCCATCGCCCGGGCGCTGATCATCAAGCCCCAGCTGATCGTGCTGGACGAGGCGGTCAGCGCGCTGGACGTGCGGGTGCGGGCGCAGGTGCTGGACCTGCTGGCGCGGCTGCGGGGTAGCCACGGCCTGTCCTATCTGTTCATCAGCCACGACCTGTCGGTGGTGCGCCGGATCACCGACCGGGTGATGATCATGGAAAAGGGCCGCATCGTCGAGACCGGCCCGACCCACAGGGTGATGGAGACGCCGCAGCACCCCTATACGCAAAGCCTGCTGGCCGCGACGCCGCGCATTCCGGCGGAATGGCAGCTTCACGAACAGGTCAGCGGGGTTGCACTTTCGCCCTTCGCCCCATAGGTGCTGCGGGCTGGTTCGAAAGCGGATCGAAAGATGGCACGCGAAGATCACCGCAAGCGCCCGGTCAACCCGGGGGCAGCAATACCCGGCAGCCGGAGCCTCTCCGGCGGCCCGTTGCCGGCCATGCCCGAATCGCCGATTCCCGACTGGGCACCGCGCCACCGGACGCCCGATCCGCTGGCCCGAAGTGCCAGGCGCCCCGAAACCTGCGACGCCGAGGGCTGAAGCCCATAAGGACAGTCAAAGCCGCGCCCGGCAGCGCGGCATGCAGAGCATTGATTAAAAAGGAATTTCTGTGGCCCGCCCAAAGCGTTTGGCCCAACGACAACAGGCCCCGCGCAGCCGCAGGGCCTGTTGCTCCTCCCCTGTCATGGCGGCCAGCCTCCCCGCGTAGCCGCCCAGGTATCCTTGCAGGTCAGGCCCCGATCAATTCTGCCTGACGCACGATCACTTGTGCCTGACGGATGGACGCTATGTCAACCAGTCTACCTTTGTATACGGTCGCGCCGGCGCCGGTCCGCTTGGCTTCCTCCATCGCCGCCAGGATCTCGCGCGCCTCGGTCACGGCCTTTTCGCTGGGCGAAAAGATCTCGTTGGCCAGCGCCACCTGCTTGGGATGAATCGCCCATTTGCCGACCATGCCCAGCGTGGCCGAGCGGCGGGCCTGCGCCCGGAAGCCCTCGTCGTCGCTGAAATCGCCGAAGGGGCCGTCGACCGGCAGCACGCCATGGGTGCGGCAGGCGGCGACGATGGCGGTCTGCGCCCAGTGCCAGGGGTCGGACCAGTATTTCGCACCCTCGTGCAGCATGTAGTAGTTTTCCTGGGTGCCGCCGATGCCGGTGGTGGCCATGCCCATGCTGGCGGCGAAATCTGCCGCGCCCAGGCTCATCGCCTGCAAGCGGGGGCTCGCGGCGGCGATCTCCTCGACATGGGTGATGCCGGCGGCGGATTCGATGATCACCTCCAGGCCGATGCGCTTTTGCCGGCCCTTGGCGGCCTCGACGGCCGTCACCAGCGCGTCCACGGCATAGATGTCGGCGGCGTTGCCGACCTTGGGGATCATGATCAGGTCCAGCCGCTCGCCGGCCTGTTCCAGCAGGTCCACCACGTCGCGATACCAATAGGGCGTGTCCAGCCCGTTGATGCGCACCGACAGGGTCTTGGTTCCCCAGTCGATATCGCCGATGGCCTGGATCACGTTGCGGCGCGCCTGTTCCTTGTCGTCGGGCGCCACCGAATCCTCCAGATCCAGGTTGATGACATCGGCGGCCGAGCCGGCCATCTTTTCGAACAGCGACTCGCGCGAGCCGGGGCCGAAAAGCTGGCAGCGGTTCAGACGGGCGGGCGCGGCAGGTTGCGTGCGGAAGGACATGGCTTGCCTTTCGGGTAAGGATGTTTCAAACGGCGCTGCGAAACTGATAGATAGTTGCTGCGCCTGCATCAAGCCGATTCTGCACATGCAAAAGCCCGCGCATCTTGACGCTCTGCCGCTTTCGGCGCAGGACCGCGCCACAAGCCCCTGGGACAGGAGAATGACATGACCCGCACCGTCTATCTGAATGGCGACTACCTGCCGGAAGCCGAAGCCAAGGTGTCGATCTTCGACCGCGGCTTCGTGATGGGCGACGGCGTTTATGAGGTGACCAGCGTGCTGGACGGCAAGCTGCTGGACTTCGCCGGCCATATGGCGCGGCTGACCCGCTCGCTGGCCGAGCTGGGCATGGGCAACCCGCTGAGCGACGAGGAATGGCTCGCCGCGCATCGCCAGCTGGTGGCGCTGAACGACGTGACCGAGGGCATGGTCTATCTGCAAGTCACGCGCGGCAATCCCGGCGACCGCGATTTCGCCTATCCGCCCGAGGACACGCCCCAGACCGTGGTCATGTTCACCCAGTCCAAGCCGGGCCTTGCCGACAATCCGCAGGCGAAAACCGGCATCCGGGTGATCTCGATCCCCGACCTGCGCTGGCACCGGCGCGACATCAAGACCGTGCAGCTGCTCTATCCCTCGATGGCCAAGATGGAGGCCAAGGCCAGGGGCGCCGACGATGCCTGGCTGGTCGAGGACGGTTTCGTGACCGAGGGCACCTCGAACAACACCTATATCGTCAAGGACGGCAAGATCGTCACCCGCCAGCTGTCGAACGACATCCTGCACGGCATCACCCGCGCCTCGCTCCTGCGCTATGCCGCCGAGGCACAGATGCAGATCGAGGAGCGCCCCTTCACCATCGAAGAGGCGCAGGCGGCGGACGAGGCCTTCTTCACCTCGGCCTCGGCCTTCGTGCTGCCGGTGGTCGAGATCGACGGCGTGAAGCTGGGCCAGGGCAAGCCCGGCCCGGTGGCGGCCCGCCTGCGCGAGCTCTATCTGGAGGAATCGCGCAAGTCCGCGGTGTGAATCCAGACCGCCACCAATGCCAAGGCGCGCAGGGTAACCCGCGCGCCTTTTTCATTGCCCGGGCGCGGGAATCAGGCCGTCGCGCTCTCGCGCACCAGGCTGATCGCGCGCACGTCGCGGGCCAGCGTGTCGCGCAGGATGGCGATATCCTCGCCATCCAGAACCACGCGCACATCATCGCCGTCCTGCACCAGCACATAGTCCTCGGCGCCGGCATAGTCTTCGGCCAGGGTAATGGTGATGTTGTCGGCGCCCCCATAGGCGATGTCGGCCGCGCCGCCCGCGTCGCTGCGCAGCACGATCAGGTCTGCCCCCTCGCCGCCCTCGACGATATCGCCCGCCCCGGCATGGATCGTATCGTCGCCGACACCGCCCAGCAGCGTGTCCGGCCGCTCGGGGTCCGAGGCATCGGGCGACAGGATCAGGTCGTCGCCATCCTCGCCGTCGATATGGACGGCACCGCCGTGGTCCTCGATCCGGTCGTCGCCCGTCCCGCCGGTAATCGAGTGATGGCCCAGATTGGTGATGATCGTGTCATTGCCCGAGCCGCCATCGATGGTGTCGTCGCCCTCGTCGGCGCCCAGGTCATAGGCGCCGTAAAGGTCGTCATCCGCACCCAGATAGATCTCGTCATCGCCCGGATCGGCGCTGACCGTATCGTTGCCGCGGCCGGTATAGATCAGGTCGTTGCCCGCCCCGCCATCCACCAGGTCATCGCCGTCCCAGGTGCGGATGCCGTCGTCGCCGGCGCCGCCATGGACCGTATCGTCGCCGCCCTTTGCCAGGATGCTGTCATCCTCGTCGGTGCCCGTGATCTCATTGGGCTCATCGTCGCCCTCGATAAGATTGCCGCTATCGAGCCGGGGATCGATGGGATCGCCTTCCGGCGCATGGTCGTCGTCGTTGCTCGACACGACCGAGCCGATTCCGACAAGACCCAACAGGCCGAGCATCAGGAATATGGTCTGGTTCATCGCGAAATCTCCGAAGCGGTCGGCGGCAGGATAGACCGGCCGCGCCACGACCCGCAACCGCCCGCAAACCGGGTCGTTCTTCCGTGGGCAAATATCCCGCAGGGGGAGTCCGCCGCGCCCCGCGGCGGACGGGGGACGCGAAGTCCCCCGCGCCCGCGCCGCTCAATGCCCCAGGATCTGGCTGAGGAACAGCTTGGTGCGTTCGGAGCGGGGGTTGTTGAAGAACTCCTTCGGCGTGTTCTGCTCGACGATCTGGCCCTGGTCCATGAAGATCACCCGATGCGCCACCGCCTGGGCAAAGCCCATCTCATGGGTCACGCAGAGCATGGTCATGCCGTCCTCGGCCAGCTCGATCATGGTGTCCAGAACCTCCTTGATCATCTCGGGGTCCAGCGCCGAGGTCGGCTCGTCGAACAGCATGATCCGCGGCCGCATGCACAGCGCCCGGGCGATGGCGACGCGCTGCTGCTGGCCGCCCGACAGCTGGCCGGGATATTTATGCGCCTGCTCGGGGATCTTGACCTTGGTCAGGAAATGCATGGCCGTCTCCTCGGCCTCGCGCCTGGGGATCTTGCGCACCCAGATCGGCGCCAGCGTGCAGTTCTCCAGGATGGTCAGATGCGGGAACAGGTTGAAATGCTGGAACACCATCCCGACCTCGGAGCGCACCTTGTCGATGTTCTTCAGGTCGTTGGTCAGCTCGGTGCCGTCCACGATGATCTTGCCGGACTGGTGCTCTTCCAGCCGGTTGATGCAGCGGATCAGCGTGGACTTGCCCGAGCCCGAGGGCCCGGCGATGACGATGCGCTCGCCCCGGCTGACCACCAGGTCGATGTCGCGCAGCACATGGAAGGTGCCGTACCATTTGTTGAGCTTGACGATCTCGATCGCGGTCTCGTCGCTCAGGGCGGGGGCGGTTCCGGTAGTCATGCAGGTCTCCTCAGCGGTGGTCGCGCTTCAGCCGGCGTTCCAGATACATGGAATAGCGCGACATGCCGAAGCAGAGGATGAAGAAGATCGCGCCGACGAAGATATAGGGCTCCCAATAGGCGCCTTTCCATTCGAAGCTTGCGCGGATGGTGTCGGCCATGGCCTTCAGCGGGTCGAACAGCCCGACGAAGACGACCAGCGTGGTGTCCTTGAACATGCCGATGAAGGTCGAGACGATGCCGGGGATCGAGATCTTCAGCGCCTGCGGCAGCACGATCAGCCGCTGCGCCTTCCAATAGTCCAGCCCCAGCGCGTCGGCGGCCTCGTACTGGCCCTTGGGCAGGGCGGCCAGGCCGCCGCGGATCACCTCGGCCATATAGGCGGCGGCGAACAGCGTCACCATGATGATGACCCGCAGGATGATGTCGAAATTCGTCCCCGGCGGCAGGAAGTAGTTGAGCAGCAGCGAGGCCACGAACAACAGCGTGATCAGCGGCACGCCGCGGATGAACTCGATGAACATCACCGCCAGCAGCTTGATGACCGGCAGGTCGGAGCGCCGCGCCAGCGCCAGGATCACCCCCAGCGGCAGCGAGAGCGCGATGCCGGCGACGCCGATGGTGATCGACAGCACGAAGCCGCCGAACTGGTCCGAGGAGACCGGCCGCAGCCGCAGCGGCAGCACGCCCGCCAGCGCCGAGGCCAGCGGACCGGCCAGCAGCAGCCACCAGACCGCTGTCGCCACCACCGCCAGCGCGAAGGCCAGCAACCCGAAGCGCGCCGCCAGCAGCCGCCAGACCGCGAAGCCCAGGCCGAAGCCCGCCAGCACCATGGCCTCGCTCCAGAGCGAGCCCCCCCAGAGCAGCCAGACCGCAACGAAGGGATAGACCAGGCTCGCCAGCAGCGACCATTGCGGGCGCGTCTCGATCAGCGCCGCCCAAAGCAGCATCAGCACCGCCATGGCCAGCAGCGCGCCCGCGCCGGCGCCCAGCATCTGGGCAATGACGAAGGTCAGCGCCACCGACAGGCCCAGCACCACGCGCCGCGCCTTGGCGCTTTCGGAAAACAGCACCGGCGCCAGCGCCAGGAACAGCAGGCCGAAGGCCAGCACCGGGCGCCAGTAAAGCGCCTGCGGATAGAAGCCGAACAGGAACTGGTTCCAGCGGTGCTTGATGATGGCGAAACAGGCGCCCGAGGCGCCCTGCCCCCAGGTCTCGGCAATGATCTGCCGGCATTCGGCCATGCTGCCGGCGTTCCAGACGGAATGCGACAGCCAAGGGCCGACGGTGCTGACGATCAACCAGACGATGCCCAGCCCGACAAAGGTCAGCGCGATGTTCAGCGGCCCCGAAAACAGGTTCTCGCGCAGCCATTTGATCGCGCCGGATTCGGCCAGCGGCGGCGGCTCGGGCGGCAGCATGGTCTCGCGGACATAGGCGACGGTTTCGGAATGCGTCTCGCTCATCTCACCGCTCCTTCAGCTTGACGCGGCTGTTGAAGATGTTCATGCCGGCCGAGATGATCAGGCTGAGCGCCAGGTAGATGCCCATCATCAGCACCATCGCCTCCATCTCGCGCCCGGTCTGGTTCAGCGTGGTGCCGCCCAGCGTGCCGCGCAGGTCCATGTAGCCGACGGCGATGGCCAGCGAGCTGTTCTTGGTCAGGTTCAGGTATTGCGAGATCAGCGGCGGCACGATCACCCGAAGCGCCTGCGGCAGAACCACCAGCGACATGGTACGGCGCGGCCGCAGGCCAAGCGCAAAGGCCGCCTCGGTCTGGCCCCTGCTGACCGCCAGGATGCCGGCGCGCACGATCTCGGCGATGAAGGCGCCGGTATAGAGCGTCAGCGCCAGCCACAGCACCACGAAGGCGTTGTCGAGATTGATGCCATCGGCGAAGTTGAAGCCGCGCAGCACCGGCGGAATCAGGTGCAGGCCGAAATACCAGGTCAGGAACAGCACCGGCACGGCGAACATCGCCAGGCTGATCCACCAGGTCCGCGGCCGCTTGCCGGTCTGGTCCTGCACTCGCTGCGCCCGGCGCCGCAGCAGGCGCCAGCCGATCCAGGCCGCGGCGATGACCACGACATAGGCGATCAGCGCCCAGCTGATCCCCTCGCGTCCCAGCGAGATGGTGCCGGGCGGGTTGGTCATGCCGATCGAGGGGATGGCGGTATAGCGGTTGGTCGGCGCGATCATGTCGAACAGGATCATCTCCGCGGCCGGGTTCTCGCCCCGATAGGCGTTGGGCGGCGGCATGACCTCGGTAAAGATCGCAAGGCAGACCAGAATCCACAGAAGCAGGGGAATGTTGCGGAAGACCTCGACATAGATCGTCATCAGCCGCGCGATCAGCCAGTTCGAGGACAGCCGCAGCACGCCCACGATCACCCCCAGGATCGTCGCCGCGATACAGCCCAGGATCGAGACCAGCAGCGTGTTCAGCAGCCCGATCACGGTGGCGCGCAGATGGGTGTCGTCGGAATTGTATGGGATCAGCTGCTGGGGAATGTCGTATCCCGCGCGGCGGAAAAGGAAATCGAAGCTGAGCGTCTTGCCCATGGCGGACAGGTTGCGCAGCGTGTTGTCGATCAGCCAGCTCGCCGCCAGCATCACCAGGATGAAGACGATGGCTTGCAGGGTCAGCGAGCGGTAGCGCCGATCATAGATCAGCATCGACAACCGGAACGGCGGATTGTCCGCCCCCGTATAGGTGACCATGTATAAACCCCCTGTGTCCGGCTTGGGTGTCGGGCCTTTGGCCTCTGGCTTGCCGGCTTTCGTTCGGGGGCGCGCGGGGGCATGCGCCCCCGCGCGCCCTTGTTCAGATGCGATTACCGGAAGGGCATCGCATACATCAGCCCGCCCTGGGTCCATTGCGCGTTCAGGCCGCGCGCCAGGCCGATGGGGGTCTGTTCGCCGATGGTGGCGGCGAAGATCTCGCCGTAATTGCCGCTGGCCTTGATGGCGCGCTTGGCCCATTCGGCATCAAGCCCGATCATCTTGCCAAGGTCGTCGGTGGTGCCCAGCAGGCGCTGGACTTCCGGGTTCTGCGAGGATTTCGCCAGCTCGTCGATATTGGCCGAGGTGACGCCGTATTCCTCGGCCGCGACCAGCGCGTAGAGCGTCCAGCGCGCGATGTCGCCCCAGTTGTTGTCGCCATGGCGCACCGCCGGGCCCAAGGGCTCCTTCGAGATGATCTCGGGCAGGATGATGTGGTTCTCCGGATCCGCGAAGCTGGCGCGGGTCGCGGCCAGGCCCGAGGCGTCGGTGGTATAGGCATCGCAGGCGCCGGCCATGTATTGCTGCTCGCCCTCGGCATTGCTGTCGATGTTGACCGGCTGGTATTCCATGTTGTTGGCCTTGAAGTAATCGGCCAGGTTCAGCTCGGTCGTGGTGCCGGTCTGGATGCAGATCGTCGCGCCGTTCAGTTCCTTGGCCGAGCTGACGCCCAGATCCTTGCGGACCATGAAGCCCTGGCCGTCGTAATAGTTGACGCCGATGAAATCCAGCTTGAGGTCGGTGTCGCGCTGGAAGGTCCAGGTCGAGTTGCGGGCCAGAAGGTCCACCTCGCCCGAGGACAGCGCCGTGAAGCGGGTCTGGCCGGTGGTGGGCACGTATTTCACCTTGGTCGCATCGCCCAGCACGGCGGCGGCCATCGCCTTGCAGAAGGCAACGTCGAAACCGGACCAATTGCCGTTCGCATCGGGGGCGGCGAAACCGATCAGGCCGGTATTCACGCCGCAATTCAGCACGCCACGGGCCTTGACCTCTTTCAGCGTGTCGCCTTCCGCGGCCAGAGCGCCCGAGGCCGCCAGAGCGACCGCCGTCACAGAGCCGAAGAATACAGATTTCTTCATTGATTTCCCCACTGTTGTTCCCGGACTCGCCCAGGAATGAGCCAATGCAAGGCCCGTTGGCGAGCCCGTTTGAGCAAGGAGCGTTTATGCCCCCATAAGCGGCATTGTGCCGATGGAGGGCGATGCGTCAAGAAAGAACCCAAACGAACCGTTTCAGCCGCGGCTGAGATGCCAGAACCGCTCAGAATCGCGCATGGCGGTCAGGCGGCTTGCAGCGACCGCCTCGGCCTCGGTGTCGCGGCCCCAGCGTTGTGCCTGAAATTCCTCGTCAATCCGGGACAGCTCATGGGCCGTCGTGGCGTCGATCCGGCCACGGATCACCGCCAGCCCCAGGATCAGCGAGCCCGGCAAGGTCACCAGATCGTGCAACGCCGTCAGGCCGAAGGGATCGAGCGATGCGACTTCTGCCCGCAATTTCAGCAGCGCGACCGGATCCTGCGGCACCGGGATCACGCCATGGGTGATGCGCAAGGGCGCCCGCAACTCGGTCGCCGCCCAGTCGATCAGCGGATCCCAGCCCTCGGCCTGGGCACGCACCAGCGCCTCGGGCGCGTCGGCGCGATAGGACAGAAGATCGGTGCCGCCGTAATCGCCCAGCATCGCCGCCACCTCGTCGAATTGCGGCGCCACCTTTTCGATGGCGGAATTGGCCGCGCGGGTCAGCGGCATGGCGTTGGGGTCGATCACCTCCCGCACCGCCTGCCATTCCCCGGCGACGGCCAGCGCCAGCGGCTCGGTCGGCAGGCGCAGCGGCTGCTTGCCCGGGGTGCGCAAGGGGCGCTCGTCCAGCAGAACGCTCCAGCCGTCCCCTTCCTTGTGGATCGCGACGGAGGCCCAGAAGCGGCGCGCCTTCCATTCACTCATCGGCCCACTCCAGCAGCGCGCGGGTCAGCGCGGGATAATCCGGCGCGACCAGATGGGCACCCGCCGCATGCAATTCCTCGACCGGGCAAAAGCCCCAGCCGACGCCGAAGCCGGCCACGCCGGCCGCCCGCGCCATTTCCATGTCGAAGGTGGAATCGCCCACCATGACCGCGCGTCCGGCCGGCACGCCGGTTTCCGACAGCGCGCTTTCCAGCATGGCCGGATGCGGCTTGGACGGATGGCCGTCGGCCGATTGCCGGGTGGTGAAGCGCCGGGTCAGCCCATGCGCATCCAGGATCGCCGCCAACCCCCGCGCCGGCTTGCCGGTGGCGATGCCCAACAGCACCCCGTCCAGCGAGGCCAGCGCGTCCAGGCAGTCCAGCGCCCCGGGATACAGCGGCGGCAGCGCCCCCGCGGTGCGCGAGGCGATGAAGGATTCGCGATAGCCGGCCACGACGCGCTCATGCAGGTCGGGCCCGGCCCCGGGCAGCAGCCGCTCGACCGCGACCGGCAACGACAGGCCGACGATGGACAGGATGCGGGCAGGCTCCAACTCGGGCAGGCCGGCAGCGCTCATGCCCCGGTTCATCGCCTGGGTGATTTCCTGCTGGCTGTCCACCAGCGTGCCGTCGATGTCGAAGAGGACCAGTCTCATGCTGTCTCGGCAAAGGGGTCTTCGGGCACGTCGTTTTCCGACCAGCCCAGCGTCTTCCAGGTGCGCGCCATATGCTCGGGCAAGGGCGCGGTGACGGTGATCAGCTTCTTGGTGATCGGATGCTCGAAGCGGATCATGCGCGCATGCAGGTGCAGCTTGCGGCTGATCTCTCCGCCAAGCTGGGCGCCCCAGCCATCGCCCAGATTCTCCTGCCCCGAACCGCCGTATTTGCCGTCGCCGACGATGGGATGGCCGATCTCGGCCATATGTGCGCGCAGCTGGTGGGTGCGGCCGGTGACCGGCACCATGGCCACCCAGCTGACCCGGCCGCCCAGGGCATCCAGCACGGCGTAGTCGGTATGGGCGCGCTTGGCGCCCTCGGTCACCGCGACGGCCGAGGGATGCACGGCCATCATCTTCTCGCCCTCGCCGCCCCGGCCGCGGCCCGGCGCCTTGACGAGCCCGTATTTGACCGAGCCCATGCGCGGATGCGGCACGCCCGCCACGGCGGCCCAATAGATCTTGCGGGTCAGCCGGTGCCGAAACGCCTCGCTGAGCGCGCGGGCGATCCGGTCGGTGCGCGCCAGCAGCAGCACGCCCGAGGTGTCCTTGTCCAGCCGGTGCACCAGCTTCGGCCGGTCCTTGTAGCCGAACATCAGCGCCTCGGTCAGCCCGTCCACATGCCGGTCGCCTTGGCCCGAGCCGCCCTGCGAAGGCAGGCCCGGCGGCTTGTTCAGCGCGATGATATGCTCGTCGCGCCACAGGACGCAGGACTGGATCATCTCGGCATCGGACTGCTTGACGCGGGGCTTCGCCACCGGCGCGGGGGCGTCGCCCTCGGGCAGCGGCGGCACGCGAATCTCCTGCCCGGCCTCGATGCGGGTATTGGCCTTGACCCGGCCGCCATCGACGCGCAGCTGACCGGTGCGGCACCATTTCTCGACCGCGCCCTGGGTCAGTTGCGGAAACCGCTTCTTCAGCCAGCGGTCGATGCGCTGCTCGCCCTCGTCCGCGCCGACGCGGATGGTCTGCACACCGCTCATGCGAAAAGCCCCCGGCCGATGGCCAGCCCGGCGATCACCGCCGCCAGCGACAGCAGGACCGAGCCCAGCACATAGCCGAGCGCGGTGGCGACCTCGCCCCGCTCCCACAGCGTCATGGTGTCCAGCGCGAAGGCGGAGAAGGTGGTGAAGCCGCCCAGCACCCCGGTCAGCAGGAAGGGCGCCAGATGCTGCCCGCCCCGATCCGCCAGCAAGGCGGCCAGCAGTCCCATCGCCAGGCAGCCGGCGATGTTCACGCTCAGCGTGCCCAGCGGAAAGCCGGGGGTCAGCCGCCCGGCCAGGATGTTGACCCCATAGCGCGCCGCGGAGCCCAAGGCCCCACCCAGCGCGACCTGAAGGAAAGTGTGTTTCATGCTTTGTCCTCTACCCGCCGCTTCTGACGCAGCCCGGCGAACCATTCAACGCGCTTTTTCAGATCGCGTTCGAATCCGCGCTCGACGGGCAGGTAAAAGACCGGGCGCTTCATGCCGTCCGGGAAATAGTTCTGGCCCGAAAAGGCATCCTCGGCGTCGTGGTCGTAGCGGTAGCCGGCGCCATAGCCCTGTTCCGACATCAGCCCGGTCGGCGCGTTCAGGATATGCTTGGGCGGCATCTGGCTGCCCGAGCGCCGCGCCAGATCGCGCGCCGCCTTGTAGGCCGCATAGCCGGCATTGGATTTCGGCGCCAGCGCCAGATAGATCGTGGCCTGCGCCAGCGCCAACTCGCCCTCGGGGCTGCCCAACCGCTCGTAAAGCGCCCAGGCGTCCAGGCAATGGCGCTGCGCCGCCGGGTCGGCCAGGCCGATATCCTCGATCGCCATGCGGGTCAGGCGGCGGGCGAGATAGCGCGGGTCCTCGCCGCCTTCCAGCATCCGCGACAGCCAGTAAAGCGCCGCATCCGGGTCGCTGCCGCGCACCGATTTGTGCAGGGCCGAGATCAGGTTGTAATGCTCGTCCCCGGACTTGTCGTATTTCGCCGCGCGCCGCATCAGCCGCTGCGCCAGCTGTTCGGGGTCGAGCTTGTCCTTGACCTTCCAGGCCATGACCTGCTCGATCAGGTTCAGCGCGGCGCGGCCATCGCCATCCGCCATCTCCAGGAGCCGGTCTCGCGCCTGGGCAGTCAGCGGCAGGCCGCGGCCCAACTCCTGCTCGGCGCGCTGCGCCAGGCGCTCCAGGTCGGCGAGGCTCAGCCGCTCCAGCACGATGACCTGGGCGCGGGACAGAAGCGCGGCGTTCAGCTCGAAACTGGGATTCTCGGTGGTGGCACCGACCAGGGTGATGGTGCCGTCCTCCATATGCGGCAGGAAACTGTCCTGCTGCGCCTTGTTGAAGCGGTGGATCTCGTCGACGAACAGCAGCGTGCCCCGCCCCTGCTGGCGGCGCAGGCGGGCGGCCTCGAAGACCTTGCGCAGTTCCGGCACCCCGGAAAAGATCGCCGAGATCTGCTCGAAGGCCAGGTCCGTCTCCTGCGCGAGGAGCCTGGCGATGGTGGTCTTGCCGACCCCGGGCGGCCCCCAGAGGATCAGCGAGGAAAGGCTGCCGGCCGCCAGCATGGCACCCAGCGGGCCGTCGGGGCCAAGAACCTTGTCCTGGCCGACGACATCGGACAGCCGGGCCGGACGGATCCGGTCGGCCAAGGGACGCGCCACCGGGCGCGCAGGTTCGCCCGCAGGGGGCGCGGTGTCGAAAAGGTCGGTCATGCGGGCGACATGTTACGCCGCCCGCATCACACGCGAAAGGCCCTCCACCCGGCGTACCTCATCAGTGCATCTTGGCCGCCAGGTTGATCGAGACGCATTGGAAATAGCCGTCGTCGATCCAGATCACCGGGCCCATGGCCTGCGCGTCCAGGCCGCAGGGCACCAGCCAGCGCGGCCAGGTCGACGCAACCAGGCACACCAGCCGCGAGGCGCCGAGTTCCCGGGCCGAATTGGTCATCTCGGCGACAAGGTTGAAATGCACGCGGCGACGTTCCCGCTGCGGGATCGTATGATCGACGAACAGCCGGCTGGCTTCCCAGGTCCCGGCCTCGACCGGCGCCGGCTCGTCCAGCAGGTTCTGCGGGATCGAGCCGCCCAAGAGGTCGAGCTGGGCATCGCGGATCATGTAGGAATACATGCCGCAGCGCGCCGTGGTGGGCGTCAGCCGCACGCCGGCCAGAACCCGGCCGTTCTCATGGATCGCCACCCAGCGGCTCATCGGGGTGTCGTACTGGTCGAACTCCATGTCGTCCGTCTGGGGCAGGTTCCAGCGCTTCTGGACGATGAAGCTTTGCTTGCGGGCGCGGAAGATGTTCGCGAACAGCTCGCCGTGATTGTGAAGGTTGGCGAAGGAAAGTGTGGTGGTCTGCATGGTCTTCTCCTGGGGTTCTTGGTGGTGGTGGCCCCCAGGTGTAAACCGCAACGGCGGACGGACCGTATTACAGCAAGCGGTAATCCTTGGCCCGTTGCAGCGCCTCGGCCGTCGTGCGCGCCATGAGTCGTTCGCGTGCCGAGATGAGACGTGCCTTGAATGCGCTTTCCGTTATACCAAGTTTGGCAGCCGCCGCTGCATGACGATCCCCCTCTGCGATACACCGAAGGGCCTCTTGCTGAGCCTTCGTCAGGCTCTCCGGCGGCTCTGTGATGTCGTGAAGCCGTCGTATCATTGTCGAGATCGTGTCGATCTCGTCATCCGTGAATTCCCGTTTGTCATGGGCAAAACAGCAAATCGTGCGCGACTTGATCGGGCCATGGGCGACCGCAAGCCCATAGTGCAGGCCGTGATCCGCCGCGTCCTGAAGAATCGAAAACGGGTCGGGAATCGGCAGCACGCTCCAGCGACAGGTCCCGGTCGTCGAGAAGCCCCAGGCGATGGTGGGATCGCGCAGGGCATAGGCCCGTTCGGAATAGCGCTGCGCCCATTCCTTGTTATAGGTCTGGAACTGCATCAACGGTGCAGCGAAACGAATGTGCAGCCCGATGAAATAGCCCGCCGGAGCGAGCTTTTTCAGCTTGGCGAGTGCTGCATTGATTTCCGCGCGAGACGACATGACTTTTTGGACAGATTGCGTTTTCTTCGGGTTACCAGGAAAAATGGCACGGTTCACAGTGTATTCAAGCAATACCGTGCTGGCGAGCGACGTTTTTCAAAATACCGTCGGGTCAATCCGCCGGCAGGGTTGGGCATAGCCGCCTTTTGCCTGCGAGCGCAAGACCAGCGCCTCGTTGCAATTCCCGTGCGTTTCCCGATATTGCACACAACTATTGGGTGAAAACGGCCCGCAGGGCACATTCCCGGCACAAGCGGCAAGAATTGCGTACTGTTGCAAAAAAGCCCGCAGCCATCGACATGGCTGCGGGCTGATACGATCGCTTAACCCTAAGAAAGAGTTAAATTTCTTATGCTTCGTCGGCAGCCGATTCGGCTTCCAGGCGGGCACGGTCGGCAGCGCCCTTGGCGCTGGTGTCGCGCTCGACGAACTCGATGATCGCCATCGGGGCCATGTCGCCATAGCGGAAACCGGCCTTCATGATGCGGACATAGCCGCCTTGACGATCCTTGTAACGGGCGCCGAGCACGTCAAACAGCTTGGCGACATGGCTGTCCTGCTTCAGCTGGGCGGCGGCCTGACGGCGGGCATGCAGATCGCCGCGCTTGGCCAGCGTGATCAGTTTCTCGACGATGGGACGCAGTTCCTTGGCCTTGGGCAGGGTGGTCTTGATCTGCTCATGCTCGATCAGCGAGCCGGCCATATTGGCGAACAGCGCCTTGCGGTGCTCGTGGGTGCGGTTCAGACGGCGATAGCCGCGGGCGTGACGCATGATGGTTCTCCTTCACGTCTTTTTGCTTTGTCCGGCGGCCCATGCGTGCGGGCCGCTCTCCTTGGGGCGGGATGCCCGGTCTTGCGGGGGCGTCGCCGCCCCCGAAACTCAGAACTGGTCGTCGAAACGCTTGGCCAGATCCTCGATATTCTCCGGCGGCCAGTCCACGACGTCCATGCCGAGATGCAGGCCCATGCTGGACAGCACCTCCTTGATCTCGTTCAGCGACTTGCGGCCGAAGTTCGGGGTGCGCAGCATCTCGGCCTCGGTCTTCTGGATCAGGTCGCCGATATAGACGATGTTGTCGTTCTTCAGGCAGTTGGCCGAACGAACCGACAGCTCCAGCTCGTCCACCTTCTTCAGCAGGCGCGGGTCGAATTCCAGCCCATCCTCGGCATCCGAGCGGGTCGCGGTTTCCGGCTCGTCGAAGTTCACGAAGACCGACAGCTGGTCCTGGATGATGCGCGCGGCATAGGCGACGGCGTCTTCCGGGGTCAGCGAGCCGTCGGTCTCGACCTTCATGGTCAGCTTGTCATAGTCCAGCACCTGGCCCTCGCGGGTCGGCGTGACCTCGTAGCTGACGCGCTTGACCGGCGAGAAGATGGCGTCGATCGGGATCAGGCCGATGGGCGCGTCCTCGGGGCGGTTCTTGTCGGCGGCGACATAGCCCTTGCCATTGGCGACGGTCAGCTCCATGTGCAGCTCGGCGCCCTCGTCGAGATGGCAGATGACATGGTCGCGGTTCAGGATGGTGATGCCGGCGGTTTCCTGGATGTCGCCGGCCTTGACCTCGCCCGGACCCTTGGCCGAGAGCGTCAGGCGCTTGGGCGCGTCCACATCCATCTTCAGCGTCACGCCCTTGAGGTTCAGGACGATGTCGGTCACGTCCTCGCGCACGCCGGGGACGGACGAGAATTCATGCAGCACGTTGTCGATCTGCACCGAGGTGATGGCCGCACCCTGCAACGAGGACAGCAGCACCCGGCGCAGCGCATTGCCCAGCGTCAGGCCGAAGCCGCGCTCCAGCGGTTCCGCCACGACAGTGGCCACACGGGACGAATCGGCGCCCGGCTTGATTTCAAGCTGGGTGGGCTTGATGAGTTCGGCCCAGTTCTTGTGGATCATGCGTTTGCCTCCATACCAGTTTCCAACCCATGACCGGTGGTCGGAAACGCCCGAGGTGAAATGCGAAAAGCGCGCCCCGCGCGGAAAGCCCGCGCGGAACGCGTCAAAATCCCAAAGGATCAGACCCGGCGGCGTTTCGGCGGGCGGCAGCCGTTATGCGCGATCGGGGTCACGTCGCGGATCGCCGTGATGTTGAAGCCGACGGCGGCCAGGGCCCGCAGCGCCGATTCGCGGCCCGAGCCGGGACCCTGCACTTCGACTTCCAGCGTGCGGACGCCGTGTTCCTGGGCCTTCTTACCGGCATCCTCGGCGGCCATCTGGGCGGCGTAGGGGGTCGATTTGCGCGAGCCCTTGAAACCCATGGTGCCGGCCGACGACCAGGAGATCGCGTTGCCCTGCACGTCCGAAATCAGGATCTTGGTGTTGTTGAAGGACGAGTTCACATGCGCCACGCCGGTGGCGATGTTCTTGCGTTCCTTGCGCTTGATACGGGTTTTATCGCGTGCCATGTCCGTTCCCCCTTACTTCTTCTTGCCGGCGATGGGCTTCGCCGGGCCCTTGCGGGTGCGGGCATTGGTGTGGGTGCGCTGGCCGCGAACCGGCAGGCCGCGACGGTGGCGCAGGCCACGATAGGAACCCAGATCCATCAGGCGCTTGATGTTCATCTGCGTCTCGCGGCGCAGGTCGCCCTCGACGGTGTAGTTGGCGTCGATGTATTCGCGGATCTTCAGAACTTCGGCATCCGACAGCTCGTTCACGCGGCGGGTCGGCTCGATGCCGACGGCGGTGACGATCTCGTCGGCGAATTTCGAGCCGATCCCGTGGATATAGGTCAGGGCGATCGGGACGCGTTTCCCGGTCGGAATGTTGACGCCAGCAATACGAGCCACGCGTGTTTCCTTTTCCATGTTGCGGTTCCGTAGCGCCGGAACCTTTTTTCACAACCAAAGACCCGAAAGCCATGCCTTCGGGCCTTGAAGCGACACCCGGAACATCCAGGTGATTCTCTTGCGAGATGCTGCGAATTAAGGGATTTGTCGTCCGAGGTCAAGCCTAGGACGGGAGCTTGTCCAGCACCCTGGCGATCTGGCCGGCCACCTCGTCGATCTCGGCCAGACCATCGACCGGGTTCAGGTTGCCCTTGACATAGTAATAGCCGATCAGCGGCGAGGTCTTCTTGTAATATTCCATCAGCCGGGTCTTGAGGCTTTCCTCGTTGTCGTCGGCGCGCCGGCGCAGGTCGGTCGAGCCGCAGACGTCGCATTTCCCCGGCTCTTTCGTCGGCTTGGTCACGTCGTGATAGACCTCGCCGCAATTGCCGCAGGTGAAGCGGCCCGAAATGCGCGAGACCAGCGCGGCATCGTCCACCCGCATCTCGATCACCGCGTCGATGCGCTGGTCCATCTCGGCCATCAGCGCCTGGAGCGCGTCGGCCTGGGCCAGGGTGCGCGGGAAGCCGTCGAAGATGAAACCCTTGCCGCCCTGCCCCAGCTTTTCGCGGATCAGGCCGATGACGATCTCATCCGTCACCAGCTCGCCCCGGTCCATCACCTCGGCCACGCGCTTGCCCATCTCGGTGCCCGAGTTGCGCGCCTCGCGCAGCATGTCACCGGTCGAGAGCTGGACGAGACCGCGCTCGTCGATCAGTCGCCGGGCCTGGGTGCCTTTGCCTGCGCCGGGCGGGCCCAGCAGAATGATGTTGATCGCCATGTCGTCGTCCCTCTCCTACCCTTTATGGTGGGTTTACCCCTTAACGGCGTGCCGGAGCCTTGCGGGGCTTGGCGGCCCCGGTCTTGCCACGCTTGCCGCGCAGTTGCGATTTCTCGATCAAACCTTCGTATTGATGGGCCAGCAAGTGGCTTTGCACCTGGTTGATCGTGTCCATGACGACGCTGACCACGATCAGCACCGAGGTTCCGCCGAAATAGAAGGGGATCGCCAGCTGGTCACGGATGATCTCGGGCAGCAGGCAGACGAAGGCCAGGTAGGCCGAGCCGATCACCAGCACACGCGTCACCACATAGGTCAAATAGTCCTCGGTCCGCTTGCCCGGGCGGATGCCGGGGATGAAGCCGCCCTGATTCTTCAGGTTCTCGGCCACGTCCTCGGTCTTGAAGCTGACGTTGAAGGTGTAGAAATAGGTGAAGAACACGATCATCGCCGCGAAGAACAGCAGGTAGAGCGGCTGTCCCGGACCGAAATAGGCCAGGACCGTGGACATGATCGGGCCGGTCTGGTTGCCCGAGAAGGTCGAGATCGTCACCGGCAGCAGCAAGAGCGAGCTGGCGAAGATCGCCGGGATCACGCCCGCCGGGTTCACCTTGATCGGCAGGTGCGAGGACTGGCCGTCATAGATCTTCATCCCGACCTGGCGGCGCGGATACTGGATGTGGATCTTGCGCAGCGCACGTTCCATGAACACCACGAAGGCGATCACCGCCGCCACCATGATCATCACGCCCAGAATCACCGGGGTCGAGACGGCGCCAGAGCGGCCCTGGGCCAGGAACTGCGCCAGGCTGCCCGGAATCTCGGCCACGATACCGACGAAGATGATCAGCGAGATGCCGTTGCCGATGCCGCGGGCGGTGATCTGCTCGCCCAGCCACATCAGGAACATGGTGCCGCCGACCAGGGTGATGACCACCGAGGCGCGGAAGAACATCCCCGGCTCATGCGCCAGGTTGCCATGCTCCAGGCTGACGGCCAGGCCCCAGGCCTGGAACAGCGCCAGCGCCACCGTGCCATAGCGGGTATACTGGTTGATCTTCTTGCGGCCCTGCTCGCCCTCTTTCTTCATCTGCTCCAGTGCCGGGACCATGGAGGCCAGCAGCTGCACGATGATCGAGGCCGAGATATAGGGCATGATGCCGAGCGCAAAGACGCCCATCCGTCCCAGCGCGCCGCCGGTGAACATGGACAGGATGCCGCCGATGCCGGCCTGCGCCTGATCCATGAAGTTGCGCAGCGCGGCGCCGTCGATGCCGGGCACCGGGATATAGGTGCCGAGGCGGTAGATGATGAGAAGTCCGAGGGTGAACCAGATTCTCTGGCGCAGCTCGGTCGCCTTGCCGAGCGCGCCCCAGGAAAGGTTCGCGGCCATCTGTTCTGCGGCTGACGCCATGCTTCGTGCCCCTTCGTGGCAGCGCCGCCGGATCGTTTCCCGATCCCGCGGCGCCTGGAAAACTTGACAGCTATCTATGGGGCGCGCGCGCGCCCTTCAACAGCTTATTCGGCCGCGGCTGCTTCTTTGGCCGGGCGGGTGACGGTCAGCTTGCCGCCGGCCTTCTCGACGGCCTCGACGGCGGCCTTCGACGCGCCCGCCACGGTCAGGTTCAGCGCCGCCTTGATCTCGCCCTTGGCCAGCACGCGAACGCCGTCCAGCTTGCGGCGGATGACGCCGGCGGCGACCAGCGCGTCCTCGGTCACGTCGGCTTTCGCATCCAGCTTGCCCGCATCGACGAAGGCTTGCAGCTGGCCCAGGTTCACCACCGCGAACTCCAGGCGATTCGGCTTCGAGAAGCCGCGCTTGGGCAGGCGGCGATACAGCGGCATCTGGCCGCCTTCATAGCCGTTCAGCGCCACGCCGGAGCGCGAGGTCTGGCCCTTGATACCGCGGCCGGCGGTCTTGCCCTTGCCCGAGCCGGGACCGCGCGCGACGCGCTTCTTCTTGCGGTTGGCGCCGGGATTGTCGTGCAGTTCATGCAGTTTCATGTCGCTTCTCCTTGCCGGAAACGCCCCATGAAGCGAAAGGGGGGCGGACACGGCGTTTCTTGCTTGTTGAGTCGGCCCGAACGGGCGAGACGCGCGCTTATACGCAGTTTCCCTGCCGCACGCAACAGCGGCGAAAGGCGGCACAACCACACGGAGCGACCTGCCGCAAACGGACTTCCGGGTCCGGGCCCGATGGCGGAGTCGCGCGCACGCTGCCACGACAGGTCAAAATTCGAACCAGGTTCCCAGCTTCACCGTCGCTTCCCCCGGCCCCGACAGCGGCACGATCACGCCCAGTTCCAGCTTGGCCGGCCCCCACAACCCGCGCACGGCCGAGACCGCCAATTTTCCGGAAAAGCCGGTGTCGTCGCGCTGCTCGAAGCGGAACTGGTTGATCAGCATCAGCGCGTCGGTTGCGTGCCAGCCCAGCGTCAGATCCAGCTTGTGGGCGGTTTCGGGGGTCAGGTAAGTCGGATCCTCCCATATGACATTCGGCTCACCCGGGAATTCCCGGGTGATCGCGGCGAGCTTCGAGCGGGTCTCGACGGCCAGCCAGCCGCCACCGGATAGAAGGCGCAGCACGGGAATGCTGTCGAAGCCCCTGCCCCAGCCCGTGCCGATCTGCCCCAGCGGATGATGGCGCCCGTCGCGCCAGATGGCGCCCAGGCCCAGCGACACCGCCCAATGGTTCGGCCCCCCGCCCCGGCCAAGCGCCCGCTGCCACCACAGCAGGACGGTGCGCTCGCCCCGGGTATCGCCCAGTTCGAGCCCCAGCGTATTGCGCGGCCCCAGCCCGTATTCCGTGTAGAGGCTGGCATAGCGGTTGTCCTCGCGGTCCTGCTCGGCTGAGAGCGCAGCGAAGAACCCGCCGGGATCGCGCGCCCATGGCCCGGCCAGCGAGGCCGAGGACAGCAGAAACAGCGCCACCAGACCGCAAAGAATGCCGCGCATATGCCCTCCGCCCCCCGCCCGGTTTGCGGCAGGCTAGCCGGAAAGGATTAGCGAATGGTTAACCGGCAAAGGAAAACGCCCCGGATCTCTCCGGGGCGCGTTCCTGAAGGTCGCGAGGGGCTGAAATCAGCCGCGCTCTTCGATGATAGTGACCAGATGCGGGATCTTCGCGACCATGCCGCGCACGGCCGGGGTGTCTTCCAGCTCGCGGGTGCGGTGCATCTTGTTCAGGCCCAGGCCCTTCAGCGTCTCGCGCTGGATGGCCGGACGGCGGATCGGCGAGCCGATCTGCTTCACGACGATGGTTTTAGCCATATGCCTGTCTCCTTACGCTTCGACGGCGGCTTCGGCCGGCTTGTCGCTGGACGGCAGGATCTCGGCCACCTTCTTGCCACGGCGCTGTGCGACGTTGCGGGGCGAGGCTTCCTTCTTGAGGCCGTCGATGGTGGCGCGGATCATGTTGTAGGGGTTCTGCGACCCCTGCGACTTGGCCACGACGTCCTGGACGCCCAGCATCTCGAACACGGCACGCATCGGACCGCCGGCGATGATGCCGGTGCCCGGAACGGCGGTGCGCATGATGACCTTGCCGGCGCCGTGACGGCCCTCGATGTCATGGTGCAGGGTGCGGCCGTCGCGCAGCGGCACGCGGATCAGGCTGCGCTTGGCCTGCTCGGTCGCCTTGCGGATCGCCTCGGGCACTTCCTTGGCCTTGCCCTTGCCGAAGCCGACGCGGCCACGCTGGTCGCCGACCACCACCAGAGCGGCAAAGCCGAAGCGCTTGCCGCCCTT
This sequence comes from Paracoccus sp. MKU1, assembly GCF_001447385.1. Classification (GTDB taxonomy): domain Bacteria; phylum Pseudomonadota; class Alphaproteobacteria; order Rhodobacterales; family Rhodobacteraceae; genus Paracoccus. The sequence goes on along the minus strand of NZ_LLWQ01000141.1, from coordinate 10,169 downwards.
GACGGTTTTCGACACGCGGTTGATCGCTACCAGACGGTCTGCGAATTCCGGGGTTTCCTCGCGCTCTTCGCGGCGGCCCCGACGGTGTTCACGTTCTGCCATAAGGCATTTCCTCATACGCTGGCGCGCGTCCCGCGCCGTTAAAGCCGATCCTGGTGGGCCGCAGGCAAAGCCAGCGGCCCCCGGATCATCGGGGTGGCGCAGCCGCCACCCGCAATCGTCAGAACTTCAGACCGCCTTCGCGGGCGGCATCGGCCAAGGCCTTGATCTTGCCGTGGAACAGGAAGCCGCCGCGGTCGAAGATCACTTCCTCGACGCCGGCCTTCTTCGCGCGCTCCGCAATGGCAGCGCCGATCTTGGCCGCGGCTTCCAGGTTGTTCTTGCCGACGACGCCCAGGTCCTTCTCGAGCGACGAGGCAGCGGCCAGGGTGACCCCCTTCACGTCGTCGATCACCTGGACGCTGATGTTCTTGGAAGAACGGTGGACGGAAAGCCGCGGACGGCCGTCCGAGATCTTCCGCAACTTGTTCCGCACGCGCAGGCGGCGCTTCTGGAACAGCTCTCTCTTGTTCAGTGCCATTTTCGCGCCCCTTACTTCTTCTTGCCTTCCTTGCGGAAGACGACCTCACCCTTGTAGCGGATGCCCTTGCCCTTGTAGGGCTCGGGGCGGCGCCACTCGCGGATGTTCGCGGCGACCTGGCCGACCAGCTGCTGGTCGATGCCTTCCACCACGATCTCGGTCTGTTTCGGAGCCGAGATGGTCACGCCTTCCGGCGTTTCGAAGTTCACGTCATGCGAATAGCCCAGCGAGAGCTTCAGGGTCTTGCCCTGCATCTGGGCGCGATAGCCGACGCCCTGGATTTCCAGCTCTTTCTTGAAGCCTTCGCTGACGCCGACGGTCAGGTTCTCGACCATCGAGCGGGTCATGCCCCACTGCTGGCGGGCCCGTTTCGACAGGCCGCGCGGGGTCACCTTGACGGCGCCCTCCTCGACGGCCAGCGTCACGTCGTCGGTCGCGGTGAAGCTGCGGCTGCCTTTCGGGCCCTTGACCTCGATGGTCTGGCCCTTGATCTCCGCGGTCACGCCCTTGGGGAGGGCGACCGGTTTCTTACCAATCCGAGACATCTCTGCCCTCCTTAGAACACGGTGCAGAGGACTTCGCCGCCGACATTGGCGCTGCGAGCCGCTGCATCAGACATGACGCCCTTGGGCGTCGAGACGATGGAGACGCCGAGGCCGTTGCGGACCATCGGGATTTCCTTGGCGCCGGCATAGACGCGGCGGCCGGGCTTGGACACGCGGGCCAGTTCACGGATGACCGGAGTGCCTTCGAAATACTTCAGGCTGATTTCCAGTTCCTTGTGACCGGCCTCGGTGGTCACTTCTTCGTAGCCGCGGATGTAGCCCTCGGCTTTCAGCACGTCCAGAACCCAAGCGCGCAGCTTGGAGCCCGGGGTGCGGACGGTCGACTTGCCGCGCATCTGAGCGTTGCGGATGCGGGTCAGCATATCGCCGAGCGGATCGTTCATCGACATATTGCCCCCTTACCAGCTCGATTTGACCATGCCGGGGATCTGGCCGAACGAGCCGAGCTCGCGCAGCATGATCCGCGACAGTTTCAGTTTACGGTAATACGCATGCGGACGGCCGGTGAGCTGGCACCGGTTGTGCAGACGCGTGGCCGAGGAGTTGCGCGGCAGTTCAGCCAGTTTCAGGCTGGCTTTGAAGCGCTCTTCCATCGGCAGGGACTGATCGTGGACGATCTCGTTCAGCGCGGCGCGCTTGGCGGCGTATTTCTGAACCAGACGCTCGCGCTTCTTCTCGCGCTCGACCATGGATTTCTTAGCCATATCTTCTTCCCTCCGCGATCAGCTGTTGAAAGGCATGTTGAATGCCTTCAGCAGAGATTTCGCTTCCGCGTCGGTCTTCGCGGTGGTGCAGATGATGATGTCCATCCCCAGAACTTCGTCGACCTTGTCGAAGTTGATTTCCGGGAAAACGATGTGCTCCTTCAGGCCCATGGCATAGTTGCCGCGGCCGTCGAAAGCCGAGCCCTTGACGCCGCGGAAGTCGCGGACGCGGGGCAGTGCGATGTTGATCAGGCGGTCCAGGAATTCGTACATCCGGTCGCCGCGCAGCGTCACCTTGCAGCCCAGCGGCATCTCTTCACGGACGCGGAAGCCGGCGATCGACTTCTTGGCCTTGGTGATGACGGCTTTCTGGCCGGCGATGAGCGACAGCTCCTCGGCGCCCTGCTTGACCTTCTTGGTATCTTTGACGGCCTCGCCGATGCCCATGTTCAGGACGATCTTGTCCAGGCGCGGGATCTGCATGTCGTTCTTGTAGCCGAACTCTTCCTTGAGCGTGGCGCGGATCTGGTCCTTGTAGAGCGACTTGAGGCGCGGGGTGTAATTGGCTTGGTCCAGCATCAGATCACGTCTCCCGTGGTCTTGGCGAAGCGGACCTTCTTGCCGTCTTCCACGCGGAAGCCGACGCGGGTCGCTTTGCCGTTCTTGTCCAGCAGCGCCAGGTTCGACAGGTCGATCGGCATGGCTTTCGCCACGCGGCCGCCCTGGGTGTTCTGGGTCTGGCGCTGGTGACGGATCGCGATGTTGACGCCGTCAACGACCGCCTTGTTCTCTTTCGGGAACACCGCGGCGATCTCGCCCTGCTTGCCCTTGTCCTTGCCGGTCAGCACGACGACCTTGTCGCCCTTTTTCAGCTTGGCAGCCATTACAGCACCTCCGGCGCGAGCGAGATGATCTTCATGAAGTTCTTGGCGCGCAGCTCGCGCACGACCGGACCGAAGATACGGGTGCCGACCGGCTCGCCCTGGTTGTTCAGGATGACAGCGGCGTTGCGGTCGAAGCGGATCGAGGTGCCGTCCTCGCGCTTCACTTCTTTCGCGGTGCGCACGACGACGGCCTTGCGGACGTCGCCCTTCTTCACGCGGCCGCGCGGAATGGCCTCCTTGACGGAGACGACGATGATGTCGCCCACCGACGCATAGCGACGGTGCGAACCACCCAGGACCTTGATGCACTGCACCCGGCGCGCGCCGGAGTTGTCAGCGACATCCAGATTGGTCTGCATCTGGATCATTTGGTTACTCCCGACCTTTGGGGACCGGCACGACCATGATCATGGGCCGGCCCCAGGGTATCGATTAAACTGGGCCTCAGGCCGAAGCCTCGGTGGCTTCGGTCAGCACGGTCCAGCGCTTGGTCTTCGAGATCGGCGCGCATTCGACGATGCGAACGGTGTCACCGACCTTGAACTGGTTCTGCGCGTCATGCGCGCGGTATTTCTTGGACGACCGCACGGTCTTGTGCAGCAGCGGATGCTTGAAGCGACGCTCGACCAGGACGGTGACGGTCTGTTCGTTCTTGTCGCTGACGACCTTGCCTTGCAGGATGCGTTTGGGCATGGACCGGGCTCCTTAGTTCGACGCCGCGGCTGCCGCCGCTTTCTGGTTCAGAATGGTTTTCACGCGGGCGACGTCGCGGCGGACGGCGCGCATGCGGGCGGTCGATTCGAGCTGGCCGGTGGCCTGCTGGAAGCGCAGGTTGAACGCTTCCTTCTTCAGCGCGAGCAGCTGTTCCTTCAGCTGGTCAGGCGTCTTGTCTTTCAGTTCCTGCGCTTTCATGCGCCTTTTCCTTTCAACATCACCGGAGAGCCCCTGCATGCAGGGCCACCCTGATTCCGGTGGAGTTTCATGATGAAGGCTTGCCCATACAGGCATCGCCGGTTTTTGGCAACCCTCTTTGCGGGAGCAGCTGCAAATGAAGTGCCCCGCCGATCTCCGGCGGGGCCCATCTTTCTCAGCCCGGTTGACGGGGCGCCGATGCGTGCCCGCCTCGGGACTTACCAGTCTTCGCGCGCGACGATACGGGTCAGCACCGGCAGCTTCTGCGCGCCCAGGCGCAGGGCTTCGCGGGCGATGGCGTCGTTCACGCCGTCGATCTCGAACATGATCCGGCCGGGATGGACGCGGGCGGCCCAGTAATCGACCGAACCCTTGCCCTTACCCATCCGCACTTCGGTCGGCTTCGAGGAAACCGGAACGTCCGGGAAAATCCGGATCCAGACCCGGCCCTGACGCTTCATGTGGCGGGTGATCGCGCGGCGGGCCGCCTCGATCTGGCGCGCGGTGACGCGCTCGGGCTCGATGGCCTTCAGCGCGTAGGAGCCGAAGTTCAGGTTGAACCCGCCCTTGGCTTCGCCGTGGATGCGGCCCTTGTGCTGTTTGCGGAACTTGGTCCGTTTCGGTTGCAGCATTGCTTCTTCTCCTTAGCGCGCGTCGCGGTCGCGATCACGGCGCGGGCCGCGGGGCGACGGGCCGTCCTGCGCTTCGGTGGCGCGGCGGTCGCGGGCCTGCGGGTCGTGCTCCATGATCTCGCCCTTGAAGATCCAGACCTTCACGCCGATGATCCCGTAGGGGGTCGAGGCCTCCGACAGCGCATAGTCGATGTCGGCGCGCAGCGTGTGCAGCGGCACGCGGCCCTCGCGGTACCATTCGGTGCGGGCGATCTCGGCGCCGCCCAGGCGGCCCGACACGTTCACCCGGATGCCCAGGGCGCCCATGCGCATGGCGTTCTGCACCGCGCGCTTCATGGCGCGACGGAACGACACCCGGCGCTCGAGCTGCTGGGCGATCGACTCGGCCACCAGCTGGGCGTCCAGTTCGGGCTTGCGGACCTCGACGATGTTGAGGTGCAGCTCCGAGCCGGTGAAGTTCGCCAGCTTCTTGCGCAGGGTCTCGATATCGGCGCCTTTCTTGCCGATGATGACACCCGGGCGCGCGGCATAGATCGTCACGCGGCATTTCTTGTGCGGACGCTCGATCACGACGCGGCTGACGCCGGCCTGCTTGGCTTCCTTGCGGATGAAGTCGCGGATCTTCAGGTCTTCCAGCAGCAGATTGCCGTAATCCTTGTCATCCGCATACCAGCGGCTGTCCCAGGTGCGGTTGACCTGGAGACGCATCCCGATGGGGTTTACCTTCTGACCCATTACGCGCGCTCCTCGACCTGACGCACCTTGATGGTGATTTCCGAAAACGGCTTCATGATCTTGCCGTAACGACCACGGGCGCGCGGACGGCCACGCTTCATGACCAGATTCTTGCCGACCCAGGCCTCGGCGACAATCAGATTGTCCACGTCGAGGTTATGGTTGTTCTCGGCATTGGCGATGGCCGATTGCAGGCATTTCTTGACATCGCCTGCAATGCGCTTGGACGAGAAGGTCAGGTCGGCCAGGGCCTTGTCCACCTTCTTGCCGCGGATCATCGCCGCCACCAGGTTCAGCTTCTGCGGCGAGGTGCGAAGCATCTTGGTTTTCGCAAACGCCTCGTTCTCCGCCACGCGGCGCGGATTTTGTTCCTTACCCATGACGCTTACTTCCTTTTCGCTTTCTTGTCGGCGGCGTGACCGTAATAGGTCCGCGTCGGCGAATATTCACCGAACTTCTGGCCGATCATCTCCTCGGTCACCGAGACCGGGATGTGCTTCTGGCCGTTATAGACGCCAAAGGTCAGGCCGACGAATTGCGGCAGGATGGTCGAACGACGCGACCAGATCTTGATGACATCCGACTTGCCGGACTCGCGGGCTTTCTCGGCCTTGCGAAGCACATAGGCATCGACAAAGGGGCCCTTCCAAACAGAACGTGCCATGGATTAACGCCCCTTCTTCGCGTGACGCGACCGCAAGATGTACTTGTCGGTCGATTTGTTCGAGCGGGTCTTGGTACCCTTGGTGCCTTTGCCCCAGGGGGTGACCGGGTGACGGCCGCCCGAGGTCCGACCCTCACCACCGCCATGCGGGTGGTCGATCGGGTTCATGGCGACACCGCGCACGCTCGGGCGGATGCCCTTGTGACGGTTGCGGCCGGCCTTGCCGAGGTTCTGGTTCGAGTGGTCGGCGTTCGACACCGCACCGATGGTGGCCATGCATTCCTGGCGCACCATGCGCAGCTCGCCCGAGGACAGGCGGATCTGGGCATAGCCGCCGTCGCGGCCGACGAACTGGGCATAGGTGCCCGCCGAGCGGGCGATCTGGCCGCCCTTGCCGGGCTTCAGCTCGACATTGTGGACGATGGTGCCGATCGGCATGCCGCTGAAGGGCATGGCGTTGCCGGGCTTCACGTCGACCTTGGCGCCGGCGATCACCTTGTCGCCAACGGCCAGACGCTGCGGGGCCAGGATATAGGCCTGCTCGCCGTCTTCGTATTTGATCAGCGCGATGAAGGCGGTGCGGTTGGGATCGTATTCGATCCGCTCGACGGTCGCCGAAACATCGAACTTGGTGCGCTTGAAATCGACGATGCGATAGAGACGCTTCGCCCCGCCGCCCTTGCGGCGCATCGTGATCCGTCCGGTGTTGTTCCGGCCGCCGTTCTTGGTCAACCCTTCCGTGAGGGACTTGACCGGGCGCCCTTTCCAAAGCTCCGAACGGTCGATCAGAACCAGCCCACGCTGGCCAGGCGTCGTCGGCTTATACGACTTGAGTGCCATGCTTTCTGTCTTCCGTTGCTTTGGACCAAAGCTAGGTCCGTTTCAGTCAAATGGCGACGGCCCCGCTGCCGGGGCCGTCGATTCGTCGGCTTCTATCAGAGGCCGGTCGAGACGTCGATGCTGTTGCCAGCTTCGAGCGTCACATAGGCCTTCTTCACGTCCGAGCGGACGCCGGGGCGGCCGCGGAAACGCTTGGTCTTGCCCTTGGTGATGGTCGTGTTGACGGCCTTCACCTTGACGTTGAACAGGGCCTCGACGGCCTGCTTGATCGCCGGCTTGGTCGAATCCTTGGCCACCTGGAAGACATAGGCGTTGGCGTCGGAAACCAGCGTCGCCTTCTCGGTGATGATCGGCTTGACGATCACGTCGTAATGTTCGGGTTTCACGCTCATTTCAGGCGAGCCTCCAGAGCTTCGACACCGGCGCGCGTCAGCACGAGCGTGTCGCGACGCAGGATGTCATAGACGTTGGCACCCATCGAGGGCAGCACATCGACGCCTTCGAGGTTGCGGGCGGCGCGGGCGAAATTCTCGTTCACCTCGGCACCGTCGATCACCAGGACGCGCTTCCAGCCGTTTTCCTTGACCGCCTTGGCGACGGCCGCGGTCTTGGCTTCCGCGATGTTCAGGCTGTCGATCACCACCAGCTCACCCGCGGCAGCCTTGGCCGACAGCGCGTGCTTCAGGCCAAGCGCACGGACCTTCTTGGGCAGGTCGAAGGCGTGGCTGCGCGGGGTCGGGCCCTTGTAGACGCCGCCGTGACGGAAAATCGGCGCCTTGCGGGAACCGTGGCGGGCGCCGCCGGTGCCCTTCTGGCGATAGATCTTCTTGGTCGAGTAGCTGACATCCGACTTGCCCAGCACCGAATGGGTGCCCGCCTGCGCCTTCGCGCGCTGCCAGCGCACGACGCGATGCAGGATGTCCGCACGCGGCTCGAGCCCGAAGATGTCATCGCTCAGGTCGATGTCCCCGGCCTTGCCGGCATCGAGCGTGATAACGTCGAGTTTCATCAGTTGTCTCCTTCGGGCGCGGCGGCCTCGGCAGGGGCGGCAGCCTCGGCCTGGGCAGCTTTCGAACGGGTCGCGGCCGGGAAAACGGTGTTTTCGGCCAGCGGCTTCTTCACGGCGTCCTTGATGGTGACCCAGCCGCCCTTCGAACCCGGGACCGAGCCCTTGACCATGATCAGGCCACGCTCGGCATCGGTCTTGACGACCTGCAGGTTCTGGGTGGTGACGCGGACGGCACCGAGATGGCCGGCCATCTTCTTGCCCTTGAACACCTTGCCGGGGTCCTGGCACTGGCCGGTCGAACCGTGCGAACGGTGGCTGATCGACACGCCGTGCGAGGCGCGCAGGCCGCCGAAGTTGTGCCGCTTCATCGCGCCGGCAAAGCCCTTGCCGATCGAGGTGCCGGCGATGTCGACATACTGGCCTTCGAAGTAATGGTCGGCGACGATCTCCTCGCCCACTTCGACCAGGTTCTCGGGCGAGACGCGGAATTCTGCGATCTTGCGCTTGGGCGCGACATTCGCCTTGGCGAAATGGCCACGCAGCGCGGCGGTCGTGCGCTTGGCCTTGGCCTCGCCCGCGCCGAGCTGCAGCGCCACATAGCCGTCTTTCTCGGCGGTGCGCTGAGCGATGACCTGCACGTTGTCCACGTGCAGAACGGTGACGGGCACCTGACGCCCGTCTTCCAGGAACAGCCGGGTCATGCCCAGCTTCTTGGCGATAACACCAGTCCGCAGCATGATGGCCTCCTTAAACCTTGATCTCGACATCCACGCCGGCGGCGAGGTCGAGCTTCATCAGGGCGTCAACGGTCTGGGGGGTCGGATCGACGATGTCCAGCAGACGCTTGTGCGTGCGGATTTCCCACTGGTCGCGGGATTTCTTGTCGATATGCGGACCGCGCAGAACGGTGAATTTCTCGATCTTGTTGGGCAGCGGAATCGGACCGCGGACCTGCGCGCCGGTGCGCTTGGCGGTGTTCACGATTTCCTGCGTGCTGGCATCCAGGACGCGGTAATCGAACGCCTTCAACCGGATGCGGATATTCTGGCTTTGCATTCTCATCCCTCTTGCGGGGAGTTCAAGTTGAGAGGCTGACGACACACCACGCACCGCCAGCGTCGAACCGTATAAACAAGAGCAGGCCGCCCCATGACATGGCGGCCCGGCACAAGGCGACCGATTCTGAAAAGATCGGCAGCGATGCGGCTACATGCACGAGCAAGCCCGGCTCGTCAAGAGGCTCTCGCCATGCGCCTTGCCCGGCGCGGCCCTCCCGCGCAGCATCCCGACCTCGATCAGCCTGAAGAACGGTCCGGATAGCGACCGCTGCCGTTCCTGCCGCCGCCCGTTTGGTCCATGCCTTGGTCGCGGCCGTATCCTCGACCATCGCCATCCCGCATTCCGGCATATCCGCCCCCGGCAGGAACAGTCCGTCCAATGCTTTCTCACGGCCGCAGCCCCATTGCCAGGGACCCGAAGGCACGCATCAGCCGGCCGGTAAGAGCCGCCTCTTTCCTGCCGAAGGATCGCCCCCGTTCCGGCACGAAACCGCTCCGGCCGGTGCCTTTTGCGCGCCGATATCCGGGCTGCGGCCTGCCCCGCTTCTTTCGTGCTCCAATATCCCGGGGTCCGGGGCAGAGCCCCGGAAGGCCGCGCCCCGCAAAAGAAAAAGGCCGCCCCGTCCGGAGCGGCCTTCCTGTCGCGATATCCCAAACGGGATCAGCCGATGCTCCCGGCGGGGGACAGGGGCCCGAAAGCCACCGCCCGGACCCGCATCACTTCAGGATCTTCGACACCACGCCGGCGCCCACCGTGCGGCCGCCCTCGCGGATGGCGAAGCGCAGCTTCTCCTCCATCGCGATCGGCGCGATCAGCTCGACCGTGAACTTCAGGTTGTCGCCCGGCATCACCATCTCGGTGCCCTCGGGAAGCTTCACCGTCCCGGTCACGTCCGTGGTGCGGAAGTAGAACTGCGGGCGGTAGTTCGCGAAGAACGGCGTGTGCCGGCCACCCTCTTCCTTGGTCAGGATATAGGCCTCGGCCTCGAACTCGGTATGCGGCGTCACCGAGCCGGGCTTGGCCAGAACCTGGCCGCGCTCCACGCCGTCGCGCTCCACGCCGCGCAGCAGCGCGCCGATGTTGTCGCCGGCCTCGCCGCGGTCCAGAAGCTTGCGGAACATCTCGACGCCGGTGCAGGTGGTCTTCTTGGTCGGGCGGATGCCGACGATCTCGAGCTCGTCGCCCACGTTCACCGCGCCGCGCTCCACCCGGCCGGTCACCACGGTGCCGCGGCCCGAGATCGAGAACACGTCCTCGATCGGCATCAGGAACGGCTGGTCCACCGCGCGCTCGGGCGTCGGGATGTATTCATCGACCGCGGCGATCAGCGCCCGGATCGAATCCTCGCCGATCTCCTTGTCGCGGCCTTCCAGCGCCGCCAGCGCCGAGCCCTTGATGATCGGGATGTCGTCGCCGGGATAGTCGTAGGAGGACAGAAGCTCGCGCACTTCCATCTCGACCAGTTCCAGAAGCTCCGGGTCGTCCACCTGGTCGACCTTGTTCAGGTAGACCACCATGTAGGGGATGCCGACCTGGCGGCCCAGCAGGATGTGCTCGCGGGTCTGCGGCATCGGGCCGTCGGCG